>DAOTVO010000059.1:0-220105 GCA_034436335.1 Anaerolineales bacterium | reverse complement strand
ACCAAAATGTCCAGTAACTTGTGCCGTTTGGCGTTCCCAGTCCGGGGATCGCGCATCTTGCCAAAATGTGCTTCTATTTTGACCAGGCGGGGTGTCTCCATCGCTGCTCTCCTTTCTTCTGTGCAGCGATTCTCTCACATCTTTCCAAATGCGATTGCCCTATTCGCCTTGCGCGTTGCTTGACATTCCCCTGCCTGTCAGGTAGAATAGCCGTCGCTCGTCACGGGCCTGTAGCGCAGTTGGGAGCGCGCCTCAATCGCACTGAGGAGGTCAGGGGTTCGAACCCCCTCAGGTCCACTGTTCAGTGTTCAGAGAGCAGTCATCAGTGAACCATGAGCGAACACTGAACAGACTCGCCAAACCGGCCACCGAACACTGATTACTGAACACTGAAAACTGAATCATGGGCCCATAGCGCAGTTGGGAGCGCGTCTCAATGGCATTGAGAAGGTCGCGAGTTCGAATCTCGCTGGGTCCACCTGAAGCGGTCAGAGACGGCACGCGCCGCGCCTGGCCGCTTGTGGTATACTTTATTTTTGTGATCATCTTCACCGCCAAGATGCCAAGGCGCCAAGGGCTTTTCTCGGCGGACTCAGAAAGATTCTTGGCGTTCTCCGCGTTTTGGCGGTGATCACGAATAAAGTTTAATATTTCAAAAGTCAGGACAGGAGTAGTAGGTCATCCCGTCAGCGAGAAGGGAGAGCGAGGTGGAAGCCCTTTGCCGCGCCCGCGGGAGCGCAGGAGACCGAACTCGCCTGTCACCCGTAAGGGAAACTGCGCCGGTGAACCCCAGTAGTCGGCGCCGGGCAAGCCCGTTACAGCCATTGAGAGACGTTTGAACGTTCCAACGTGAAAACGTAATCCGGGTGGTACCGCGGAGGCTCGTCCCTTCGTCCCAGAGTGGATGAAGGGATTCTTGTTTTTTCGGGCCGTGATGCTCTAAACACAAACGGCTCAGAGAGGAAAAAGTTTGGGAAACACCAAGGGCACAAAGTGAACACGCAGGACACAATTTATTTCTTCTTTTCTTGCGAATCTTCGTGTGCCCTTCGAGCCCTTCGTGTTGAACCCCAAACAGAAACCTTTGTGAACCCTTGTGTTCCCTTCGAGCCCTTCGTGTTGAACCCAAAACAGAAACCCTTGTGAACCCTTGTGTTCCCTTCGAGTCCTTCGTGTTAAAAAATCACCGCAGTAAGGAAAAAGAATGAGCGACTACAACCCACAACAAATCGAACCCAAATGGCAGCAGAAATGGGAAGCCGACGGCCTCTACCACGCCGACATTGACCCCAACCGCCCCAAGCACTACGCCCTGACCATGCTGCCCTATCCCTCCGGCGACCTGCACATCGGTCACTGGTACGCCATGACGCCCTCCGACGCCCGCGCCCGCTTTATGCGCATGAAGGGCTACAACGTCCTCTTCCCCATCGGCTTCGACGCCTTCGGCCTGCCCGCCGAGAACGCCGCCATCAAAGACGGCATCCATCCCAAGATTCGCACCTACCAGAACATCGAGCGCATGCGCAAGCAACTCCGCTCGATGGGCGCCATGTGGGATTGGCGGCGCGAAGCCATCTCCTCCGACCCCGAATACTACAAGTGGACGCAGTGGTTCTTCATCCAACTCTACAAGCACGGCCTGGCCTACCGCAAAATGGCGCCGGTGGACTTCTGCCCCAAGTGCAACACCACCCTGGCGCGCGAACAGGTCTGGGGCGAAGACCGCCACTGCGAGCGCTGCGGCACGCCGGTCGTCAAAAAAGACCTCGAACAGTGGTTCTTCAAAACCACCGCCTACGCCGAAGACCTGCTCAACTACGAGGGCATGGACTGGCCCGAACGCGTCCGTGTCCTGCAGACCAACTGGATTGGCCGCTCCGAAGGCGCGGAAGTTCATTTTGCAGTCATCGGTAATCAGTCGTCAGAACCGATCACTGATAACTCCTCACTGATTACTGATAACTCCTCACTGATCACTGTCTTTACCACCCGTCCCGACACGCTCTGGGGCGCGACCTTCATGGTGCTCGCCCCTGAACACCCGCTGGTGGACAGCCTCACCACCCCCGAACAGCGCCCCGCCGTCGAAGCCTACCAACTGCAGGCCGCCCGCCAATCGGACATTGACCGCGAAGCCGCCGACAAGGAAAAAACCGGCGTCTTCACCGGCGGCTACGCCGTCAACCCCGTCAACGGCGAGAAAATCCCGGTCTGGATCGCCGACTACGTCCTGATGACCTACGGCAGGGGCGCCATCATGGCCGTCCCGGCCCACGATGAGCGCGACTTCGCCTTTGCCCGCAAATACGGCCTGAAGGTTATCCCCGTCATCCAGCCGGAGGGCGAACCGCTCCTCGATGGCGAGACGATGGAAGCCGCCTACATCGGCCCCGGCCGCATGATCAACAGCGGCCCGATGGACGGCACCTACGTCAGCGGCAAAGGTCACGCCGACCCCGGCATGCAGAAAGTCATCGCCTGGCTGGAAGCGCGCGGCCAGGGCAAGAAAGCCGTCTCCTACAAACTGCGCGACTGGCTCATCTCCCGCCAGCGTTACTGGGGCGCGCCCATCCCCATGATCCACTGCGAAACATGCGGCTGGAACCCCGTCCCGGATGACCAACTGCCCGTCCTCCTGCCCGAGGACGTCGAATGGCGCCCGACCGGCGAATCGCCGCTCAAACTGCACCCCACCTGGAAAGACGCCGCCTGCCCCGTCTGCGGCGGCCCGGCCGTGCGCGAGACCGATACCATGGACACCTTCATGTGCTCCTCCTGGTATCACCTGCGCTACCTCAGCCCCTGGTATCACGAAGGCCCCTTCGACCCCAAAGAATACGACTACTGGATGCCCGTAGATACCTACACCGGCGGCATCGAACACGCCACCATGCACCTCATCTACACCCGCTTCTTCCACAAGGCCCTGCGCGACATGGGCATCGCCAAAGGCCGCGAGCCGATGACGCAACTGCGCAACCAAGGCATGGTGCTGGGCGAAGACGGCGAGAAAATGTCCAAGAGCCGCGGCAACGTCGTCGCTCCGGACGCGCTGGTGGAACGTTACGGCGCCGATACGGTGCGCGCCTACCTGATGTTCTTCGCCCGCTGGGACATGGGCGCCCCCTGGAGTTACGCCGGCATCGAGGGGACTGCCCGCTGGCTGCGCCGCGTCTGGGCGCTGGTCACCGATCCGGCCGGACCCGCCACCTGCTCCGACGAAACCAAGCGGATCCTCCGCCGCCGCGTCCACCAGACCCTGCGCCGCGTGACCCACGACTTCGAGCAATTCGAGTTCAACACCATCGTTTCCAGCCTGATGGAACTGCTCAACGAGATGAGCAAGGCCAAAGAGGCCGGCGCCTACGGCACGCCCGAATGGAACGAGGCGGTAGACATCTACCTGCGCATGCTTGCCCCGGTCTGCCCGCACATCGCCGAGGAACTGTGGGAGCGCAGCGGCCGCGCCTACTCCGTCCACACCCAGCCCTGGCCGAGCGTGGATGAAGAAGCCGCCCGCGAAGACGAAATCGTCATCCCCGTGCAGGTCAACGGCAAACTGCGCGACCGCATCACCGTCCCGGCAGATGCCAGCGAGGAACAGATTCAGGCCGCCGCCTTGGCCAGCGAAGCGGTGCAGAAATTCACCGAAGGCAAACCGCCGAAGAAGGTCATCCTCGCCCAGAAGAAGTTGGTCAACATCGTCGTTTAGTCGCATCGTCGGATGGTCAAAGAGAAAGCCCCTGAAGGTTGCGAACTTTCAGGGGCTTTGTATTTCGAAATGTAACTACCTCCCTCTTCCTCCCCAGCGCCCACAGCAGGCGCTGAAGTGGTGCAAACCAAACGAAAAATCGCTGTTCTCTGCGCCATCTGCAGATAAATTTTTCTCCACAATGGCCTTATGCGATGGCCAGGAAGTGAAAAACGTAATCGTCCCAGGGGCTTTTGCTGCACAGATTCGGGGTCAGGCCAGGAAGACCAGCCCCTCCGGTTCCTCCACCAGGCGGATTTCGCCGCCGGCGTTCACTTCCAAGATGTCCTCCAGATGCGTGAAATGCAGTTTGCTTAGGATGAGCACCCGCTCGTCGAGCGCGTCCACGAATTGCAGGAATCGAATCGGGTCGAAGACGGGATTCTGCTGGAAATAGGCCACCATGCGCCGGAACAACTTGGGCAGCAACACCAGCCGCTCGGTAATGTCGGCCAGGCCGGTGATGCGCATAAACGTGTGGGACATGTCGCCCGACCAGACACCTATCTTCTTGGCACGCGCCTTCTTCGTCTCGGAGGCAAAGAGTTCGCGCAGATCGTAGAACAGGCCGTCGTAGAAGGTCGGGTAAGCCAGCCCCTCGCGCAGCAGGCGGAAGTTGACCGACTTGCGCACCAGCGGCTTCTCCAAGAAAATCAGTTGGCCATCCTGCAAACCGGCCGAAGAAGGGAACAGATACGAGACCGGCCGCCCGTTCTCCTCGGTCGTGCGCGTGACGATGAAGCCCTCCACGCCGTCCTCGGCGGAGATCACTTTCGAATGTGACGCGTTCCAGACCACATTTTTGATTCCCAGCAGAGAAAACAGGCGCAGGGCGGCCGCGTCGGCCCATTGCAGCGGCTGGTGCTGGTTCTTGTAATGCGTCTCCAGCGTATCAATCGCCTCGATGCGCAACTGGGCATGCCCCTTGGCGTTGAGCGCCACCTTCTTGCCGTCCAGCGCGCTCCAGTTGGCCGGGTCGAACGCCTTGAAGCGAATCGAATCGCCGTCGGGCGAGTACCCGACGATGTGAAACGTCCCCTTGATGGCTGTAAACGGCATGTCAACCTCCTTTAGGCTGTACGTTCACTTTACTCCAAATAAACGCGCCAGGCAAGAGACCAAAGGTCAGGCCTGCATCCAGCCGCGCGGGAAATGGTTCTTCAACACCCCCTGCACCCGTTTTCCCCAACCGAGCGGCCAGCCGTCCACCGTGACCAGCGTCCAGCCCGGTTCGCCATCCGAGGAGAGGGGCTCGCCGCGCAGGTAAGCGGCCAACGCGGGGTCATCAGGAGACAGATTCAGGGTCCGGCGCGCCCCGCCGGGGCGCAGAAACAGCGCCAGCGGATGGGCCGGCTCGAAACGTCCGGTTTTGAACGTCCCCAGCCAGACGCCGGGGTGGACGAGGCGCAGGTTTCCGAAATCGGGCATTTCTTCGGGGACGAAATACAGCCGTTCGGCGCGGACCCGCAGCCTGTCCGCCGTTAAATCGGTCGTCAGCGCGTCCCGCGCGAAATCCCGCCAAAAGTCGGACTGGAGGCGGTTCGGCTCCCCGAGCGCGGCGCGCTCCGAGCGGCGCGGCCGACGCGTCCCGCGCGGCGCGGCCTCCTCCCGCCGCCGCAATCGGCAGACGAAATGCCCCTCGCCGCTCAGCCGATGCGGAAACAACCGCACGGCCGCCCGCAAGGCTTCCCGATCTTCCCGGCCGGTCCACTCCGGGCGTCCTTGCTCGAAGCCGGGGAAGAGCGGCAACGCTTCGACTTCGAATTCGGGGAATTCATCCAACAGGGCGGCAATCACGGCCTCGTCCTCCTCCGGGGCGAAGGTGCAGGTGGAGTAGAGCAGCCGCCCGCCGGGGCGGACGAGTTGGACGGCGACGCGCAAGATGTTGCGCTGGCGCACGGCGCAGCCTGCCACCATTTCCGGCGACCAGTCGAGGCGGGCGCCCATGTCTTTGCGAAACATGCCCTCGCCGGAGCAGGGCGCGTCCACCAGAACCCGGTCGAAGAACGCGCCAAAGTGGTCGGCCAGACGTTCGGGGGTCTCGTTAGTGACGACGATGTTGCCTGCGCCCCAGCGTTCGACATTCATGGCGAGGTGGCCGAGGCGCTTGTCCTTGATTTCGTTGGCGACCAGCAAACCGCTGCCGTGCATCCGGGCGGCGAGGTGGGTGGTCTTCCCGCCGGGGGCGGCGGCCAGGTCGAGGAGGCGCTCGCCCGGCTGCGGGTCGAGCAGCGCCGCGGCCGACATGGCCGAGGGGTCTTGCAGGTAATAAAGTCCGGCCAGGTGGTAGGGATGTAAACCGGGAGAGAAGTTCGAAGAGAGGAGAGAGAAGGCGGCAGGTTCCCAGGGAACAGGGTCGCCCAAGGGAAAAGGGGACATCTGCGCGAACTCCGCCGCCGAAAGTTTCAAGGTGTTGACGCGCAGGCCGCCGACGGGTTCGGCCTCCAGCGCGGCGACGAAGGCGGGGTACTCTGCGCCCAGCAGGCGGGACATGCGCTCGAGGAAAAGAGGCGGGAGAGGAACAGCGGGCATGAGGCGATTATATCGAGATGCGCAGCCGCCGCAATATCCGCCGCGCCGCAAGATGAGTTTCCTGCGGCAGAAAACGCCTGACAGTATTGATGAGCAAATTCCTAATCCCCAAATTCATTTTGGCAAGTTGACCACGCCAGTTGCGGCGGGAAGCCCCCAAAACAAGATGTTCCGGCTGTGAGTCATCCAATGCTGTTTGTAACGCTCTTCTCCTTCCAGGAAGCCAAAAAATTTTGCCCTCTCGAAGATAGATTGCTCGGTAGCATCGGTGCAGGGAAGAAGCAAATGCCTGAAAAAGTTGCTCATATTTTTCGGGAGCGGCAATGATATCCAGGTGATTGGGAGTCAACTCCCCAGCGCCCATAAACATCAACCGCCGAATGCCGAGCAGTTCTCGTGAGGGGCCCCGCGGAATGACGCCAAACGACTTTTTGTTTTTGCGCGCCACAAGAGTCCAGATTCGATAATCCGCGCCGTAAATATGCCACCTCTCTTGCAGCCATAGATAGGACAGGAAGATGGGATTGACACTGTGCGCCGACAAGTCTTCCCATTCTTGCGCCAACATACGGAATGGATTGAAATCCGTCAACAATTCCATTGAGATTGCTGTTTCGTCTCTTTGATGCATATTCGTTTGTGTTGTCCTGTTAAGGCGTTACGCCGGCCGGATTGAAACACGGCTTGTAATCGGCGCCAACAACCAGCACATAAGCGGCGTCAGAAGGCGCAGGAGCCGGGATGAAAGCATCGGGGGGAAGGCCGAGCGAAGTCAAAAGAGCGCCGACGCGGGTCAGGTCTGGAGAGGGGGTCAGCGCATAGAGAAGAGTGTGAGGATAATCCTGCCGGTCGGCAGGGGCAAGGCGGGTATTGTAACCGGCATAGTTGAGACGTTCAGCCGCCAGTGAATCCCAGCCGGGGTTGGGAGTGCCGTTGCGGACCTCGATGAGCAGTTTTTCTTCTTCCGGGGCGCGCAGGCGCGGGGCCAGAGCCTGCTGGAGCATGGACTGAATCGCCGGGCCATTTGGCAATTGCACCGACGCGCCGCCCGGCGTCATCCATGAATTCACATAACCGCGGCCGATGTAATAACTGCGGATGTCGGCGTTGTTCATCTGGAGAGCAAGCGGAGCCAGGTTGAGCAGGTCGCCCAGTCCCAGGTCGGTGATGACGGATGAACTCAAATCCTGATAGAGTTCTGGAATCTTGCTCATCGCGTTGGTGGAGAGCGCACGAGCGTAGAGGGCGCGCAGAACTTCCTGCGAGCGGCGGCCGCGGTCAAAGTCAGAGGATTTCGAGCGGGAACGAGCATACCAGAGCGCGAGGTCGCCATCCATGTGGACGAGTCCCGGCTCCACCGTGTAGAGTTGCCAATTATCCTCGTTGTTGGGGTCGAGGTTGGGAGAGATGAGACGCCAATCGGTGTATGGGCAATAAACGGGGACATCTATCCCCCCCAGGGTATCCACAATTTTCCGGAAGCCGTCGAAATCCACAATGGCAAGGTGGTCAATGCGCACGCCAAGGTTGTACAGGATGGTATCTGCCAGCAGCGCCCTTCCGCCGCCGGGATAGTTGTACATCAAGCCGTATTCATAGGCGGCATTGATGCGGTCCATGCCCACAGTGGGGATATACACATACAAGTCACGGGGAAGTGAGATGAGCGAGACCTGTCCATTCGCCGGGCGCAAGGCCGCGATGATGAGGATGTCGGTGCGGAAATATCTCTGCGCCTGACTGCGCTGGTCAGAGCCGAGCAGAAGGAAGGTTACCGTTTGATTGTCGGTCAGGGGAAGGGCCGGCGCCGGCGCGTAGGGGGGAACGTAGAAAGAGACCGGCGCGCCGACGGTGGGCAGGACGCTGTCTGGGTCGAAGAGCAGCGGCACAAAGGGGGTGGGCGTGGGAGAGACAAACGGAGTCGAAGTCGCCGCGGCAGGCGGAAAAAGCGCCGGCAGCGGCATTCCATTCAAATCGGGGGGAAATGGCGTAACGGTCGGCGTCGCGTCTACGGCCATGGTGACCAGCAGCAGGGGGGTGGGGGTCGCCAGGGAGGCCGCGGCAGGCGGCGGGTCCGGTAACGTCCCGCAGGCTGTCAGCAGGAGAGTCAGCAACAGAATCAGCCGTTTCATCACGGACTTATTAGCGCCTGCTGGAGAAGTTGCTGGATGACAGGGACATCCGGCAGGAGGAGATAAGCCCCCGTATCGGGCTTAATCCAGGGAGTGACGAAGGGCGGGGCGATGACATAACGGTCAATGCGGTTAGGGTCCGCCTTTTGGAGAAGGGGCAGGAGGGCAAGAAGGTCATTGAGAGTCAGGTCGGTGACCACGCTGGAGCGATAGGCCTGATAGAGTTCTGGGACACGTGTCAATCCCTGCAAGGTGAACAGTTTCTGGCCTATGGCTACCAGCACTTCCTGAGCGCGGCGAAGACGGTCGAAGTCGCTGGAAGTGGCGCGCGAACGGACATACCAGAGCGCCATTTCGCCGTCCATGTGGACGATGCCGGGATAGACGGTGAAACCGCCAGGATAGCCGGGCCGATTGTCGGAAAGGGTCAGGCCCACGTTAACGTCCACACCGCCGAGGCTCTCGACGATATATTGAAAGCCGCCGAAACTGGTAAGGGCAAAGTGGTCGGGGCGCAAGCCAAAATTGTATTCGAGGGTCTGCGCAACCAGTTCAAAGCCTCCAAATTCATAGGCGGCATTGATGCGGTTCATCTTTCCCAGGGCCGGCAGATATACGTACAGGTCGCGTGGGAAGGAGACCAGGCTCACAGAGCCGTCGCCGCGCAGGGTCAAGAGGACGAAAACATCCGTCCGAAAATCGCTGCGACCGGGGCGCTGGTCTGAGCCAAGCAGGAGGATGGTAACCGCCGTATCGGGTTTGGTCAGAGGCGCGGCAGGAGCCGGGATGCCGATATTGGCGGGCTGTTCGGCAGTGGGGAGGGGGGGATTGTCGAGCAGAGGGCTTTCAAGGGTGGGAATCTCAAGCGGGGAGAAAGGGGTAGAGGTGGCAGACAGATTGCCTCCCGGCGTGATGGTTTTCCATTCAGAGGTGGATTGGACCGGGAGGGGCGTCTCACCACAGGCGGGCAGACAGGCAAGCAGGAGGGCAAAAAGCAAAAAACGATGAAAACGCATAAGGGATGCGGCAATCAGCCTGATTGCGCCGCTCAGGGATTGGTTGTACCGGTTTCGGTAAAGGTCCACGTGAAGGTTGGCGTGTTTTCAGGCGTAGGAGAGGCGGTGGAAGTCGGCATCAGGGTTGCCGTGAAAGTTGCCGTCACGCCTGGAGTAACGGAGGCGGGAAGGGTGGATGTGTGCGTGAATGTGCTGGTCGTTATGGGCGTGCGCGTCGGGCCGGGAGGTACGTAGAGCAATTGGCCGGTGAGAATCAAGGTGGAATTGCCCAGGCAATTGGCATTTTGCAATTGCCGGACAGTGACTCCATACGCCACGCTGATATGGTACAGAGTATCTCCCGGTTGAACGGTGTAGGTCACCCAGCCCTGCGGCGGGCCGCAGGGGATGGGAGTGCGAGTCGGCGTGGGAGGAACATAGAGCAGACTGCCGGGGAGAAGGCTGGTGGTCAGCAGGCAATTGGCCTGGCTGAGCGCTTCCACGCTGACCCGATAACGAGCGGCCACCCCTTCCAAGGTATCACCCGCCTGCACCACATAGGCGACCCAGCCGTTGGGCGGAGGGCAGGCCGTGGGCGGGGGAGGCAGCGTGACAGTTGATGTGGGCGGCAGAGGGGTCGGCGAAACCGGCGGCAGAGGGGATGAGGAAGGCGGAAGAGTCTCAGAAGGCGGCCGGACAGGCGCATTGAGATTCCCTTCTGTTAACGCAAGGGCAAAGCCTCCCATCGTGATAAAAAGAGAAAAGAGGCCGATTCCAAGGCCGGTGAGAATCTGTCGCAAGGTGCGCATTGACTTTTAATCGCCCTTTTCCTGCTGAACTCCCGCTCCTTCTCCCTCGCTTCCCAGCCTGACCGGCAGAATAGCGCTAAATGTAGAGCCGACCCCTGGCTCCGTCTCGACCCAGATGCGACCCTTTTGGGCTTCTACCAGCGCCTTTGCAATCGCCAGACCAACACTGGTATCCCCTACCCCTTGAATCAGGGAATGATCGGCCCGGTAGCGGCGCATGAAGACACGCGGCAAGTCTTCTGCCGGGATGCCGCCGCCGCTATCGGTCACCTGGAGGGAGAGGTAGTTCTTGCCGTCCTCCGTTTGCATTTGCACACGCAAAGTAATGACTCCTTCGACAGGAGTGGCAAAGGTGGCATTCTGCAAAAGGTGAATGAGCACTTGTTGGAGAGCATCGCGGTCTGTATACACATCCGGCAGAGATTCGGGGATATCCAGCCGCAGAGAGATGTTTTTCTCGCGAATTTGCGTGCTGGTGTAGGCCATGGCATTGTCAATGATGAGATTCAGGTCCACCGATTCGGGGCGGAAAATCATGTTACCGGTTTCCAGATTGGTAATCTGAATCAGGTCGTCCACAAGAGCGCCCATCCGCTCGGTGGAGGCTTTGATTCGTTCGACAAACTTGCGCTGGAGCGCGCCGAGGATGCCCACCGACTCGCCAAGCAAAAGATCGGTATAGCCCACGATGGAAGACATCGGCTGGCGGAGTTCCTGAGCAATCGAAGCCAACACTTCCGCCTGTTCGTCGCTGATGGGAGAGGCCGGCCGATTCTCCAATTCCAGAATACGGACGTTGGCTTCCGCCAGCGCGTTCTGCATACGCGCCAGTTCTTCTAGGGTCTGACGGAGTTCGCGCTCCATCTGTTCGGCAACGCCGGGCAGCGTCGCGCCGGCGTTACGCAACTGCTCGTTTTCGTTTTGTAACTGTTCGATCAAACGCTGGGACTCTTCCTGCATCACCAGCAGAGCGGCCATATTCTCGGCTTGCAAATTCGACTGACCGGCCTTTTCGCGCAGGGCTTCGACTTCCTTCTGGAGTTCATCGAGTTTCTCTCTCAACTCAAGCACTTCCGTTTGGGCGCGCTGCGCTTCCCGACGGGCTTTTTCGCCTTCCAACTCTAGCGCGGCAATGCGCTCACTGCGCTCCAGAACAGGCAGGAACAACGGAGCGACATTCGATAGATAGGTCTGGTCCTCGGCGCTCCAGAGACGGTTGGAGTACGGAGAGAGAAGCAGAATGCTTCCCAGCGGGCCGCGCTCGGGCGAAACAACCGGCACACTCAAAAGATGACCGGCGTTTGCCAGTCCCAGAATCCTGCCCAGCCCTTGCAGGTCAGAAGAAGTGCTGCTAGCCGGCAAGCGCAGAGGACGTCCGCGCTGGATGGCATTTGCCAGCAGGGGCAAGGCATCTTTGTCCACCAGCGCACCGCTCAGACTCTCTTCGCGAATCAGGTCATAGCCGCAAGCAATGGACAGTTCTTTCTTTTCGTCTATCGTGAAGAGAAAACAGAGGTCGGCCAGCATGGCCTGGGCCACCGCACGGGTCAGGCTCTGTCCGATTTTTTCGGCAGAGGTTTCCCCGGCCAGGCTAATCATGGACTGAAACGTCTTGGGGTCGGTACTGTAACGCCGCCGTTCCTGATGCACCGGCTGCTCGCCCTGCTTATCCGTTTTCACCGGCAAACGCGCCTGCCTTTCCACCGGCACAGGGAAACGCTGAGGCAGCGTCAGAAGGATGGGGTACATCGTCATGTGCGCCAGGCGAAGAATGCCGGAAAAATCACCGCTCATACGCCAGAGCAGCGACCCCAAATGGCCGGCAAACGCCAGGATCAGCATGACCAGCCCATTGCCCCAGCCATTTGGCTTGCGCAAGAAAAGTCCCACCATGCCCAGCAGAGAAACTGTCAGGCCAAAAACCTGCCAGACGATTTCGAAGAGCGACTGATTGAAACCCGTCGTCTCTGCTTGCACATTGAAAACATAGGTCAAGCCAAAAAGCGTCAGGCCGAGCAGGCTCAACAGAATGCTGGCCACGTCTGCCAACCGCACAGGCTCAGGAAAAGCCCACAGCCAGGCAATCCACACCAGCGAAAGCACCGCCACCGCCCGGTCGAGCGGCGGAAGCACCACCTGCGGGTCCAGCAACCCCTGCCAGCCCAGACCACTCACTGCAAAGAGCAGGACTTGCAAAACCAAAAGGACCAACAGCCCCACCATGGCGCGCCGAGCCTGAGGAAAACTGCTCGTGCGCCAATGCTGAATAGCCCCTTGCAACCCCCCCGCAATCGAAAAGGCCAGGATAATGTGATACACCAGATTTCCCGGCGGGACCGTCAGGAGAGAGAAAATTTGACCAAATAGCAGACTCATATCAACCGCCTGTGGATAACATGGCTTAAGTTTATACCATTTTGCTTTTGACGGCTATATCAGTTTCGTGATTTATAATTACAAACGTGAAACAGAAACCCGGCTTGACCCAAACAGCTATCATCCTGGCTTTGCTCGTCCTTCTTATTGCTCCCCGCCTGGCGGCCGGCGCTCTGGACCTGAAAACGGCGCACCGTTCCTTCGAGAGGGGAGACTACGCTGCAGCCGCCGAGGCCTTCGCGTTGGCCGCCTCCCGGCTCCCCTGGCGAAGCGACCTGTGGGGACAGGCCGGACAAGCCGCCTGGCTGGCAGGCAATCCCCAACAAGCCCTTCAATGGTTTGCCGAGGGGGAAAAACGTCTCGCCCTCCGCCCCACCGACTGGCTGGCCTGCGGCGACGCTTATCAAGCCCTGGGCGATATGGAATCGGCCATCCGAGCCTGGCAGCAGAGCGGCCCTTTGGCGGCTGCCGAGCGACGCCTTGCACAGGCTTCCCGCCAAGCCGGAGAATACGAAACTGCCATAGCCTCCCTGCGCCACGCCATCGAACTTGCCCCCCGGGATGCAGATGTTCACTACCAGTTGGGTCTCCTGCTCACTGCCATCCGCCCGCAGGAAGCCCTGACCGAACTGATGCAGGCCGCCTCCCTCGACCCGACTCTCGAAGAGCCGGTCCGCCATCTGCGCGCGGAACTCAACCGCGCCTTTTTGATTGATGCACCCGCCTATCAGTTCCTGACCGCCGGGCGGGCGCTGGCGAGTCTCGGCCAGTGGGATCTGGCTTCCGAAGCCTTCCGCCGCGCCATCGAAGCAGACGAGAAATACGCCGAGGCGTGGGCATGGCTGGGGGAGGCGCGTCAGCACACCGGTCTGGACGGACGCCCGCAACTGGAACGGGCATTATCCCTCGACCCGGCCTCGGCCTCCATCCATGCCCTCGAGGGGCTATACTGGCTGCGTCAGGGACAGCCCGAAAAGGGCTTGCAGGCCTGCGCCAAAGCCGCCGCCCTGGAACCGGAAAATCCCGCCTGGCAGGTTGCCCTGGGCGACGCTGCTTCTGCCGCCGGGAACTTCTCTCAGGCCATCGTATATTATCAGCAAGCCATTGAACTCGATAACGAAAACGTAGATGCCTGGCGGGGGCTAGCCCTCGTCAGCGTAAACAACGGCGCCGATGTGGAAGGCACCGGGCGGATGGCCGCGCGTCAGTTGCTGCGTCTGGCTCCCAACGATTGGCAAACCTACGATATTGCCGGCCGCATGGCAACTTTGCTCGGAGCACGTGATGAAGCCAAAAAGCACTTCCTCCACGCTATCGAAATGGCTCCCACACAGCCCGCCCCCCATCTGCACCTTGCCCAGGCTTACCTGGAATTTGGCAACCTGCCTGCCGCCTACGACAAACTTATGGACACCCTGCAACTCGACCCTCAAAGCGCCTATGGCTGGCAAGCGCAACGCCTGTTGGAGCAGTATTTCCCATGAAAAAACTTCTACCCTTTAGTGTTTGCTGCTTGGCGATGAGCCTGGCCGCCTGCCAGACCACTCTCATCACCGACTTGACAGCCCAGTCAGGCGATATTCTCTACCGCGATGATTTTTCCGACACGTCCGGCGGATGGCCTTCCTATTCGTCGCCGGAGGGCGCGCTGAATTACGCCGATGGCGCATATTTCATCTCTGTGAACAACAATCATTACCAGTTATGGGCCGTTTCGGGACAAATCTACCGGGATGCGCTCATCGAAGTCGACGCGGCCCGCATCGAAGGGCCGCTCATCAACCTGTTTGGGCTAATCTGCCGCTACCAGGACGGGAAAAACTTCTATTTCTTCGTCATCTCCAGTGATGGTTACTTTACCATTGGCAAGCGGAAGGGGAACGTGCTGTCACTACTGGGGCAGGAAATGATGGCATATAGCCGTGACATTGTTCAGGGCACAGGAACAAATCATCTGACTTTTTCCTGTATCGGCGATACCCTGACCGGCGCAGTCAACGGACAGGTAGTAGCCCTGACCCACGACTCTGATTTTTCGAGCGGAGACGCCGGTCTGCTGGCCGGCGCATTCGAGGACGGCGGCGTGCAGGTCAGGTTCGACAATTTTGTGGTTTCCTATCCCTGACCTCGGACAAGGAGATTTTTAAAACGAGCGTTGCAGCCTGCCCCCTTGTGTGGTAGAATGTCGCCGCTATCAGGCAGATGGCATTCTGGGGAGGTGCCAGAGATGGCCGATTGGGCTCGCCTGCTAAGTGAGTGCTGGGGTGTTGAGCCTCAGCCGCGGGTTCGAATCCCGCCCTCCCCGCCAGAGACGCCTCGCAAGAAGGCGTCCTTTTTTCAGCCGCCGGGTCCCCGCAAGGGGATGATATTCGAATCCCGCCCTCCCCGCTGACAAATCCCCTTTAAGTAGTGGATGAGATTTGTTTTTTTAATCTCTCGTTTCCAACGTCATCATTTGACATTCATCCCTCTTTACGCTAAACTATACGCAAATATTGCGCTTACCGAGAACGCGCAACGGAGGTTCCTATGTCCGAAGCCCATCTCACCCCTCAAAGCGGCCTGGCCGCCGCCATCAACGCCTGGGAAATTTACCTTTACGACCAGGGACGCTCTCCCAACACGGTCAAAGCCTTTTTATCGGATATCCGCCTGCTGGCAAAGTACCTGCCCCCCGACCAGGCTCTGGGAGCGATTACCACATCCGACCTGAACAACTTCTTCCACTGGCTGGAACATGAACGCGGTATTCCCTGCTCGCCCAAGAGCCTGGCGCGGCGCATCACCACCGTCAAATCCTTCTTTCGCTGGCTGCAAAAAGGCGGCGCGCTGGTGGTGGACCCGGCCGAGAAGGTCGTCCAGCGCTCGGTGCTGAGTCCCCTGCCGGAGGTCCTGACCGATGCGGAAATTGAAGCCGCCCTCCTCGCCGCCGACCGCTACCGTCGTCTGCCCAAGCCGGATGCCCGTCCTTACACCCTGCTCGCGCTTCTGCTGGCCACCGGAATCAAAAAATCCGAATGCCTGGGAATCCATCTCAACCATATTGACCTGAACGCCCCCGAAGGGCCGCAGGTTTTCATCCGCTATGCCAGTCCGGCCAACCGCTACAAGGAACGCAAACTCACCCTGCCCGAAGACTGGGTCCCGGCCTACGAAGAATATCTCCAGCAATACAACCCCTCCGACCGGCTCTTCCCCTGGTCGCCGCGACGGCTGGAATACCTGCTCGAAGATATCGGCCGCGACGCCGGTTTGAGCAAGCATCTCTCCTTCGATATGTGCCGCTGGACCTCGGCCCTGCAGGATTACTTGAGCAATGTTGAACCCGAAAAGATTCGCCAGAAACTGGGCGTTTCCAAGATTCAGTGGCGCGAAATCAGTATGAAACTGCGCCAACTGGCAGGACGGGACTGAGTCCGCAGGAAGCGCGTGGCCGGCAAATCGAGGCAGCGGGTTCATGGCACTAAGCAAGAAGGATTGGGAACGATTGGCATTTGCCTTTTATTCCCTAGCGCACAATGACTAGAGCGATTTCAACGCGCTCGAACAAAGGCCGAAAGAGACAGAGGTGGGCAAACTTTGTGCCGAATATATCCGTCCAAGAGAGGACCAACTCCCCGAGAAGACCGGTTATCTGCTTATCGGCACGAAACAGTGGCCCATTTACCTGGGAAAAACGTAACTGCCCACGCTGGTCTCGGAAATCATCCGCAGATGTCGCAGATTACGCAGATTGGGAGAAAATCAGCAAAATCTAGGCAATCTGCGGATAAAGTTAGCGTCTTTTGCTCCGATTAACAAGTTCGGCCTCGTTGAGTAGGCAGTTACGGAAAAACCTTCTAAAAATTAGGGCGGGATTCGAATCCCGCCCTGCTTGCTTGCCAAAAATTTCTGACAGCCTTTTTCTAATCCTTCAAACGGGCCAGCACATCGGAGCATTCCATCAGCAGGTACTCCACGCCATCCAGTTTGAACTCGGTGCCGCTGTACTTGGCAAACATCACCTTATCGCCGACCTTCAACTTGATGCTTTCGTCATCGCCGACGGCCACCACTTCACCCATTTGCGGCTTTTCCTTGGCCGTTTCGGGCAGGAGCAGGCCGGAGGAAGTCTTCGCCTCCTGTTCCAGCGGACGAATCAGGACGCGCGTTCCAAGGGGTTCAATTTTTGTCATAGTTCTCTCCTTCCAAAGGTTTATTTCAGGCCGAGGAGTTTGTCAATCTTAGGCCTGTCGAATCCGACTACAATCTTACCGCCGATGTCAATCACCGGCACTCCCTGCTGGCCAGAGCGGCGCACCATATCCCGCGCCGCGGCCGGGTCGCGGCTGACATCCACATCCTTGAACTGAATGCCTCTTTCACGAAAATACTTCTTTGCCATATTGCAGAAAGAACAAGTAGGTGTAGTGAAAATGATTACACGCGGTTGTGCCATTTCGACCTCCGCGTTTTTAGATGACAAGACGGTCAAAAAGTTACAATTTCCGCAAACCCAGTTTCAGGACTCTGAGAGTCTTTTCGGTAACCCGGAACGGATGAGCAATGCGATAACCGGGAATCCAGACGATTTCGTCGCCCGCGCAGACGAGCGGCCAGCGGTCGCGCGCCCGGCGCGGCAGTTTGACATTGATGAAGAAATCGGAGACCTTGACCGACCCCTGCGTCATCCCCAGCGGCTGGAAGCGATCACCACGCCGCCGCCCGCGGACCGTGAGCCTGCCGCCCGTTAAATCGGCGTCCAGACAGGCTGTCCAGTTGGCTGCCCCGAGCCAGGTCGAAGGGTCGGTAATCAGTGAACTGCTAAGAGTGTCTTGCGGTTCAACAGTGAGCGCCCAGCCATTCCCCAAATCCAAACATTCACTGCCACCCGGCGGCGGATAACCGACAAACGATAACCGATGACTGCTCACGGATAACTGTTCACCTACCTGCGGCCATTGAGCGAAAGGCAAGTCGGCCTCGTAGGCTGCCACGTAGATTTCCCCGCTCTCGGCAAACAGATACAGACCGTTGATGAAGTCCACCTGCCGTTTGCCGGGACTGTCCACAAAGGCCGCGGCGCGGTCGAGCGCCTCGAAGCCGATGTCGCGGCGTTGCGGGCGGAGCGTCTCTGCCGCCTGCCGGAGCAAGTTCCGGCGCAAGGCGCGGGGAAAGGCACGCAGACGCTCGGCGTCGAAAGCCAGCCAACCCTCGCCGCGTTCGAGCAAAACCTCCTGCCAGGCGGCATCCACCTGGGCCTGCAAAAAGGCGTAATCGCCCTGCAAGGCGCGGGCGGTGCGCGTCAACGTCTCCTTGAAGCGCGGGTTGTATTTTTCCAGCGTTGGGATGAGCGTGTGGCGGAGGTGATTGCGGAAGTAGGTCTCATCGGTATTGGAGGCGTCGAAGTGCGGCCGGAGGTTGTGTTCCTGGCAATAGCGTTCCGTGTCGGCGCGCCAGAGCGACAACAGCGGGCGGACGAGGGGAATTTCCGCGTCGAAGGTCGGCAAAATTGAGCGGTATTCCATGCCCTTGAGCCCCACCAGTCCCGCGCCGCGCAGAAAGTGCATCAGCACCGTTTCCACCTGGTCATCGGCGGTGTGGCCGACCGCCACCGCTTGCGCTCCCTCCCGCCGCGCGGCAGAGAACAGGAAGCGGTAACGGAGATTCCGCGCCGCCTCCTCGACAGACAATCTCTCTGCAAGGGCAAAGCCGCGCACGTCGCCTGCCTCGGTGAGGAAAGGCAGGCCCAGGGTCCGCGCCCGTTCGGCCACGGAATCCGCCTCCAGGTCCGCTTCGGGGCGCAGTTTGTGATTGTAGTGTGCCACGATGAGGCGGTATCCAGCCCGATGCAAAACGTCCAGCAGGCACAGACTATCCGGCCCGCCGGAAACGCCTGCCAGCACCGGCCGCGCCGGGTCGAGTTGACATTCGAAGCGCAGGATTTCTTCGAGCATAAGCGTATTAAACCACAAGTCTGCCGTCAGAAAACATCCTGAACCCCCCAAAAGCCATCCTGTTTCTCCTGTTCATCTGCGGTTAAAAGCGTTCACCGGGCGTGAACCCGGTGAACAAGGGGGGAGGAGACACCACCGTTCCTGGTCGGCATGGGGGGGACATGCAGACCTGCGATGGCTGACACCTGGGATACCAGTAAAAGAGGACAGGCGTCTTTAGGATATATTACATCAAAATTATCCATATTTCCTTAAGAAAATATAAGAAGTTTAAGCAAAACAGCCCTTTGGGTTTTGCCCTTACCCTTTTCGGGAGTTGAAAATCTCGAGCCACGCCTCCACTTCCTCAGGCCCCAAACTATTTTCTCGCCTGGGAGAGGTGGACGGCGCTGCGGAGAGAACCTGGCGGGCAAACTCCTCGGCAGAAAGGAGGGCGGCACGAGCGGCGCGGGCGGCGCTCTGGACGCGCCGGTCGGAACTGACCACCGTCCAGTTGCGCGTCTCCCTGCCCAGGCGGTCGAGCCGCGCCTCGATGGCCGCGTCGGCGGTCACGCCCTGGCGCACGAAATGGGCCGTCACCACGCCCGCCTTGCGGGTCGGCGGGAAACCGGGCGGCGCGCCGTCGAAATAGACTTCCACCTGCGCCCGGCGCAGGCGGCAGAACTCCTGCAGGCGGGTAAGGAGGGCCTCCTCGTCGTCGGGTTCTTCGAGGCGCAAGCCCAATTTTGGGATGAGATTGTGGCCGTCCACCAGATAGCGCATGGTAGGCCCATTTTACTGCTTTTTGCAGAAATATCGAACAGAATCGGCCAAAAATACGCCCGGAAACTTCAGCCTCGATCTCTTTAAAGCCAACGGCGCGAAGGTTTCCCTTCGCGCCGTTGATTCAATCTTTTGAATTACACAGTTTTGGTGGTCACTTCGAACTGCGGCGGTTCCTCGAAGTGCTTCTTGACGGCGCACAACTCTGCCGCGCGGATGACAGCATCTTTGTATTTTTCCGGGAAGGAGGCAGGCAGTTGAATTTCCAGGTCTATCTTCTGCACCATACCGGTAAAGGGATTGCTGTGCATGCGTTGAATGATACGAATGCCATCGGTGGGAAGTCCGCGCTGCTGGCAGAAGCCGAGCACGTAGATTCCGGCGCAGGTGCCGATGGAAGCCAGGAAGGTGGCAAAGGGAGTAGGCGCCGTTGCGGCAGGCGGCTGGTCGGTGCGGACGGTGAAGGGGCCAAAATGGGCGTCCACGCGGGCGCCGCCGGGAAAGTCAATCAACATTTCCATAAGTAGTCTCCTAAAACAGTAATCACCGCATTAGATGAGCCAAGCCGTGAAAAGTTACAACAAAAACCTCGCAGGACAGCACTCGGGATGCCGTCCTGCGAGTTGTGGGGGAAAATCGTGTCACCTCCTTTCAATCGGCGGGTACAGGCTGGGGAACCTCCGCCGAATTTTTATTCCAGAAAAAAGCCCAGTAGAGGAAGACGGAGAACGTGTAGATGACAATAACCGTCAGATACACCGGGCTAAAGCCATACTTGACCTGCATCCAGCCGCTGACAGACGGGCTGAACGCCCAGCCGAAATTCCAAGCCATGCTGGTCAGACTGGCCACCATGGCACGTGATTTGGGCTCCACGTGTTCCATCACAAAAGCGTTGTAAACAGGCCCTCCCATGTTCATCAGCGATAGGCGGACGTAATGCGCCAGCGCGCTCACCCAAAACCAGGGAGCAAATCCAAGCAGAGCGAGGAAAGGTATCGAAAGCGCTTGGGAGATGACCACCAATTGAATCTTGCCAATCCGGTCGGCAATCGGCGGGGCCATGATGAGACCAAGCCCCATGAACAGTGCGCCCCAGGCCAGCACGTTCCCAATCACGGGGTCGGGCTGATGATGAACGACGCGGAAGAAAACGTTCATGAAGGGCATGAACAAGCCCGCCCCGATGGAGGTGATAAGCATGGGCAGAACCATCTTGCCAATCGTGCCGAGATGTTTGACGGCATAACTCACAGGAGCGAAGAGCGAGCGTTCGGAGGCGGTCAGGCGGGGAGTTCGCAACGCAAGGAGCGGGAGGAGAGCCAGCGCCGAAACGAGGGCGATAATGCCCAGCGCCCCGCCATAAGCCGTGCTGCTGGTAGCCTCCACACCGCGCGCCTGGCCAATCCAACTGGGCAGATACCCGCCAATAGAATTACCGATAAAAGAGGCCGTCATGCTCAACCCCTGGCTCAGGCTGAAGAGATAGGTGCGTTCTTCCACTCCACTGTTCTCCAGCAGGAAGGGAGCCATGGTCACCGCCGAGAGGCTTTGCGCCGCGCCCATCACTATTGCCATGGCATAAAAGAGCCCCTGCGCGGGCCATATCACCATGGCTGCCACCGCCAGCGATGTCAACGCGCCGCCAAGCAGGAGCGAGTTCTTCCGTCCCAGAATATCGGCCAAGTAGCCCATCGGAAGCGCCAGCGCCAAAGCCGTGAGACTGTTGATGGTGATGATGTGACCGATGATGCTCTGGTCGAGGTCGAGGCTGAGGGCGTAAAAATTGAACAACAATCGGTAGACGCCAAACGCCGCCCCGCTCAGGATAGCGCTGGCCAGGTAAAGGCGTGCGTTGGGGGAGAATTGGCGAATGCGAAGCAGATAGGTTTTGACGATATTAGACATGAATGTTCAGGTAATCCTGTAGAGACTTATAGATTGTCTGCAAGGCTTCGGGACGCGCTTCATAGCGCTTTTCGAAGCCCGCTCCGACCGTAATCTGCACCAGACCGGCCAGGCGCAAAGCATGAAGGTGATGGATGATGGTCGGCGGACGCAGACGCAGCCGGCGCGCCAGTTCAGAGGGCGAAAGCGGCCCGGAGGAAAGGTAACGCAGAATACGCAGGCGGGTAGGGTCGCCAAGCGCCTTGAGAGTCTGCACCAATTCATCGGGGGCTTCGCTCCCATCCGCCCCGCCCTGGACCTGCGGCCTGGCCCCGAAGGCGATAAAAATTTCTGTCTCCGTCCGGTCCAGAAAAAGCAACGGCGCGACCCACCAGGAGGGAAGCAAGGAAACGCTCGTCACCTTGTCGAGATTCTGAAAACGGACGCCGTGGGAAAGGCGTTCTACCAATTCCACCAGCGAGAGGCGGTCTGCCAGTACGCGCGCCGATTCCAACGCATGCTCAATGGCGGGGGCAATACGCGTTTCTTCATCGCCGAAGTACACGAGGTAGTATTCCTGCAAAGCCTCCAGATAGCGAAGGCCATAGCCGCGCAGATCGGTCCAGGCGTTCAAAAGATTGTCGAAGCCAACTGCCGAGGAAACGGGGCCATGCCCATAGGCAGCCATCAAACGGGCCTTGTCATCGGCATTCCAGGAGGCGCGCCCGGAAACATCTTCCAGAACACGGCGCGCCTCGGGCGGGAGCCTGGACGGGAGAGTCAGCCGCGGTAAACGCTGTTCCGGTTCGAGGTCCGCGACCGCCTGCAGAAGAATCTGTCCGGTCGCCGGCTGAGGCAGAACGCTCATCCACAAGAGGGGAACCGAGGAAAAAGAGAATATCTTTTCGAGCGTTTCGCGGCTGGAGGGCGAGAGCCTTTGGCGAACACCCGCCGCCCAGGCAGGACGCACGCCAAAATCGGCCGCATGATGCAGCACGAACAGGCTCATCAAAAAATCACAGGCAGTGCCAGAAATCCAGCGAAGAAGAGGCATCAAGTCCACCGTTAGATTATTATCTAACGCATTAGATAATAATCTAACCGATGTTTTTCGTCAAGTTTTTGCCGGCAAGATTTATGCTATACTAATTAGGAATTCCCTTCCTTTTCCTGGTTTCATCCCACAAAGTATGAATGACGCCCGCGTTACCCAACAGGTAGTTATGCCAGAAGAAAAATCGCTTTCTTCTCTCGAACTTCTCTATCAAGTCAGCCGGGAATTTGCATCGGCTCTTGACCTGCGGACTGTCCTCCAGCGAGTGCTGTTTCAATCGCTGAAGTATGTGGGCGGAGAGCGGGCCAGCATTGTCGTGATGGATGACAACGGCAAGACAGTGGACGCGGCGATTGTGTTTGGCCGTAAAATCCAGCAAAGCACCACACAAAACCTGCGGGAAACCGTCGAGCGCGGTCTGGCCGGATGGGTGGTTCGCAATCGCCAGGCCGCCTGGGTGCCGAATACCAAGGAAGACGAACGCTGGCTAAAACTTCCGGACGATGCAGCAGAACGCTCGGGAGCAAAAGCCGCTCTGTGTGTGCCGCTTTTGGCTCGCGACAAATTGGTGGGAGTGCTCACCCTCGTTCACCCTGAGCCCGGGGCCTATACCGAAGAGCACTTCAATCTTGTAAAGGCCATCGCCGACCAGGCAGGCATTGCTGTCCTGAACGCCCGATTGTATGCAGAAAGCCAGCGTCAGGCGCGGGTCATGACGGCACTGGCGGCCTCCGCGGCAGCGCTCAACGTCGCGATGAGCACGGAGGATGTCCTTCAGCGCATCTTGAACGATACAATCCGCGCTTTGCAGGTGGAGACTGTGGCGCTGGCGCTGCTCGAGTCCAATGGCGAACTGGTCTTTCAGGCGGCAACGGGAGAAAACAAAGACAAAATCATCGGCAAGCGGATTCCGGCAGGGGCGGGGATTTTGACCTCGGTCATGACAGGAGGGCAAGGGGTTGTCATCCCCACCGTGCGGGAGGAAAAGCGCTTCGCGCCCGCAGAAAAGTTCGACGGCATCGAGATGCGGGCAATCGCTGTGGCGCCTATTTACGCCCAGGGGCGAGTCATTGGTATTTTGGAGGCAATCAACCCACTTTCCGGCCATTTCGACCCAGACGCCCTGCTCGTGCTGGTCGGCATCGGCAACATGGCCGGTTCTGCCATCCAGCATGCTCAACTTTTCGAACGCCTGCAGGCAATGCATAAGCGCTACCGCGAACTCTTCGATGACAGCGTTGACCCCATCTTTGTCACCGACTGGGAAGGGAAAGTGCATGAAGTCAACCGGCAGGCGGCCGTTATCAGTGGCTATCCGCAGGAGCAATTGCAGGGAATGTCCATTCACACCCTGCACGAAGCCGTCAAAAACGGTCGCGAAATCACCCCTGAGACTCTCAAACCCGGGCAGACAATCAGTTATGAGGCTGTCCTGTACAACAAGCACGGACGTTCAATCCCCATCCAAGTGTATGTTCGGCGAGTGACGTTTGAAGAGGCCGAGTCTCTGCAATGGCTGATGCGTGATATTACCGAGAGAAAAGACCTCGATATGTTGCGTGAAGACTTGACCTCGATGATTTATCACGACCTGCGCTCGCCGCTTGCAAATATTGTCTCCAGTTTGGATGTGCTGAAGGCGCTCTTTGCGGGTCAAGAAAACGAAACCATCGAATCGGTGCTGACCATTGCCCGGCATTCGACAGACCGCATCCAGCGGTTGGTCAATTCCTTGCTAGATATCAACCGGCTCGAATCGGGACAGCCGATTGTTTCTCAACAATCTGTCTCGCCGCTTTTATTGGTCAATGAGGCTGTGGAGGCGGTCCGCCCGATGATTGAGAACCGTCACCAGGTGCTGACCAGCACCATCCCCGCAAATCTGCCGCCCATTATCGTGGATGTGGACATGATTCGACGGGTGTTAATCAATTTACTTGAAAACGCTTCCAAATTCACCGCCATCGAAGGCAAAATAGAAATCGGCGTCAAGCGCGAAAAAGAAAATATCGTCTTCTGGGTCCGAGATAATGGACCCGGAATTCCTGCCGCAGAACAAACCCACATTTTCGAAAAATTTACCCGTCTCAAAGGCAAAGATGGCCCCGGAGGGTTGGGGATGGGGCTGGCTTTCTGCCGTCTGGCGGTGGAGGGACATAAAGGGAAAATATGGGTCGAAAGCAATCCGGGGCAAGGCGCAAAATTTTTGGTCAGCCTGCCCGCAGTAAACACGAAATAAGTCAGGAGTCTGCATGCAAGCCATTGCCAAAGATGTTTACATCGAAAGCCAATATCCCGGCGTTGTTTTGGGGGCCATCGTACTTTCTGAGGGGTTGATACAAATCGACGCGCCGCCCTCCCCCGAAGATGGACGCTCTTGGCGCGCCTCCCTGCTTAGCCTTTCGAGCGGCCCAGAACGGATGCTCATCAATCTCGATGCCCATCCGGACCGGACACTGGGGGTACGTTCGATGGACTGCACGGTGGTGGCTCACGAGAAAGCCGCGGCAGTCTTTCGGTCTAGGCCGACGACGTTCAAAATACAAAGCGAAGAAACCGGCGCGGAATGGGAAGAAATCCAAGGGGTAGGCAACATCCGTTGGGCGACTCCTGAGATTACCTTTACTCATCAAATGTCGTTCCACTGGGGCAATACGCCGGTGACGGTGAAACATCATCCCGGCCCCGCGCAAGGGGCCTGCTGGGTGCTCATCCCGGAAGTTCGCGTTGTTTTTGTCGGCGATACCGTCATCGCCGGACAACCGCCTTTCCTGGCCAACGCCAACATTCCAGAATGGCTTGAAACGCTCAAATTGCTGACTTCTCCCGCCTATCGAGGCTGGCAGGTCATCAGCGGGCGCAGCGGCCTGGTCAATCTCGACCAGATTCGCGCTCAAGGAGAATTCCTGAAAAAAGCGCTGGCAAAAATGGAAAAATTGGTCGGCAGCAAAAACCTATCGGAAGCGTTCGACACTCTGGCCAATGCCCTGGCAGGCGATTTCAAAGTTTCAGCGAACCGTCAACAGAAATATCTCCAACGCCTGCGTTACGGTCTGCGGCATTATTACAACCATCACTTTCACCCATCCACCAGTTCTAACCATGAGGAGTAACTCGCCATGACAGAAACATACCAGCCCGTCCTTGAATTGACTCGAGGCAACATCGTTGAATCCAGACATTATGGAGCGGCTGCTGTTGTAGATGCTGGAGGCCGGCTATTAGCCTGGGTTGGCGACCCTCAACTGGTGACCTATCTGCGTTCCAGCGCCAAGCCTTTTCAAGCCCTGCCCTTTATCGAGCGAGGCGGAGACCAGGTGTTTCATCTCACTTCCAAGGAAATCGCCGTCATTTGTTCCTCCCACGACGGTTCAAAAGAACATGTGGAAGCGGTGAAAGGCATTCAGGAAAAAGTCGGCGTTCAGGAAAGCGATTTATTGTGCGGCGTCCATATGCCGTTTTCATTGCCCGAACAAATCGAACTCATCAAAAGTGGACAGCAGCCCGCCCCCAATCAAAATAACTGCTCCGGCAAACATAGCGGCATGCTGGCGCACGCCCGGATGCGCGGCCTGCCCATTGCCGACTACATCAACCCTGAACATCCCATCCAAAAAACCATCCTGGAGACGGTTTCGGAAATGTGCGGGCTTCCGCAGGACAAGATCGAAATCGGCATAGATGGCTGTTCAGCGCCTAACTTTGCCATGCCGCTCTACAACGCGGCGCTGGGATTCGCCCGTCTCTGTGACCCGCGTGGTCTTTCTGTAGAGCGCGCGGCCGCCTGCCGGAGAATCGTCTCCTCGATGCTGGCCTACCCGGTAATGGTGGGCGGACAAGGACGTTTCGATACCTGCCTGATGGAAACCTGCGCCGGCCGAATTCTCGCCAAAGTTGGAGCAGAAGGTTATCTGTGTATGGGTATCATGGCCGGCGCTTTGTCACCCGACTCGCCCGGCATCGGCATCGCGTTGAAAGTATCGGACGGAGACATCTCCATCCGCAAAGCCAACGGCGACTCGTATAACCGCGCCCGCCCGGCCTTTGCGCTTGAAATTCTCAGGCAGATGGGATACATCGGCGAGAAGGAACTGGAAGCGCTCTCGACCGAATTCGGTCCGGTCAAGCCGGTGGTCAACCTGCGCAAACTCGTCGTTGGCCAATCGAGGCCGGTCTTCACCCTCCGGCGACCAGACACGCCCTTATGAACGATTCGAAATCATTGGCTCTGCAAATTCACCAACGCCTGTTGGAAGCCTTTGGCAGCCCCACCTGGCGCAATCCGTTGCCGCCGGTGGATGAACTCGTCTCGACCATTCTCTCCCAAAATACCAATGACATCAATCGCGATCGGGCTTTCAATCTTCTTCGCCAACGTTACCCAACCTGGGAACAAGTGCGCGATGCGGAGCCTCACTCGGTCATCGAAGCCATCCGCCCGGCCGGGCTGGCAAACCAAAAAGGGCCGCGTATTCAGCAAGTTTTGAAGGAAATCAGCGCTGAACGCGGCTCTTTCGATTTATCCTTCCTGAAAGAACTTCCTCTCGAGGAAGCACGCGCTTGGCTGACCAAATTCAGGGGTGTTGGCCCGAAAACAGCGGCTATCGTCCTGCTCTTTTCGCTGGGGCGGCCGGCCTTTCCGGTGGACACGCACATCTACCGAGTCACGGGCCGCCTGGGACTGCGTCCGCAAGCGATGAGCGTCGAGGATGCGCACACCTACCTGGAACAAGTATTTCCGCCCGAAACTTATTATCCCGTTCATCTGAACCTCATTCGCCTGGGGCGGGAAATTTGTACAGCGCGCCTACCGCACTGCGAACGCTGCCCCTTACACGAAACCTGCGCCTTTGTGAAATCGCCAAAGGCTGGTTTAAATTCCAAATAGAAAGGAGGTGAAAGCAAAATGTTATTTTTACCCCGCGAAGGCGGCCAGGGCCTGGTCGAGTATGCATTCCTTTTAGTTTTGATTGCCCTTGTTGTTCTTGCAGTTTTATTGCTGCTCGGACCCATCATTGGCAACGTCTTCACAAAGTTGAACAGCGACTTGGTATCTTACTAGGATTCGCCCGCCTTCATCGCCGTTCTCGCCAACCGGTCTGGATGCCACCGTTCCCGACAGGATGGTTTGTCGGGGAGTGGTCTCGAAAGAGGGGATAGCGGCTTTGAGGCGCGGAAAACCTTCCTGAAGACCTTCCTTGCGTTGGCCTTATGGAGCGGCGAAATACATTCTGCCCTACTTTTGGGAGAGCCTCTTTGCGTTAAGCCCGTATTTCTCCCCTGACCGCGTTGATGAAATCGGCCAGCAGACCGTAGGCGGTGGTCTCCGGGCCGGGATTGCCCTCCACAATCGAGAGAGCCGGCAGGATGTCGGTGTGAAACTCCACGATGGAGGACGAACCGTCCACGCTGAAGAGAGGCGAATCGGGGGAGACCTGTTCCGGGGCGACGCGCGCCCTCACGCCGCCGCCATCCCGCTCGGCAGTGCAGACCAGTTTCCAGCGCTTTCCTGCGGCTTTGGCGGCGGCAACGCTTTCTGCCGTGATGGCGCGGATGCCGGTACGCTCCACGTCCTGCGGTTTGAGTGGAACGCCCATCAGGACGGTTGTCAGAGCGGCCACTTTGATGGCCGCGTCCCAGCCGTCCACGTCGGCGGAGGGGTCGGTCTCGGCCAGCCCCACTTGCTGAGCATATTTGACGGCCTGCTCGAACGACTCGCCGTTCTCCATGCGCCCCAGGATCAGGTTGGTGGTCGAGTTCAGGATGCCGCGGAAGGAGGTGATCTGCGCGGCAGGCAGGGCAGAGCGGAAGAGCGAGAAGATGGGCGCGCCGTCCATCACCGTGGACTCGAAGTAGAATTTGCGCTTCTTCTGCGCCGCCAGGTCGGTCAGTTCGCGGTAGGCGTGAACGACGGGTCCCTTGTTGGCAGTGACGGCGTGCATGCCGCGCTCCAGCGCAATGCGCAGGTAACTGACCGCCGGTTCGCCGTTCTCGTGGTTGACCGGCGAGCTCTCGAACAGCACATCCGCCGGGACGGAGTGGAGGAAATCCAGGGTATCGGTGATTGGGAATTTGGTAATCAGGGATAAGGAGTCGCCGCGCTCGATAAGTTCGAGGGCTTTGTCCAGGTCGAGACCGTCCGGGTCGAGGGCGATTCCATGGCGGCCGGTGGCAATGCCGGTGACAATGAAGCGGATGCCGTACTCCGCTTCGAGTTCGGCGGACTTGCGTTTCAACAGGCGGGCGAAGGCGCGGCCGACGTTGCCGAAACCAAGCAAGGCGAGACGATAGTGCATACAATTCTCCTTTTCAAATATGTTGGCAGGTTGGAAGGTGGACTTGTTTGAGTGTTAGAGCGGCGGATAAGGGAAAGCGCGTCGATGCTGGGGAGGATGCGGGAAGACGGGGTTTGCCAGCAGGGCTTCGGCGCGGGAGCGGAGGGCGGCGATCTCCTGCGGGCTGAGATAAGGCTGAAGGGCGGCGGGCAGGTCCGGGGTCCGCGCGGCGAGGCGCAGGGCGGCAAGCAGTTCCTCGGGGAATGGTTCGCCAGCGAAATCCCAGATGACCGTGCGCAGTTTGTCCTCCACATGAAAGCAGAGGCCGTGGTCAATGGCGAAGAGGCGGCGGGTGCGTTTCTGGAAGAAGACGTGGCTGCCCTTGCGGTCGGCGTTGTTGACCAGCAGGTCGAACAGGGCGACGGGGCGCAGGCGGGACTTGTCGGCGGGCTTGAAGTTGAAGTAGTGGTAGTTCGGATTGTACTCGATGTACTGCTGGAGCGAGCCGGGACCGAATGGGCCGTCGCGCAGGATGGTGAGCGGGACGAAGCCGAAGCCGAGCGCCTCGCTGACGAGGTAGGCGGCCACTTCGCGCCCGGCCAAAGAGGCCTCGGGGAAGTCCCACAGCGGCTGTTCGCCGCGCATCGGCTTGTAGACGGCGGGAATCTTCAGGTCTGCGTGCTCGACAATGACGAGGAAGGTGTAGTTGGAGCCAAGTAAAAACTGGCTCTGAAGAGAGATTTCGCCTTTCTCCAGGGCCTGTTTTATTTCGAGCGCCGATAACTGCTCACTGCTCACTGCTCTCTGCTTTCTACGCTCTGTTCTCTACTCTCTACCCTACTCACTGCTTCTTATGCCCATTCTTCTTGGGGCAGAAATGCCCCTCCGGCTCCATCGGCTGCCCGCACTGCGGACAGATGGGCCGCCCGCGGTTGATGACTTCCATGCCCCAGGCCGCCAGTTGGCGTGCCTGCCTGCGGCTGCACCAAAAGCGGACAACAGCGGCCTCATCGGGGTCGTCAGTTTCCATGACGACTTCGCGCGCCAGGATAATGATGAGGTCGCGGTCCAAATCATAGCCAAGCCCCATTTCGCCAGCGCGAAAGAGCGGGTCCACGGGCGGGTGGATGTGCATCTTCTCCTCGTCGTAGTCCGCCGCCGGGACGGCCAGCGCCGGTCGCTGGCGAGCGATTTCGTTCACCATCTGTTCCAGGCCAATGACCAGGCTCTGGAGTTGAATCTTCTCGATGATGATGGTGACCGGTTGCGGGTCGGTCTCGCGCCAGCCCTGCAGGTAGAAAACCCGCTGACCCGGCTGGCCGATAGCGTCTGCAGTGATATGGGTGACAGGGTTGAAGTCCAATTCGAAGCGCGGCATAAGTTTCACCGGGAGAGGATGTGTGCCATCTCAAAATATTCCGGGTTGACCGAGCGCGACTTGCTAGTCACCTCGGTCAGGGGGACGAGGCCCATCGTGCGTCCCTGTAAAGCGACCATCACATCCGTCTGGCCAGAGACGAGCGTCTCGACCGCCTTGACCCCCATGCGGGTGGCCAGCATGCGCTCGAAAGCAGTCGGCGAGCCGCCGCGCTGGATGTGGCCGAGGATGGTGACGCGCGTGGTAAAGCCGACGTCCATGTCATCAAGGGCTTTCGCCAGATCCACGACTTTCAGGTTTGCGCCTTCGGCGACGACGATGATGGCATGTGTCTTGCCTCGCATGTACGCTCCCTCGACGGCTTTGGCGACCTCTTCCACCGTGACCGGCGACTCGGGGGTAATGACCATCTCGGCCCCGCTGACGATGCCGGCCATCACGGCCAGGTAGCCGCAGTTGCGTCCCATTACTTCAACCAGGAAGGCGCGCCCGTGCGAGGAGGCCGTATCGCGCAATTTGTCTATGGCATCCATGATGGTGTTCATGGCCGTATCCACGCCAATCGCCATGTCGGTGCCCCAGATGTCGTTGTCAATACTGCCGGGGATGCCCACCACGCGGACGCCCTGCTCGGCCAGCACATGCGCGCCCTTGAGCGAACCTTCCCCGCCGATGACAATCAGGCCATCCATGCCGGCGCTGTTGATGTTGCGAATGGCTTCGCGCTGATAGGCTTTCTCCATGAAACGTTTGGAGCGCCGGGTCTGCAGAATCGTCCCGCCGCGCTGCATGATGCCGCCCACATCGCGCGGGCCAAGCGGCCGGAATTCACCGTTGATGAGGCCTTCGTAGCCATCCATGATGCCGATGACCTGGGCGTCGCGGGCAGCCGCGGCCCGCACCACCGCCCGGATGCACGGATTCATGCCCGGCGAGTCGCCGCCGGAGGTGAGAAGTCCGATCGTAAATTTTTTATCGGCCATTTTTCTACCCTTGTTTGACAAGAAAAACATCAAAATCACGCGCCACGCGCGCATTTGGAAAGACGCTCTGCGCCTCGGCCAGCACTTCCCGCTCGGCGTAGCGGCGCGAGAGATGGGTCAGTATCAACTGTTTGACATTCGCTTTGAGGGCCAGTTCCGCCGCCTGACGGGCGGTCAGGTGAGAAAACTGCGCCGCCAGTTCGGCCTCCTCCTCCAGGTAGGTGGACTCGATGACCAGCGCGTCAGCCGCCTCGCAAACGGAGACCAGGTCCTCGGTCCGGCCGGCATCGCCGACGTGGACATATTTCAGCCCCGGCTTGAGCGGCCCGAGCACGTCATCAGGCCGCACCTCGCGCCCATCCTCCAGGCGGATGGTCTTCCCCGCTACCAGGTCGCGGCGCTGTGGGCCTTGCGGCACGCCCAGGGCGTCGGCCTGTTCGGCCAGGAAGGGGCGGCGCGCCCGTTCCTCGAACTTGAAGCCCAGGCTGTCGGAGCCGCGGTGAAAGACCGGGAAGGCAGTGATGGTGAAGTCCTCGGCCTCAAAGAAGAGACCCGGCTTGATTTCGCGCAGGTTGAGGGCCATCGGCGGCTTGCGGCCGCGCAGCACCACCCCAAAGAGCAGGTCGTGGACGCGGTCGAGTGTCTGCCGGGCGCCGTAGATATCGAGTTCCTCGATGGTCTCCCAGCGCATGAACGTGGACATCAGCCCGGCCAGTCCAAGAATATGATCGAGATGGCCGTGTGTCAGCAAAATATGACGCAAACTGCGAAAACCAATCCCCGATTGCAAAATCTGTCGCTGTGTCCCTTCGCCGCAGTCAATTAAAAAGCGGTATTCGTTGTGTTTGACGATTTGCGCAGGCAAGCCGCGCCGTGCTGAGGGAGCCGAGGCCGAAGTGCCGAGAAAAATGATTTCGAACATTGGATTATTTTACCTCACTCTTCCCTGCCGCATGGCCGGGAAGAAACAAGGAGGCCGCATAGACCATTTGTGCTATAATCATTTTGTCATGCCCGTCACCCGCCGGAAACCGTCCTCCCGCAAATCCCCCTCCCGCCCCGCAGCGCGGACCTCAAGCCGGCCGCGTCCCTCTGGGCATTCCTCCTCCCGAACGCAAGCCGCACCGCCCCCGCCAAAGCCGAAGATGAGCGCCGAGACAAAGATGGACTTGGTCGGCGCGGGGATGGCTATCGTCGGCCTGCTGACGGCTCTCAGCCTCTTCTCGGCCAATCGCAGCGCGCTGAGCGGCACGTGGATTCGGCTGCTGGCACAGGGCTTTGGCTGGGGCGTCTACATCCTGCCGCTGGGACTGCTCCTGCTCGGCGTCTGGCTCATCGCCCGCCGCGTGGACCGCCTGCCGCCGCTCTCGCCGGAACGCGCTGTGGGCATCATGCTGTTGTTCCTGGCCCTGCTGGCAACTTTCCACGGCCTTTCCGGCCCGGCGGCGACCGCCCTCCAGCGCGCCGAGGCCGGTCTGGGCGGCGGTTATATTGGCGCGTTGATTCAACGCGCCCTCGTCAACGGGCTGGGCTGGGCGGCGGCGACGGTGGTGGTCATCGCCTGGCTGCTCGTCTCGCTTGCCATGACCCTCGACCTGACTCTGGCCGACATGTTCCGCTGGGCCGCGCCCCTGCTCCAACGAGCGGGGGAGAAACTCAAACAACCGCTCGCCGCCTCCCGCAGCGGAAAGCAGTCGCCCGCTCCCGCGGCCGGCGAACCGAACGGCGAGGCGCTCGGAGATTTCACCCCGCTTTCGCCCCGCCCCGAGACTCCACCCGCGCCGCCCACCGGGGTCAGCGTCCGCGCCGGAATCCCCTCCACCCCTGCCATCCCCTGGTCTTTGCCAAAGATTGCCGACATCCTCGACAAGCCGCAGGCCGCCGAAGTCAATGACGAATTCATCGAGCGGCGCGCCCGCATCATCGAGGAGACGCTGGCTTCCTTTGGGGCGCCGGCACAAGTGGTGGAGATCAGCCGCGGCCCGGCGGTGACCATGTTCGGGGTCGAACCGCTGTTCGTGGAAGGACGCAGCGGCCCCATGCGCGTGCGCGTCGGCAAGATTGCCGCTCTTTCGGACGACCTGGCGCTGGCGCTGGCTGCCCCGCGCATCCGCATCCAGGCGCCGGTGCCGGGACGCGGCTACGTGGGCATCGAAGTCCCCAACGAGGAACTGACGCTGGTGGCGCTGCGCGAAGTGGTGGAAAGCGAGGCCTTCACCCGCGGCCGAACCCCGCTGCGCTTCGCCCTCGGCAAGGACGTGGCCGGGAATCCCAAGGCCGCCAACCTGGAAGCCATGCCGCACCTGCTCATCGCCGGAACGACCGGCTCCGGCAAGTCGGTGTGCGTCAACGCCATCCTGACCTGCTTCCTGCTTCACAATACCCCCGACGACCTGCGTCTGATTCTGGTGGACCCCAAGCGGGTGGAACTGACCGGCTACAACGGCGTGCCGCACCTGCTCGCGCCGGTTGTGGTGGAAATCGAGCGCGTGGTCGGCGCGCTGCAATGGATGACCCGCGAGATGGATAACCGCTATCACAAGTTCGCCGAGTTGGGAGCGCGCAACATCCAGGACTACAACAACCGCATGGCCTCGCAGGGCGGCAAGAAACTGCCCCATCTGGTCATCGTAATTGACGAATTAGCCGACCTGATGATGATTGCCCCCGACGAAACCGAGCGCACCATCACGCGGCTGGCGCAACTGGCGCGCGCCACCGGCATCCACATGATTCTCGCCACTCAGCGCCCTTCGGTGGATGTGGTGACGGGACTTATCAAGGCCAACTTCCCGGCGCGCATCGCCTTTGCGGTGGCCTCCAACACCGACAGCCGCGTCATCCTCGACCAGCCCGGCGCGGAACGTCTGCTCGGACGCGGCGACATGCTCTTCCAGGCCCCCGACGCGCCCGCGCCGGTGCGCCTGCAAGGAGTCTTCGTCTCGGACGTGGAAATCACCCGCCTGGTGGACTTCTGGCGCACCCAGGCCGCCTCGGTCAGCCCCTACGCCGCTGCCGGGACCCCGAACCTGCCTGCCGGTGCGATGTTGCCGCAGGGCGTCCCGTTGAAACAGGTCCCCATGTTCGAAGACATCACCGCCATTCAGGGCGACCCGCTCCTGAACGAGGCGATTGACATCTGCCGCCGCGAGGGACGCGGCTCGGTCTCCATGCTCCAGCGCCGCCTACGGATTGGTTACACCCGCGCCGCCCGCCTGGTGGACGCGCTGGAGGAGAAAGGCATCCTCGGCCCGCCTGAACCCAGCACGGGCGTGCGCGAGGTGCTGGATTACGGCCCTGCCGCGCCGCCGAAGGAAAATTGAGAAAAAGTAACCGCCTACCCTGCTCATGCGCAGATGTCGCAGATTGCGCAGTTTGGAGAAGAAATCGGCACAATCTGCGTACTCTGCGAATAAATTTGGCCACCCAAACGACACTCTTTTCTTGTTAGGTAGGTGGTTACGAGTGGGAAGCGATTTGCAACACCGCCGCGCCGGTCAACCCGCCGGAGCGCAGCAGACCGAGGGCCTGATCTGCGGCTTCGAGCGGAAAGACCTGCACTTCGGCACGCACCGGCACGCGCGGGGCAATGGCAAAGAACTCCTCCCCGTCGCGGCGGGTGAGATTGGCCACCGAGCGGACGACGCGCTCCTCCCACAGCAGGGAATAGGGGAAGGACGGGATGTCGCTCATGTGGATTCCGCCGCAGACGACCACGCCGCCCTTGCGCACGGCCTTGAGCGCCTCCACCACCAGCGCGCCGACCGGGGCAAAGATGAGCGCCGCATCCAACTCAACCGGCGGCCGGGTGGTGGAGTCCCCGGCCCAGTCTGCACCGTGACGGAGGGCAAATTCCTGCGCCGCTCGGTCGCCGGGACGGGTGAAGGCGTAGATGCGCCTGCCTTCGAATCTGGCCACCTGCGCGATGAGATGCGCCGCCGCCCCGAAACCGTAGATGCCCATCTTCTCAACGTGTTCCCCGGCCATGCGGTACGTTCGATAGCCGATGAGACCGGCGCACAAAAGCGGCGCGGCCTCCACGTCCGCGTAGGAATCCGGCAGAGGGAAGCAGAAACGCTCATCGGCAACGGTGTACTCGGCAAAGCCGCCGTCCACTGTGTAGCCGGTGAAGACGGGATGGTCGCATAGGTTCTCCTCGCCGCGCCGGCAGGCCGCGCAGGTCCCGTCGGTTGCACCCAGCCAGGGAACGCCGACCCGTTCGCCGATCCGAAACCGCTCCGCCCCCGGCCCGCAGGCGGCGACTTCGCCCACGATTTGATGTCCCAGCACGAGGGGCAGTTTCGGCTCGCTCAGTTCGCCATCCACGATGTGCAGGTCGGTGTGGCAGACGCCGCAGGCGCGCACTTTCAACAGTACCTGTCCGCGGCCGGGACGCGGGACGGGCAGTTCGGCCAGACGCAGGGGGGTATGCGGGGCGTCCAACAACATAGCGCGCATGACGGTTGGGAGCGTCATTTTTACCTCCAGTAAACGTTGGTCAGGTACAGATAATCCTCGCTGACAAGCAGGGCCTCGTGATAGAGCGCCAGTTTCTCGCCTGTTTTTATGTCGGAGCGGAAAACGCTGATGGTGAACGGCTGCTCATTGGCGGTTTCGGTCAGGAAGAAGAGCACTTGCCCGCCGTCCGGCGACCAGACCTGACGCGGGTTGAGGCCGGCGCTGAGGCCTTTGAGACGGCCATAATTGTAGAGGATGCCGGTATTCAGGTCCCACAGATATGCCTGAAGGGCCTGCGACTGTTCGAAGTACTCGCTGTACACATCGTAGAGAATCATGACGCGGTCGTTCTGCGGAGAGAAGGCATAATCGCGCACTTCGGGATAATACATGAAGCCGTGTTCTTCGGGGAAGTAGAGCACGCGGCGGGTGGTGCTGCTGCGCTCGACCTCTTCGAGGAGCATGTAGCCGATATGGAAATAGTTGAGCGGCACGGCAACCGCCGGGTTCAGGTAAGCCACGCGCACGCCGTCTGGCGAGAAGACCGGGCGCATGTAACCGTCCAGGCGGGTGAGCGTCTCGCCGGGGCCGAGGCGGTACACGCCGCCCGGCTGACAGAAATCCTTGCTTTCGCAGGTTCCGCTCTCGAAGTAAACTTCTCCGTCGCGCGCGCTGGGGTAGAGATAAATGGCCTGACCGTTATCGGTCTGGATAGGCGCCGATTCATCGAGGAAGATGACTTCGCTATCGGCGCTGTCCCAGTACGCGCCCTGACGCCCGGCAGCGTAGAATGTGCTGCTGATGAGCGTGGAGGAGCCGTCGGTGAGACGGACTTCGTAGAGGCGGCTGCCGCTGTTGACGAGCAGGCGCGTCCCATCTTCGCTGACATCCTGCAGGTCGTAGCCTGCGCCCAGGATTTGAGTCAGGGCACGCATAGAGGGATTGTAGGAGAAGACGCCGTTGGCGGTCACGTTTCCGTCGCGGGAGACGGCCGTCCCGAAGAAGATGCAACCGCGGCCGCATTCGGGCGCGTTGACCTGGGGATTGCTCCCCGTTTCAGGGGCATTTTGCCCGCCTTCGGAGGCAGGGACATCGGAGGGGACAATCTGGCTCACGTCCCGTCCCTGAACGGCGTTCCAGACCAGATAAAGCGTGCGCAAAGCCAGGATATTCTTGACCTTGTACCCTTCGGGGCTGAGATGAAAGCCGTCCCGGTTAGGGTCTATGCCGGCGTTATCGAGGTATTGGGCGGCTTTCCAGAAGTTGACCAGCGGCACCTGGTAGTCGTAGGCCACGCGGGCAATGGCGGGGTTGATGACGTGAATGCCCTCATCCACTTCGGCGGCGTCGGCTTTGGTAATCAGAATCGGGACAGTGCCGCGCTCGATGACGTAGTCGAGAATCTGGCGCAGGTAACTTTCGTAGCGGTCAATGGTGCGCTGGTCTCTCCAGGTTTCGAGGGTGATAAAAACATAAGCCGGGTTGTGGAGGCGATATTCGCAGGTCAGCGGGGTCTCGCCGGGCTTGCAGTTCTGCGAGTCGGCCTGCAGGGGGCTGAGCAGGGAGGCGGCAGTGAATCCGCCCCGCGAGGTAACCGACCAGTGGCCAAAAGACCCCTTGAAGTAATTGAGAGCGTCCCACAGATAACTTTCGGACGGCCCGGGCTGAATTTCTCCCAGACTGAACGGCCCCATGAAAACGAAGGGAATGGACTGGCAGTCGCCAATGACCGAGAAATTGTGCGGTTCCCGGCCAAGCGCCTGGCCTGCGGCGTAGATTTCCAGCACGCGCGGGCTCACTTCTGGAATGATGGGCAGGTCGCGCCAGTCGCTCATGGGAGGGAGGGGGGTGGCTGTCGCTGTGGGGGCGCTTTGCGGCGCTGTCTCTGTCGAGACAGGCACATTTGGCGTCGAGGCCGCCTCGGTCACAGCAACGGACGCCGGCATGGTCGAGGTCGCAGGCAAAGGCAAAGCGGTTTCTGAAGCAGGGGCAGACTTACATGCGGCGGTCAGAAGAAGGAGGAGAGCAGGGAGCAGACGGCGCGGGGAGGTCATGTCAGGGAAGTTTCCTTTTTCCTTCGAGCAGGGAGTCGACGTCCGGGATTTCGCGGGCAGCGGCGCGCAGAATCTCGAAACTGCGGCCGATGAGCAGGTCGAGGCGCTCCGCGGAGACGGGGCAGGCTTCGGCTTCCTCCAGCACCTTGACGATGTTGCCGCGCAGCCCCGAAGCGCGCCGCGCCCAGCGCGAATCCACCGATAAACGTTCCAGACGCGAGGCCAGCAGGCGTAGCAGTTCGATTTGGCTGTGGGCTGGGGGAGGGGGGATTTCGGACATGCCTGAATTGTATCCGAAGTATATTGTAGCGCAAGTCTTCAGACGTTCGCTACGCGGAGGCGTTGGCAGGGTTTGTCGCGCAGCGCCCCCGCAGGGAGAAACCAAAACGAGCCTTTGCGGACCCGTTTTGTCAGAGGCGTCGACGGGATTTGAACCCGTGATCAGGGTTTTGCAGACCCTTGCCTTGCCACTTGGCCACGACGCCATAAATTGATTGCTGATTGTTGATTGATGATTGCTGATTAGCCGCGCCATCCACAATCTTCAATCTACAATCAGCAATGTTCTGAGCGGGCGATGGGATTCGAACCCACGACCTTCTCCTTGGCAAGGAGACGTTCTACCACTGAACCACGCCCGCAAAACGGCCGCCTTTCTGGCCGAGAGTGCCGAGACCCAGGATCGAACTGGGGACACCGCAATTTTCAGTCGCGTGCTCTACCAGCTGAGCTATCTCGGCCTGTCCGTTCGATGAGCGGGGGAGATTTTACACGCAGAGAGGGAGATTGTCAAGCAAGCGCCTCCTCCAAACCAAAACGGCGCGCTTTGGCCGCCTCTCCCCCTGCAAGGATGTTTTACAGGCATTTTACATGCCCGTATTACGCCGCTAACTTCACAAACCTACAATGCAGGCATAGAAAAGGAGATACTAAAATGTCCAAAATGACCTCTTTACTCAACAAGTTCGTCCTTGCCGCCCTGGTCCTCGGCCTGGGACTGGTGGCCCTGCCCGTCAGCGGGGTGGAGGCCTCCGCCGGACTGACCGACGAGTCCAACCCGCCCTCCAGCGACAGGCTGAACAACGAACGCCTCGAACAGGCCTGGGCGCGCCTTCAGGAAGCCTACACCCGTCAGGGTGAGCGCCTGGACAAAGCCGACGAATTCATTGCCCGCATCCAGACGCTGATCGAAAAGGCCAGCGCCAAAGGCTGGGATACCTCCGCCGTGCAGGCTGCCCTCGAGGCTTTTGCCGCCGCCATCCCTGGCACGCAGGCGGCCCACGAACCGGGCGCGGCCATCATCGCCAGCCACGCCGGCTTCGATGAGAGCGGCCAGGTCACCGACCGCGCCGCGGCCATCGAGACCGCCAAGGCACTCGGCCAGGTGCTCAAGGACACGCACGCCGCCATGAACGGCACCGGCGAAGCCCTGCGCGAAGCCATCCGTGACCTGCGCGAAGCCCACCCCCCGGCCGGGACAGAATCCCCCGCCCTCCCGTAACGCGGCTTCGGCCGGCCTGACAAAACTGGAGAGACGTGCCCCGCGCCGTCTCTCCAGTTTGCAGTACAATCAGGAAAAACGCACTGGAGGCAAACATGGACCGAACTGTCATCATCAGCGAGAAAGCGCCCAAAGCCATTGGCCCCTATTCCGTCGCTGTTCAGACCGGGAACCTGGTTTTCACCGCCGGGCAGATCGGCCTCGACCCCGTCAGCGGCGCCCTCGTCCCCGGCGGGGTGGAGGCGGAAACGCGCCAGGCGCTGACCAATCTCAAGCATGTGCTCGCAGATGCCGGGTCCGGGATGGAGCGGGTGGTGAAGACCACCGTCTTCCTGCGCGATATGGGTGATTTTGCCGCCATGAATGCCGTCTATGCCGAATTCTTCCCCGAAAACCCGCCCGCCCGCTCAGCGGTCGCCGTAGCAGCCCTGCCCAAAGGCGCGGCCGTCGAGATTGAGGTTATTGCCCTGGCGAAATGAGCGCCGAACTGATCCTGCTGGTGGACGATGAGCCGTCCATCGTCTCGCTGGCGCGCCTGTACCTGGAGCGCGAGAATTTCCGCGTCGAATCGGTTGGCGACGGCGAGACCGCCCTGGAGGCGGTGAAACGCCTCGCCCCGGCGCTGGTGGTGCTGGATGTGATGCTCCCCAGACTGGACGGCTTCGAGGTCTGCCGCCGCCTGCGCGCCGAGGACAACGCGACGGCAATCATCATGCTGACCGCCCGCGACGAGGACATCGACAAGATCCTCGGCCTCGAATTGGGCGCCGACGATTACCTGACCAAACCGTTCAACCCGCGCGAACTGGTGGCGCGGGTCAAAGCCATCCTGCGCCGCGCCGAACGCGCCGCCGGCGCGGGCGCGGAAATCATCCGCCTCGGCGACCTGACCGTGGACGCCGCCCGCCGCGAGGTGCGTTGCGGCGACCGTCTCCTCGACCTGCGCACCCAGGAATTCGAACTGCTGCTCGTCCTGGCCTCGCAAGCGGGGCGCGTCTTCACCCGCGAACAGTTGCTCGAAAAAGCCTGGGGCTTCGACTTCTACGGGCAGACCCGCACCGTGGACGTCCATATCGCCCATCTGCGCAAAAAACTGGCCGACTCCGTCTGTAAAATCGAAACGGTCACCGGCATCGGCTACAAACTCACCGTTCCGAAAGCCTGACGATGTTTTCCTCCCTGCGCGCCCGCCTGTGGCTGAGTTACGCCCTCATCATTATCGGCGCCCTGGCGCTGACGGCGCTCGTCCTGCTGGTGTACATCTTGCGCAGCCCGCTGGCCTACCGCGCGGCTTTGCAGGAATTGGAAGCGGCGCGCCGGGTGTTGACGCTGGGCCAGCCCGAACTGGCCACCCTGCCCACCCCCGCCCTGGAGGATACCCTGCGCGTCTACGACGCGGCGCTGGAAGTCCGCTTCGTGGTCGTGGGACCGGAGGCGCAGGTGCTGGCCGATTCGCGTGCCGGGGTCGAGGCGGCTTTTCTCCCGCTCCGCCGCTACCAGTTGCTGCGCCCGACCGTTGGCCTGCGCGACGAAAACGGCACGGCCTGGATCTTCAGCGCCGAACGCCTCTCGGACGAGCGCACGCTGCTGGCGTTGACGCCGCGCCCGAAACTCCCGATACTTTCGATCCTGAAGAATGACATCTTCCTGCCCTTCCTCTACGCCGGCCTGATCGCGCTGGCGCTCTCGCTCTTCGTCGCCTTCGGCCTGGCGCGCTGGATTGGCAGCCCGCTCCAGGCGCTGGTCTCAGCCGCGCGGCGCATGCCCGAAAGCGGAGCGCTGTCTGTGCGCGGTCCGCGCGAAGTGCAGGAACTCACCACGGCCTTCAATGACATGGGGGCGCGCGTCCGCGCCACTCAAAAATCCCAGCGCGAGTTCGTCGCCAACGTTTCGCACGAACTCAAAACGCCGCTGACCTCCATCCAGGGTTTTGCCCAGGCGCTGGAGGACGGCACCGCCGATACGCCCGAGGCGCGCCGCCAGGCAGCGGGCGTCATCCGTCAGGAGGCCGAACGCATGCACCGCATGGTGCTCGACCTGCTCGACCTGGCGCGCCTGGACGCCGGGACGCTGGACTTGCAGCGCTCCCTGCTCAACCTGCCGGCCCTGCTGCGCAACGTGACCGAGCGCATGAGTCCCCAGGCGCAGGCGGCGGGCGTGACCCTTGACCTGCAGACCGCCAACCTGCCCGCCCTGACCGGCGACGGCGATCGGCTGGTGCAGGTCTTCAGTAACTTGGTGGACAATGCCATCAAGTTCACGCCATCCGGCGGGACGGTCACGCTCCGGGCGCAGGTGGCCGGTTCCGAGGTTCAGGTGGAAGTGGCGGATACCGGGGCAGGCATGGCGCCGGAAGTCGCGGCGCACATCTTCGAGCGCTTCTACCAGGCCGACGCCTCCCGTTCCGGTGGCAGCCGCCACGGCGCGGGCCTGGGCCTGGCCATCGTGCAGGAGATTCTACGGACGCATGGTGGTAGAATTAGCGTCCGCAGCGCGCCGGGAGCAGGCAGCACCTTTACCGTTTTCCTGCCGCTGACCTCCCCGGATGCCAGCACGGTCATCTCGAAACGCAAGAAATAACCCTCATGCCTTCCGTCTCGATCATCATCCCCTGCTACAACGAACAATCCACCATCCGTTCGCTGCTGGAGGCCATTTACGGGCAGACTTTCCCGCGCCGCGACCTGGAAGTGGTCATCGCCGACGGCCTTTCCACCGACCGGACGCGCGAGGAAATTGCCGCCTTTGCCGCCGCCCACCCGGACCTGAAGATTGTCGTGGTGGACAACCCCATGCGTCACATCCCTGCCGCGCTCAACACCGCCCTGCGCGCCGCTTCGGGCGAGATGATCGTCCGCCTGGACGCGCACTCGCGGCCTTATCCCGACTACGTGGCGCGCAGCGTCGCGGACCTGGAAGCAGGCCTCGGTGAGAACGTGGGCGGCGTCTGGGAGATCTGCCCCGGCGTAGAGACGTGGGTCGCCAAATCCATTGCTGCCGCGGCCGCTCATCCGCTCGGCGTGGGCGACGCTCTCTACCGTCACACCGAGAGGGCCGCGCACGTGGATACCGTCCCATTTGGCGCGTTCAAGCGCGAACTCCTGGCGCTGGTGGGTTTCTTCGATGAGTCTCTGCTGACCAACGAGGATTACGAGTTCAACGCCCGCATCCGCGCCCGTGGCGGAAAAATCTGGCTCGACCCGGCCATCCGCTCGGTCTATTTTGCCCGCTCTACCTTCGGCGCGCTGGCAAGGCAATACTGGCGTTACGGCTTCTGGAAATACCGCATGTTACGCCGCTATCCGAAGACTCTGCGCTGGCGGCAGGCGCTTCCGCCGCTGTTTGTGCTGAGCCTGCTTGTATTAGCCGGGCTGGGCCTGTTCTGGCGCGGGTTCTGGATTCTGCTGGCGGCAGAGGCAGGAACGTATCTGCTCGTTTTGGCCGCGGCAGGTTTCCGCTCCGCGTGGAAGCGGCGGGAGGGCTTTCTCCTCGCCGGTCTGCCGCTCGCAATTTCCATCATGCATCTCGCCTGGGGAAGCGGCTTTTTATGGAGTATCATTAAGGGGCTATTCCCGAACAAGGCAGAGAAAGCATAATGCAATCGAATTTCAAGACCAAATCTTCCGGCTGGCGCGTGCGGGCGCGTGAGAAACGCTCCATCCTGCTCATCGGCGACCTGGTGATGGCGTACCTGGCGCTGGCCGGGGCGCTCTACCTGTGGAGCCTGCGCGACCAGTGGACGCTGACCTTCCTGAGCGACCGCGTGGCAGGCTGGTATTATTTTCTGCCCTTCCTGTGGATTTTGCTGCTGCTCAACCTTTATGACCCGCACCGGGTGAACAATGTAGGGGTGACCGTACGCGGCATCCTGGCATCAGCGCTGATTGGCCTGGTGTTGTACGCCATCGCCTATTTGCTGGTGGAGGGCAATCAGACGCGCATCGGGGTGGGTCTTTTCCTGGCACTGGCGGCGGTTTTCACGCTTCTCTGGCGGCTGGTTTACATCCGCATTTTCACAGCCAGCGCGCTCATGCGCCGGGTGCTGATTCTGGGGGCCGGCAAGGCCGGCGAGACATTGCTGGACGCCTATCACAGTCTCAAACCGCGTCCATTCTACCTGGTGGGTTTCATTGACGACGACCCCGACAAGGCGGGCAAACACATCAAAGGCATCCCCATCCTGGCGACCGGCGACCGGCTGGCGGAAGTCATTGAGCGTGAGGCGGCAACAGACCTGGTGATTGCCGTTTCCGGCGAGATGCAGGGACGCACCTTCCAGGCTGTGCTGGATGCGCAGGAAAGCGGCATCGAGGTGACGCCCATGGCCGCCCTGTATGAAGAACTGCTGGGCCGCGTGCCGGTTCACCACCTCGAGTCCGAGTGGCTGATTCGCTCCTTTGTCATCGAAGCGCGCACCAGTTTGTTCTACGAGTCCGCCAAGCGCCTGGCAGATATTCTTGGCGGGCTGGCCGGAATGTTGATGCTGGCAATGATGTTCCCATTCGTTGCGCTGGGTATCGTGCTCGAAAGCGGCCGCCCGGTCTTCTATAAGCAGACTCGTCTGGGCAAGGGCGGACGCCCCTACGAAGTATACAAATTCCGCACCATGCGCCAGGACGCGGAAAAGGACGGCGTGCGCCTGACGATGCAGAACGATGACCGCGTCACCCGCGTCGGCAATTTTCTGCGCCGCGCCCACTTGGATGAATTCCCGCAGTTTTGGAACGTGCTAAAAGGCGAGATGAGCCTTGTCGGGCCGCGCGCCGAGCGGCCCGAATGGGTGCAGCAGTTCGAGAAGCAGATTCCCTTCTACCGGGCACGCCTGCTGGTCAAGCCGGGGATCACCGGCTGGGCGCAGGTTAATTACGACTACTACGTCACGGTCGAAGAGATGGCCATCAAACTCGAATATGACCTGTACTACATCAAGCATCGCAACCTGCTGATGGATATTGCCATCCTGCTGCGCACCGTCTGGCAGGTCTTCGGCCTGCGCGGGAGATAACCATGCGTATCCTCGTAACCGGCGGGGCCGGTTTCATCGGTTCCCATATTGTAGAAGAACTTCTCCGGCGCGGCGATTCGGTGCGCGTGTTGGACAATTTTTCCACCGGACGGCGCGAGAACCTGGCCGGTCTGCGCGGCGACCTGGAAGTTCTCGAGGCCGACCTGCGCGACGTCCGGCGCGTGGGCGAGGCCGTTTGCGGCGTGGAATGGGTCTTCCACCTGGCGGCGTTCATCTCCGTCCCGCAGTCCATGCTCGAACCGCAGACCTGTTTCGATGTCAACGTCGGCGGGACGGGACAACTGCTGGAGGCAGCGCGGCGGGCCGGGGTGCGCAAGGTCGTCCTGGCCTCCAGCACCGCCGTCTATGGCGAGACGAGCGTTTTCCCGACCGGCGAGGACGCGCCGCTCTCGCCGCTCTCGCCCTACGCGCTTTCCAAACAGGTCAATGAGTTGTACGCCCGTTTCTACACGCGGAACTTCGGCCTGCCGGTGACGGCCCTGCGCTTTTTCAACGTCTACGGGCCGCGCCAGCGTCCCGATTCGCCCTACGCGGCAGCGATTCCGATTTTCATCAACCGCCTGCTGACGGGCCAGCCGATTGTCATCTTCGGCGACGGGCGGCAAAGCCGCGATTTTATCTTCGTCAAGGATGTCGTCCGCGCCAATCTGCTGGCCGCCGAGGCAAATGCGGCCGGAGAGGCGTATAATGTCTGCTCCGGCCGCGAGACGACCCTGCTCGACCTGTTGGATGAATTGAGTCGTTTGTCGCCGCGCCGGCCCGAGGTCCGGCACGAGGCGCCGCGGCCGGGCGATATTTACCGCTCGGTGGGCAATCCCGAAAAAGCGGCGCAGAGGCTCGGTTTTCGGGCGCAAACTTCCCTTGCCGAGGGTCTCGCCGAGACTCTGGCCTGGATGAAGAATCAACATGGAGGCTGATTTCGTCCTATGATCAAAACGTTACCTGCCTTTTTGGGCGGAAAACCGCTCTTCGAGCAAATGCTGCCAATGGTGCGGCCGGTTCTGCCTTCTTTTGAGGAAGTCAGCGAGGAGGTGAAAACGATTCTCGAAACCGGCATGGTGACCAAGGGGCCGTACATGCGCCGTTTCGAGCAGGAAATGGCGGCGCATTTGGGCGTGAAACATGCTGTCGCGGTTTCGAGTTGCACCTCCGGCATGATGCTGGTGCATCAGGCGCTGGGATTGCGCGGCGATGTGGTCGTGCCGAGTTTTACCTTCATGGCGACCGTCAGCGCGTTGGTGTGGGCCGGTCTGCGGCCGGTCTTCGCCGATGTGGACGCCGAGACGTTCAACCTCGACCCGGCGGCGGCCGAGGCGGCCATCACGCCGCAGACGACGGCCATTGTGGCTGTGCATCAATTTGGCAATCCAGCGGATATTGCCGGGCTGGAGGAGGTCGCCCGCCGTCACGGCCTGAAATTGATTTTCGACGCCGCGCACGGTGCGGGGGCGCGCTATCAGGGCGAGCCGGTCGGCAAACAGGGCGACGCGCAGATTTTCAGTCTCAGCCCGACCAAACTGCTCCTCACCGGCGAGGGGGGAATCGTTGCCACCAATGACGACGACCTGGCGACCAAGATTCGCATGGGACGCGAGTACGGGAACGATGGCAATTACGACAGCGCCTTTGCCGGCCTCAACGCGCGCATGCCCGAATTGAGCGCCGTCATTGGCTTGCACAGTTTACAGCGTCTCGAAGAGGCCGCCCGTCACCGCAACGAAACGGTTGCCCTCTTTCAAGAGATGCTCGGACGGCTGCCGGGGATCGGCTTCCAGGCCGTCCGTCCCGGCGACCGGCACTCCTACCGCGAAATTTCCATCACGATTGACCCTGCCCGCTTCGGCCTGACGCGCGACGAACTGGCGCAGGCGCTGGCGGCGGAAAACATTGACACGCGTAAGTATTACTTTCCCCCTGTGCATCAACAGACGGCATACCGTTCGTTCTACGATGGCCGCCCGCTTCCCCACACCGATTGGCTGGCAAACAATAGTTTGAGTTTGCCGATGTGGTCGAACATGAGCGATGAAGTTTGCCTGGGAATTTGCCAGGCTATCGAGCGCGCCCACACGCACGCGGCGGAAATTCGTCAACGGTTGGTCGAAAAATGAAATCCAGCATTTCCTGGTGGAAGATGATTTTTTCATTCCAGGGGCTGGTGCGCATGGCCGCCGATGTCATCTTGGTCAACCTGGCCCTGTTCCTCTCGCTCATCGGACGTCTTTTTTGGATCGTTTCGCAGGGTGAAGGCAGCAATTTCGTCTACCGCTCCACCGTTCTCTACTACGAACGCATCTACCTGCAAAACTCTTGGATTGTGACGATCATCTGTCTGCTGGTCTTCACCGCCAGCGGCTTTTACTCCTATGGGCGCTTCTACCGTGGACGCTACAAGACGCTTATCGTCCTGCAGGCCGTCAGCCTTTCGTACCTAATTTTCGGTGCGCTGACTTACCTCAGTCAGGGCAATCTGCTCAACTTCCTCTCACCCTACCTGAATTTCCCGCGTGGCTCACTCCTGCTGGCCTGGGGACTGAGCGTCATCCTGCTCATCAGCGCCCGAGCCTGGTCTACGCTCTGGAAGCGGATCGTACGTTCTGAAACCCCCGCCTCCCCTCGCGCCGGCCACGGAAACATCGAGAACGTCCTCGTCATCGGCGGGGCCGGGTATATTGGCTCGGCGCTGCTTCCCAAACTGTTAGAGGCCGGCTATAAAGTGCGCCTGCTAGATTTGCTCCTCTACGGCACAGAACCCATCCAAGCCTGGCTAGACCATCCCAACCTCGAAATCGTCCAGGCCGACTTCCGTCAGGTTGAAAAAGTAGTGCAGGTCATGCGCGACATGGACGCCGTCATCCACCTCGGCGGACTGGTAGGCGACCCGGCCTGCGCCCTCGATGAACAACTGACCCTCGACATCAACCTGACCGCCACGCGCATGATCGCCGAAGTCGCCAAGGGGAGCGGCATCGGCCACTTCATTTTCGCCAGCACCTGCTCGGTCTACGGCGTCAGCAATGAACCGCTCGACGAACGCTCCGAACTGCGTCCCGTCTCCCTGTATGCGCGCAGTAAAATCGCCTCTGAAAAAGTCCTTCTGAGCATGGCTGATGACCGTTTCTCGCCGGTCATCCTGCGCTTTGGCACCATTTACGGCCTTTCGGGCCGGCCGCGCTTCGACCTGGTGGTCAACCTGCTCACCGCTAAAGCCGTCGTGGACGGCAAGATTACTATTTTCGGCGGCGACCAGTGGCGGCCCTTCCTGCACGTTGAAGACGCCGCGCAGGCCATTGCCCTGGCACTCAAAGCGCCCCTGCCGTTGGTGCGCAATCAAATCTTCAATGTTGGCTCCAACGACCAGAACTATCAAATCAAACAGGTCGGCGAAATCATCCACCGCTTCGTCCCCGAGGCCGAAATCGTCTACGAGAACGACATCCCCGACAAGCGCAATTACTGGGTCAACTTCAACAAGATTCACCGCACCCTCAGTTTTTCCGCACGCTGGACGGTCGAGCAGGGCGTTCAGCAAATCATCGAAGCCCTCAAGACCGGCCGCATCGGCGATTACCGCGACATGCGTTACAGCAATCTCGAATTCCTCAAACAACAGGGCCTCTACCTGCTCTCCCATTCCGAAAGCAGTTGGTCCATTGACCTGTTGACGCGCGAGTTCGAGGTCTTGAACAGCGAAGTGGACTGACGCCGCGTCTCAGGAACCGCCATGTCCCAACTCTCCCTCTCCGATTGGAATGCTTTCGTCGCAAGCCGCGCCGACGCCCACATTCTGCAAAGCGGCGAATGGGGCGAACTCAAATCCGCCTTTGGCTGGGACCCCGTGCGCATTGTTACAGATGGCACGGGAGCGCAAATACTCTTCCGCCGTCTGCCGCTGGGCCTGACTTTCGGCTACATCCCCAAAGGGCCGCTCTGCGATAACGGTCAAGGACTGGGCAGCGCCTCCTTCTGGAAGGAGGTGGATGCCCTCTGCCGCGCCCGCAAGGCCATCTTCCTGAAAGTCGAACCCGACCGCTGGGTCTCGCCTGCGGACCCTGAGCCTGCCGCGCCGCCCCCCGGCTTTGTCTTCAGCCCGCAGCACGTCCAGCCGCGCAGCACCCTGGTCATTGACCTGAACGGCAGCGAGGAGGAAGTCTTCGAGCGCATGAAGCCCAAGACGCGTTACAACATCCGTCTGGCAGGCCGCAAGGAAATCACCGTGCGGGCGGCTGAAGATCTGCGCGATTTCTATGCCCTGATGGAAATCACCGGCCGGCGCGAGAACTTCCACGTTCACTCTCTCGAATACTACCGCCGCGCTTACGAACTCTTTCACCCGCTTGGACGCTGTGAGTTGTTCGTCGCCGAGTACCAGGGACGCACCCTGGCGGCAGTGATGGCCTTTGCCGGCCGCAAATCGGGCTATTACTTCTACGGCGCATCGGCCAACGAGGAACGCAACCGCAAACCGACCTACCCGCTGCAATGGGAAGCCATCCGCTGGGCACGACGTCTCGGCTGTATCGAATACGACATGTGGGGCATCCCCGACGAAGCCGCCGAAATCACGGATGAAGAGCAAATCGAAGCGCGTGAAGACGGCCTGTGGGGCGTCTACCGCTTCAAGCGCGGCTTTGGCGGCGTTCTGCGTCAGGCGGCGCGCGCCCTCGACCGCGTCTATAACCCTCTGCTCTACAAACTCTACCTGTGGCGCTTCGCCGCCTCCGGATCAGATTAGCGCTTTGGAAACCACAAATAAACATAGATGAACACCGATTTTCGGATAAACAGCAGGCAAAACCGTCTATCTCTGTTCGTCGCTGGTCATGATTGTTTAGCAGGGCGGGTTTCTTAACCGCCCGCTCCAGGCGAGGATAGAATCCCGCCCTACCGCTGCCCTCCTATGAATCCCTTCACCGGCTCACCCCAATCCTGGAACGAACTGATTGCCTCCCTATCCCTGCCGCACCTGTTGCAAACCTGGGAATGGGCGCAGGTCAAGGCGCGCTTCGGCTGGCAGCCGATGCCGTTTGTATGGAGCGGTCAGGGCGGTCAGCCGCTCGCCGCGGCGATGATACTCAAGCGCGCCATCCCGGTGGGCGGATTTGGCCGCAAAATGTGCATCCTCTACATCCCCAAAGGCCCCAACCTGGACTGGAGCGACCTCCCCCTGCGGAATCGCGTCCTGAACGACCTGCAAACCTTCGCCCGCCGCCAGGGCGCCATCTTCGTCAAACTCGACCCCGATGTCCCGCTGGGCAGGGGCGTCCCCGGCCGCGAAGACGCCCGCGACGATGGGCTGGGGCAAGCCGTCTGTTCCGAACTCCGGCAACGGGGCTGGCTCTTTTCGCAGGACCAGATTCAATTTCGCAACACCGTCCTCCTTGACCTGACCGCCTCCGAGGACGAAATGCTGGCGCGCATGAAACAGAAAACGCGCTACAACCTCCGCCTGGCGCAGAAGAAAGGCGTCGTCGTCCGCCCGGCCACCGCCGCAGATTTCCCCCTCCTTTATCGCATGTACGCCGAGACCTCCGTGCGCGACGGCTTCCTCATCCGCGGCGAGGAGTACTATCAGACCGTCTGGCGCACCTTTTCTGGCGGCCAGCCATCGGCGGTAGCCCGCCAGCCCTACAGCGAACCGCTCATCGCCGAAGTGGAGGGGCAGCCGGTGGCAGCGGTTTCGCTGTTTTACTTTGCCGGGCAGGCTATTTACCTCTTCGGTATGTCGCGTGACCTTCACCGCGACAAAATGCCCAACTATCTGCTCCAGTGGGAGGCCATGCGCCGCGCCAAAGCGCTTGGCTGCCGCATCTACAACCTCTGGGGCGCACCCAACGAATTCAACGAGAGCGACAGTCTGTGGGGCGTCTTTCGCTTCAAGGAGGGCCTGGGCGGCTACGTCCTGCGCACACTCGGCGCCTGGGATTTCACCCCCAGCCCCCTGCTCTACCGCATGTACACCGAAATCCTGCCGCGCCTGATGGACGTGATGCGCGCCCGCGGCCGGAACAAGACCCTGCGCTCGCTGGGAGCCTGATTTTCGATGACAACCTACCCTGCCGAACCCTTCGTCAAGCCCCGTTACGACTCCGGCGGCTTCGCCTCGCTCCCGCAGCGCATCGCGGACCTGTTGACTGCCCGCCGTTACGACGCGGTCGTCCTCTTCCTGATAGACGGCTTCGGCTGGCGCTTCTTCAATAAATTCCAGGACGAGCCATTTCTGAAACAGGTCGCCCGCCACGGGACGGTGGAGAAACTCACCTCGCAATTCCCCTCCACCACCTCGGCGCACATCACCACCCTGCACACCGGACAGCCGGTGGGAGAGCATGGCGTCTTCGAGTGGAACTACTACGAACCGATAGTGGACGCCGTCATTGCCCCGCTCCTCTTTTCCTTTGCCGGGACGGTGGAACGCGACACGCTCAAGAGGCTGGAGATTAACCCCAAGACGCTCTACCCGAAGCACACCCTCTACAACGCCCTTTCCAACTATGGCGTGAAGGCGACCATCTTCCAGCACCGCGAGTACACCCCCTCCACCTACTCGAATGCCATGTTCAAGGGCACGCAGACCTTTGGCTATAAGACCCTGCCGGAGGGCCTGGTCAATCTGGGCGAAGCGATTGCAAAGTCCGCGCCGCCCGCCTATTTTCATCTCTACTATGAAAAGATAGACTCCATCAGCCACGACTACGGCCCGGATGCCCCGCAGACGACCGCCGAAATCCAGTCCTTCCTGCTGATGATGGCACATCTCTTCCCCCGCCTCGTCCGTCCGAAGGGGAAGACGCTCTTTCTGCTCACTGCCGACCACGGACAGTCTGAAGTGGACCCGCAGACAACCCTCTACCTCAACACCGACCCGCGCTTCGAGGGCGTCACCCGCTTCCTGCGCACGAACCGCGCCGGCGAGTATATCGTCCCCGGCGGGGCCTGCCGCGACTTCTTTCTCTACATCCGCGAGGGCATGGTGGACGAGGCCCAGGCGTTTCTCGCCTCCCGGCTGGAGGGCCGCGCCGAGGTGCGCAAAGTAGCCGAGATGGCCGAGCAGGGCTGGTTCGGCCCGCAGGTCTCGCCCATCTTCCGCGCCCGCGCCGGAGACCTGGTCATCTTGCCCTATCGCGGCGAAGCCGTCTGGTGGTACGAAAAGGACAAATTCGGCCAGAAATACTACGGCCACCACGGTGGTTTGACCCCGCAGGAAATGGACATCCCCCTGTTGATGTGGGAAATGTGATGTAAAATTGGGGCAATCACTTTCAACCGCCGCGGTGCGGCGGTACCTTCACCCTCAAAGGAGATTCCCCATGTTTCAAACCATCATCCTCGCAGGTAACCTCGGCCGCGACCCTGAAATGCGCTACACGCCCACTGGCCAGGCGGTTACGTCCTTCTCGGTGGCCACCAACCGCCAGTGGACCAACAACAACGGCGAAACGGTCAAGGAGACCATCTGGTTCCGCATCTCGGTGTGGGGCAAGATGGCTGAAGTCTGCAACCAGTACCTCAAGAAAGGCTCCAAAGTGCTGGTGGAAGGACGCCTGACCGCCGACCCCAATACCGGCGGCCCGCGCGTCTGGACCGGGCAGGACGGACAGCCGCGTGCCTCCTTCGAAGTCTCGGCGCAAACCGTCCGCTTCCTCTCCTCCCGCAGCGAAAGCGGTGAACCGTCTGCCGCCGGAGGCCCCGCCTTCACCGAGGACGCGGCCTTCAACGGCGGCGACATGGACGAGAACATTCCCTTCTAAGGGCGACTCATCATGGAACAGCCTCTTCCCAAGCCCGCCCCGATCAACATCGAACTCCCTGCCGACCTCCAGCCCGCCTACGCCAATCTGGCGCGCATTGCTCACGCCCCGGCCGAATTCGTGCTCGATTTCGCCCGCTTCCTGCCCGGCGACACCAAAGCAACCGTGACGGCGCGAGTCGTCATGACCCCGGTCGGCGTTAAACTCTTTGCCCAGGCGCTGAACGACAATATCGCCCGTTTCGAAGCCACGTTTGGCGTCATCCAACTTCCCAGCGGCGGCCCCAGCCTGGCCGACACCCTCTTCCGGCCTTTCCATCCACCCGAACCGCCCAAAGACAAGTAACCTCCCCTTGCGGGAGACGCCTCTGCGCGTCCCCTGTTGTAATTCGCGCCGAAACTATCCTAGGAAATTCGTAACTGCCTGTCCAAATGAGGCCGGGATGGTTAATCGCAGCAAAAGACGCTAACTTTATCCGCAGATTGCGCAGATTTTCCCTGTGGGGACGATGTCGCCGATTTTCTCCCCATCTACGTCCTCTGCGACCTCTGCGGACAATTTCCGAGACCCAGCTAGACAGTTACGGAAATTCGCACAATTCGATAGCCAAAAACTGAACCATGCACAAACTCGAACAAATCGCTGAACAAATCCGCCGCGACTTCGACGAACAGAATACCGCCCGCGACCGCGCCCTGGCCCAGGCGCGCGCCCTGACGCGTGAATGTGCCCTCGCCATCCGCGCCGTCCACCGCCAGGAAAGGGACATCATGCAAGAACACCTCGACCAGGCCGCCCGTCTCGCCGCCGACCTGCGCACCGGCCTTGAGCCGTACCCTGACCTCTACCACTCCGGCTACACTCAAGACGCCCTCAAGGAATACGCCGAAGCCAGCATCACCTGCGTCCTCATTCTCCATCAGTCCCTCCCCACCCCGCAGGAACTTGGCCTCCTGCCCCATACCTACCTCAACGGGTTGGCAGAAGCCATTGGCGAACTGCGCCGCCGCATCCTCGACATCCTCCGTCATGGCTACTCTGAAGAAGTCGAGATTCTGCTCGGCCACATGGACGATATCTTCTCGGTGCTGGTCACCATGGATTACCCCGACGCCATCACCTACGGCCTGCGCCGCCAGACCGACGTGGCCCGCTCCATCATCGAACGCACGCGCGGCGACGTGACTTTCAGCCTGCGCGGCGAACACCTGGAACGCTCCCTTTCCCAACTCATCGGTCAGTTCGCCGGGGAAGAGCCGCCTCTCCAGCCGCCTGCTCGCCCCGTGCCCTCCGAGGAGGAGTAACCATGCCCCGCGCCGGACGCCGTTACCTTCTCGTCCTCTACGCGTACATCCTCACCCGTTGGTGGAAAACCTTGCTCCTGCTTGGCCTGATTCTCCTGGGAATAGCAGGCGGCGCATATTTCTTCCCGAACCGCTTCCCCGGCCTGGCCATTTGGCCGATTTCCATCAATGGCTTGCTCTCTCTGGCCGGAGCCGGCCTCTTTGCTCTCCTGGTAGCATTTTTCCTTCTCACCATTCGTAAATTTGCCTACGTTCAGCCCTTCGAAAATTACTTGCTCCTGGTTACTCCCTTTTTGCGCCTGAAGATTTCCTACCGCCGCATCCGTCAGGCCTCCAGCGTCGAAGTCCCTAAATTGTTTCCTCTCCACCGTTATCGCGGCCGCAAGCGCGCCATCCTGAAACATCTGATGAAATACACCGCCATCGTCCTCGAATTGAATGCTCTGCCGCTTTCGCGCGCTTCCCTCGGCCTCTTCCTTTCGCCGCTCTTCTTCCCCGATAAAAGCCCGCGCATCGCCCTGATTGTCCCCGATTGGATGAAATTCAGCGCCGAACTGGAAAGTTTTCGCGGCACCTGGCAGGACAACCAGCGTCCCGTCTAATACTCCGCCCCGGCGCGGGCCCTCGCCCCTGTTGCCGAAGAACTCACTCCCCCCTCAAATGTCATTCGTATTGTGAAGTTTGTCACGAGCAAAGAGTGACTTTTCACTCTATCTTTGTCAGACAGTCTCGACTATCATACGCTATAGAGACGGACACAGGACACCTCCGACTTGCTCATCACTGTCTCCTCCTTTGGCAAATGCCCCCGCAGGTTGCTCCACCTGCGGGGGCAATTTTTAAGTCAGAATAGTTCGGCGGGGCCCGCCTCCCCCAAAAACGAACACCCCCGCAAAAGCGAGGGCGTTTTTATGGCGGAGAGGGCGGGATTTGAATAACATCCCCTGATGGGGGCCCACGTCCCCGAAAAACGAACACCCCCGCAAAAGCGAGGGCGTTTTTATGGCGGAGAGGGCGGGATTTGAACCCGCGTCCCCTTGCGGGGAACACGCTCTCCAGGCGTGCGCGCTAGGCCAACTACGCGACCTCTCCACAAGAGCGGGCGAATTATACCAAGAAACGCGAAAAACAAAAAAGGAATTTTGCCCTGAAGCAGGACCGCCTACCTGCTCTTGCGCGCAATCTCCCGCAGCAGCCCGGCAAAAACAAAGCGATGGAACGGCGCCAGGATGTACCAGTAGAGAAAGCCCGGCAGGCCGCGCGGCGCAAACCAGGCGATTTGCGTCAGCCGCGTGGAGGCCCCCTGCGGCTGCAGACGCCACTCCATCCAGCCCTGGCCGGGCGCTCGGAGTTCGGCATAGAGCAGCAGACGCCGCGGCGGCTCGATGGCCTGCACCCGATAGAAATCCACCACCCCGCCCGGCGCCAGGACCTCAGGCCGGCCGCGCAGCCCCGCGCCGCCGACCAACCGGTCGAGGCCGCCGCGCAGCCGCCACAGGAAGTTCGCGAACAGCCAGCCGGTCCGGCCGCCGAGGGATGTCAGGATGCGGAACACGGCTTCGGGCGCGGCTTCGATCTCCACCTGGCGCACATCGAGCAGGAATCCATCCTGCTTGAACGTTTGGACCGGCCTGGCCGGGTCGTAGAGCAGTTCCACCCCATCAGGCGTCAGCGCTCGGAGAGATTCTCGCAGGGTAGAGGGGTAGTCCCTCAGGCGGATGTGAGGGAAGAGCCGCGCCGCCTTGTCGTCCTGGACGATGCTCGGCGCTTTCAGTCCCTCGATGAGTGGACGGGCAATTGCCGGCGGGACGGGCGTCAGCAGGCCGACCAGGTGCGCCATCAGCGGGAGGGGGAGAAAGGGCAGGGTCACCAGGGCGCGCTGCAAGCCGCGCTGGCGGGCGTAGGCGAGCATGTTCTCGGCATAAGTCAGGCGCGTCGGGCCGCCGATTTCGATGACCTGGCCACGGCAGGCGGGGGTCTCAAGGGCAGCCAGCAAGTAGGCGATGACATCCCCGGCGGCGATGGGCTGGGAGAGTTGTTCAGCCAGCGCGGCCCGACCAGGAGGGGCAGTTGCTCGGTCAGGTAGCGGATCATCTCGAAGGAGATGCTGCCCGGCCCGGCGATGATGCTGGCGCGCAACTCGGTCACCGGCACAAGGCTCTCGCACAGCGCCTGACCGGTCTCGATGCGTGAACGCATGTGTGGGGAAAGGGGGCCGTTGGGGTCAGCCAGGCCGCCGAGGTAGATGATGTGTTCGAGGCCGGCGGCTTGGGCGGCGCGGGCGAAGTTGCGGGCGGCCAGCAGGTCGCGCTGCGGATAGTCCTTGCCGCTGGCCATGCTGTGGATGAGGTAGTAGGCGGCTTGCACGCCCTGCATGGCGGCGGGAAGCGTCTCCGGCTGGAGCGGATCGCCGCGCACGATCTCCACCCTATCGGCCCAGGAACGCCCGGCCAGCCGCGCCGGATTGCGCGCCAGGCAGCGGACGCGATAGCCTTTTTTCAACAATTCGGGGATGAGCAGGCCGGCAATATAGCCGCTGGCGCCGGTGATGAGGAGCAGAGGAGGCATGATCAATGGGTCTTTTGGGAGGATTGAGCGGCCAACAAGCGGGCGCGTTCGCCCACCTTGCGGATCATGCCGCTGAAAATGAAGGCATGGACAGGGTAGAGCAGATACCAGTAGAGGAAACCGGAAAGCCCGCGCGGGGCGAAGTAGGCGGTTTGGGTGAGCAGGGTCTTACCCTCTGGCTGGGGGATGGATTGGAATTCGAGCCAGGCCTTGCCGGGGACTTTCATCTCGGCCCGCAGGCGCAGCAGGCGCTGCGGCTCGATGGCCTCAACGCGCCAGAAGTCGAGCGCCTCGCCGACGCGCAGGTCATCGGGGTGGCGGCGGCCGCGGCGCAGGCCCACCCCGCCGACCAGTTTGTCCATCCAGCCGCGCACCCGCCAGGTCCAGTTCAGGTAGAGCCAGCCGCGCTCGCCGCCCAGGCCGGTGTAGGCGCGGAAAACGGGCTCCGGCGGCAGGTCGAGGACGAGGCGGCGCGTTTCGAGGATCATGCCCTCGCGGGTGGTCAGCGTCACCGGGCGGGCGTCGCCCTGACTGACGACCAGGGCGTCCATCCAGGAGGTTTCCACCTCGTCGGATTGGACGCGTCCCAGCGCCAGGCGCAGGGCGGTCTCGAAGTCGAGCGGTTGGATGTGCGGGAAGAGGCGGCGGGCGGCGTCGCCCTGGACGATCAGGTCGGCGTGCAGGCCCTCGATGAGCGGCAGGACGACGCGCCAGTGGACCGGGGTAACCATGTGCACCCAATAGGCCGAAAGGCGCGGCGCGTAGACGGGGAGGGGCAGGAGCAGGCGCTTGAGGCCGCGCAGGCGGCAGTAGGCGCGCAGCATGTCCGCATAGGTGAGGCGGTCGGCGCCGCCGATTTCGACCGTTTCGCCCAGGCTGGCGGGGACGGTCAGGGCCTCCACCAGGTAGGCGAGGACATCGCCGATGGCAATCGGCTGGGCCAGGCTGAACCACCAGCGCGGACAGAGGAAAAACGGCTGGCGCTCGGCCACATAGCGCAGCATCTCGAACAGGGCCGAGCCGGAACCGATGACCATGCCGGCGCGGAACTCGGTGACCGGCACGCGGCCGCTTTTGAGAATCTCGCCGGTCTCGCGGCGGGCGCGCAGGTAGGGGGAAAGGCCCGCCGCCGGATTGGTCAGTTCACCGAAGTAGATGATCCGTTCGATGCCGGCCTCTTCGGCCTGACGGGCAAAGTTGCGGGCGGCTTGCAGGTCGCGTTCGGCGCCGGATTGGCCGCCCTGCATACCATGAATGAGATAATAGGCCGTGGAGACGCCTTCGAGGGCGCGGCGCAGGGAGGCCGGGTCGAGGACGTCGCCCTCGGCGGCTTCAACGCGCGGCAGCCAGGGGCGTCCCTCCAGCCGCTGCGGGTCGCGCACGAGGACGCGGACAGGGCAGCCGGCCTCCAGCAAACGGGGGACGAGCCGCCCGCCGATGTAGCCGGTTGCGCCGGTGACGAGGAGGGGTTTCATAAAGAGATTGTACCTTAATCCCGAAACGCGGTCGCTCTTTTCAAGGGCAACTGTTTTTTGCCACAGGAAAGAGAAAATCGCCCGAATGCTCGCCATTCACGGCAACACGGCTCTCAACAGAAGACGCGTCGAAATGCAGACGGGTAGAAAGTTTTCTCAGGGCGGGAGGACAAAGGAACAGGCAGAAGCGAACATAACAGGGCGGGATTTGAAGCCCGCCCTGCGCCACAGTTCATCCGCTTTTGCTGTTTAGAGGCCCGGTCTTTCTCTTAGAGGGCAGAGAGGGGAGTTCGCGTGCTGGGACAAGACCCCAGCGGGAGGCGCCCAGGTAGAGAATCTCCAAAATCAGGTCCTCGTAAGAAATGCCGTGCGCGTTGGCCTGAATGCACAGGTCGCTGTACCCGGGGGTCAGGCCGGGCAGGGTGTTGATTTCGAGCAGGCGGGGGTTACCCTCCGCATCCAGGCGGAAATCAGTGCGGGAGACATCCAGCGCGCCCAGCACAACATGGGCGCGGTAGGCCAAGTGCTGGAGTTTTTTGGTCAGTTCGGGGTCAATGGGGGCCGGGCAGAGATAATCGGGCGCGCCTTCCGTGCCCACCGATTGGGCCTTGGCCTCGATGCCGTAGACGCCCGGCGTAACCGAGCGGGAACTGTCCAGTTCGAGGATCGGCAGGCGCAGGAAGCCGTCCTTGTCGTACCATTCGGGATGACGGGAGTAAAGGATGCTGTCGTAGCGTCCCATCACGCCGACGGTGAACTCGCGGCCAGGCAGGAAGACCTCCACGAGCGCCGGTTGATGGTACATGCGGATGACATATTCGACGCGTTCGCGCAGTTCGGCTTCATTGTTGACGATAGCGCGGGCGTCCACCCCCATGCCGGTCCCTTCGCGAGCAGGTTTGACGAAGAGCGGGAAGTGCAATTCGGGGCGCAAGGGCTCGTCGCCAAAAGTAAATTCCTGGAAGGGAGCCACCGGCAGACGGCGGTCGCGCCAGATGCGTTTGGTGAGGGTCTTGTCGAGCGAGATGGCATTGGTCAGGACACGCGAGCCGGTGTAGGGGATTTTGAGCAGTTCCAGCAGGGCCGGAGTTTGGGCTTCGCGCGCATCGCCCCCCAGTCCTTCGGCGATGTTGAAGCAGATATCGGGCTTGGCCTCTTTCAGGGCATAGGGCAGATTGGCGTCTGCCTGGATGAAGAGGGTCTCATGTCCATCGGTCTCAATAGCCGCCCGGATGTATTCAATGGTTTCGATGTAGTCGAAATCCGCACCGGCGTCGGGAGGAACATCCGGCGGGAGGGGTTTATCGCGCTCCTTGATGTTGGCAAGCACGGCCACCCGCCACTTGCGCGCCAGGCGCGGCGTGGAACTGGGAGGCTTTTCAGTTTCCTTTTCCTGCAGAGATGGGGTCATTTTTCTACCTCGTCAAAAATAATTTTTGCGGGCGCAAGTATAAAGCAATCTGCCCGAATGACAAGAGGAAAAGAGTATCATTAGGGGGCCTAATGGTCAATTTTTTGGTAACTGTCTACCCCATGAGGCCGGGATTGTTAATCGCAGCAAAAGATGCTAACTTTATCCGCAGATTGCGCAGATTTTCGAACGCCAATCGGCAACTCGACCGTAAAACCTTTTTCCACTGCAGAGCAGTTGTATTTGGAGTCCGGGTTGCAACGGACTCAATACTTTGAGAAAACCTTGTGCCAAATTACACACGAACTGGACAATCACCTGACTTTCAGGTATCATTCGCTTCGCCTCGTCAGAGAACTCTGACAAAGCGACATTGGCAAGCCCGGACAGGAAGTCTCCGGGCGATTGTGCGTCAATAACCGCCAATGCAGAAACCCTGCAAATCCTCTTGCGGAGGCCAAATGGCAGACATCATCAAACAGATTACCAGTGATTTACAGAAGCAAATCGAAGGCTACCGGCCGGAAATCGCGTTTACCGATGTCGGCACAGTGCTGGAAGCCGGCGACGGGATTGCCCGCGTGACCGGTCTGGCGAACGTCCGCTCGCAGGAGTTGGTGCAATTCGCGAACGGCGTGATGGGCATTGCCTTCAACCTGGAAAAGGATTCGGTCGGCGTAATCATCATGGGCGATTACGCCGAAATTGTCGAAGGGATGACGGTGCGCGGCACCGGCCGCATCGCTTCGGTACCGGTGGGCGACGCCATGATCGGACGCGTCGTCAACGCCCTCGGCGAGCCGGTGGACGGGAAAGGTCCTATCGCCACGACCGGTTACCGTCCCATCGAGCGCATCGCCGCTGGCGTGGTACAGCGTCAGGACGTGGACACCCCTGTCCAGACGGGCATTAAGGCCATTGACACGATGATTCCAATCGGCCGCGGCCAGCGCGAACTCATCATCGGCGACCGCCAGACCGGCAAGACGGCCATTGCGATTGATACGATTATCAATCAGAAGGGCAAAGACTTGATTTGTATCTACGTGGCCATCGGTCAGAAAAAAGCCGCTGTGGCGCGGACGGTGGCCCTGCTGGAGCGCTACGGCGCGATGGAACATACCATCGTCGTGGTCGCCTCGGCGGATGAACCGGCAGCATTGCAGTATATTGCGCCCTACACCGGCTGCGCGATTGGCGAGGAGTTCATGGAGAGCGGGCGCGACGCCCTGGTCATCTACGATGACCTCTCCAAGCACGCCTGGGCCTACCGCCAGGTCTCGCTCCTGTTGCGCCGTCCGCCGGGGCGCGAGGCGTATCCGGGCGACATTTTCTACCTGCACTCCCGCCTGCTAGAACGCGCTGCCCGTTTGGCGAACAAGTATGTGATCGTGAAGAAAGACTTCGCTGCCGAACTGGCCGAAGAGAAAGATGCTGTGGATGGCCGCGTCTATGGCGGGCCGCGCTCGGCGCACGACGCCAATGAAGCCCTCAAGGCCATGACCGATGCGGAAAATTACAAGATCGTCAAAGTCAAAGGCTCCGGCGGTTCGCTGACTGCCCTGCCCATCATCGAGACACTGCTGGGCGACGTTTCGGCCTACATTCCCACCAACGTCATTTCGATTACTGATGGGCAGATTTATCTGGTCAACAACCTGTTCAACGCCGGCATCCGCCCGGCGGTGGACGTGGGCATCTCGGTTTCGCGCGTCGGCGGCGCGGCGCAGACCAAGGCCATGAAGCAGGTGGCCGGCAAACTGCGCCTCGACATGGCCGCCTACCGCGAACTGGCCGCCTTTGCCCTGATGGCCTCTGACCTGGATAAATCCACCCAGGCGCAGTTGACGCGCGGTCAGCGCATGCAGGAAATCCTCAAACAGCCGCAGTACGAGCCGATGTCGCTCGAAAATCAGGTGATGGTCGTCTTCGCCGGGACGAACGGCTACGCCGACGCCGTGCCGGTGGAACGGATGAAGAAGTGGGAAGCCGACCTGGTGCGCTATCTCTCGACCTCTCATCCGGAGATCGGCAAAGACATCGCCGAGAAGAAGCAAATCACCGCCGAGACCGAGAAGAAACTGCGCGAAGCCCTCGAGGCCTTCAAGTCCACTTGGCAGTAATCCAGGGCCATCAGACTCCAGACGAGAGACTAGAGACTACCTATGGCTTCAGCCCGTGAAATGCGGATGCGAATCCGCAGCGTCAAAAACATTTCGCAAGTGACCCGCGCCCTGGAGGCCGTCTCGGCCAGCAAAGTGCGCAAGGCTGTGGCAGCCGTGCAGGAGACGCGCCCCTACGCGACCAAAGCCTGGCAGGTGCTGACGCACATCGCCGGGCAGCCGGGGCGGGCCACCCTGCACCCGCTGCTCACCCGCCGGCCCGAGGTCCACAAGACGCTCGTGGTGGTCGTCAGCGGTGACCGCGGCCTGGCCGGGGCGTACAATGCCAACATCATCCGCTTCACTGCCCAGCATTTTGACCACTATCCCAACCCGGTTGTCTATGTCGCCGTGGGGCGCAAGGGACGCGATCTGCTCCTGCGCCGCCGCAAGCAGGTGATCGCCGAGTTCAGCAATTTGCCCGCCGCCCCGTCGTTTGCCAGCGTTTCGGCCATCGGACACCTCGTGGTGGATGATTTTCTCAAGGGCGAGGTGGATGAGGTCTTCCTGGTCTATACCGACTTTGTCAACATGGTCAAGCAGGAGCCGGTGGTGAAGAAACTCCTGCCGCTGGAAGTGGACGGCGGCGAGCGGGTGGAGGCTTACCAGGCACAACGCTTGAGAGCGGCGTACATCTATGAGCCAGAAGAGCGCCAGATTCTGGATACCATCATCCCGCGCTTCACCGCGCTGCAGGTGTACCAGGCCATTCTCGAGTCGCTGGCCTCGGAACATGCCGCCCGCATGGTGGCGATGCGCAACGCCACCGACAACGCCCTCGAACTAGCCGACCACTTGCAACTGGTCTACAACAAGGCTCGTCAGCAGAGCATTACCAACGACCTTTTGGACATTGCCGGCGGCGCCGAAGCGCTGGCCAAGGCAATGGCGCAACGATAACTTACCGGAGGAAACATGGCGAACGTAACAGGCCGCGTGATTCAAATTCAGGGGAGTGTGGTAGATGTGGAATTCCCAGAAGGGAAACTCCCCGAGGTGTTCGAGGCGCTCGAAATCCCGCGCCCGAACGCCCTGCCGCTGGTGCTGGAAGTGGAAAAACACCTCGGCGACAACTGGGTGCGCTGCGTCGCGATGGACACCACCGACGGTCTGCAGCGCGGTGTGGAGGCGATTGCCACCGGCGCGCCGATTCGCGTCCCGGTCGGGCAGGCCACGCTGGGACGCATCTTCAACGTCCTCGGCCGCCCGGTGGACGAGAAGCCGGAAGAGGTCAAAGCCGAGCAATACTACCCCATCCACCGCCCGGCGCCGCCTTTCTCGGAGCAATCCACGCGCGTCGAAATCTTCGAGACCGGCATCAAAGTCATTGACCTGATCGCCCCCTTCACCAAAGGCGGCAAGACCGGCATCTTCGGCGGCGCCGGCGTGGGCAAGACCGTCATCATCCAGGAACTCATCCGCTCGGTGGCCACCGTCCACCAGGGCAATTCGGTCTTCGCCGGCGTCGGCGAGCGGACGCGCGAGGGCACGCAACTCTACCGCGAAATGCTCGAATCGGGCGTCATGAAAGATACCGTGATGGTCTTCGGCCAGATGAACGAGCCTTCGGGCGTGCGTCTGCGCGTCGCCCTGACTGCCCTCTCGATGGCCGAATACTTCCGCGACCAGGGCCGCGACGTGCTGCTCTTCATTGATAACATCTTCCGCTTCACCATGTCCGGCTCGGAGGTCTCGGCGCTCTTGGGCCGCATGCCCTCGGCAGTCGGGTACCAGCCGACCCTGGCGACCGAGATGGGTGAACTGCAGGAACGCATCACCTCCACCCGCACCGGCTCGATTACCTCGATGCAGGCCGTCTACGTCCCGGCGGACGACTACTCGGACCCCGCGCCGGTGGCGACCTTCACCCACCTCGACGCGACCATTGCCCTTGAACGCTCCATCGCCGAGAAAGGCATCTACCCGGCGGTGGACCCGCTGGCCTCCACCAGCCGCATCCTCGACCCGAACATCGTCGGCCCTGAGCACTACAACACCGCCCGCGAGTGCCAGCGTGTTCTGCAGCGCTACAAGGACTTGCAAGACATCATCGCCATCCTGGGCATTGATGAACTCTCCGAAGACGACAAACTCGTCGTCGCCCGCGCCCGCAAGATCGAGCGCTTTTTCTCGCAGCCTTTCTTCGTGGCTACGCAATTCACCGGCCTGGAGGGCCAGTACGTCCCCATCCGGGAGACAGTGCGCGGCTTCCGCGAAATCCTGGACGGCAAGTGCGACGACCTGCCCGAACAGGCCTTCATGATGGTCGGCACGATTGACCAGGCGCGCGAGAAGGCCGAGAGACTGGCGAAGAGTGCATAACGTTTGCATGTCTGCAGATTGTCAGGTTTGAAAAGCAAGGCGTCAACCCATTTGTCCGAAGACTTGCAACATGCCAACCTGAAAACGGGAAGAAAACATGCCAATCCGATGTGAGATTGTTTCGCAAGACCGCATGGTGTACCAGGGCGAGGCCGACATGGTGTTGCTGCCCGGCAGCGAGGGGATGATGGGCATCCTGCCCGACCATGCTCCCTTGCTCACCACGCTCAAACTGGGCGTGGTGACCGTGCGCTCCGGCGGCCGCGAAGAGTATTTCACCATTGCCGGCGGCATCGCCGAGGTCCAGCCGGATGTTATCACCATCCTGGCCGACGCGGCGGAAAACGTAGCCGAGATTGACGTGGAACGCGCCGAGGCGGCGCGGCGCCGCGCCGAGGAAGCCCTGGCCAAGGGTCCGCCGCCCGACACCGATGCGTATCTGGCTATCGAAGCCGCCCTGCGCCGCTCGAACCTGCGCCTGGAGGCCGTCAAACGCTTCCGCAAGGCAGGAGGCATACCGCCGCGCGGAAGCGAAGAGAGGTAGGTATGGCGTCCCTTTCCAGAGAATTGGGGATTGACCTCGGCACCACCCGCACCCGCATCGCCGACTCGAGCGGGATTCTGGTGGACGAGCCGACCATCGTTGCCATCGTCATCGCAGAGCAGAAAATCGTGGCGCTGGGAAACGAAGCGCGCGCCATGCAGGGACGCGTATCAGAGGAGACCATCGAGGTGGCCCACCCCCTGCAAAACGGCGTGGTGGCCGATTACGAGATTACCGAAGCCTTGCTGGCCTACCTGCTGAAGCAGGTCAGCGGCCCGATGCGCATCTTCCGGCCGAGGGTGATGATTAGCGTCCCCTACGGCGTGACGAGTGTGGAAGCGCGCGCCGTCCATGAGGCGGCGCTGCAGGCCGGTTCACGCGACGCCTATCTCATCCAACAGCCGCTCGCCGCCGCCCTCGGTGTGGACCTGCCGATTGGTTCGCCCTCCGGCAACATGGTCGTCTGCCTCGGCGGCGGCGCGACGCAGGCAGCGGTCATCTCGATGTACGGCATTGTCGCCGCCGAGACCCTGCGCGCCGGCGGCCTGCAACTCGATGAGGCCGTTGCGACCTATGTGCGCCGCAAGTACGGCGTCATCATCGGCCCGGCGACCGCTGAACAGTTGAAAATGCGCATCGGCGCGGCCATTCCGCAGGACAAGGAAGAAAGCCTCGAAGTGCAGGGGCAGGACCAGGTCAGCGGCCTGCCGCGTCCGGTCACGCTGACGACCGGCGAGGTGGTGGAGGCGCTCCAGGAACCGCTCAAGCAGGTCGTCGAAACCTGCCGCCGCGTGCTGGAGAAGACCCCGCCCGAACTGGTCTCAGACATCATTGACCGAGGCGTGGCGCTGACCGGCGGCGGGTCGCAGTTGCGCGGGATAGATAAACTGCTGACCAAGTCGCTCGGCATTCCGGCCTATCTGGTGGACAATCCCGACACCTGTACGGCGCAGGGCGGGGTCAAAGCGCTCGAACTGTATCCTGTGCTGAAACGCAATCTGCCGCCTGTAGGATGACATAACCGGGTTCGCCCGGTTTTGTTTTTTTGAAACAAATTATGACCGAGAGGCCCCAACCATTTCCCTCTGTCATCGGACTTGGCGCTCCCAAGGCCTGGTTCCCCGTGAAGAACCGGCATCGCATCGGCAATCTGACGATAGCGCTGGTCATGCTAGGCGGGGCGGCGCTGGCCGTTCTCTACGGCATCTATGACGCTTCGGTCGCCCTGCGCAAGCACGGGCTGGCGATGGTGGATGACCGTTTGTTCCTGCCGCTCGTCATCGCCGGAATCCTGTCCCTGCTCGGCGCGCTGGCCGGATGGGGCGCATATGCCAACTGGAATAAGGGGGTCTTTCTGTACGAAAAGGGTTTTGTCCTGCGCACCCGCCGCGGCCTCGAAACCTGGGCCTGGAACGAAATCGCCGCGTTCACCGCCGCCATCATCCGCCACTACACCAACGGCATCTACACCGGCACGACGCATACCTACGCCCTGCTGAATAAACAGGGTCGGCGGCTCGTCCTTTCGGATGTCTTCAAAGACGTGGAGAAACTGGCAGCCTTTCTCGAACAGGCCATCACTCCTCTGCTCTACGAGCGGGCCGCGGCGCAATACAACAGTGGGCAGACGGTCGTCTTTGGGCCGGTGGCAGTCAGCAAAGCAGGCATTCAGGTGGGGAAAAAAGTTTACCCCTGGAGCGAGGTGAGCGAGGTCTCGATTCACCAGGGGATTCTCAAAGTCTCGAAGAAAGGCGGCGGCTGGTTCAGCGGGGCGAGTGCGGCCGTCTCAACCATCCCCAACCTGCGGGTGCTGTTGAGCATCCTCAACCAGGTTGTGGAAGTGAGGGGGATGTAAGCGATGAAGATTGAATCCTGCTAAATTGCGAAAACATTTTCTCCAAAGTCTTAAGGCTCTATTCTGACACCAACTCGGTTGACATACAACCTGTCTGGGTAAATTCTATCTGAGTCTACCAACAAACACATGGGGAAACCGGGATAGGTGATACGGAGAACAGTAATTTCGTGCAAACCGGGGACTTGGGGCGGCAAAAGGTGTGCAGGAATGCGCGCATACTGCGTGGTCGGAGTCACAATTCCATAGAGGACATGGCTATCCTCGGAAAATGCGACTTGTTGGTAATCAACCAGCATCACCAGGGCAAGCGGCTGTTTCTTTGCCAGCGGCTCATTGGGATAAGCGCTGTTGGATGTGACCAAATATCCGGCGTAGATATAAAAATTCACCGGTGTATCGAGGGGGAGATGCAAGATAGTATCCGGGTAGTTCCAGTCCAATACTTTTTTAGCATCCAGGGATAGTTGAAGAGGAAACCCGCTGTCTTGAGGAAATCTAATCCAAAATCGCTTGGCTATTTTGAGCGGCTTATAGGAGCGCGGCAAAACAGTATTTTTCCCCCCAGCGACCAGCGTGAGACGATATTCAAGTTTTAGAGGATGTTCTGTCCCGCGTGGTTGCCGGTCCACGTTAGCAATACCTACCAGAATGACATCATGGATACTGGGCTGAAGAGGAGGAATATCAACTTGAATAGTCCCGTTTTCACCCGGTACAAACGTGATATCAAGATAAGGGGATTCGCCCCCGTTAAAACTTGTGGTAATTAATTGCTCATCCAGCAACAGGAGGAATCGCATCGGTAAGGGCAGGGTATCTCCCGCCCCCGCCCCCAAGTACATGTAACGATATGTGAGCGAGATCGTTTTTCCTTCAGGCACCTCGTAGGTCGCCGCGCCTATATTGACCCCATCTGAAATGCTCGTCATGTTTATCCCTGCCCCGGTTGAGATGGGCGGATGCTCAAGCCGTTGCTCCCAGCCTTTTTCGTAGTAATCAGGCGGGCGACTGCGATATTCTTCTTCGTTTGGGCAGAGGGATTCATTGGTCGCCGATATAATTGAGGAATCCAATACATCTTCAAGCACAATAGGGGTTGGAAAAGCAGTTGGGTAAGTGGTCGGGTTGGAACGACAGGTCACCAGACTCAGGCTTATTAAGACGAAAAGAAACGTAAGAAAAAAGAGACTTTTCTTCATACCATGGCCCTCCTTGAGTAGCTTTTGCGCAAGGGGAGGAGAAGCTGGAAACTGGATTACGGGTAGAAAGTCTGAGTCAAAGTTGGCTCAAAATTATCCCCAAAAGTCTCGGAATACACCTGGTGGTAAGTGCTTTCCTGCCAGGGAACACCGGTAACACTGCCAAACCACCAACTCGTGTACGTAGTTTTGGTGCTACCGCCCAGTTTATGCTGATCGCATGAAGTCCCTGCCGATCTTACGGTTGACCCATTCTTCTTCAGATATATGACCCCGGCACAGAGTTTCCAGTATCCCAGTCCATCAGAGCCAATCGAGGAACTGCCATAGCCTCGTATCATAAAGGGGCTATAACTTATTCCAATCTCTACAGAGGCAGTCCCATGAGGCAAGGCCAAGGCAGGAGAAGTTCCTTGTCCAGGCAAAGAAGAACCGTTCCCAGGGAAAACATGGGTGACCGAGACGCTCATCACCTTGAGGTTACCGGTGTCGCTGCCTTTCCCAGGAGGCTGTGGCGGCTCTGGTCCACCGGCATTGACGGTTGTGCTTGGCCAGAAGAGCAATGCGCTGATTGAAAAAGCAACAATGAGAATCGGCAATGTCTTTTTCATAACAACCTCCTTACAATTTTTGCGGATGAAAATCCTCGCCTCCTGCCAGGATATTACCCCCCCCCCCGCAAAATTGTCAAGGATAATCAAGTTGTCTAAACATTTAACTAGCGACCTGACAGTTTGACAACAGAATGGTTGATCGGCACGAATTCTCCACTAAAATTGGTTTGCCTGAACCATTTTAGAAACGGAGTAACCCAATGCCGATCAACGAACTCTATCATACTTGGATGCAACGGATTTGTGAACTGCGACCAGGTCAAAGGATTACCCAAATCCGGAACTTTGTCTGGCTGATCGTAGGGATCTATGAAAGTCGCTCTGTTCATTTGAGCAAGATTGCTGGGAAGATTCCTGGATCGGCGAAGTTGTTGAGCATCACCAGACGGTTGAACCGCTTTGTGGACAACTCGGCCATCCGTGTGCGTGAATGGTATGAGCCAATTGTGCGCCAGTGGCTGGAAGCCCAATGGTGTAGTTTTCGAGAGCTCCGTCTGATCGTGGATGGTACGAAAGTTGGTTTTGGGCATCAGTTGCTCATGGTCAGTCTGGCGTATCGAAAACGGGCCATCCCGATTGCGTGGACTTGGGTCAAGCACGTTCGTGGTCACAGCAGTGCCTTCAAGCAATTGGCTTTGCTGAACTATGTCAGGAAGCTCTTACCCGTTGGTGCAGCCGTCTTTTTGGTCGGCGACTGCGAATTTGGCTCGGTGGAAGTCCTGAAATGGCTCGATCAATGGCATTGGTTCTATGTTTTACGTCAGAAATCAGACACCTGTGTCTGGTTGAACCAAGATAACGAGTGGAAGCCGTTCGGCGGCTTTGTTCACAAGGCCGGTGAAAGCTACTGGCTCGGTCATGGCTACTTGACTGCTAGTGAAATCTATCCAACCAACCTGCTGGTCCATTGGAAAGCAGGTGAAGAAGAACCCTGGTGCCTGGCGACTAACCTGCCCGACCCTACCATGGCCTTGAAGTATTACCGGCGCAGGATGTGGGCCGAAGAAATGCACGGCGACTTCAAAAAACACGGCTTCGATTTGGAAAGCACAATGCTGCGTGATTTCTTGCGTCTCTCCCGCCTGACACTCGCTGTGGCTCTCTTGTACCTCTGGCTGATCTCTGTCGGCGGACGTACCATTCACCGGGGCTGGCGACATCTTGTCGATCGTAATGATCGCCGCGATTTAAGTATCTTCCAGATCGGCCTGCGCTTTATCCAAAGAAGGTTGACAAATGCCTTTCCTGTCTCTGTTCCGTTGTGTACCTACCTATGATATCAAACTGTCGGGTGGCTAGAACATTTAATACTCCGTTCTTTAGCTTTCAAGGATCAAAACTCTGTTCGGGATTCGGGAGGACCGGTTTGTATTTTTTAGTTGGAAATCTTGGCCACCGTCACCCCCTCGCCCCCCTCTTTCTCGCCTCCCTCCTCGAACGACTTGACGTACGGATGTCCCTTGAGCGCCTCGCGCACCACCTGGCGTAGTTTGCCGGTGCCTTTGCCGTGGATGATGCGCACGAACGGCATTCCAGCCAGGTAGGCCTTGTCCAGATAGGTCTCCAGTTTGTCCAGCGCGTCCTCCGACATCATGCCACGCAGGTCGAGTTCCATGCCCGGGGAAGGAGCAAGGGCGATCGAAGATGGACGATTTACAATTGGCGATTGACGATTGGCGAGCGAAGATCGGGGAGAACGTTTCTTCGTGGAGGGTTGACCGTCCGCCAGTTCTTGTTTTTCTTCCTCACCGCGGCGCAAGTCCTCGAGCCGGGCGCGGACCCGCAGACTGCCCACCACCACCTCGGCCTCGTCTTCGCCGAGAGCGGCGATCACGCCTTCGGTGTTCAGATTCGCCAAGCGGACGCGCTCCCCGACCTTGAGCGGCGCGGCCGCGGCGCGGCTTTCGGCCTTCGACTTTTTTCGTTTCACCGGCGCGTGGAGTTTCTCCTCCACCAACTCAATCTGTTCTTCGACTTCGGCGACAACCTGAACAGCCTCCAGCGGCTGACGCGCCCGCTTCAACTCTTCCTTGAGCGCTTTCAACTGCGCCTTCAAGACCTCGACTTCCAGTTCGCCCTCAGCGCGCGCCTGTTCCAGCACCCGCTGGCGCTCCTCCTCGATTTTCTCCAGACGTTCGGCCAGTTGACGCTCCAGGCGGCGGGCTTCGGAACGCGCCCGCTCGGCCTTCTCCAGTTCCTTACGGGCCTCCTTGCGCTGGCGGTGGATGTCACCGATGAGTTTGTCGGCGCGCAGGTCATCGGGGTTGACCTCCGCCCGCGCCGCCTCGATGATCTCCTGCGGCAGACCAAGGCGCGCCGCGATGGCCAGGGCGTTCGACCGTCCTGGCAGGCCGAGGGTCAGTTTGTAGGTCGGACGCAGGGTCTGGATGTTGAACTCCAGCGAGGCGTTGACCACACCCGGGGTGGCGTAGGCAAACGTTTTCAGTTCCGGGTAGTGGGTGGCGACGAAGGTCGTCACGCCGCGCTCCAGAAGGTTCGAGAGAATGGCGCGCGCCAGCGCTGCGCCCTCCTGCGGGTCGGTCCCCGCGCCGAGTTCATCCAGAATCACCAGCGAGCGCCGGTCGGCCTTCTTCAGGATGTGGATGATATTGCGCATGTGGCCGGAGAAAGTCGAAAGCGACTGCTCGATGGATTGCTCGTCGCCAATGTCGGCAAAGATTTGATGGAAGCAGGGCAGTTCCGAGCCGGACTGCGCCGGGATGTGCAGACCGGCCTGCGCCATCACCGCCAGCAGGCCGACGGTCTTAAGCATGACGGTCTTGCCGCCCGTGTTTGGGCCGGTAATGACCACCGAAAACGTGCCGGGGGCCGGGTCAATCGTGACCGGGACAACCGTCTGCGGGTCGAGGAGCGGGTGGCGGGCGTTCAGCAGTTTGACGGTGGGCAAATTGGTCGAAGGTCGAAAGTCAGACGTTTGACCTTTGCCTTTCGACATCGGTTTGAGAATCGGCTCGCACCCACGCACGGCCTCCGCGTATTTCGCCTTGGCAAACGCCAGGTCTAGTTCCGCCAGCGCGGCGACTCCGGGGACGATTTCGCCCGCCAGCGCGCCGACCTGGGCGGAAAGTTCGGTCAGGATGCGGCGGACTTCGTCACGCTCGGCGATCTGCGCTTCGCGGTAGGCATTGTTCAACTCCACAACTGCCAGCGGTTCGACGAAGAGGGTCGCGCCGGTGGAGGATTGGTCGTGGATAATAGATTTGATTTGTCCCTTGAACTCGGCGCGCAGGGGGATGACGTAGCGTCCGTCACGCTGAGTGATGACCGTGTCCTGGAGTTTGGCGGCCGTTTCGGGGTCCGAAAGGTAGCGCTGGAGGCGCGCCATCAGCCGGTCGTGGGCGGCGCGGACTTGCCGCCGGAGGTCATAGAGTTTCGGCGAGGCGCTGTCGGCCACTTCGCCGCTTTCGGTGATACAGCGGTCAATCGCTTCGATGAGAGCGGCCGGGGCGGGCAGGCGCAGGGCAATCTCGGCCAGGGCGGGATATTCGCCGGCGTGTTTGTCGAAGTAGCGGCGCAGGGCGCGCATAGACTCCAGCGTGGAACGCACATCGAGCAATTCCTTGGGGTCGAGTACGCCGCCGCGGGCGCACAGGTCTACCGGCTCGCGGATGTCGTGCGCGCCGCCGATGGTCAAATCGTGAACGGAGAGCAGTTTGCGGGCTTCGCTCGTCTCGGCCAGGAGGGCGAGGGCTTCGTCGTAGTCGGACGCGGGTCGGAGGGCGTGCGCCAGTTCCGCTGAGGCGGAGAAATCGCAAAAGTCCGCCAGGCGGGCAAGGATTTTGGGGAATTCGAGAACAGCGAGGGTTTTGGAGTGCATGGCAGATGCATTTAACCACAAGCGGAGAAAGGCGGCAAGCGGCAACTGGTCCTGGCCGCGCTGGGACGAGAAGTCTGATAAAATTTCTCCATGCCATCCGACACTCAGGTCATCTACTCCATGAACCGCGTGGGGAAAATCGTCCCCCCCAACAAACAAATCCTGCGCGACATCTCGCTCGGCTTCTACTACGGCGCAAAAATTGGCGTGCTGGGACTCAACGGCGCGGGCAAGTCCACGCTGCTCCGCATCATGGCGGGCGTGGATAAAGACTACGTCGGCGAAATCTCCATGAGCAAGGGCTACACCGTCGGCTTGCTGGAGCAGGAGCCAAAACTCGACGAAAGCAAGACCGTCCTCGAGGTCGTGAAAGAAGCGGTCGCGCCCATCGTCGAGATGCTGGCGCGCTTCGATGAAGTCAACGCCAAATTCGCCGAACCTGACGCCGACTTCGACGCGCTCGTCGCCGAGCAAGCCAAATTGCAGGAAGAACTCGACAAGCACGACGCCTGGAATCTCGACAGCCGCCTCGAACTGGCGATGGAAGCCCTGCGCTGCCCGCCGGGCGATACGCCCATCAAAATCTGCTCGGGCGGAGAAAAGCGCCGCGTCGCCCTCACCCGCCTCCTGCTCACCGAACCCGACATCCTGCTGCTCGACGAACCCACCAACCACCTCGACGCCGAATCGGTGGCGTGGCTCGAACATCACCTGCGCGACTACAAAGGCACCGTCATCGCCGTCACGCACGACCGCTACTTCCTCGACAACGTGGCGGGCTGGATCCTCGAACTCGACCGCGGCTACGGCATCCCCTGGAAGGGCAACTACTCCTCGTGGCTGGAGCAAAAACAGGAGCGCATCCGCCTCGAAGAGAAATCCGAATCGAAACGCCAGAAGACGCTGGAGCGCGAACTCGAATGGATTCGCATGTCGCCCAAAGCGCGGCAGGCAAAGGGACAGGCGCGCGTCGCCGCTTACGAAAAACTGCTCTCGCAGGAGACCGAAAAACGCCGCGAAGATTTGGAAATCTACATCCCGCCCGGACCGCGCCTCGGCGACGTCGTTTTTGAATTTGATAAGGTGACGAAGAGCTACGGCGACCGCCTCATTCTGGACCGTTTTACGGCTTCCGTTCCCCCGGGCGCTATCGTCGGGATCGTGGGTCCCAACGGCGCGGGCAAGACCACCCTGCTCAAGATGATTGTCGGCGCGGAAAAGCCCGACAGCGGCGCGATAAAAATCGGCGAGACGGTCAAACTCGCCTACGCCGACCAGTCGCGCACGCTCGACCCCGAAAAGACCGTCTACGAAGAAATCTCGCAGGGACAGGAAACCCTCGAACTCGGCAAGAGAAAAATCAACGCCCGCGCCTACTGCGCCTCATTCAACTTCATGGGCAGCGACCAGCAGAAAAAAGTCGGCGTGTTATCGGGCGGCGAGCGCAACCGCGTCCATCTCGCCAAGACCCTGACCGAAGGCGCGAATGTGATTCTGCTCGACGAGCCCACCAACGACCTGGACGTCAACACCCTGCGCGCCCTCGAAGAAGCGCTCGAAGAATTTGCAGGCACGGCGCTGGTCGTCAGCCACGACCGCTGGTTTTTGGACAGGATTTGCACGCACCTCATCGTGTTCGAGGGCGAATCGCAGGCGAAGATGTACCTCGGCAACTGGTCTGATTACGAGACGATGATGAGGGAAAAGTTCGGGAAAGACCTCACCCCGCATCGGGTCAAGTATCGCACGCTGAAACGCGCGTAATCACCCCAGCACGAAGCGCGTCCTCTTCCCGGCAATCAAATGCAGATGCAGGTGAAACACCGACTGCCCGCCCTCCGGGCCGGTGTTCATGATGAGACGATAACCGCGCTCGGCCGCCCCCTCCTGGGCGGCCAGTTTTTTCGCCGTCAGCACCATGTGGCCCACCAGCGCCGCGTCACCCTCTTCCAGTTCGTTGACCGAGGCGATGTGCTTCAGCGGGACAATCAGAAGGTGGGTGGAGGCAATCGGGTGAATATCGCGGAACGCAATCACCTGCTCATCGCGGTAGAGGATGCTGGCAGGCGCTTCTCCGGCAATGATTTTGCAGAAAATGCAATCCATCTTTGAACATCCTTCTTGCCGAGTCTAGTGGGGCGGGATTCTCATCCCGCCCCACTTTATTTCATCACGCCTTCTCGCCGCGAATAAAAGCCTCCGTTTTCTCCCGACAGATGTCATCGCGAAACTGCTTGGGCGGCGTCTTGAAGAAATAAGACGACGGGTCCACGATTGCGCCCGAAAGGCCGCGGTCGAGGGCCAGTTTGGCGCAGCGAATGGCGTCTATCATCACGCCCGCCGAGTTCGGACTGTCCCAGACTTCGAGTTTGACTTCTACATTGAGCGGCACTTCGCCAAAGGTCGTCCCTTCCATGCGCAGGTAACACCACTTGCGGTCGGTCAGCCAGGGGACGTAGTCCGAGGGGCCGACGTGGACGTTACCGGGGTCGAGTTGGTAGGGGATGAGGCTGGTGACGGCGCCGGTCTTGGAAATCTTCTTGCTTTCCAGGCGCTCGCGTTCGAGCATGTTCAGGAAGTCGGTGTTGCCGCCGAAATTCAACTGATACGTGCGGTCAATGCGCACGCCGCGATCGACAAACAAACTGGTGAGGACGCGGTGCAAAATAGTTGCGCCGACCTGCGACTTGATGTCATCCCCCAGCACCGGCAGGCCGGCTTCCTTGAAACGATTGGCCCAATACTCGGACGAGGCGATGAAGACCGGAATGCCGTTGACAAAGGCGCAGCCCGCCTCGATGACCTGCTCCACATACCATTTAGTTGCCATCTCCGAACCGACCGGCAGGAAGTTGACCACCACATCGGTTTTAGTCTCTTTTAACAGGCGGACGATGTCGGCCGTCGGCCCCGGCGCCTTCTGGATAACACCCGAAAGGTACTTGCCCAGCCCATCATGAGTCATGCCGCGCACCACCGGCACGCCGAGATGCGGCACATCGCTGAACTTGTAAGTATTGTTCGGCTCGGCAAAAATGGCCTCCGAAAGGTCCTTGCCAACCTTGGTTACGTTCACGTCAATCCCCAGTGTAAACTCGATATCGCGGACGTGATACCCGCCCAGGTTGACGTGCATCAACCCCGGCACACTGGCGTCGTCGGGCGTGTCCTTGTAGAACTGAACGCCCTGCACCAGCGAAGAGGCGCAGTTCCCCACCCCGATAATGGCAACGCGGACTTTCTTTTTGCTCATAAAATTCTCCTTGAAAGTGTATTCACGCAATCAGCCTTGCAAACGCAAGGCTGGCGGTTGACAAAACAAATGCGTCCCAACATTTGGAGCGCAGCGGCGACTCTATTCTCCCAGTGAAAGAATCGAACGCAGCAGGCCGGCAACCATCACGCCCAGTTGCACCCCTTTGTTTGGGGTCAAGGTCAGCGGCACGCCTTTCTGCTCGGCGCGCTTGACGAGCAAAAAGGCCGCTCCCACCCCCACCAACGCTCCCAACACCCCACCGGCAAGCAACGCGGTCGTCTTCCAGGAAGTATCGGGAACGGTTTCTTCAGCGGGAAAAAGATGTTCGGTCATTTTCGATTACCTTCTCTTGAGCAGAAATTCGAGAGCAGAGCGCGCCCCCGCCCCGGCCTGTTTCAGCCAAATGAACGGCTGCGCGGCCCCGTCGGCGGCGCGGCGAATCCCCCCCGCGACCTGGTCGGCGAGACCCCCAGCGCGGGCGGTGACACGCGGTGTGACCTTTAGCAGGCGCGCCATCCCGTAGATGGCAATCCCCAGCAAGACGGCCAGGAGCAGCGTCAACACCAGCATGGGCAGCAAGAGCCAGATGAGCGAGATGTCGGCCCACAGACGCGTCTGGCTCCGTCCACCGCTGACCAGCCAAATGGCCGCCGCCAAAAGGAGGGCCGTCATTGCCAGGAATGGAACAAAAATTTGCCATACCTGCTGACGTTTGTGTGCCTGCAGGCTGGGCGACTGGGCGGGTAAATTTTCTTTGCTCTTGCTCATACCCTTATTTTACACGAAAAAGACCCGGCAGGACGGGCCTGTCGGGTCTCCAATATCGTCTTGCGAACTACAGACGGTTCATGGCATCCATAGCCGCGATAGCAGCCACCTGAACGATAGCATCAACCTCATCGCCGGTTTGCAGGACATGGATAGGCGCGCCTGTGCCAAGCAGAATGGGGCCAATCGCAGTCGCCTTCCCCAGACGGGCCAGCAGTTTATAGGCGATGTTAGCCGATTCGAGCGAGGGGAAGATCAGCACATTAGCATCCTTGACAGCGCTGAACGGATAGCGTTCCTCGATGATTTCCGGCACCACGGCGGTATCGGCCTGCATCTCGCCGTCCACTTTCAGGTCTGGGTAGCGTGTTTTGACCAGTTCAACCGCCTTACGTACTTTATCCACTAACGGGTGATCAATGGTGCCAAAGTTGGAGAAGGACAAGAAGGCTACACGCGGTTCCATCTCAATTTTGCGGGCAAACTCAGCGGTCAGAGAGGCGATATCGGCCAACTGTTCAGCGCTCGGCTCGATATTGACGGTTGCATCGGTGAAGAGATAGACCTTGTCTTCAACGATCATGATGTACGCGCCGACAACCAAACCGGAATCCGGGCGGGCATGGTGGATTTGTAAAGCCGGGCGAATTACGTCGGCGTATTCGGAAGTCAGGCCGGAGACGTAGGCGTCCGCGTCGCCCATCTTGACCATCAGCGGGCCGAGTACGTTCGGTTCGCTGATGCGCCGGCGCGCCTTGGCCAGCGTCATGCCCTTGCGGGCGCGCAGTTCGTAGTAGGTCTTGACGTACTCGTCACAGCGTGCGAAGTTGGCCGGGTCAACAATTTCGCACTTTACATCCAGTGAGAGTTCGGCTGCTTTCGAGCGAATCACGTCCGGACGCCCAATCAGGATGGGAGTCGCCACTCCCTCTTCCTGCACCTGGACGGCGGCGCGGATGATCTTGGGTTCCTCGCCCTCGGCAAAGACGACGCGCTTCTTCGGTTTGGCCGACTTGGCCTTGTTCATGAAGAAGTAGCGCACGCGGGCGCCCATGCCCTGACGATAAGCCAGTTGTTCCCGGTATTCATCAATGTCAACTTTCTTGCGGGCCACGCCGGTCTCCATGGCCGCTTTGGCAACTGCAGTGGACTCCCACAGCATGACTCGCGGGTCCAGAGGCTTGGGGATGATATATTCCGGGCCGAATTTCATACTTTCCACGCCATAGGCGCGCAGAACGGAATCAGGGACGTCCTCATGCGCCAATGCATAGAGCGCTTTGGAGGCGGCAAATTTCATTTCCTCGTTGATGGCACGGGCGCGCACGTCCAAAGCGCCGCGGAAGATGAAGGGGAAGCCCAGCACGTTGTTGACCTGATTGGGATAGTCCGAGCGACCGGTAGCAATAATAGCGTGCGGGTTCGCCTCTTTGGCCAGTTCGTATTTGATTTCCGGATCGGGGTTGGCCATGGCGCAGATGAAAGGACGGTCAGACATTGTCTTGACCATCTCCGGGGTTAGAACGTTGGCCACCGAGAGGCCGAGAAACACATCGCAGCCACGCACGGCATCAGCCAGGGTACGGGCATCGGTGTCAACAGCAAACTCCTCTTTGTACTTGTTCATCCCCTCCGTGCGTCCCTTATAGAGGACGCCTTTGCTGTCTACCATAAGGATATTTTCTTTCCGAACACCCCAGCGCATGGCCAGTTTGGCGCACGAAATCGCCGAAGCGCCGGCACCGTTGATGACCATCTTGACCTCTTCATGCTTCTTGCCCAGCAATTCGAGGGCGTTGGCCAGCGCGGCAGACGAAATGATGGCCGTGCCGTGCTGGTCATCGTGGAAGACCGGAATGTCCAGCATTTCCTTGAGCGTTTCTTCGATGTAGAAGCACTCCGGCGCTTTGATGTCTTCCAGGTTGATGCCGCCAAAGGTCGGCGCAATGGCCTTGGCGACGCGGATGACCTCATCGGGATCGTGGGAATCTACTTCGATGTCAAAGACGTCTACATCGGCAAAGCGCTTGAAGAGCACACCTTTGCCTTCCATGACGGGCTTGCTGGCCAGCGCGCCGCGGTCGCCCAGACCGAGGATGGCTGTGCCGTTGGAAAGCACAGCAACCAGGTTGCCTTTGGCGGTGTACTCGTAGGCCGCTTCGGGATCCTTCTCGATATCCAGCACCGGGACGGCGACGCCCGGCGTATACGCCAGGCTCAGGTCCCGCTGCGTGTCCATCGGCTTGGTGGGGACGACAGATATTTTGCCCGGTTTTCCCTTGAGACGGTGGTACTCACGGGCTTCATCATCAGTCACTTTTGGCATATGGCCTCCATTTGAATATGAAATAGTGAAAAGATACACATATTATGACACAGAAAAAGGCGCTTGTATTAGTTGCTTATGTCATATAAAAATCAAACGCCTTACCCCTTTTGGCAAAAGGACTCCATAATTTCGTCTTAAACGACGCGCTGACGACACACTATGCTTGATTAGAACCCTCCTCCTGTCTCAAAGCCTCTCACACTGGAAGAAGGGAAAAAGCGAGCCTCCGCTCGCTCTTCCCACTCTCCCTTTTCTTTCCTCTCTCCCCCTACTTCGCCGTCTCGACTGCTCTTGTCTCTCGAATCACCGTCACCCGAATCTGACCGGGATACTGCATGGTCTCCTCGATTTGCTTGGCGATGTCGCGCGCCAGGCGGGCGGCGGCCAGGTCGTCAATTTCCTCCGGGCGAACAATGATGCGCACTTCACGCCCGGCCTGGATGGCATAGGCCTGCGAGACGCCTTTGAAGGAGGTGGCCATCTCTTCCAGCGTGCGGATGCGCTTGATGTAGGCCTCGAGGTCCTCGCGCCGCGCCCCCGGCCGCGCCCCCGAAATAGCGTCGGCGGCTTCGGCGATCACGGCTTCCACGCTTTCCTGTTCGACCTCGTGATGATGCGAGGCAATTGCATTGACCACCAGGGGATGGACGCCGTAGCGTTTGCAGAATTCTGCTCCGAGCAGGGCGTGTGTGCCTTCCTGGTTGTGGTCCATGGCCTTGCCGATGTCGTGCAGGAAACCGCCCTGACGGGCAATGTCCACATTGGCGCCGAGTTCCGCGGCCAGGATGCCGGCCAGTTTGGCAACTTCCACGGCATGCGCCAGTTGATTCTGCCCGTAGGAAGTGCGATACTTCAGGCGTCCCATCATGCGCATTACTTCCGGGTGCAGGCCGGAGATGCCCGCGTCGAAGGCGGCCTGTTCGCCTGCTTCCACGATAATCTTCTCCACGGCTTTCTGCTCATCATCCAGCACTTTCTCAATGTGAGCCGGGTGGATGCGCCCATCCAAGATAAGGCGCGAAAGCGCGCGGCGGGCCACTTCGCGGCGCACCGGGTCGAAGCAGGAAATGGTGACCGACTCGGGCGTATCGTCCACGATGACATCCACGCCGGCGGCCTGCTCAAAAGCGCGGATGTTGCGCCCGTTTCGGCCAACGATGCGGCCTTTCATTTCCTCGTTCGGCAGAGGAACGATGGAAGTGGTTACCTCGGCAACGTGTTCCGAGCCTACCCGCTGAATGGCGTCGGCAATCAACTTGCGGGCGCGTTTCTCACCTTCTTCGCGGGCTTCTGCTTCGATTTGCCGGATAATACGCGCCATGTCACTGCGCGCCTCTTTTTCCACTTCGGCCAGCAGAATGGCGCGCGCCTCTTCTGTATTCATCTGGGCAACGCGTTGAAGTTCTTCTATCCGTTGTTGATAGAGTTTCTCGATTTCATTAGCGCGGCGGTCCACGGAACTCTGGCGTTTGTTCACCACCTGTTCGCGCTGTTCAAGCCGCTCCAGGCGGGCGTCCAGTTCGGCGCGGCGCTTTTGCAGGCGCTCCTCTTCGCGATTCAACTCCGAGCGCAGACGGTTGATTTCCGCCTCGGCGGCCTGCGTGGCGCGCAAAGCATTATCGCGTGCCTGAAGTTCGATGCTCTTGGCCTGTTCGCGGGCCTCGATAATCATCTTCTCGATTTTTTCGCGCTGCTCACGGCGGGCATTCTCGGTTTGAGAGCGTCCGATGAAAAGACCAATGACTGCTCCCACCACAAGCGCCAGGAGAGCCAGCAGGTAAGGCAAAATGGGTCCCATAGAAGTTATTCCTTATTCTCAAATCTCCCGTCATCCGCCATCTGGCGGGTTTCGCGCCAGATTTCAGAGATGATCGGGGCAATCATGGCATACGAGAAACCGCGCCGGGCTAAAAACGCGCCCATTTTTTGGCGAAACTCGGTCCATTCCAGACCGGCATATCGGCGGGCCTGTTTTCGGGCGGCCTCGCGTGCCAGGGTTTCCTCGTCAACATTCTCGTCCAGCGCTGACTGGATAACCTCGTCGCCGAGGCCTTTCTGACGCAGTTCCATCCGCAACGCCGACGCGCTGCGCGGACGAAACGCGCCGCGGTTTTCCACCCAGGCGCGGGCAAATTCTTTGTCATTGAGCAGACCGTTTTGCTGCAAACGATCGAGGGTCTGCTCGACCAGTGTCTCGTCAAAGCCGTGCTTGAGCAGGTTGCGGCGCACTTCGTTGATCGAGCGCGGCCGATAACTCAGAAAATGCAGCGCCTTCTCATACACAGCCTCGCGGGCATCTTCCGCCTGCAGAGCGTCTATTTTTTCCTGGGTCAGCGGCTGTCCCACCTTCAGCCAGGCCGCCGCGATGCGGGACAAGCCGAAGGCGAATTCCCCATCCAGGTAAATGTTCACCCGCCGGGGATTCTTTTTCTGGGGTTCAATCGCCGTAATCGTAGGCATTAAAAACTCACAGCCGCAGGCCGCCTGCAAGAGGGCCACGGCTGTGAAGATTTCTCTGTACAGTTGTGCGCCTGCACCCCGCCCAGGGCAGGCAGAAATTTAGTTCTTGAAAACCGGCTTCTTTTTCACGCCAGTTGGGAGAGTGAAAAAATAGTTGATCAGAGTTTCGCTATTGGCAGTCCTGTTCGATGCGCTTCACGTTCTGACAACTTGATTTCGAAAATATCACCCTTTTTGGGCGGGTGTATCAGAGATTTCCAATCGTTCCGTTTTATAAGCCGTGGCCGCCAAGTGAAAGTTTCTCAAGCGGCGAGTCCATGTCTGGACGAGTACTCTAATTATACCAATAAAAATGACTCATTCGGAGAGAAATTAGGGGGTGGGTATTTGCACAGGCTGCAAGCATCTCACCCTGGAGAACACGGAGTAATTGGGTTTGGAGTCCGACAACCTTTGCCGGAAACGATTTGCTCCGGGCCTTCGGATACTCGTTCACAAAGAAAAATCGTAACTGTCTACCCAATGAGGCCGGGATGGTTCATCGCAGCAAAAGACGCTAACTTTTCCGCACATTGCGCACATTTACCCTGTGGGTACGATGTCGCCGATTTTTCTCCACCTGCGTCATCTGCGACCTCTGCGGATGATTTCCGAGACGAGGGTAGGCCGTTACGAAAAATCGGAAACACTTCGCGCCCCCACAGGAAGACCGACAGGCCAGCCCGCCGGTTAACCGCCATCAGAAATTAGAACGCTTTTAGAGGCGGTATAATAGCAAAGCGCGTCGAACGCAGACGGCTTTTGCAAGAGAATAACCAACTAAATTCATATTTCAAGGAGGTGTGTCAGTGGAACTGCCCAAACATGCGTATTTCCGAGGAAAAATTGTCCCCTATTCGGAGGCAAAAGTCGGGGTCGCCACGCACGCGCTCAACTACGGCACGGCTGTATTTGGCGGCCTGCGCGGCTACTGGAACGAAGAGAAACAGCGTCTCTTTGTTTTTCGTCCTCTCGACCATTTTCGGCGTTTTCTGCACTCCTGCCGCCTTTTGCTCATGCAGTTCGACCATACTCCCGAAAGCCTGACGGCGCTGACTCTCGACCTGCTGCGCGCCGACGGCTACCGGCAGGATATTTACATCCGCCCGCTGGCCTACAAAGCCGATGAGCAAATTGGCGTCCGCCTGCACAACCTGACCGATGAATTGACAATTTTCGCCCTGCCGTTCGGTCAGTACATCAAGAACGATACAGCGGCGCATGTGACCATTTCTTCTTGGCGGCGAATTGACGACAACGTCATCCCGGCACGCGGCAAAATCAGCGGGGCCTACGTCAACTCGGCGCGGCCAAGACCGACGCTGCCCTGGGAGGTTACGACGAGGCGCTCGTTCTCACGCAAGATGGCCACCTGGCTGAAGGGTCGGCAATGAACATTTTCATCCTCCGCGACGGGACGCTGATTACCCCGCCGGTGACGGAAAATGTCCTCGAAGGCATCACCCGCCGCACGGTTATCGAACTGGCCCGCAATGAACTGGGCATTCCCATCGTGGAACGTCCGATTGACCGTTCGGAAGTCTATATCTGCGACGAACTTTTCCTGACCGGCACCGCCGCACAGGTCACAGCCGTCACGCAGGTGGATCATCGTCCGGTGGGAAGCGGCGTGATGGGCCCCGTAGCCGCCGACTTGCGCGCGCTCTTCAATCAAGTTGTGCGCGGCAACCATCCCAAGTACATGCACTGGTTGGCAGAAGTGTAGCGCCAACAAAGAGGGGCGGCATCTTATCAAAGAAGGGGCGGGTAAGCCCCCGTGGCTGTTCGCGAAAGAGGAACCCCCAGGGCGGCTTTCCATATTCCCCGACAAAAATAAAACGGGCGGGATAAATCCCGCCCTGCCGTTAGCGGTTGCGCTGGAAATTGATTCGCACTAGATTTTGACCGCAATCGTTGAAAGTGTCGAAGTAGATTTTTTCCGTCAGTGCCTGCCCGGCATTGTCGAAAAGTTGAATCCACAGCGTTTGGGTGGAAGCAATCGGCGTATTGCCCAGCACAAACTCAAACCCCGACTCGCCATACGCAGGGGCGCTGCCGCTCAGTTTCAACTGATTGACCGGCGTTTCGCCGAGCATGCCGCCCAGTTGAATGGTCTGGAATTTGAGCGGCTGGCCATCCGTTCCGAGGACATTACCGCCGACGCCCATCCAGTTGCAAGCCAGGTCAGGGTGAACAGTTGTGCTTGCTTCATAGGTAATTTCAGCCGAAGCCGGCATGGGAGTTGGGGTAACGGTCGGCGTCAGCGTTTCTGTGATTGTCGGAGTGCGAGTAGCCGTGATCTGGTCCGGGCGCGGCGTCCAGGAGGGGGCGCGGGTACGGGTGGAGGTCGGCTTGATGGTCGGAGAAGCCGTCCACGTAGGAGGCGGTTGAAGGGGGGTAATGGTGGGCGTATCGGTGTAGAAGACGGTGGGAGAAGGCGCTGGCGGGAAAGGATTCAGCGGGAAGCGCGGGTTGCGGAAGAGGGTGACAAAGTACCCCACTTCGCAAACCACGCCGAGAAGAATCAGAATGGTCAAAATGTTCCAAATGAGACCCGTTTTTTTCTTGCGAGGGGCAGGTCGGAAATAAGACATGGGTTCCTCCCGGTCAGGGGACTATCTCAATCGTACTCGCATTACGGCGTTGAGTCAACCAGTCCTGCAAGGTATGTTCCTGCAGAGTCAGCAGGGCGTCGGGCGAGAGCGGACGGGCCGGGTCACGCTCGACCAGGTAAAGGAGGTGATAACCAACTGAACTCTGTACCACTTGGCTGTACTCTCCCGGCCGGAGGGCAAAGGCGGCGGCTTCGATTTCGGGATGCGGCAGGTAGCCGCGCGGGAACCAACCCAGTTCGCCCTTCGTCAGCGGGTCGTACTGCTCGGCAAGTTGCATAAAGTCCCAGCCAGATTTCAGCAGGGCAAGAACATTTTGGGCGTCTTCTGCATTATAGAACAAAATCTGCCGGACGTGTACCTGCTCGGCGGCCGCGGGGACGGCAGCGACGATCTGGTCGCGCATCCAGGCGGCGGCCATCTGGCGGCGCAGCGCGGAGCGGAAGTCTGCGTCTGTGTACCCATGAGCCGACTGCCAGGCCGCGAGCGCTTCCGCTCCGCCAACCTGGGCGGCGAGGGAATCGAGGCGCGCCTGCAATGCAGCATCGTCCACCATGTAGCCTTCGGCCGCGGCGGCCTGGGCCAGCAAGGTCTGGTCAATCAGGTCGTTGAGGACAATCTGTGCGGCTTCCTCAGGGCTGAGCGTCAGCCCTAGTTCGGCCTGCGCCTGCTGATAACGCGCCAGTTCGGCCTCGAATTCGGCGCGCGGGATGTCTTCGCCGTTCACCCGCGCGGCGAGGGGAACGGAAGTCGCCGTCGGGGAGGGAACGGCCGTTTCGGTGGCGGCAGGCATCGGGTCCGCGCCGCAGGCGGAGAGCAGGAAGAGGATAATAAAGAGGGGGAGCAGGAGACGGGTCAGGGGGGAAGCGGTCATCGGTCAGATTATACCGAAAAAAACAGGGGCGGCCGTCTGACCGCCCCTGCCGGAGGGTGGATTTTAGTAATCCATTCCGCCGCCCGGAGGCATGGGCGCGGGTTTTTCTTTTTCGGGGACGTCGGTGATCAGGCACTCGGTGGTGAGAATCATGGCGGCGATGGAAGCGGCATTCTCGAGGGCGCCGCGCACGACCTTCAGCGGGTCAATGATGCCGGCCTTGAGCATGTCCACATATTCGCCGGTGATGACGTTGTAGCCAAGGTGCTTGTTGTTCTGTTCCTTCGAGAGACGGCGGACGTTCTCGATGATGACCGCGCCATCCTGCCCGGCGTTTTCGGCCAGTTTGCGGATGGGGGCCTCGAGGGCCTTGCGGACGATGTTGACGCCGATGGCTTCGTCTTCGCCGGTCATCTTGACTTTATCGAGGGCGGAGACGGCGTTGATGAAGACGATTTCGCCGCCGGGGACGATGCCTTCTTCAATGGCCGCGCGGGTGGCAGAGAGAGCGTCTTCGACGCGGTGTTTCTTTTCTTTCAGTTCGGTCTCGGTGGCCGCGCCAACGCGGATGATGGCGACGCCGCCGGCGAGTTTGGCCAGGCGTTCCTGGAGTTTTTCCTTGTCGTAGTCACTGGTGGACTTTTCAATCTCGACGCGGATTTGCTCGACGCGGGCCTTGATTTGAGCCGGGTCGCCCTTGCCGCCGACGATGGTGGTGTTGTCTTTGTCGGAGACGACCTTTTCGGCCTTCCCGAGGTCCTGGATGGTGGCGGTTTCGAGTTTGCGGCCGGTCTCTTCGGAGATGACCTGACCACCGGTCAGGATGGCAATATCCTGGAGCATGGCCTTGCGGCGGTCACCGAAGCCAGGGGCTTTGACAGCCAGGACGTTGAGCATGCCGCGAATCTTGTTCAGGACGAGGGTGGCGAGGGCTTCGCCGTCCACGTCTTCGGCGATGATGACCAGGTCGCGCTTGCCAATCTGGACGAGTTTCTCAAGGATGGGGACGATGTCGGCCGCGGCGGAGATTTTCTTGTCATAAATCAGGACATAGGGTTCCTGGATGACCGCTTCCATGTGTTCGGGGTCGGTGATGAAGTAGGGCGAGATGTAGCCGCGGTCGAACTGCATCCCTTCGACGTATTCGGTCTCGAATTGCAGAGACTTGGACTCTTCGACGGTGATGACGCCGTCCTTGCCGACTTTGTCCATCACATCGGCGATGAGGTTGCCGATTTCGGGATCGGCGGCGGAGTTGGTGGCTACCGAGGCGATTTCTTCCTTGGTCTCGATTTTCTGCGCCATCTTGCGCAGGGATTCGACCACCGCGTCCACGGCCTGCTCGATGCCCAGTTTCAGGCGCATCGGGTTGGCGCCGGCGGCGAGGGTTTTGAGGCCCTCGGTGACGATGGCGTGCGCCAGGACGGTCGAGGTGGTGGTGCCGTCGCCGGCGATATCATTGGTCTTGGTGGCGGCCTCCTTGAGGAGTTGCGCGCCCATATTGGCAAAGGGGTCTTCGAGTTCGATTTCCTTGGCGACCGTCACGCCGTCGTGGGTGATGGTCGGGGAGCCGAATTTGCGGTCGAGGGCCACGTTGCGGCCTTTGGGGCCGAGGGTGGTTGCCACCGCATTGGCGACGATGTCAATGCCCTGCTGCAAACGGCGGCGGGCGTCTTCGGAAAAGATGAGTTGTTTGGCTGCCATAATTATTTCCTCCAGATGAAAAAATTAACCCTCAATGACGGCGAGGATGTCGCTCTCGCGCAGGATGAGAAGTTTTTTGCCGTCCACCTTGATCTCGGTGCCGGAATATTTGGCGAAGAGAACCTTGTCGCCGACTTTCACATCCAGGGCGATGCGGTTGCCGTCCTCGTCACGGTCGCCGGGGCCGACGGCCAGGATTTTGCCCTGCTGGGGCTTTTCCTTAGCGGTCTCAGGCAGAACGATACCGCCCGCAGTGACTTCTTCCTGTTCGATCGGCTCGACGACGACACGGCTGCCGAGAGGTTTGAGATTTAGTGCCATATTTGCCTCCTTACACAAAGGTTTTATGCAACATTTTAGCACTCATACTTTCAGAGTGCTAACGGTATGATACATGGCTTTTATGGGAAAGTCAAGAGCAAGGCGGAAAAATTAACGGAATTCTGACATTTCTGGCGGAGTGGAAATTCCCCTATCAAGAAGAAGTTGAGTCATTCATGAAATTTGCGGCAAAATGGCTTCTTTAGGGCGTCGGCGTGGGGGTCGCGAAGGGCAGGAGGGTGGGTGTGGCTTTCTGTGAGGCCATGACCGAAGCGCAAATGGAAAGGCCATCCTGCGCGTTGATGCGGATGATGGGGTCGTCGCCGTAGGCGTTCAACAATTGAGTGAGGACATCTACCGCTTCGTTGCAGTAGTAGGGATAACGCGGGCTAAAGGCCGCCAGCACAGAGCCGTAGTCGAGGTAATAGGTGGCCGAGCCAGGCGTGAGCGGCAGGCCGACGACCGTTGTACCGGGGTCGCCCGGGGCGCAACCGTTGCGCGCTTGGCAGGATTCGGCCGGGGTACAGCCGCGCACGGCGCATTTGAGGGCTATGATGGAGGTCTCGAAGTTGCGGCCGCGCTTGTAGATGTTGCCCAACTGGCCGTAGAGGTCGGGGTTGCTCGGTTCGATTTCGATGGCTTTCTGGGCATTGGCGGCGGCGGCAAAAAACTCACCTTGCTGGGCATAGGTCTTGGCGATGGCAACGTAGGGCAAGGGGTCGGCAATGCCTAATTGTTCGTTGAGGCGGACGGCTTTCTCGAAACTATCCAGCGCCTGCTCATAGAGCGCCTTTTGCTGAGCCGGCGATGTGCTACGGAGGGCCAAAGTGCGGTAGTTCTGTCCAATGGAGATGTAAAGAAAGGTAAGGTTAGGGTTGATTTGTAAGGCGGCCTGATATTCTTCGATGGCCTGGCGATAGTTGAGCGTAGACTCAAGGTAATAAGCATACACCCGATGGACATCCATCAGGTCCGAGCCATATTGGAGGGCTTGGTTAATATACTGTTCGGCTTGCGTCCATTTCTGCTGGTCAATCAAAATTTCGGCATAAAACGCCAGCGCCAGGGCATTTTTGGAATCTAGAGAAAGGGCGCGCAAGGCTTGCTGTTCGCCCAGATTGAGATATTTCTGCGGCTCGGTCACCAGCGGGTGCGTGCCATACCAGTCGAGGACAAAGGCATAGATAGCCAGCACACGCGTATCTTCGGGAGCCAGAGTCACTGCCTTCTTAGCCGAAGCCAGCGCTTCTTCCAGCCGCGCCAGGCGGTCGGAGTCGGAGGTGAGCAGACGGGAAGAATAAGCCTGGATGCGCGCCATGTCGGCCAGAATATCGGCATTGTTCGGCTCCACAACCAGCGCCTGCTGATAAGCGCGAATGGCAGCATTCAGGTCCCCGGCATCGAAGAATGCATCTCCTTCGAGCCGCCAGGAATTGACGGCGCGCGTGGAGGTGGGCGTGGGGGCAAAGGGATTGTGAACCGCGCCGCTCCTCAGCCCGGCAGCGAAATAGACTGAGAGGCTGATGAGGGCAAGCAATCCAAACAGACGGTAAAGGTTGGTATACCGGCGCTGATAGAAAAGCGAACGGCGGCGGGTGATTTTCATGGGGTGGGAGTAGGCGCGCTTTGCGGCGCGGCAGTTGGAACAGCCGGGGTTCCGGCATTACATTTGCCGAGAGCATAGTTGGTATTGTAAACGGCATATTCATTCCCCGGCAAAGCGCCCAAAATGGTCTGGCTCACGGTCAACACATCACTGCAGCGTCCCAATTCGGCCAGCAGGATGACGTAGGCATAGTAATAACGAGCCACCCAGTCATCTTTGCTGATGGGCAGCGGCTCGATGACCTGTCCATCCTCGGTCTGCCCGCCGTTGACAACGAGGTCAAACTGCCGAACGGCAGACGCCCAATCTCCCTGCTTGTAGAGCATGTACGCATAATTGCCGCGCAGATACGCATCGGTCGGAGCATCGTTGAGAGCGGTTTCGGCATATTGAACCGCCTGGGCGTATTTGCCCAGCGCCGCGACCGCACGTGAACTGTACAAGTCGGGCAGCGGGTCGGAGGGGTTTAGCGTATTCGCCAGATTGTATTCTTCGAGCGCCATATCAATCTGGTCAATGGAGCGGTAGGCTATTCCCAATTCAAGGTGAAGTTGGGAAATATTGGGATTAATCTCAATTGCCTTGCGATACTGCTCGATGGCCAGTTCTGCATTGCCGGTAATGTAAAGGATATAGCCGCGCGCCCAATGCGCCTCCAGCGTGCCGGGGGCGAGCGCCAGAGCAGTATTCGACTCCTCGATGGCATCTGTGATGGGGTCCACATAAGGGCCGGCATCCTGCTCAAACATATTTCCGAGAAGGATGGCGTAATAGGCGTGGGCAATGCCGTTGGCCGGGTCAATGCGCAACGCTTCCTGAATGACCTGATTGGCTTCGTTCAAATCGCCCTTGCGAGTCAACGCCCAAGCGCGCACTGCATAGGCCATCGAATTATCGGGGTTGAGCAGCAGCGCATTGCTTGCATTGACCAGTGCCTCGTCATAGCGCCCGGCAAAGACCTGAAGGCGGGCAAGGTCAATATAAAGAGAGGCGTTATTCGGGGTAAGGAGAATCGCTTCCGTGTAGAGGTCAATCGCCTTGGCGAATTTCCCTTCGGCGGCCAGTGCCTCCGCCTCCGTCAGATACGACTCCGGAACGCGGGTAGGGGTAGCAGAAGGCAGAAAAGGAGGCTCCACCGTAGGAATGATGAAACGGTTGAGATAACTGACAATCAAAATCAAAACGATTAGAACGGCGACGAGGAACCAATTCACCCGCCGCCGTCTCTGGCGTAAATTCCAACTCGATCCTCTCAAATACATGAGTTCATCTTACCATTCTATTCAAAAGAGCGTCAACCCCTCTTGTCAGACATCTCACTTACGGCTAGAATGGGCGTATGGAGTTTGACATCTTCACACTCCTGCCCGAAGTTTTTCCCCCTTACCTCGAAAGCAGTATTCTTCAGCGCGCCCGTCAGCGCGGGCTGATTGATGTGCGCGTCCATAACATCCGCGACTGGGCCGAAGGGAAACACCGCGTCACCGATGATCTCCCCTACGGCGGAGGCGGCGGCATGGTCATGAAACCAGAGCCGGTCTTCGCCGCGGTCGAGGCGGTGCTCGGACCTGCCTCCGGCGTACCGTTGATTCTGCTCACCCCTCAGGGACGCGTCTTCCATCAATCCATTGCCTTTGAGTTGTCTTGCCTGCCGCGCATTGCCCTGCTCTGCGGCCGCTACGAGGGCGTTGACGAACGCATCCGCGAGCATCTCGTCACGGACGAAATCTCCATTGGCGATTACGTGCTGACCGGCGGCGAACTGCCGGCGCTCATTCTCATCGACGCAGTGGCGCGCCTGCTCCCCGGCGTGCTGGGCGACCCCGATGGCGCGGTGGACGACTCGCACGCCTCCGGTCTGCTCGAATACCCCCACTACACCCGTCCCCCGGAATTCCGCGGCTGGAGAGTACCCGATGTTCTGCTCTCCGGTGACCATGCCAAAATCGCCCGCTGGCGGCGGGAACAGTCGCTGGCGCGCACACTTGCCAGACGTCCCGATTTACTGGAAAACGCTCCCTTGAGCGAGGAAGACCGAAAATTCCTACAAAACATCAAGAAGGAGAATCACAGATGAAAAACTTCAATTACGGCAAGATATTCCTGCTCGGCTTTGGCTTCTTTGGAGTCAGCGTCATCTGGGGGGTCTATAACGCCTTCGTGCCGATTTTTCTGGCGCAGAAGTTCAACATTGAACCTGCCTTCATCGGCTTCTTCATGACGCTGGACAACATCGCCGCCCTGTTCATCCAGCCGCCGGTCGGCGCCTGGTCAGACCGTCTGCGCACGCCCATCGGACGGCGCATGCCATTCATCCTGATTGGCGCGCCGATTGGAGCGCTCGCCTTCGGCTTGATCCCGCTGGCCGCCGTCCTGCCGCTGTTTGTGGCCTGCACTACCACCCTGATTCTCAGCATGGCCTTTTGGCGCACGCCGGTCGTGGCGCTGATGCCCGACATCACCCCCTCCTCAAAGCGCTCACAGGCTAACGGCATCATCAACTTCATGGGCGGCATTGGCGCCATCATCTCCTTCCTGGGCGGCTCTGCGCTCTACAAGATGAATCCGGCCTTCCCCTTCTGGCTGGGTTCGGGGCTGGTCATTCTGGCCGCTTTGCTGGTTTTTATCTTCATCAAGGAGCCAAAGGACATTGTCGCTCAGCAAACAGAGAACGCCAGCACTTTCTCTGGCTTCATAAAGTTCATGGGCGAGCGGATGTCTGTCCTGCTGTTCAGCCTGCTTGGAGCGTTTCTCGCAGGAGTTCTCCTGGCCTCTCTTGTCCCCGAAACCAGGACAATCGGCTCAGAAATCGGCATCCCGTCCTATGTTGGCCTGATTGTCGTATTGGGACTGATTTGGTTCATCGGTTTCTACGCTTACTACATGGCGCGGGAGCCCATCCAGGACAAAGATAAAAGCGCTCTGCGCCTGTTCCTGGCTATCTTTGCCTGGTTCGTGGGGTACAATGCCATCGAAGCCTTCTTCACGCTGTATGCGGTCAACCATCTTGGCATGAACGAGGCCGACGGGGCGCGCCTTCTCGGGCACATGTCGCTGTTCTTTGTGCTGTTCGCCCTGGTAGCCGGTTTCATCGGCGGCAAATTCGGACGCCGCCGGACCATCATGCTTGGGATTGCCCTGCTGGGCGGGTTGATTGCCGCCATGTTCTTCCTGCCGGCCGGAGTTCTGACCATCCAGTTGACCAAACTGCCCATCCTGGGCGCCATCCCGGTCATCAGCCTGTTCCTGATGACAGCAGGCATTGCTTGGTCGCTCATCAACATCAATTCCCTGCCCATGGTGGTAGATATGGTCGAAGACGCCCGCATCGGAACCTACACCGGGCTTTACTATCTTTTCTCCACCCTGGCAGCCATTGCCGGCCCCAACATCAACGGCTGGATTGTGCAACTCACAGGCAAAAATTACAACAACATCATGCTTGTTGCCCCTCTGTTCATGCTGCTGGCCTTTCTCTCCATTATGGGCGTTCGGCGCGGCGAGGCCAAGGTTAGCGGTTGACAGGACAAAGGTCCGAACAACGCAGAATTGTGACTTTTGTCTATCGAAATTGTGAGCAGTAAGTCTCCTGTTTCAAAGCGCATGGTCTTGCGAAAAGATTCAAGAGGCTGTATACTAATTTGAACAGGGGCGCTGAATTCTCTTCAGTATGGAGGAGGTGGCCGATCGGAAAAAATCAAATTTATTTGATTCGATAATTCTCAACATCACTAAACTCTTAATATCTTGAGGAGAAGAAAGAAATGAAAAAACTCTATGCTGTAATTGCTGTTTTAGTCCTGGCCGCGATGCTCATGCCGGCCTGCACCCCTACCGCGCCCGACTGCACCAAGGCAGAAGTCTTCTGCGTCGGCATGGTGACCGACGTTGGCAAGATTGATGACAAGTCGTTCAACCAGTCCGCCTGGGAAGGCCTGCAACAGGCCAAGAAAGACAAGGTTGCCGACTGGGTACAGTACATCGAGACCACCGACGCCAAAGACTATGCCAAGAACATTTCTACCTTTGCCGATGCCGGCTATGATGCTATTGTCACCGTCGGTTTTGCCCTGGGCGAGGCGACCTATGCTGCGGCGAAGCAGTATCCGAACGTCTATTTCATCGGCGTTGACCAGTTCCAGGCCTGGCCGTATGATGATGACACCACCAATGACCTGGCGAACTACGCCGGCCTCAACTTCCCCGAAGACCAGGCTGGCTTCCTGGTGGGCGCTCTGGCAGCCATGATGACCAAGACCGGCAAGATCGGTTCCATCTGCGGCACCGACGCCGTCCCGCCCGTCTGGCGCTTCGGCGAAGGCTATCGCGCCGGCGCGGCTTACATCAACCCGAACGTGGAAGTCTTCGTGGTCTATCACAATGACGTCGGCTTCGACAAGACCTTCGTTGACCCCGAATGGGGCGCCCAGACGGCGGCCTCCATGATTGACAACGGCGTGGATGTAATCTTCGGCGCAGGCGGCAAGACCGGCAACGGCGCAGTCACCGAAGCGGCCAAGCGCGGCGTCTATGCCATCGGCGTGGATACCGACCAGTATTACACCCTGCCCGAGGCGGCTCCCCGCCTGCTCTCCAGCGCCATGAAACTCATCACCCCCGGCGTTGCCGAACTGATTGCCATGGCCAAAGACGCCCAGAAGGGCGGCGCGGCCTTCCCGGCCGGCAACTACATGGGCAAAGCGGGCTATGCTCCGTATCATGACCTGGAAAACGAAGTACCTGCCGAGGTCAAGGCCCGCATGGAAGAAATCAACGCCATGCTGCTGAGCGGCGAACTGCAGACCAACGTTCCGCCCGTCAAGCCGTAATCGGCTGCATTCTGAAACAAAAACAGGGGAAAGGAAATTTTCCTTTCCCCTGTTTTATGAATCTCTTGCCATTTGGTTACGTACATCAAGGTCTAAATGCTACGCTCCAAAATGCTCTCTTTCCTGAAAAAGGCTCTTTCCACCTCGGTGGATTCTTTGCTTGTGCCCCTCCTGGCAGTTCTCACGGCGGTTGTCGTGGGAGGGCTGGTTATCCTGGCAGTAGGGGGAAACCCTATTGCCGCCTATATCGGTCTGTTTCAGGGCGCGTTTGGAAGCGCAAAAGCCATGAGCGAAACGGCGGTATGGGCTACCCCATATATTTTCGCCGGCCTGGCCGTTGCGCTGGCTTTCAAGGGCGGGCTGTTCAACATCGGCGCAGAGGGGCAACTGGCGCTCGGCGCAGTGACTGCCTCTTTGATTGGCTACGCCTTGCCGGAATGGCTGGGCTTCGATTTGCCTGCAATTATTCATGTCTTTCTGGCGATTGGCCTGGGCGCGTTGGCAGGCGCGCTTTGGGCCTCCATCCCCGGCGCGCTCAAAGCCTACACCGGTGGGCATGAAGTCATCAACACCATCATGATGAACTACATTGCCCTCAACATCACTTCTTACCTGCTGAATGGCCCGATGAAGGACCCCAATCCGCAGAACGTGATTGCCCGCACGCCCGAAATCGCAGCCAGCGCCCGCATTCCGCCGCTCTTCGATGGCTTCCGCATCCATTGGGGATTCGTTCTCGCCCTGCTCATGGCCTTGCTTATCTGGTTCCTGCTCTGGAAAACCTCGCTTGGCTTCGAAATCCGCACCGTCGGCTCAAACCCCGATGCGGCAAAATACGCCGGCATCAACGTTAAACGCACCATCATCCTGACTATGGCCCTTTCGGGTCTGCTGGCCGGTCTGGCCGGGACCATCGAAGTCACCGGTCTGAATTACCGCCACGAACTCGGTTTCTCCATTGGGTACGGCTTCGATGCCATTGCAATTGCACTGTTGGGCAAGACCCATCCGCTGGGTGTCATTCTGGCTTCGATTTTGTTCGGCGCGATGAAGAACGGCGCGACCTATATGCAGTTCATGACCCAAATTCCGGTGGATGTAATTTCTGTCATTCAAGCGCTGATTCTGCTCTTTGTGGCCGCCGACGCCATCATCCGTTACATTTACCGCATCCGCACCCGCAGCGAGCGGGTGGTGTTGACCCGCGGCTGGGGCGGCTAGGAGTAACCGTATGGACTGGAAACGTTTTGGCTTCATTCTGCTCATCATCGCAATCCTCTTCGGCGCGGTGGTGCTGGTTGGCACTGTCAAACAGCATCCCATCCTCATCATTGCCAGCATGTTGGCCACCACCATCGGCGTAGCCACCCCGCTTACCCTGGGAGCCCTTTCCGGCATCTACTGTGAACGCTCCGGCGTGGTCAACATCGGCATCGAAGGGATGATGTTGACGGCGGCTTTCTTTGGCTGGCTGGGCGCTATTTACATGAACACTATCTTCGGCTTTCCCCCCATGCCGAGTCTGATTGTCGGCGTGCTAGTGGCCATTCTGAGCAGCGTCCTCATGTCGCTTCTGCATGCCGTGCTGTCCATCACCTTCAAAGTTGACCAGATTATCGGCGGGACGGTCATCAACATCATGGCCGTTGGCATTACCGGTTTTCTCAACCGCCAGTTGTTCTTCGAGAAAGGAAGCATCTTCGGCGGCAACGTGCCTCATGCGCCGGGGACTTTGCCCATCATCCACATTCCCATCCAGGAAGCCGTCGCGGCTATCTGCAATGCCACCGGTGGGAGTGAAGGCTGCCAAATTTTGGTCAATGCCACAGGCAAATTGTTTGACCAAAAGCCGATTGCCATCCTTGCCATCCTGCTGGTCTTCTTCAGCCACTTCATTCTCTTCAAGACCCGCTGGGGACTGCGCACCCGCGCCGTAGGCGAACACCCCCGCGCCGCCGATACGCTCGGCATCAGCGTTGAGCGCATGCGCTACTGGAACGTCATCATCGGCGGTGTGATGGCCGGTCTTGCCGGAGCCTACTTCACCCTCGAATCTGTCCCCTCTTTTGAACCGATCATGACCAACGGGCGCGGCTTCATCTCTCTGGCGGCGATGATTTTCGGCAACTGGACTCCCATCGGCGCCTGGGCGGCTTCGCTTGTCTTCGGCGCGGCGCAGGCCCTGCAAATCAACATGCAGGTCTTCCGCGATGTCATCCCGGCGCAATTCGCCATCCTGCAAAATTCTTACGTGGTCGGTCTCACGCCTTACATCCTCACCATGATTATCCTCACCGGCATCATCGGCAAGACCATTCCGCCCGCTGCCGACGGCCAGCCATACGAGAAATAGGAGGCCGCCATGACCGAACAACCTGTTATCCTGGAAGCAAAAGGCATCACCAAACAGTTCCCCGGCGTGCTGGCCAACGACCATGTGGACTTTGACTTGCGCAAGGGCGAAGTCCATGCCCTGCTGGGCGAAAACGGCGCCGGCAAGACCACGCTGATGAACATCCTCTACGGCCTCTATCGGCCGGATTCGGGCGAAATTCGCGTCAACGGACAGCCGATTGTCATCCACTCCCCCAAAGACTCCATTCAGGCCGGAATCGGCATGGTGCATCAGCACTTCATGCTTGTCCCGGTCTTCAACGTGGCCGAAAACATCATCCTCGGCGACGAGACCACGCGCTACGGCATCCTCGACATGAAAGCCGTCATCAAGCAGATTGACGCCCTCTCCAAACAATACGGTCTCGAAATTGACCCCAACGCCATCGTCGGTCAACTGCCGGTCGGTATTCAACAGCGCGTCGAAATCATCAAGACCCTCTACCGCAAGGCCAATATCCTCATCCTCGATGAGCCGACCGCCGTCCTCACTCCCCAGGAAGTCGAAGAACTGTTCCGCATCATCCACGAACTGACCGAGCGCGGCGTTTCGATTATCTTCATCACCCACAAACTTAAGGAAGTGCTGGCCATCGCCGACCGCATCACCGTCATGCGCGGCGGCAAGGTAGTCGGCACCACCGTCCCGCAGGAAACTGATGAACACAGGCTGGCCGCCATGATGGTCGGACGCGAAGTCATTCTCAAGGTCGAGAAAGCGCCCGCCCAGCCCGGCGATCAGGTCCTCAAGGTCGAGGGACTGCGCGTCCACGACTGGCGCGGCCTGGAAACCGTGCGCGGCGTCTCCTTTGAAGTCCGCGCCGGGGAAATCCTCGGCATCGCCGGCGTGCAGGGCAACGGTCAGACCGAACTCGTCGAAGCCCTCACCGGCCTGCGTCCCACCGCCGGGGGCAAGATGTGGTTCAGCGGCAAAGACATGACCGGACAGCCTCCCCGTCCGCTCACCGAAACCGGCATGGCGCACATCCCCGAAGACCGCCAGCGGCACGGCCTGGTCCTCTCCTACCCCGTGAGCGACAACCTCATCCTCAACACCTACTACCGTGAGCCGTTTGGCAAACACGGGGTCATGCAGCCTGCCGCAATAGATGCCAACGCCCGCAAACTCATCGAAGACTTCGACATCCGCACCCCCTCGCCACATGTGAACGTTGGCAAACTTTCGGGCGGCAACCAGCAAAAAGTCATCGTCGCCCGCGAACTCAGCCACAACATCAACCTGCTCATCGCCAACCAGCCCACGCGTGGCCTCGATGTTGGCTCCATCGAGTACATCCACCAGGAAATCGTCACCATGCGCGACCGCGGCCTGGGCGTCCTGCTCATCTCGGCCGAACTGGACGAAATCATGGCCCTCTCCGACCGCATTGCCGTCATGTATCGCGGCCAGATTGTCGCCACCGTGGACGCCAACAAAGTCACCCGCGAACAACTCGGCCTGTGGATGGCCGGCGCGCATCCGGAAGAATAATCAGCCTCATTCGTTCAAAAGCCGGGACGCGCCTGCTCGCGTCCCGGCCTTTTTTCTCCCATGCGCCGCTCCGTTTTCCGGACCCTGACCCTGCTCTGGCTCCTCGGCATTCTCTACCCGATGGCCTTTCTCGCCCAGCGCTGGCCCGCGTTCGGCGCGCTCTTCGACCGGCTCTTTGCCCCCGCCTGGATGCATGTTCTCATGCACGGCCTGCTCTACGCCGTGCTGGCTTTTCTGCTCGCCGTCTGGATCATGCCGCTCACCCCCCCAAAAGACCGTCCGGCTCCTCGGCGCTTGCCTGCTCATCGGTCTGCTTCACGAAGCCTTGCAACTGCTCACGCGCCGCTTCTGGCCCGGCTGGGACGCCGAACTCTTCGACCTGGCCGTTGACCTGGTCGGCGCGCTGCTCGGCCTGGCGGCATGGAAAGATCGGGCGCGCCTCGGTAGCAGGAAAACCTAACCTGTGTTATAACAGCCCGCTATGAAGCGATTGCGCCCTTTATCGGTTTCCCTTGTGCTGATTTTGCTCACCGCTTGCGCTGCGCAGGCGCAGTCCAGCCCTCTTTGGGGCGGCATCCACCCCACGCCGACGGATACCGCCCTCCCCACGGCCACCGCCTCCCCCACATCCACGCCGACCCTGACGCCCTCGCCCACGCCGACCGCCACCGCCACCCCCGAACCCTCCCCCGTCTCCATCATGGCCGTCGGCGACATCATGCTGGCGCGCACCGTCGGCGAGCGCATCTTGGCCGAAGGCCCGCAGATCGTCTTTGCCGAAGTGCAGAGCCTCTTTGCCGAGGCCGACATCCTCGCCGGCAACCTGGAATGCGCCATCACCGACCGCGGCCGCCCGCAGCCCAAATCTTACACCTTTGCCGCCCCGCCCCTCAGCGCCCAAGCGTTGGGCCTGGCCGGTTTCGACATCGCCGTGCTGGGCAACAATCACGCCCTCGATTACGGGCAAGAAGGCATTGCCCAAACGCTGCACCTGCTTGCCGAACAAGGCATTGCCACCCTCGGCTTTGGCCCGCTTGGCCAGGCCGCAGGCCCGCTCTTCCTCGAAAAGAACGGCGTCCGCATTGCCTTCCTCTCTTACGTGGATGTGCCTCGCGAATATCGCGGCTTCGACACCCGCACCTGGATCGCCACCGCCGAATTGCCGGGAATCGCCTGGGCTGAACCGCAAGCCATCCAAGCCGGGGTCAGCGCTGCCCGTCAGCAGGCCGATGTGGTCATCGTCTTCATGCACTTCGGCTACGAAGGCAACGAATTGCCCGTCCGCTACCAGCGCGAACTCTCCGTCGCCGCGGCCGAGGCGGGCGCGGCGGCAGTCATCGGCTCGCACCCGCACCTGCTTCAGCATATCGAAAAATATCACGGCGCGCTGTTCGCCTACAGCCTGGGCAACTTCGTCTTCGACGACTTCGACATGCCCGAAAACCGTTCGGTCATCCTGAACTTGCGGGTAGACCGCAACGGCTTGCTGGATTATGCCTGGTTGCCTGTCGTCATTGTGGACGGTCTGCCCCGCCCGGCCACAGCGGAGCAATCTGCCCAAATCCTGAAGATGCTGGAACCAAATCCATGACCTTCGGGGTGGCGCCCTGCCGATTTTGGCGAATTTGATTCTGTTATAATGACCTTCAGCCGCGCCCCATCTCCCTCAGACGCAAGGCACAATCGTTAAGGAGGAACGAATGACTCGTTTATACAAAATCATCCCGCTGGCCGCTCTGCTGGCTCTTCTGTCGCTGACGTCCTGCAACCTGGGCGGTGCCACGCCCGACCCGGCGCTCTTCTACACCCAGGCCGCCGAGACGCTGATTGTCGCCCAGACGCAAACCGCCCTGGCCGCCTCCCCCACCCCGGCAGCCTCGCCCACCCCGCAGGATACCCCCATCCCCCAGCCGACCAACACGCCGCTCATCAGCCCCACCTTCACCCCCGGCGCGGCCACCAACACGCCGCTGACGCTCAACACCCCCGTCCGCACACAAAGCGCCTCCTGCGACAACGCCCTGTTCGTGGACGACATCACCATCCCCGACTATTCCGAAGTCCCCGCCGGTTCCACCTTCGTCAAGACCTGGCGTTTCAAGAACCTCGGCCCCTGCACCTGGACGACCTCCTACAAAGTCGTCTTCAGTTACATGAGCGACAACGGCAAGAACGGCGTCCTCACCCCGCCCGGCCCGGTCAACTTCCCCGAAACCGTCCTCCCCGGCGAGACGGTGGACCTCTCGGTGACCATGACCGCCCCCACCAAGCCGGACGGCTACGGAGTCGTCTTCCGCCTGCAGAACGACAAGGGCTTCTTCTTCGGCCCCGAATTCTGGGTTCTCTTCCGCGTCCCCGGCACCCCCTCGCCCTAAGATGTCCCTCGCCCGACGCGTCAAACAGGAAGCCCTGCGTCTCGGCTTCGACCTGGCGGGCATTACCACCCCCGACCCTCCGCCCCATTGGCCGGCTTACCAAAACTGGCTGGCGATGGGGCGGCACGCGTCCATGAAATACCTGGAAGACCCGCGCCGCGCCGACCCGCGTCTGGTCTTCCCCGAATGCAAGTCCATCATCGTCGTTGCGCTGCGTTACGCGGACCCGAAGTCTGCCGCGCCCTCCCCGGCAGACGCGCCAACCGGACGCGTCGCCGCCTACGCCTGGGGCCGCGACTACCACCTCGTCCTGCCCGAAAAACTCGCCGCCCTGGTACACTTCATCGAGCGAGAAACCGCCTCACCCGTCCCGCACCGTATCTACACCGATACCGGCCCCGTGCTCGAGCGCGACCTCGCCCAGCGCGCCGGTCTGGGCTGGATTGGCAAGAACACCTGTCTCATCCACCCCCGCCTCGGCTCGTATTTCTTCCTGGGCGAACTCCTGCTGGGCATCGAACTCGACCCCGACCCTCCCTTCGAGGCCGACCGCTGCGGCAATTGCCGGCGCTGCATCGAAGCCTGCCCCACCGGCTGTATTCTCCCCGACCGGACGCTGGACGCCAGCCGCTGCATCTCCTACCTGACCATCGAGAACAAAAGCGGCATCCCGCCCGGCCTGCGCCCGCAGATAGGGAACTGGGTCTTCGGCTGTGACGTATGTCAGGCCGTCTGCCCGTGGAATCACCGCCCGCAGCAGGACCCCGAGCCTGCCTTTGCCCCCCGCGAAGGCATCCCTGCGCCAGACCTGCTGGAAGCCTTGGCCCTCACATCGCAAGAATTTAATCGCAAATTCCGTGAAAGCCCCATCCAGCGCGCCCGGCGGAGGGGATATTTGCGCAATGTGATAACGGCGGCCGGCAACCTGCGCCTGCAGACAGCGCGGCCCTTGCTCGAAGCGTTTGCCGCCGGCGAAGACGAACTATTGGCCGAACACGCCCGCTGGGCGCTGACGCGGCTCGAATCCAATTGATCCTTTGCAAAGGACGTCCATGAAAAAACTGCTGATTGCCACCAACAACAAAGGCAAAGTCGTCGAAATCAAGGACATTCTTGCCGGCTTGCCGCTTGACCTGCTCACCCCCGCCGATATCGGGCTGATGCTGGAAGTCCCCGAAGACGGCCGCACCTACGCCGAGAACGCGGCCAAAAAGGCGCTGGCCTTCGCTGCGGCGAGCGGTCTGCCCTCCCTGGCCGATGATTCCGGTCTCGAAGTGGACGCGCTAGGCGGACGCCCCGGCCTGCACTCCAACCGCTTTGGGCCGCAGCCCTCCACCGAGGCCAGCCGCCGCCGCTACCTGCTCGAACAATTGCAGGGCAAGCCGCGCCCGTGGACGGCGCGTTTCCGTGCCACCGTTGTCCTTGCCCTTCCCAACGGAGAAGTTCGATCGGCTTTTGGCGTGTGTGAGGGGGAGATCTTGCCCGAAGAACGCGGCACAGGAGGCTTTGGCTACGACCCGCTCTTTTACCTGCCCGAACTGGGCCGCACAATGGCAGAACTGGAGGCCAGAGAGAAGAACCGCCTCAGTCACCGCGCCCGGGCGCTGCAAAATGCGATTCCCATTTTGAGAGAAGTTTTGCAACTACCCTCATCCTGAGCCGAAATTCTTCCACTGTCTCTCTTCTCCCATCAGAAGAGAGCATGGGGAATGGCAATGCAGCAAAAGAAGCGGCGGGAAAGAATCCCGCCCTGCATTTCAGATTTATGCGCCAGAGGTGTAGGGGAGAGTGGCCAAAAATACAGAAAGCAACTTTGCCACGCGGGCCGGCTGTTCGAGCATCACCAGATGACCCGCGCCATCTATCGTCTGGAGCGCCGCGCCGGGGATGGATGCGGCCAGCGCAGACGAATAACGCAGCGGGGTCAGCTTGTCCTCCGTTCCGCAGACCACCAGCGTCGGGGTCCGAAGAGAGGCGAGGCGGCCGGTCACGTCGAAGCGGTCGCAGGCGAGCAGGTCGGCGTAGAGCAAGGTCGGACGGATGGCCGTCAGACGTTTCAAACTTTGCTCGGCCAGGGCGGGCGGAGTCTGCGGCCCGCAGGTCAGGCCGTGCAATTTTTGCACCACAAAAGAGATGGTGGAGGGGCTGGCGGCGTTTTCCAGAATAGCCGTCGGGAGCGGCAGGCGCGCGCCGGTGGAAATCAGCCCCAGGCCGGCAGTTCGTTCCAGAGAATCGAGGGCCAGAGTGAGCGCAACCGCGCCGCCCATCGAGTGACCGACAAAAAACGCCCGCCACAGGCCGACGGCATCCATCCAGTCGACAACGGCGCGGGCGTAATCTTCCACCGACTGCCGCCCCGGCCCGCTCGATTTGCCGTGGCCGGGCAGGTCGAGGGCAAAGACGCGTACACCGGCCAGACGGCGGATTTGGGGCGGCCAAATGAGACAATCGGCCCCTGCTCCATGCAGAAGAATCATCGGCGGCCTCGAGCGGTCGCTTCCTTCGTGTGCACAATAATACAATCCCTGAGCAAGAGGCATAGCAGAGGTTACTTTTTTGCGCCGTGATGCAAACGGTCGGCGGCTTCTTCGGAGAGGGGAATATAGACCTGTACCAGCGTCCCCTTGCCGGGGACAGATTTGATGTTGAGGACGCCGTTGACCAGTTCGGTGCGCTCGCGCAGGTTGACCATGCCGAGGCTGCCGCGCTGGTCATAGGCGCGGGTGACGGCCTCCACGTCGAAACCCACGCCGTCATCCTGGATTTCGAGGCGGAGCATGTCGTTGCCAAATGGCAGAAGACGTACCCAAATGTGGGCGGCTTTGGCATGCTTGCGGGCATTATTGACCGCCTCCTCCACGATGTAGAAGACGACACCCTGCTTGCCCATTTCCAGGTGTTCTATCGCTTTCTCGTCCACCTGAATTTGGACATCTTGCGAGTAGGTTTCCCTAATTTTTTCAGCCATGGATTTCAGAGCAGCAGATAAGCCCTGACTTTCCAGCACAAGCGGACGCAGGGTAAAAAGCATGTGGCGGATTTCCTTAGTGGTGCGGCGGGCCAGGTCTTCGATGCGGTTGAGTTCTTCGCGCGCCGCCGGGAGATCGCGGGAGAGTATGCGCTGAACCAAGTTGATGCGCATGGCAATTGCCGATACCGACTGTGTCGGGCCGTCGTGCAGGTCACGCGCCAGTTTCTTGCGCGCCTCTTCCTGTGCTTCTACGATTCGGTCGCGTTCATCAAGTAAATCCTGGTAGAGACGAGCGTTCTGGATGGCAAAAATGGCCTGCCGGCCAAGGATATCGAGTGTTTCGCGGCGATCAGGGGTAAAGTAACCGGCTTGGGGATGACCGAACAGCAGAACACCATAGGCGTTGAGCCCGCTGCGCAAGGGAAAACAGTACACTTCTTGGCAGTTACGCAGGGTGATCAGATGGCTTATTTCGGGGTCTCCTTTGACATCCTTCACAATTATCGGACGGTCTTCCTCAATGGCCTGACCGACGGCGCCGCTCTTGCCGGGCAAAACAACGCGTTCATCGGCCGGAGTTAGACGTCGAGCCGAAGCGATTTCTAGGCTGCCGTTTGTGGAGAAGAGCATCACGATGCTGATGAGACGGTCATCGGCGGGGCTTTCAGGGTCGGTATTGACGATGCTCAGACTCAGGTCCAGCACTGAATCGAGGACGCGTTGATAATTCAGGGTGCTTGCCAGGGTGGAGGTCAAGCGATAAATGGCGCGGATACGGTCCTGTTCGATGCGCCGTTTTTGCGCCTGGGCTTCCAGCCGGGCCTGATAATTCTGGCGCAGAATCTGATAAAGGCGTGTGCTGACAAAGGCAAACAACAAGCCGCCGAGAAGCAGCAGAACGGCAGCCCCCGCCGGAAAGAGCAAAGCATACGGCGAGGGGAAATGGAAGAGCGTAATGAGGGTCTGAAGCAGAATAACCAGCAAAGCGGCCACCGACATGCCACGCCACTCAAAGTAGAGCGATGCGGTGATGATCGGCAAGATACCCAACCACCAAAGCGAAGTGGCAAAGCCGCCGAAAATGGCAAAATGTATTGAAACCGCCACAAAATCAAAGCCAACACACAAGTAACGATGATATGAGAGACGAATGTTCAGAGCCGCCAGTAACGTCAGCGCCAGGTTCCATATTAACAGCAAAATCAGAATCAGGTTTGCCGGCGCAAGCAATTTATTGTCCCAGGCAAGCGAAATTACCGCTGCGAGGAGAGTCAGCCAGCGCAAGGAAATGGCGAACCAATCGGACAGGTAAGGAAAATCAGACGTGCGCATGATGATCTTATCATACTTGATTTTCAAGCCTCTAGAAGACCTTAAAAAATTTGTAATGGGCGCATTGCCGTTATACAGCAAAGAACACCGATCTTCTCTGCCAACGACTCCACAAACCAACTAAAAGGGCAATATAGTTGGGCTCAATTCCTCGGCGGATAGGCGCAAAGTAACGGGGCGTGGCAGTTTTTGCCTTATCTTTGTTCGGTTGAGATGGAAGAATGCGCTGCTGCCTGCTCGGCAATATTTTCGGCCACTCCCATCAGCAAGCCCGGCGTAAACCAGATCATTGGGTTCGCCAGTGAATCAAGAGTGAAACCAAGGCCAATAATGGTAAGACAACCAAACAGGCCTCCAACGCCTACAAAGCGTAGGAAAGGTGATGAGTGGCGCGTCAAATACAAACTTTTGCCTAGCAGAAAGAGATAAAAAGTCAGAAGTGCCCAAAAGCCGAAAATGCCGGTTTCGGAGAGCAAACGGATATAAAGATTTTTGGGATTAGGATAGATCGTGTTGCTCGAAGCCAGGAGTTGCGCGGTTTCAGAAATATTGAAGTGCGCCCAATCAGGCAGATTTGGGATAAGATAGAAACCGGCTCCTCCCAGACCGACACCGGTCCAAGGATGCTGTTCAAAAATTTTCCAGCCGGCCCAGGCCAGGGCAAAACGCGGCCCGGCATAGATGTCCACAAAGTAATCTACCAGATTGGTCGTTTCTGAACGCCAGAGTTTGGCAAAATAGGGATGCGAAGCGGCTGCAAAAAAAGCGCCCAGGATAATACTTATCAACGCAATCGCTATAAGCAGTTGCAACATAATCATCTGAACGCGATTCCGGATCTCTTTTCGGTAAAACAACATGCGCCACCCTATCCACATTTTACGCAACCGTTCATGACCACCAAGCAATAGGGTAGCAATAAAAGCAGCCACAATAATTAACAAGCCACCGCGCGAGAAAGTTGAGAGAGCGGTTCCAAGGGCACAGGCAAGCATCACGCCATGCCATGACCATCGCCGCCAGGAATAGCCACTCCACCAAGCAGCAATCAACCAAGGCAGATATATGCTGCCGAGTTGTGCCGCCAGCCAGGAGGGTTCAAGCGTCAGCCCAGAAATGCGATGATTGGAGTCCAGGCCGGCCATCATGACTGTCTTTTGAATCATATCCAATGTGTTTAGGTATTCGAGCGGCGCATCTGGGAAAACCACTTCATAGTAAGGCTCAAACACAAAATAAGCCAGTTGGATGCCCGACCAAACCAACTGCATGACAAAGCCGCGATACAGCCAGCGTAACGTGAACTTCATCTCCTCTTCGGTGCGATTGAGGGCTACAGGAACAACAAAGAAAATCAGGCCGGTTGCCAAGGTGATCCAAGCGCGTATCATTCGACCGGTGTAGTCATACTGATATAACTTCGGCGGGGCAAGAAAAAAACCGACTCCACTGGCAATAAGCCCGATTAGAAGAAAGGCAAGCAAGGGCACAAGGGCGGAATTATTGAATAGCAATTTGCGCCTTTTCAGGCTATCAATCAGGAGCAAGAAAAATAAGCCGGCAAAGGGAACAAGCGCAAGCGGCTTGACCTGTGTCCCGCTCCCCAGCGGCAGGTAGCGGAAACTGGTGATCGGCAACAGAAATAGGCCGCTTGCCCAAAGAAAGCGTTTGAGACGCTCAAAGCCTTCTGCCGTAAACTTCATGGTTGATTTCCTCTTGTTGGTTGAAAGAAAATCAGGAAGAGGCCTCTCAGTCCAACAAGGATGAATGATCCGCCCAGCACAAACGCTCCTATGCCCGGCACGCGCCGAACAGGCACGTTTTCGACCTGAATGAGGTCGGTCTCCAATAAATCGCTAACTCCGGCATGACGAGTCAACAACATTTCGTAAAAAGCAGTTGCCCAAAAGACGGCCATTTTCTCGGCCACAAGGGGGTCGCGATCCTGACCTAAAAAGCGCCAGCCGCCATCGCTTGGCTGACTGAGAATTAGTTTGCCGCCGCGCAACGCGGCGACAGGCACGCCCGTCTCGGCGCTGACACGTTCCAGCACGGCATCGGACCAAGCAATGGCGACCAACTTGTCCGTTTCACGCTGCAAGTAGATATACTTGCGCAAGTCGCTTTGGTCTTCAGGAATGACTTTTTCGACATTCTGGTCAACCAAGACGACAGCCTCAGCACGATAAACAGGAGGAAGAAAGAGATATAACAGGCTGCCGAGCAAAGCGCCCAGGGCGGCAGCCCAGAACCACAATCGCCAGGCCATCAGAAAAGCGCTCCAATCCTGGATAGAGGCAGGGTGAAATATCCAACGATGCAACACAGATTTCATTAGAGCATCCTTCGCAAGGTTAAACGCAGACGCAAGGGCAACCAAGCATAGAAGAGACGGCGCGCCTGGTAACGCAGCCAGAGCCAGGAAAGTCCGCCGCCACGCTCACGAGCGTAAATCTTGAGCATATCGGGGTAGCAAACCGAGTCGTCTTTGACCGATTTGCCGGCCTCATGCAAGCGGAAGGTCGCCCAGCGGCGCGGCACATAAAGCAGGCGTGAAACTTTCGCCAACTTTACCCACAGGTCATAATCGAAGGCGAAGAAATACTCCAGGCTCAGCGGCCCAACTTGCCGGTAGAGATCGGCGCGAAAGAAGGTCGTCGCTTGGGGAATATGCACCGAGCCGCGCAGTAACCTCCAATAATCCGTCTGGCGGGAGGCGAAGCGGCCGATGACCTGGCCGGCTGCATCTGTTATATCCGCGTCTCCGTAAACCATGCCCACATCGGGGTTTGCCAGCAGGGTCTGCACAGCATCGGAGATCGCGCCGGGGTAATAGGTATCATCCGAATTCAACCAGGCAAGAATCTCGCCGCGGGCGCGCGCAAAGCCCTTGTTCAGGGCGTCGGCGTGGCCTTTGTCTTTTTCAGAAACCCACCAGGCCAGGCGGTCGGCATACTTCTCGATGATCTCCACCGAGCCGTCATTCGAGCCGCCGTCCACGATGATGTATTCGATGTTCGGATAATCTTGCTCCAGCACTGACCGAATGCAGGCTTCGAGGAAACGGGCTTGATTGTAGGAAGGGGTAATGATCGAAACGAGCGGAAGTGTGGTATTCACGTTACGGCCTCAAGTCGTAGATGAGATACCCATCTCCCTCGGAGAAGAGGGGAAAATGGGCAGAAAGATATTGTGCCAATTCGGGTTGGTTTTCCAATTCGGGCAAGGAAGTGACGACAAAAAGGTCCATGCCCGCAGTCTGCTCGGCGAAGTCGGCGGCAAAATCGGGGAGTCGTTGTCCGGCCATCAGGCGCAGATTCCGGTCGGCGAGGGTTAACCAGCAAGGGCCGCCGACCCAGCCGAAATAAGCCAGGCGGTAGCCATAATCGCCGGAAAGTTGGATAACGGCTTTCTCATGGCCGATGAGATCGCTCAGTTCCTGCCAGTAGGCAATCTCCTCGCGGTAATCCGCAACGACAAGGGTGTTGCGCACATCCCACATCTTCATGCCCACTGCGAGGAGAAGAAGCCCCGTCACCGCTGCCTGCACCGGGCGGGAGTTTAACTCCCCAAGCCGGCCAAGAAAAACATCTGCCGACGGCATCAGGCCGATGGCAAGGATCAGCACGAGCGGCAGGTGGTAATAATCGTGGGTCAGGAAGTGATAGGGGAAGAACATGCCATAGACAATGTAGCCAAATCCCAGGCCAATCCACAGCCAGCGGAACTGCCGCGTCGGGAAAAGGAACGTCCCCAGCAGCGCCAGCAGCAGGGGCACAAACCCGCCAAAACCGGCTGTTTGAAACAGCCAGCGGACATAGAATGACGGATCAGTCAACAGGTCCGGGAAGAAACGCAGGGAGAATTGTCCGCCCAGGCTGCCTTCGAAGAAGATGCCATAGATGTAATACAGAATAGTCGGTAACGCAGCCAATCCAGCCGCCAGCCACGTTTGACCGTCCAGAATGATCTTGCGGAATGATTTGCGGCTGAGGACAAGCCCGACCGCCGCCCCGGCCAGGGGGAAGACAGCCACCGACTTGACCAGAATTGCCAGCCCAAGCAACATCCCGGCCAGTGCGGCTGCGCGGCCTGTGCGGCGCATCTCCCACCGATAGAGCGCCCAGAGAGCCCAGGCCATCAGGGCTACCATCAGCGGATCGGGCATAAAGACGCGGCTGGCGATGACCCCGAAAGGGAGAAAGAGAAAATAAGCCAGAGAAACCACGCTGCCCTCCCGCAGGGAGAGGCTGCGTCCGAGCAGCCAGAGCGCCACGCCGCCCACCACCCAAAAGAGCGAGGAATATGCCCGCCCCACCCAGATATTCTCGCCGGTGAGATGATACGTCAGGGCGGCGAGCATTTCCAAAAGAGGCGGCTCAATCAACGACTCCCGCTGCCATTGCTCGATTGCAACGGCCTGTTTCCACGGCTCGACATTCTCCAGCCCGGCGTAATACATCCCGCGGGCAATCAGAAGCGCGCGGTACTGCCGCACCATGTAGAAATCGTTGGGCAAGTCGGTCAAATCAAAGAGGCGAATGCCCAGTCCTGCCAACAGGAGCAGGGCCACAAGCAGCGTGTGCCGAGCATGGTGAGAAAACTTGCTCAAGAAGTAAAGACGTTTTGGCATTTCAAGGCGTGTTGCGTGACGATTGAAGATCAAAAATGATGTACTCATCGGTCTCGACATAAATCGGGTAGTTCTTGTAGAGCAAATCCTTGATGAGCGGCTGATTCTCGAACTCTCCCAGCAAGGTCACCAGGAAATACTGCTTGCCAGCAGTATCCTCTTGGAACTTGGCGAGATAGTCAATCTCCAGGCCAGCCTGATAGCGGACTTGGATGTCGGCGGCGGTGTACCAGGGAGTGCAAGATTGCCAGCCCCAATAGGCCAGCCGATAGCCGTAGTCGTGCGTCAGACAAGCGACTGAGGCGTTGTGGCCGAGATGGTCACCGATTTCGGCCCAAAAGGCGGCTTCGTGACGATAGTCGGCGGCCAGTTGGTTACGGGCTGCCCAGGCCTGCCAGGCCGTCGCGCTCAAAATCAAGCCAATGAGTACCAAGCGCGGGAACAGGCCAGGGGCGCGCTCGAAGAAGCGTTCAAACAACAATTGTAGGCTGACCGAAAGAGAAATTGCCACCAGTGGGAGGAGCGGCAGTTGGTAGTAATAGTGCGTGTAAAAGGCGTAGGCAAACACCAACCCATAGAGCAGATAGCCGATCCACAGCCCGGCGAGCAAGGGACGCTGCTGCCGGGGGTCGGCGAAGAAGACGCTCAACATGGCCAGCAGGCTGACGCCGAAGCCGGTCACGTAATTGATGACGTATTCCCAGCGGAAATAGAAAGCCGGGTCAATCCACAGTTCTGGAAAGAATTGCAAGGTGAAATAACCTTGCAGCGAGCCGGAAAGCGAACCGTTGAGGGCATAGACCAGCGTCGGCAGGAGGAACAGCCCGCCAATGGCCCACACCTGCGGGTCACGCACAGCGCGCTTCAGTCCCAGATTGCCCAGCACCACCCCCGCGACCGCCCCGCCGAGCATGAGGACGATAACGTTCTTGACCAGCAGCGCCGCCCCGCCAAAGAGACCGAGCAGGATGGCCCATTTCCAAGTATGCGTATTCTGCCAGCGGAAGAGCGCCCAGAGCGCAAAGACGAAGAGCGCCGTCATCAGTGGGTCGGGCTGAAAGGAACGGCTGGCAATCACGCCAAAGGGCGCAAAGAGATAGAGCAGCAAGCCGATCAGCGCCGGCCACTCGGAGGTCAGTTCGCGGATGAGCAGGAAAAGCGCCAGCCCGCCCAACACCCAAAACAGCGAAGAGTAAATGCGCGCCACCCACAGATGCTCGCCGGTCAGCCGCCAGGTCTGCGAGACGAGAGTCTCCATGATGGGCGGCTCGAAATTACCCACCCCGCCCAGGCGGATGGCGAGTTCACGCTTCGCCTCGTCCACATTCGGCAGGGCCTGATAATACATCGCCCGCGCCTTGAGCGCCGAGAACAACTGCCGCGTCGGCGCAAAGTCGAGCGGCAGATCGGTCAGGTCGTACAAGCGCAGGGCAAAGCCGGCCAGCAGGGTCAGAATGAGGGTCAGCGTCCACAGCCAGCGGCGCGGGCGGAGGAGAAAATCGGTCAGGCGTTTCATGGGTTCACCGTGCATTCATGGATTTCAATCTTGCCGATTGTTTCGAGCCATGTGCAGGAGGGCGGCTCTGTCAGAATGGGGCCGCGCTCGGCAATCACCGAGGCGGGGGTCTGCCCCTCAGACGGAGTGACCAGCACGAACAGCCGGTCGAAGTCCGTCTGCCCGGCATAGACGAGGGACGAGAGGCCGTGCAACTCGGCATAATACCACACCGAGGCGTCGTCCGGCGGGGCGACTACCAGGTAAGTCGGATTGGCAATCCGACCTACGAATAACACGGCTTGTTCTTCGTCACCCTGTATTGCCCAGATGCGCGGCAATTCGCGCAGAATGACCACCGAACGCAGGAGAACGGGGACGATCAGCAGGACGGTGACAATCGCCGAAAGCGGCACGGCGCGGACCCGCAGCCTGCTCGCCGTTCCCCACAGCCCGGCCGCCGCCCAGAGCAAGACGAGCGGCAGCAGCCCAAACCAGACCTTGCTCCAGGCATTCGGACGCTGGAGCAGCAAAAGAACGGCCATCCAAATGGCGGCCGCGGCCTGGAGCGGGACGCGGGTGGAGGAAATCTTGCGATGCAGGAGCAGGCTCAGGGTCACACCCGCAACGAGCAGGAGGACGACCGCCGGGGGCACGCGGAAGGTCCATTCGGCCCAGGTCTCGGCGAGACGATGCGCCAGCGTCTCGGCGTAATCGCCCCACGGAACGGGAGCAACGAATCCGTTGGCGAAGAATTGCTGCGGGCCGGTGTAAATCAGGATGGGCAGGTACAGGCTCAGGGTCAGCGCTGCCGCGGCCAGGCCGGAGAGCAGCCAGCAGGTCAGGAAGTCGCGGCGGGAGGCGTAGCCAGGCGCGGGGGCGAGGAGGTCCTCCCAAAACATCCAGAAGAAGGCGATGCCGAAGGGAAAGAGAAAGACGGGATTGGTATACATCCCCAGCGCCGAGACAAGCACAATCAGCACCCAGGCGAAGCGGTTTTTGCCCTGCCGCACGATGTGGCCAAGCAGGAGGAGCAGGAGGCCGAAGAGGGCCACCAGGGTATAGCCGCGAGCATTGACCGAGTAGTTGACGGCGGCGGGCGAGACGGCCACCAGCAGCGCCGCGCCGAGACCCGCCCAACGGTTGTAGTGACGTTTGCCAAGGGCATAGGCAGCCGGGATGAGGAGCACCCCGGCGAGAAAGGCCGGCAGGCGCACCGCCCAGGGTGAATTGCCGAAGAGTTGGGTGGCCAGGAAAACCAGCAGGCTGTGAAAGACGTGATTATTAGGGAGATGGTAGTCGCTGAGTGCCGTGTGCAGGGAGTGGGCGAAGGCCATGTAGGTGTAGGCTTCGTCATGATGCAGAGACGAGTAGAGATACTCGCAGCGATAAACTACCCCGGCGGCGGTGATGAGCAGGAGGAGCGCCAGGGCGGGCAGGTCGCTTTTGGCCAGGCGCAGGCCGCGCAGGGAGGCGAGGAAGTCTGTCCACAGAGAACGGAAGAACTGCCCGACCTGTCCCCAGCGGCGCAGGAAGGTCAGCGCAGCCAAAGCGAGGAGGAACAACGCGCCCGCCGCCAACAAGAGGCGGAAGACGGGGAAATTGGCGGCGTTGAGGGTCTCAAACTCGCCGTCGGGCATCAGGCCGTCGGACAACGACTTGAGGGCGACAAACGGCAAGAGCGTCAGCCCCAGCAGGAGCAGAGCGGCGATGACCAGGAGGAGAGTCAGCGGCAGGGCGGCGGGGCGGCGCATGTCACTCCAGACGCAGACGGCGGGCGCGCAGGCGGTCGTAGGCGTCGCGCAATCTGGTCAATCCGAGCAGGGAGAGGAAGGCCAAAACGATGTGCTTCCAATCGCGCAGGGCGGTGCGCGGCTGGAGGCGGAAGGAATGCCAGTAGGCGCGCAGGGCCGGGCGCGGCTGGCCGGCATCGGTCAGGTAGAAGGCATCGAAACGGTGAACTCCGGCCCAGATGCGGCGGCGGTTGGCGGCGATGATTTCGGCAAATTCCGGTCGGGCAGAGAGTGACTCGATGAGGCGTTTGGCCTCCTGCCCATAGGCCGCGCCGCGCGTGCGGTTCTTGGCCGCCTCGTGGTAGCGCGCCGCCGCCCAGGTCTGCGGGACGTAAACCAGCGGGGCAAGGCGCGCCATGTTGATCCAGAGCAGATTGTCGAGGAGAAGATGATAACTCTGGTCGAGGTAGCCCGCCTGTTCGAGCGTTGAGCGGCGCATGAAAGCCGCCGGCTGGCAGATGATTTCAAAGGCAAGCAAATCCACCAGCGAATATGGCCGGGCACGCATGATGTTGAACGGCTTGCCCTCGGCGTCAATCGAGAGGGCGTCGCCATAGACGACGCCGGCTTCGGGATGGGCGCGGAAGGCGGCTACGGCGGCGGAAACCGCCCCGGGCAGATAGACATCGTCCGAATTCAGCCAGGCGACAATTTCGCCGCGCGCTCGCTGCAGGCCCTTGTTGATGGCCTCCGCCTGGCCCGAATCCTTCTCGGAGACCCACCAGGCCAGCCGGTCAGAATAACGGCGGATAATCTCGATGCTGTTATCGGTCGAAGCGCCGTCCACAACAAGGTATTCGATGTTAGGGTAGTCCTGTTCCAGCACCGAGCGGAGGGTGGCTTCGAGGAAACGCCCCTGGTTGTAAGAGGGGGTAACGATGGTGACGAGGGGAAGGTCGGTCATATCAAAACAAAGAAAGGTAATCCACTTTAGGGAAGATGGTCAGTTTGCCGCCAATCGTGGCGTCCAGCACGCGGCGGCCAGCCTGTTCGTAGGCCTGGCGCGCCAGCCGGTAGCCGATCTCGGAGGTCTCCAGGTCGGGCAATTGCCAGCGAAAGCCCTTGCCGAAGTAGGCGGGCGAGAAGTGATTGGGGTCATCGCCCTCGGAGACAATCGTCTTGTTCGCCTCGCCTTTGCTGACGAAGTTGTGGTCCACGCCAATCAGGATGACGGTCTCGAAACCCATGTGGAAGGCCAGTTGCAGGGCGACATAGGTGACGGTGGCGCTTTCCCAAACGCGGCCGCGCACATCGCGAGCAAAGGCAGGATTGTCGTAAGTGGTGTAAAGGAAGGTGGGCAGGGTAGGAGGTTGAGAGATGGCGGAGAAGAGGCGGTGATTGCGCCAGGAGAGGAATTTGGGCATCGGCAGAGTGGCAATGTCCTCGCGGCACTGCTCAATGACCAGGTCGTTGACAGCAACGTAGTAGGTGGTCTCGAAACCGAGTTCAGGGAAAAGCAGGTAAATGCGGTTGAGGCCGAAGGTGTATTCGCCGCGCAGTTTGCTCAGGTCGGTCTGCCTCAGGCTGGGGCCGTTGCCGATGATGAAGGCGCGCTGACCTTTATGGAGGTCCTTGAGTTCGGCCAGACGTTTGATGCTCGCCTGCCGCCAGGGGTGGAGATAGGCGGAGGGCAAGTCGGGAAGGTGGATGAGTCCGCTGTAGGTTTTGTGCAGGACTCTCCAGGCGGGGGTAGGAATGGCTTTTTTAATTTGCTGTTTCCAGTTCATTTTCAGTTGCTGCCTTTTTTCCGAAGTCTGGAGACTTCGGACTCCAGTTTTTCACTCGGTGCTCAGTCTGGCCGTTGCGCCGCCGTCCACAATCATGGCCTGACCGGTCATGAAGGAGGACTGGGTCTCATCGGCCAGGAAGTAGATGGCGGTGGCAATTTCTTCCGGCCGGCCGACGCGCCCGTTGACGGTTTTGCGGGCGAGGTTATCGAGGCGTTCTTCGATGCTGCCGTGACCGACATGCCCGCGCCCCAGGCCGGCGCGCAGCATAGGCGTATCCACCGCCCCGGGCAGGATGGCGTTGACGCGAATGTTATCGGGCGCGAACTCGATGGCCAGCGCGCGGGTGAGCGCCAGCAGGCCGCCCTTGCTGGCCGCGTAGGCGGCGATATTGGCCGAGGTTTGCACGGCATGCACCGAGGAGACGTTAACAATCGCCCCGCCGCCGGCGGCTTTCATCAGCGGGTAGGCGAGTTTGACGAACAAGAAGACCGAGCGCAGGTTGGAGGCCATCACCGCGTCCCACTCCTCGACCGTCGTCTCGATGAGCGGCTTGGCGACCTGGACGGCGGCGTTATTGACCAGCGCGTCGAGCGTTGGCGAGAAGGCGCGCGCCCGGGCGAAGATCTCCTGTGCGGCTTCGGGGTGGGAGATATCGGCCTGGATGAAGCAGCCGCTGGCGGGGAAGTCGTCGCCGTAAGGGGCGCGGTCCACACCGATGACGCGCCAGCCGCGTTCGGCAAACAGGCAGACGGTCGCGCGCCCGATGCCGCCGCCCGCGCCGGTGATAAGAACGGTTTTCAAGTCAGACATGGTTTCACCTTGTTCAGGGAATGCAGCCGGGGAACGTTTCGGGGACCAGGCCGCTGTTATCGTAGGAGGCGTCTGGCAGGAGTGGATAATCGGCTCCGAAATAATCGTTCATAATCACTCGAAATGTATTGACCGGCGTAATTGACGAATACAGACTTTCGTATCCGTCGGGCAGGTAGTAGGCGTTCAGAATCGTGTACTGGCCGGGGCTGCCATCCTGGTAACCGTGGTCGCCTTGCAGGATGATGATGGGAGCAGACGGCGAGGCTTCAATGATCGTTTGCAGAACCGCGAGGATCCGGCGGTTGATGAATTGTACACTATTCAGGTACCCCAGGCGGTCGGCTGCGCTGCCCGCAGTGGTGATGTACTCTTCGTAAGTCAGGCCGGCGGCGATTCCGCCCTCCGGCGTAAACACGTGAGGAGGGTGGGGGACGACAAGATGAGCATACACAAACTTCGGGCCGGGCAGGGAAGGCAGTTCAGAAAGTTTCTCCAGGGTAAAGAGTTGCAGGTCAATATGATAGCGAAGGTAAGGATCAATGTCGGCCGGCACGGCGATCCCCGCGCCCTGCTCCGGCAGGGCATCCTGGGACGGGAGGAATATTCCCAGTTTGCTTTCCATGGCTTCCCACAAAACACCGGCCGAGGTGCGAATGTAAAGGCGCTCGAAGGGAAGGATGTAGCGAGAGTCAACGGAAGACTGCTCCAGCCTCAGAAACACATCCGCATCCGAGAGTTCCAGCCAGGGATATTCGGACTGGAAAGCAACCGTTGTGTAACCGTTCGCCTCCAGCAGATGCCGGACCTCGCTGTTCTTGATGATTGCCCAAAAACCGTCCTCCTCGACCGTCAGGCCGATCCTTTCTTCGATAGCAGGGAGATAATCCATGTTCAAAATGGATGCAATAGACCCACGCGTGTAATCGTAGTTCGAGCGGCTGCACGCCGCTATGTAAAACCCCTTTTCTTTTAACTGCTCTAAGAAAGCCGAATTGTCGAACCCCATTTCCTGCTCCAGAGCATCGGCGCGCATGTAAGCATCCAGCACAATGAAATAGATATCCGGCAAGTTCTGGCGCTCGACATCCGCACCGGTCGCAGCCTGGGACAATCCAGCCCGGCGCGCGGCCGAGGCGCGATCGGCGTAGAAGAAGACCAATTGCACAGCAGAAAGCAGGACCAGCAGGCCGCTGAAGATATTCATCCAACGCGTAAGCGGTTCTAGTTTGCGCTGTTGTTTCTGGATGCCCCAAAGGCCAAACCCGAAAAAGAGCAGGTAGAAGAAAGCCAGCAGGCGATGGTGTCCCAAAGCGGATAGGGCGGGAGAATTGCGCAGAACATTGTACACATGCCCATAGGAGAAAAAGAGCACCAGAACCAATCCCCCCACCCAACTGGTTTTGGTTGGCTGGCGGAAGACCAGAGTGAGCAAGAGATACAGCAGGGCAGAGCCGGCTACCGTCACAAGCAGGGGGCGCACGATGACCGCCGGGTCTATCTCCGCTGCGTTGACCGTCCAAAGATACAGGAGGGGGAAGACGGTCAGAAAGATGTAGAACCAGGGAATGCGTTTAGTCCATTTCATCATGGCCACCGAACTCGAAGCCCAGCCCCTCTACTAGATTGCGGATCGTGTTCCAGTGCACCCGCTCCCAGGCGGCGGGGCTGGAGTTAGCATTGTGGGGGGCAAGGAGGACATTCTCCATTTTCAACAAGGGACTATCGAGCGGCAGGGGTTCGACCTCGAACACATCCAGGGCCGCGCCGGCAATTTGACCGGCCTGAAGCGCAGCGATCAAGGCGGTTTCATCCACTACCGGGCCGCGAGCGGTATTGATGAGCACAGCGGTCGGCTTCATTCGGCTCAAGGTATGGGCATTGATGAGATGATAACTGGTCGGATTCAGGTCGCAGTTGAGCGAAACGAAATCCGATCGGGCGAGCAGGTCTTCGAGGGTTGTCATCTGGACGCCGGTCTCGGCGAGGAAAACGTGGTCAATCTCGACGATGTCGTTGCCGAGGACGGTCATGCCAAAGGCGCGGGCGCGGCGGGCAACGGCTTTGCCAATATTGCCGACGCCCACGATGCCCAAGGTGCATTCGTGCAGGGCGCGGCCAGGCAGTTTGCGCCATTCGCCCCTCTTCATGGCGCGATCCATCCAAGGCTGGCGGCGGGCAAAGGCCAGCAGATACCCCAGGACGGTATCGGCGACCGGCAGGGTGAAGGCGTTGGGCGTGCGGCAGACGCGAATGCCCAGTTCAGCCGCGGCGGCGCTGTCAATCGAGTCAATCCCCGTCCCCCATTTGGAGATGACCTTAAGCCGCGGGGTACAGGCCTCCAGGACGCGGCGGGTATAGCGGTCGTCGCCGCAAATCGCGCCGTCAAACTGGCCAGCATATTTCAGGATTTCTTCTTCCCCGAGTCGCTCTCGGACCTCGGGCGTGATGAGGTCCAGCCCGTAGCGTTCCAGAACGGGACGGAAGCGGTCGAGGAAGGGGAGCATATAAGGGGCGGAAAAAAGGATGGTGGGCATGGGCAGGTCACAGGTGCGGGGGGAAGCGCCAGGGGTCATTTCCCCACGCAGGGGTTGGGGTATTCCTCGAACTCGTAAATGTTCGGGATGGGCGAATAATAACTGGTGTCGGGCAGCAGGCCATACTCCGCGCCGAGATAGGTATCGAAGATCAGCCGAAAGGTGTTGACCGGCGAAATGGTGGGGTAAAGCAGGTCGGTGTGACCGGGCAGGTAGTAGGCGTTCAGGATGAGGAACTTGCGGTTGCCGGTCTGGAGCCAGGGGGCATGGTCGCCTTGCAGGATGATGATGGGCGGCTGGCTCGATTCGGCCAGAAGCGTGCGGACAGCGGTTTCGATCTGCCTGGTAATGTATTCTACCTGATTCCGGTAGCCAAGCGTATAAGATTCGAAAGTGTAAAGTTGGTCCTCGTTGAGAAACGGCGCCGGGTCGGTGAACGAGCCGTCGGGGGCGTAGACAAAGGGCGGGTGCGGCGGGATGATGTGGATGAAGACGAACTTCGGGCCGGGCATGCGCGCCAGGTCATCCATCTCGTCCAAGATGAATTGGGTGCGCTCGCGGTAATGCCGGCCATCGAGTTCGGCCAGGTTGAGCAGGCCGGCCTCTTCCAGGTGGCGCGCCGGGGTGGTGCGCATCAACAGGACTTCGAAACTGGTCGGGGACAGTCCCAGCGAGTTTGGAGCCAAAAAAACGTCCGAGTTATCCATCTCGCTCCAGGCGAATCCGGTGGCAAAAGCGATACTGGTGTAACCAGCCTGCTCCAGCATGTAACGCACTGCGCTGTTACTAATGGAGGCCCACAAGGTGCGGCGTCCCTGACCAGGCGGCTGGTAGTCGGCGCTCAGGTTTTGGAGGTAATCGAGGTTGAGCGAGGAGGCCAGCGAAACATCGGTGCGATTGTAGTTGCTCTGAGCGCAGTCGGCCACGTAAAAGCCCATCTGGCGCAGGTTCTCGAGGAACTGGCTGTTATCGTAGTCGAATTTCCGCGCCAGCAGGTCGGAGCGGCCGTAGGAATCGAGGATGATGTAGTAAATGTCGGGAGGCGTCTCGCCTTCGGGGACTTGAAGGGTTTGGAGGGGAGCAAACTCGTCGGCGGGAGTATCCGGCGAGCGGCGCGGGAGCGAGAACCAGGTCACCTGCGCCGAGGTGAAGAGCACCAACCCCAGGGCAATGACGTTGAGCGCCGGCGCGGCTTTCTCGAAGCGAGTCTTACGCCGCGCTGCCCACAGCAGGGCAGCAAGCGCCAGCAAATCCCACAGAATCCAAAACCACGGCTGGAGAGTCTGTCCCTCCAATTGCTTCGCCAGAGTGTCGAGGATGTGTCCGTAGGTGAAGAAGAGCAGGAGCAGCGCCCAGGCTGCAAAGGCAGCGCGATACAAGTTGCGGTACAGCAGGCGCAGCAGCCCGGTCAGGGCAGCGGCCAGTAGAAGGCAGGCGGCGATGGAGCGCAGGCCGCCGGAGGCCCGCATCTCGGTGATGTTGTTCAACAACAGGGCCAGCGGCGGGTAGGCGGCAAATACCAGCGGGTACCAGGGAGGGCGGAAGAAGGATGCCAGGCGTCGTTTCATAAGAAAAAAGGCGTCCAAAGCCGGGCGACTCTGGACTATTCAGGTTCGATTGCAGCCCCTGAAAGCACCGTCATCCGCGACGGCGCTGCAGCAGGAATTCTGTGATGGCAAAATCCAATTCCTCGTCAATGTCCCAGGCCTCGTCGGGGGCGATCTCGAACATCAGCGGGCGCTCGCCGAGGCGGTTGCGCCGCCGCGCCAGGTTGGCGCGGGTAAAAAGATAGAGACAGGAGTTTTCCTCGTAAACGGGCGGCAGGTCCTGGGTCTGGAGCAGAACGTTCGGGTCGTGATTCAGGGCGCGGCCGTGCTGGTCGTAGAGGCGGGTCTGGAGACGCGTGACCGAGAAAAGCGAGTCGTGGGCCGGGTAATCGGCCAGGAAGGTGCAGATGGCGCGTGAAATCGTCTCCGGGCGCAGGAGCGGGTTGGTGCTGTGCGTCTGGAGATAAAAATCGGCCTCCACCAGCGAGGTGTCGTAGAGCAGGATTTCGTTCATCGGGATGGCGTCGGCGCGCAGGTGTTCGGGGCGCTCGATGACCTGCACCTGCGGGAAATCGCGGCGCAGGCCGTCCATCACCGGCTCGGAGTCGGTATCCACGAGGATGCCGCTCACTTCGGGGACGGCCAGCAGGGTCTCAATGATGTATTGATAGAGGGGTTTCCCGGCCAGCAGGCGGTAGTTCTTGCCCGGCACGCGCTGGCTGTGGTGACGCATGGGAACGAGGGCGAAAAGACGAGTCATTTCTGATGAGTCATTCCTTCCAAATCTCTTTGCGAACATTAAGCCCGGCTGCGCTGACCATTCCCAAGGCCAACCACAAGTAGGGCAAAGCAAATGTATCAATGCTGAATCCTTCTGCCAAGAAGGCAACCAGGACGAGTTGCCCGGCCAAACCGATCATGCTCCACAACTTTTGATCGCTGGCTTCCAGGAAGCGAGAAGTCTGCCAAAGGCAGTCTCCTGGCCTGCGAAAGGAGTGCTCCGACGCTTTCAGCGTCTCGCGATGATAGTGAGATAAGCGCAACAAAGCATCCTAAAACAACAAATGTCCCAGCGCCACCGCCACGAGCGTGACAGTGATGTTGTCCACATCCTCGAGCGGCAAGGATTCGACCACCGTCCCGGCCAGGGCGATGAGCGTGACCGGCAGCAGATAGCCGCCGAACGGTGCGGGGAAGACGCCCGCCGAGACGAAAATGGCTAGGATGAAGACTGCTACCACCCAGCCGCCGAGAAACATCCCCAGCGTGCCGAACCAGGTCTTGCCCCGGCTCCACGGCAGCGGCGCGGACTTCAGCCCGCGGCCCATCACGTCGGCCAGACCGTCGCCGCCGCACATCAACATCAGAGCGGTCATCCCGATGGGGGAATCTTTCCAATAGACCAGAGTCATGACGACAAAGATAATCCCGTAGAAAAGCGGCCCCTTGAGAATCTCGCGCCGGTCGCCCGAACGAGACATGGCCTTGACCGAGGCCTCATCCTTGACGATACCCAGCCCAATCAGCGCGAACTGAACGGTGAACAAGAGCGGCACCAGCGCCGCCAGCCAGCGGGCATACCAGACATCCGGGAAAAGCAGCCAGCACAGCACAAACAGCGGGCCGGTGAGGATATGGATGAGTTTGCGGCTCAGGCGACTCTCGATCCAGCCGCGGTGGGCGGCGAAATCCAGCGAACGGATTTCCACCAGGGCGACAATCAGGGTGATGAGCAGGGCAAGGAAGGGATTCATCAAACATCTCCTCACAATGTAATGGCGCAAGTATAACGCTGCATCAGCCGGATTGGCAATCCGACTTAGAGAGTGTTTTGAAAGTCAAAATTTAACCGGCGATGCATGGAGATAAACGGGATTTGTTTGATGAACACCATCTTTCGGCTATCGAAGCGCCAAAATACCTTTTTCATCGTAACTGTCTACCCAATGAGGCCGGGATGGTTAATCGCAGCAAAAGACGCTCACTTTTCCGCAGATTGCGCAGATTTACCCTGTAGGGACGATGTCGCCGATTTTCTCCCCATCTGCGTCCTCTGCGACATCTGCGGACAACTTCCGAGACCAGGGCAGACAGTTACTTTTCATCTCTGTCTATCGCTGGTGAATCAGAATTTCCAAACGCTCTCTTACGCCATTTTCCGAATAAAATAACCCCAAACCTCGTATAGAGGTTGTAAACAGATTTCAACAAGGAGAATGCGTGGCACTGAACCAGACTGCGGAGACCGAACTCAGCCTCATCGAGCAGGCCCAGAACGGCGACCGCAGCGCCTACGGAGAACTGGTCCGCCGGCACTATCACGGAGTGGTCAACGTCGTCTATCGCCTCTGCGGCGACGCCCACCTGGCGGAAGATATGGCGCAGGAAGCCTTCCTGCGGGCCTGGCTGAACCTCTCCACCTTCCATCCCCAGTCCTCCGTGCGCAACTGGCTCTACCGCATCGCCGTCAACGCCGCTCTGGATGTGCTGCGGCGCAAGACCGAAGAACCTGTCGAGGACGAGAGAATGCAAATGGTCAGCGACCAGGCCCCAGGTCCCGAAGCGGCCCTGATCGAGAAAGAGCAGGCGCTCCTGCTCCAGCAGGCAGTCAACTCCCTGCCGGAGGCCGCCCGCAGCGTCCTCGTCCTGCGCGAATACGGCGAACTCTCTTACCAGGAAATTGCCGCCGTGCTCGACATCCCGCTCGGCACGGTCATGTCCCGCCTCAATTACGCCCGCAACCGCCTGCGCGAATTGCTCAAAACACAGGTCCTCCAACCGGAGTACGACTATGCATGACGACATCCGCAACCTGCTAAACGCTTATCTGGACGGCGAACTGCACGGCACCCGCCTGCTGGAGGTGAAACTGCACCTAGCCTCCTGCGAGACCTGCCGCGAGGAGATGAAAGCCCTGCGCCGCGTCTCGGACCTGTTGCGGGCCGCGCCCATCCCCGACTTCATGCCCGCTGAGCGTTTCGTCTCCAACCTGACCCTGAGCCTGCCGCGCCGCGCCCTGCGCGACCGCCCCCCGAAGCCCGGCTCGCTGGTCTGGTGGCTGGTTCCGGCGGGGTTGCTCCTGGCATCGGTCTTTCTGCGGACGGTATTTGCGCTGGGCAGCGCCCTTTCGGCAGCCAACGCGACCGGCCTGCTGGGCAACGTTTCGGGCTGGGTGGGCGGCGGCGGGCAAACGCTGTGGATGGCTGTATTGAACAGTTTCGTAAACGAAACAGGCAGCGCATCATCCACCCTGAACACGCTGAACAAAGTCAACCTTTTTGGCGCAGGTCTCTGGCAGAGTTTTCTTGTGAACGCCGCCCTTGTCCTTCTCTATTGGGTCTGGCTGACGGCCTGGTGGCTGCGGCGCGGCCCGCGTCCGGTGAAAGTCCCGGTCGGCTCCACTCAGTTGTAATTTCATCTTTTCTCGAAAGGAGAAGCAACTATGATTGACGTAGGAAAAATTCTTAAGCGCGCCTGGTACATCCTGTGGAACTATAAAGTTCTCTGGATTTTCGGCATCCTGCTGGCCATGACCGGCGGAGGCGGAGGCGGAAGCAGCGGTTCGAACTACCAGTTCGGCGGCAACGATCAAAACGGACAGCCCTCCTTTGGCCCCAATACCTACTCGGATAACCCGCAAATGCGCGCCTTCATAGAGTGGTTCGAGCAGAAAATCGTCCCAGTCTTCCAAAATCCTGTCGAGCATATCGCCACTTTCATCTGGGTTGGCGTTGGGCTGTTCCTGTTCCTTCTGGCGCTGGGCGTTCTCTTTGCCATCGTCCGCTACGTCTCCGAGACGGCCATCCTGCGCATGGTGGACCACTACGAGCAAACCGGCGAGAAACTCGGCTTCAAGGCCGGCTGGAAACTCGGCTGGAACCGGCGAGCCTTCCGCCTATGGGTCATTGACCTGATCATCAGCCTGCCGGTGCTTGTCTTCGTGGTCTTCCTGCTCGTTGTGATAATTGCCTTCGTGATAGGCGTAAGAGCCGACAATCAAGGCGCCGCGGCAGCCAGCGTGGTGGCGGTCATCGGCTGCAGCTTCCTGTTCATTTTCTTGTTCATCGTCCTGATGGTCTTCCTGACCCTGCTGCGCCAGTTCTTCGTTCGCAAGGCCGCCCTGGAAGAAACCACAGTCCGCCAATCCTTCCGCGAAGGCTGGGCGATGTTCAAGCGCAACTGGAAGAGCGCCGCCCTGATGTGGCTGGTGATGCTCGGCATCGGCTTCGGCTATGGCATCGCCTTGCTGATTCTGTTCGTCGTGCTGATTCCGATTTACATCATCCTGCTCCTCCCGGCTGTGATTGTCTCGGCCATCCCCGGCCTTCTCATCTTCGGCATTGCCAGCCTGTTCACCGACAGCATTCTGGCCGCAATCATCGCCGTTCTTCTCGTCCTGCCGCTGTTCCTTACCATCGTCTTTGCGCCGCTGACCCTGATCAGCGGCATCTACCTGGTGTATCACTCCACCGTGTGGACACTGACCTATCGCGAGATGAAAGCCCTCGAAAACCTGGCCTCGGCGGTGGCAAACGCCGAGAGCCCGCTTCCGGCTGAGTAACCTGCATAAGCACCTGCCGCCCTCCCGGCCGCCGATCTCGGCGATCGGGAGGGTTGATTCGTAAAAACCGGCCCCGATACCAAATTCCCGATTCAAACGTGCATCCACGTATACAAGCATTGTTTTTTACAATGATATTTTCCCAGAAACGCAGTACAATGAGATTGGCCCGAAAGGAGGACTCGATTAAAAAACTTGTCCCTTTATTTTTGGCGCTTGTTGTGCTCCTGGCAGCCTGCGGCCCAGAAGCGGCGCAACCCGCCTCCATGGCCGTTGCCAGCCCGCCGCCGGGACAGGAGGCATCCCCGCCCCCAACCGATGAGCAGCCTGTCGGCTCCAACGCGCTGCCGCCCAAACCGCAGGAAATCGCCTTCCAAGCCGCGGATGGCCAGCCGCTTACCGGCTACTATTACCCGGCTGCCGTTACCCCTGCCCCGCTGGTGGTCTTCATGCACTGGGTGCGCGGCAACCTGAGTGACTGGTACGAGATCGCCGTCTGGCTCCAGAACCGCGGCCAGGCCAACCCGTTCCCCAGCCCGGCCGACATGCCCTGGTGGGCTCCCTCCTGGTTCCCGCCCATCCCGGCCGAGCGCTCCTACGGCGTATTCATCTTCTCCTTCCGCGATTGCCGGCCATTCGACGCCGGCTGCGCCGGCTGGACACCCGACCTTTGGCTGCTTGACGCTCAGGCCGCCATGCAGACTGCTGCCGCGCTGGAGGGCGTTGACCCGGCCCGCATTGCCGCCATCGGCTCCAGCATTGGCGCTGACGGCGCTGCCGACGCCTGCGCCTGGCTCAACGAACAGCAGCCCGGTTCTTGCAAAGGCGCCCTCTCCCTCTCGCCCGGCGGCTACCTGGGCATCCCCTATCCCAACGTGGTGCGTCAACTGGGGGAGAACCAGCCGCCTATCGCCGCCTGGTGCCTGGCCGACGAAACCGAGATCGGCTTCTGCAACGCTGCCTCCAACTCGGGCAACACCGCCTTCCGCGTCATCGAGGTCCCCGGCGGCGATCACGGCAACATGCTGCTCCGCCCAAACCTCGATCCCCTGCCGATGAAACTTCTCCTCGAATTCCTGGAAGAGACACTCGGAGAATAGCCGCTTGGAAAGAACGAGACAGACTGCCATCCTTTTGCTGTTCATTGGATTCCTGACCGGCGTGCTGGCTGGCTGCGCCGGCGCCCCGCTGCTTTCCCCGCCCGCGCCTGCTTCCGCGCCCACGGCCTCGCCCACACTCCCGTCTCCTACGGCCACTGTTCCCCCAACCGAGACGCCCTCTGCCACCGCGGTGCCGCTTGAGGTGCGCTTTGCCGTCATCGGCGACTACGGCGAGGGCAACGCCGCCGAAGCGGAGGTGGCCGCCCTCGTCCACAGTTGGCAGCCCGACATCCTCCTCACCGTCGGCGATAACAACTACCCGGTCGGCGCGGCAGAGACGATTGACGAGCATATCGGTCAGTTCTATCACGATTACATCTTCCCCTACACCGGCAAGTACGGCCCCGGCGCGGATGTCAATCGCTTCTTCCCCGTCCTGGGCAACCACGACTGGTACACCGCCGGAGCACAGCCCTACTTGGATTACTTCACCCTGCCCGGCAATGAACGCTACTACGATTTCGTCTGGGGGCCGGTGCACTTCTTTGCCCTCGATAGCCTGGAACAAGAACCGGACGGGGTAAGGGTCAACTCACTTCAAGCCGCCTGGCTGCAAGAAAAAATGGCTGCCTCGACCAGCCCCTGGCAGGTCGTCTATTTCCACACTCCACCCTATTCCTCCGGTCAACACGGCTCCTCGCACTGGATGCGCTGGCCGTTTGCCGATTGGGGCGCGGATGCCGTGTTCTCCGGTCATAACCACGTTTACGAGCGTTTGCTGGTGGACGGCATTCCGTACTTTGTGAACGGTTTGGGCGGCGGGGGAATCTACAACTTCATTGAAACGATACCAGAGTTGATGTTCCGCTATAACGCCGACCATGGCGCAATGCTCGTCCAGGCGACCGAAACCGAAATGCGCTTCGCGTTTTACTCCAGCCGAGGCGACCTGGTGGACTCGTACCAGATTGTCAAACCGTAAGCCGGGAGACCGACTTTTTGGCTTTCAACCATCAAACATCCCCGCAAAAAGTAGGGCGGGATTCCGATCCCGCCCTCTGCTATCAGAGCCGATTCTCCCCCCTGCCGCATCAGCGTTCCCCCGCCAGTTCTTCGAGAATCTTGAGCAAATCGGCTGAAATTTTGGCGCGGCTGAAATGCTCCTCCAGATACCTGCGTCCCGCCAGCCCCATCCGGCGGGATTTTTCTTTGTCCGCCGCCAGAGAGCGGATGACCTCGGCCAGCGCGGCCGGGTCGCCGGGCCGGGCAAAGAGGCCGCATCCGGCCGTCTCGATGACCTCCCGAATCACGCCGTCAATTGCCAGCACCACCGCTCTGCCGGCAGCCATGTAATCGAACACCTTGTTCGGGTAGGGGGTTTTGTACTCCTCGATGGGTTTCAGAATAGCCAGACAGGCATCTGCCGCGGCCAGCACATCGGCCATGTCACTCTTGGGGACAGGCGGCAGGAAAAGAACATTTTCCAAGCCCAACCCGGCGGCCTGCTTTTGCAGATTGGGCTTTTCCTTCCCGTCGCCGACGAAGACAATCCGCACTTCAGGCCTGTCGGTCGCCAGCAGCCTGGCCGCCTGCAAGACTATGCCCAAATCGTTAGACATGCCGTGCGCGCCAGCGTAGAGGACGACGAACTTATCCTCCAGCCCATGCCGGGTGCGGAAAGATTCGCCCGAGGCAGACGGGTCGAACATCGCCGGGTCGGCCCCGTTGGGGATGACGTGGACGCGCCGCGCCCCGCGTGCGGTCACATGGCCGAGATAGCCGGGGCTGTTGACGATGAGCCGGTCGGCACGGCGGTAGAGGAAGCGTTCCAGGCCCAGCGAAAGGCGAATGAGCACAGGGTTCTTCAACACGCCGACGGCGATGGCGAACTTCGGCCAAAGGTCGCGTACTTCAAAGAGAAACTTTGCCCGCTTGAGCCGCGCCAGCGCCCAAGCCGTGATCCCCTGAAAGATGGGCGGCGAGGTGCCCCAGACTACCTCCACATTCTTCACTCCCAGCCCTAGCCAGAAGGACGAAATCATGAACGAAGCAAAGAACAAGACGCGGTGCAGAAACGACTTGTGCAGGGCGCGGTAATTGTAAGCCTGTAGAATTTTGACCCGCCCGCCGGAGGGAGTTTCGACCTCATCAGGCGGGCGAATCGGCGCGCCGCTCAGGTAACTCACCGGGCTGGTGATCACCGTCACTTGATGCCCTTGGCGGGCAAGAAAAAGGGCAAACTCGTGGTGACGCGTCCCCCCGGCCTCGTTGACGGCGGCAAAAACCTGGTGAATGAGCAAAATGTGCATGGCGCGTCAGGGTTACTCGTTGACGATCAGCGGCTCTTCCGGCCAGCCTTCTTTCACAAAACGGACGACCAATTCGGCCATTTCGCGCGGCTGCACCGGTTGCGCGAGCAACTCGGCCACCGGCAACCAAACCGGTTTGTAGGTCCCTTTTTCGGGATGGGGCTGCAAAATTTCCTCCCCCCCGCCGCTCCCAAAAACACCGCCGGAGATTTCTGCCAAAAAGTAATACTGCGGATCACCCTCCCAGCGCAAACAGGCAACCAGTTTTTTGAGAATCACCTGTAAGCCGAGTTCTTCCATGACCTCACGAACGGCGGCTTCTTCAGGGGTTTCACCCTCCTCCACATGCCCGCCGGGGAAGGTGAAATAGTGTATCCCGGCGCGGTGACGCTCAATGAGGGCAATCTTATCGTCTTGAAAAAGGAGAACAGCGGAGCGGTAGGACATGGAGAATAGAGAAGAGAGAGTAGTTATTTGGGAGCGATCATCTGGTATCGGCGAAAAAAGTAAACTCGGTAATAAAGGTGATCGCTCCTTGCGCTTCCACGGTCAGCGCCAGGGAGAGCGCAGGGATTTTAACCCCGTAGGTGGGAGATGTCCAGCCACGCGCGGGGTCGGTCTCGCCGGCGCCAAAGAGGACTTCCCCGCCGCGCACGATGGAGAGAGAGGAGGAGAGTGGAGAAAACAGCGGTTGTGCGAGCAAGCCGATTTTCACTGCCCCTTGCGGCAAATCGAGATTAATCTCTACTGTCTGTACTCTATTCTCCACTTTCCACGGCAAATCAGGCAAAAGCCAATGCAAGCGCGCCGTAAACGGACGGCCATCGAGCGAGAGGGGCAAAATTTCGTCTGCCACGCGCCAGCGGTCGTCCTCGAAAACGCTGACGGTGCGGGTATGCCGGTAGCCGCGCCCCCGATAGCGCCCCTGCACGCGCATCAACTCGCCCGGCTCATCCGCCGGCAGGGGCTTGCGATAGGCGTTGACCCAATCCAGGTACAGGAAACGCCCGGCGCGGGTCATCTGGTCGCGGCCGTTCACCGTCACCGTGTTGTGGACGAAGGCCGTGACCAGGGCATTCTCCCAAGGCGCAGGGGCATTGTAGGAAAACGTGCCGGCATCGAGGGCAATGTTTTCGCCACGCCACCATAAATCGAGGTGCAACTGGTCGGCGTGGGAAGGGCGGGAGGAAAATTGCGCCGTGCGGAAATAGCCCCAGGACTGTTTCCCGTACAACTGGTCGCCGATGTAGCGCGGCAGTTCGAGCGTGCGCGGACCTCTGGCCGGCGCGCCGAACCAAAGCGCCATCTCGTCCCACGCGCCACCCGGCAGGGCATAGTTGAGAAAGACGCGGGCCGCGGCGTGCGCGACAGGGCGGAAGTCGGCGAACGGACAAACGCTCAGGGGGAAGAGATACGCCCCGTCGTTGGCACCCAGGTTGGGGGTCCGCCCCGAGTCGGAATCCAGCAGAGAGAGCAGCCAGTGGACGGCGCGGCGAACGGCTTCGAGGGTCGGGCGCGGCCAGCGCAGGTCGGTTTTCCCAATCAGCGCGTTCGTCCACAGAACCACCTGGAGCATCAGACGGTGATAGTTGGTCGAGTGTTGGGAATACTCGCCGTAAGAATCGATTTGCGTCTGCAGGCCGTGATTGAGCCACTTCCAGCCGAGGGCGCGCCAGCGGGTAGCGTGGGGATGAGCGGGGAGCGCCAACCCGGCGGTGAGCAGCGCAGCGGCCTCGCTCAACAGGTGGTTGTTGTGCTGGGCGCGGGCATAAACCAGCGTGGGCGGGATGCGGGCGGCGTGTGCGGCGATCGAGGCGGCCAGCCGCGCCTTACGCTGCGGGGTGGAGGCCGGCGCAAGGTCAAAGACCTGCCCCGCCCAGACGAAAGCCATCAGCCGCAGGGCAGCTTCCTGGCCGTTCATCCAGTGCGGGCCGAGATAGGGCGGATTCGCCGCGTCAAAGGTCTCAAAGGCGCGCCAAAAAGCGGCAGCGTATTTGTCCTCGCCAGTCAAGTGAAAGGCGCGGCCGAGCGTGAACGCCCAGCCAAAGCGGGCCGGTTCCCAGAGAAATTTAATGTCAGGAATTGGAAGATGGTTAATGGTGAATGGGGTCTGGCCGGTTTCGTAGGCCGTCCAGTGCGCCGGCGGATCGGGCGAGGGAAACTGAAGCGGCAGCAGAGTGCCGCCAAAGATGCGGATCGCGCCGCCCACAATTTCATCCGCTTCGGCGCGCAAAAGGGAGAGACCGTCTTTTCCCAGCAGCGAGAGCGCCTCATCACGCTTGGGAAGCGGCAAGACGGGCTGCAATGCTCCGCTCGGCAGCGCGGGAGGCCGCGCCGTGACCCTGCGGTAATACCCGCTGGCCAGCCCGATCTTGTAGAGGGCATACAAGCCCACTTGTTCCAAGCCCAGGTAGCGGGCGGCTTTCAGGGCAGTGAGCAGACGGTTCATCGGTCAGCGCCAGATGCTGTAGGGGTCGCGAATATGCTCGTTGCTGCCCGGCTCGACCAGGTTGTGGCTGGGGTGATCGGTCAGCACGTGCGGCCGCGGACTCAAGACGCGCGAATGCGCCGGGACGGAGCGCACAATCACCGCCCCCGCGCCGATGATGACGTCATCACCGATCGTCACATCCCCGATGACAATGCTGCCCGTGCCGAGCATGACGCGGTTGCCAATGCGCGGCGGACAATCAGGCTTGAAACCGTTCAAGCCAATCGAAACGTTCTGATAGATGGTGCAAAACTCTCCGATTTCGGCGCTGCGGGCGATGATGATGTTCTGCGGATGGTGCAGGCGCAGACCGCGGCCAATTTTGGCATCGCCGGGGATGATGGAGGTGCATAGAAACCACTGGAAGAGCGAGCCGAGGAGGCGGACGAGATACCAGATAAGGATCAGCGGGTTGCGGGGGCGGCAGAAGTTGCGGTGAATCAACTGCTCGAAGCGCACATCCAACATCAGCAGCATGGCGCGGATGCGGTCGAAGGTCAACCCCTTGTTCATGCGCCAGTCCCAGCGCAGGAGGTAGAAGAACTCTTTGATGGACATAGCAAACTTTTCTCAGACTGTTCTACTCATTCCTGAATTGCAGGCAATAGTGATGAAATGTATTGCTCACCCACGCCGACCCCAGGCCATAGGGCGCGAGCGGTTGATTGTCCTGACACCAGATTTTTTCGTCTTTCAGGGGATAAACCTTGCCTAATTCACGCCCCAGGTCCCAGGCGAGCGGGTAGATTTTACCGCCCTTCTTGACGTTCTTGACGATGATGGTCAGGTAGGCCTTCTTGCGCAGGAGCGGCTTCAGCCCGGCGTAAATGGCGACCAGTTTTGCAACGAAGGCTTCGTAATCATGGATGTTCCCCAAGTCGTTGGGGTCATCCGAGTAGAAGACATCCAAATCGGCGGCGGAGCGGCGCTTTTTTTGCGTCTCGGCGCCTTTTGCGTGGAGCATATCCCAATAGGGCGGAGAGGTAAGCACGTAGTCAATCGCCGGAAGTCCAAAGTCCGGGGCATACGAGGCGTCACCGGTGATGACGTGCGAGGCGAGACCGTCAACCTGCGCGCCCAACACGGCACGCTCTTCGGCGATTATTTGCCGCGCAAGGTCTGCATATTTAGGATTCAACTCGATGCCGTAAGAATTTCGCCCTGCCCGCAGCGCCGCCACGAGCGTGGAGCCGGTGCCGGCCATCGGGTCGAGCACCGTCCCGCCGCGTTTGGTGAAGAACTCGATGAACTCCTGCGCCATCGTCTCCGGAAATTTGGCGGGATGGACGAGGACGCCCTTTTTGCGCGGCGGCGGGTTGTGGACAAACCAGGATTTCTGGAACTTGAGCCAAGTTTTGGGGTCGAGGTCGTTGAGTTTGTTGGCAGGCATGGGAAAATTATAGTCCGAAAGAAGAAGATCGGCGAAACAGGATTACGGACGAGGGGTGTGGGAGGGGGTGAGGCTGGGCGTAGGCGAGACGTATGAAACGGCATAGACTTTCAGCGCGGCGAAGGAGACCACCATCGGCGTACCTCCATCGGCATAGGCAAAGAAGCCGAGCGTGCCGTTGCGCAGGACGGGGTCGCGCAGGCTGAACTGGAAAGAGTCATTGAGCAGGAAGCGCATTTCCGCCCCTGCCATCCAAACGCCGATTTTTACCACCGATGGACTGCCGCGCGGGGCGGCTGCGCTCATCATCCAATTTTGCATCACTTCCGGCGCGCCGCCGCGCAGCCGCTCGAGGCGGATGTTCCCTTCGCAGGTGAGCACGAAACGGTAGGCGATATTGATGGCCGAAGCGCGAAAGAGAAGTCCATATTGGTCTTTGCCGCTGCAGAGATTAAGAGAGGCGATGACTTCGGCATAGAAATCGCCCAGCATGGGGCCGCTGCGCAGGGAGGCGATCGTCTGCGGCCCGTGGTCGAGCCCCAGCGTCAGCCGTCCGTCCTGGACCTGCGCGCTGGCGCGGCCCGAATCGGCCACGTTCCACAGCGAGGCATCGCTGAAGTCATCGGCAAAGAGCAACTCGCCCACGCCGGGGAGCGGCTCTGCGGTGGGCAGGCGCGTTGGAGCGGGGAGAGCGGTGGGGGTGTTGGTGGGGGGAAACCAGAGGATGGTAGGCGTTTCGGTCGGCGGTGGCAACGTGACGGTGGGCGTGGGGAGCGGGAAAAGGCCGGAGCAGGCCGCCAGGCTCAGGGACGCGGCGAGCAGGATGAGGGTCCGGGAACGTGCGCGGAGAGAATTCATGAGTTTAGTCATGCCTGTCAATGGCAAAAATCCGCATGCGATCCAGGCGGGCTGTTGTACAATACAATTGCATTTTCCCATTCTAGCATAAAGGAGACCTCTATGAGTCAAATTTCCGTCCTTGTGACCGGCGCCTGCGGGGAGATCGGTCAGGCGCTTGTGCAGGGGCTGGCGCAGCGAGGTGGCTATCGCATCGTCACCACCGACCTGATGCCGTTGCCAGAGGCGATTAAGCCGTTCTCTGCCGAGCATGTGCAGGGCGACTTGGTCTATCGGGTAAAGCAATTCTACGATTACAATTTTGACATCATCTTTCACTTGGCGGCTTCGCTTTCCTCAAAGGCCGAAATTGCCACTGAGGAAGCGCACCGCATCAACGTGGAAGGGACGATGCAATTGCTGATGCTGGCGGCCTACAAATCCGAGCGGCGCGGCAAGGCAGTGCAGTTCTTTTTCCCCAGTTCCATCGCCGCCTATGGCTTTGGCAGCCTGGAGGAGAAACAACGCGCCGGACGGGTAAAGGAGGATGACTATAACATGCCGCATACGATGTATGGCTGTAATAAATTGTACTGCGAGAAGTTGGGCATTTATTACAGCCATTTCTACGGTCAGCGCCATCTTGACCCTCAGCCGCCGGTGATGTGCGATTTTCGCGCCATTCGCTTCCCCGGCCTGATCAGCGCCTTCACCGTGCCCAGCGGCGGGACGAGCGATTACGGACCGGAAATGCTGCACGCGGCTGCCCAGGGCAAGCCCTACGCTTGCTTCGTGCGCGAGGATACGAAGATTTCGTTCATGGCCATGCCCGATGCCATCAAGGCGATTCTGATGCTGATGGACGCGCCGCGCGCCCAACTTAGCCGCGCCGTCTACAATGTAGATGCGTTCAGCCTGACGGCAGGTGAATTTCGCGCCCGCGCGCGGCAGGCCTTTCCCAGCGCCCAGATCACCTTCGAGCCGAATCCGCGCCGTCAGGGCATTGTCGATTCGTGGCCGGAGGATGTGGACGACTCCGCAGCCCGCCGCGACTGGGGCTGGAAGCCGGATTACGATGTGGATCGTTTCTTTGAGGAGTATTTCCTGCCCGAAATCCGCAAGCGCTATCGCACGCCGAATCGGATGACGAAGGAGTGAGGGGAGGGGAGTAAAAAACGAGGAGTGAGAAGAGGCTGCCGAAGGGCGGTCTCTTTTGTCTGCCATGGGTCGGCTTCAGGCTGCTTGACAGACATCATACACCCGGCCACGTTTGATCACCTGGCGGACGAGGTTTGTCCCAAAGCGATAGCCAAGCATGCGGTAATCGGGCACGGACAAAATCAACAGATCGGCTTGCTTGCCGGGGTGGAGTGAGCCGATGCGGTCGGCGCGGCGCAGGGCGTGGGCTGAGTTAATAGTAGCCGCAGCAATCGCCTGGGCGGGGGTCAATTTCAGGGCGCGGCAGGCCAGGGCGATGACGAACTGCATGGATTCGCACCAGGCCGTGCCCGGGTTGCAGTCGGTGGCGAGGGCCAGAATCCCGCCCGCATCGAGAATTTTCTGCGCCGGGGTGTATTCCGTCTCAGCGAGGCCAAAAGGCGTGCAGGGCAGGGAAACGGCAACCGTATTGGAGCGGCCTAGGGCGGCAATGTCGGCGTCGGAGGTCTTGACCAGGTGGTCGGCAGAGACCGCTCCTAGTTCTACGGCCAGGGATGCGCCGCCCAGGTTGTCGAATTCATCGGCGTGAATCTTGAGCGGAAAGCCGAGGCCGCGGGCGCGGGTCAGAATCTGGCGCGACTGAGCCAGGTCGAAGGCTTTATTTTCGCAGAAAACATCGGTAAAGGGGAGGCGCTCGGCAGGCAAATGTTCCGCCCACCAGTCTCTGACAGCCGGGAGCATTTCGTCGCAGACGAGGTCGGTGTAGCCTTGCGGGTCGTTTTTATATTCCGGGGCGATGGCATGCGCGCCGAGGAAGGTGGGGGCCAGTTCGAGCGGGCCTTCGGCGTCGAGAAAAAGAAGGGCCTGCAAGAGTTTGAATTCCGTGGCTGTATCGAGACCGTAACCCGTCTTGGCCTCGGCGGTGGTCGTTCCATGAGCGAACATGCTCTTCAAACGGGGGCGCGTCTCAGACAACAGTTGCTCCAGCGATGCGGCGCGCGTCCTGTGGACGGTAGAGAGGATCCCGCCTCCCGCCGCCAAGATGTCGAGGTACTTTGCCCCGGCCATTTTCATCTCAAATTCGGCGGCGCGATCGCCGACCCAGACGATGTGGGTGTGCGGGTCCACGAAGCCAGGCAGGACGGTGCAGCCGGAGGCGTCGAGGCGCGGCTCGGACGGGTAGGCAGACAACAGGTCCGGGGTCGAACCGACAGCGGTGATGGTTTCGCCTTCGATAAGCACCGCCCCATTTTCGATGAGGTTCAACGCGCCGAGTTCGCGTCCACGCTGGGGGCCGGGGGTAAGGGTCAGGAGTTGGGATGCGGAATGAATGAGCATGGCAGCAGTTCGTTTTTTTTCAAGGCAGTTTGAAAGCACGCCCAAGCAAGGCGGCCATTTCGGCGCGGGTCACCGGCTCTTCTGGGCAAAAATACCCGGGACGGCACCCGCCCGTGATTCCCTGGAGAGCCAGTTGTTCGATCCAGGCGGCCGCCCAATGGGAGGCAGGAACGTCTTTGAAAAAGGCGCCGGCCGCCGCCGGGGGCGTATAGTCCGAGCCATGTATGGCGCGCAAGAGGGAGACCGCCATTTGGGCGTGCGTGACGGGGGTATCGGGACAATACTGCAACGGCGTGGGGCTTTGGTGCATAAATCGAGGAGAAGATAGAATCCGTTGGTCTGGGAGGCAAGTTTATGCCACTAGATAGCTGTCAGGCATGCCCAGGTGTGTCATTTTGTTGAGCGCTAGGCAACGGATCACCGCTTGCGTCGTCTGTGTTTCCAACAATCTTGCAGAGAGTTTATCGCCGAAGATCGTTTTCAGGCGATAGACGAGGGTTTCTGCCAAAGAACGCATGTGGTAGCCAGAATCCTTTTTCCATTGTTTCCTGCCATGTTTGCGAATGTAACGCAAGTTCTCATCACGCGGATGAGGCTCTCCTTTGGAATTGCCATGCTGCCAAATGTGCGCATCCTTGCGCGGCGGGATCAGCACCTTTGCATCGGGAGAATGTTCGTGGAGCGTATCATACACGTTACGTTTGTCATAGGCGCCATCGCCCGCACAGGAAAGCAGACGCTCCTCGATTTGCGCCAATATCTCGGCAGCCACTGCATCATCGCTGATGTTGTTTTCGGTCAATACTGCCGCCACCACCTCGCCGGTGTCGGGATTGCCGCCTACATGCAATTTACGCCATGTCCGCCGCTTCGAGTACCCGTGCTGGCGCACCTTCCACTCGCCTTCTCCGTAAATCTTCAAGCCCGTGCTGTCCAAAACAAGATTCAAACCGCCGCTGCTCTTCTTTGGCAAACGCACCTTCAAGGTCTTGCCGCGTCTGGAAAGGGTGGAATGATCGGGTACGGGCAGCGGAATATTCAGCATGGCAAACACCGAACGCACAAACCCCTCGGTCTGACGATTGGTCAAGTGAAACACTTCCCTGATGATCAGCATGATTTCAATCGCCTTGTCGCTATAGTCAAATTGGCTGCCGCGCTGTTTCTCGCCAGTGTACAGCCAGATTTGCTCAAAATCATCCGACAACCAGAACGTGATCGAGCCACGCTGCACCAGCGCTTTCTCGTATTCAGGCCAGTTCTTGACACGGATAATGGTTTTGGGCGTGAGTGTGTGGTTGTGTGTTTGGACATAAACCCAAACTTACACGCTCACGCTCCTTTTGTCAACTTTTCATGCACCAAAGCCATAATTTGGATAAAGTTTCCTACAAAGTCGAAGGCAACTATGCTTACATTTCCTTCCCGGCCAGCATTCTTCCTAATTCGACTTTCCGCTGGTGGATGAGAGTCATGGGGGACAATTCGACTTCAACCTGGATGCAAAAATTCAAATACCCGATTAACCTGCCGGAAAGAATTTTCCCATAAGCAATCTGTGCCAGAATCGGAAAAGCGGCGCGTCAGGCAAACGCGCCGCTTTTTCATCGCCATCAACTCCGGTCAGAATCCCATTACCCCGGCTGCGCTCGCCCAGGCGAAAAGCGCCATCGGCAGGAAGGAGAGGACGACGGTCGCCAGCGCCGAGGCCGCCCAGGTGAAATCGAGCCAGGGTTCGGAGGTCGTTTCGGGCGCTCCCTCGCGCATGTACATGACCACCACCACCCGCAGGTAGTAGTAGGCCGAGATGAGCGAGGTCAGCACGCCGATGACCGCCAGCCAGACCTGCCCGGCCTCGATGACGGTGCGGAACAGGTAGAACTTGCCCACCAGGCCGAGCGTGGGCGGCATGCCGGTCAGCGAGAGCATGAAGACGGTCATCGCCGCCGCCAGCGCCGGACGCCGCCGCCCCAGCCCGGCAAAGTCGCTGATTTCCAGGCCCTGAGCATTTTGTTTCTCCAGCGCAATCACCGCCGCCCAGGCGCCGTAGGAGGTCAGCGCGTAGGTCACCAGGTAGAAGAGCGCCGAGGCGACCGCGTCGGCCTGGGTGGCCGGGTTGCCGAAAGCGACGAAGGCCATCAGGATGTAGCCGGCGTGAGCGATGGACGAGTAGGCCAGCATGCGCTTGATGTTCGTCTGGGCGATGGCCACCACGTTGCCGACGAACATCGTCAGCGCGGCGAGCGCCCAGATGACCGGAGTCAGGTCGGCGTCGAGGGCGGGGAGAGCAGTGACAAAGACGCGCAGCAGAGCGGCAAAACCGGCGGCTTTGGCCCCGACCGCCATAAAAGCCGTGACCGGGGTCGGCGCGCCGTGATAGACATCCGGCGTCCACATGTGGAAGGGGACAGCGGCGACCTTGAAGCCGAATCCGACCAGGAAGAGCGCCGCGCCGATGGTCAGGAGCAGGCGCGAGGTCCCGAGCGCACCGGCGGCCAGGGCGGTGACGATGCCGGAGAGGGAGGTCGTCCCGGCCGCGCCGTAAATCAGCGCAATCCCATAGACGACGAATCCGCTGGCAAAGGCGCCGAGCAGGAAGTACTTCAGGCCGGCCTCTTCCGAATCCAGGCGTGGACGGGCAAAGGCCGCCAGCACGTAGAGCGGCAAGGAGAGAAGTTCAAGCGCCAGAAAGACCACGATCAGGTCGGTGGCGTGCGCCATGAGCATCATGCCGGCGGTGCTGAAAAGGAGCAGGGAGTAGTATTCGCCGCGCTCGAGGTTCATGCGCTTGAGGTAGCCATAGGCGACGGCAATCCCCAGCAGGCCGGAGAGGGGGAAGAGCACGTTCAGGAACGAGGCGAAGCCATCCAGGGCGATCATGCCGTTGAAGGCGGTCGTCTCTTCGCCGGCCTGCGCCAGAGCGAGACCGGCCGCCAGGGCCAGCCCCAGCGCCGCCAGGAAGGCGGTGAGGCCCTTGCGCTTAAGCCACAAGTCTATCAGCAACAACGCGCAGGCCCAGACGACCAGCACGAGCAGAGGAAGAAGGGAGAGCAAGTCGGAAGATGTCATAGTCGCTCTTTCACAAAAACGGTCTATCGTCTACCGTCCACCGTCCATCGTCCATCGTCAACCGTCCACCACCTGACCGTAGACCATTGACCGTAGACGGTGAATGGGAGACCGCTAGTGCAGCGCCGTCAAGAGTTTCTCCACCGCCGGGGCCATCAGTTCGAAGAACGGGCGGGGGTAGAGGCCAATCCAGAAGATGAAGACCAGCAGCGGCACCATCGTCACGATTTCGCGCCAGTTGAGGTCTTTGAGGGCATGGCCGTGTTTCTTGACTTCCTCGACAATCGAACCTGCGGGGCCGAGGAACATGCGCTGGAACATGGTCAGCATGTAGATGGCGGCCATGATGACGCCCGCGGCGGCCACGCCGGCGAACCAGGGCGAACCGATGGCCTGCGAGCCGAACGCGCCGAGCAGGATGGTGAACTCGCCGACGAAGCCGTTCAGCCCCGGCAGGCCCATCGAGGAGAGCGCGACGATGAGCATGATGCTGCCGAAGACGGGCGTAATCTTCCACAACCCGCCGTAGACGGCCATCTCGCGGGTGTGGGTCTGCTCGTAAATCATGCCCACCAGGAGGAACAACGCCCCCGTGCTCAGGCCGTGGTTGATCATCTGCAAGATGCCGCCCTCGATGCCCTGGGCGTTGAGGGCGAACAAACCGAGCATGACGAAGCCGAGATGGCTGACCGAGGAGTAGGCGACCAGTTTCTTGACGTCCTTCTGGGCGAAGGAAACCCAGGCGCCGTAAATGATGCCGATGACTGCCAGGAGGGCGATCCAGGGCGCGGCTTGCTTGGCGGCTTCGGGGAAGAGCGGGATATTGAAGCGCAGGAAGCCGTAGGTGCCCATCTTCAGCAGGACGCCCGCCAGGATGACCGAACCGGCCGTCGGCGCTTCAACGTGGGCGTCGGGCAGCCAGGAATGCAGCGGCCACATCGGCACCTTGATAGCAAACGCGGCGGCGAAGGCCAGGAAGAGCCAGAGTTGAATCCCTGCCGGAATGCCGCCCTTGGCCATCAGTTCGGGAACGCTGAATGTTCCCTGGTTGATCCCCAGCCACAGGATGGCCAGAAGCATGAGAATCGAGCCGGCCATGGTGTAGAGGAAGAACTTGATGGCGGCGTAGATGCGGCGCGGCCCGCCCCAAATGCCGATCAGGAAGTACATCGGGACGAGGGTGAATTCCCAGAAGATGTAGAACAGGAACAAATCCTGGGCCAGGAAAACCCCCGTCATGCCCACTTCCAGCAGCAGGAAGAAGAGCATGAAGTCCTTGACGCGCTCCTCGACCGCCGTCCAGGTGGAGAGAATCGAGATGGGGGTCAGGAAGGTCGTCAGCAGGACGAGCAGGATGGAGAGGCCGTCCACGCCGACGTTGTAGTGGATGTTCCAGCCCGCCACTTGAATCCAGGGCAGGTCGAGGGTCAGTTGCAGGTCAGGGTTGGACTTATCGAAGAGCGTCAGCATCCAGATGGATAGGCCAAAGGTCACGAGCGAGGCGAGCAGGGCCGTCCAGCGCAGGGCGTTTTTCTTTTCGCCGGGCAGGAAGAGCGTAATCAGCACGCCCACCAGCGGGAAGAAGATGACGAGGTTGAGGGGATTGGTGAAGAATTCCATGTGGGTTCTCTCCGTTTGCAAGTTGGGACGTTTGCACGTTCTAACGTTCCAACGTTCTCTTGTTCTACCGTATCAGCAAATATCCGACGATGACAACCACGCCCAGCATCACCGCCAGCGCGTAGGAGCGGACGAAGCCGTTTTGCAGGCGGCGCAGCGAGGTGGAAAGACGCTTGGTCAGTTCGCCCAGGCCGTTGAAGAAGGCGTCAATGCCCTTCTGATCGGCGTAGCGGTCGAGAGCGACCTGGCTGAGCCAGATGTACGTCCCGGCCAGGACCTTGTCGTGGAACCAGTCGTGCCAGAAGCGCCAGTCCACCACCTCGGCCAGGAAGCGGGCGAGGTCCACGTAGCGGTCCACGAAGACGGCCCGGTAGGCCTCGTCCACGAACCACTTGTTTTCCATGCCGGTAAAGATCGGGCCGAGCGGCTTCTTGAGCGGGTCAGGCTGACCGGCGGCGAGCGGTTTGCGCCCGTAGATGAGCCATGAGATATAAATCGCCAGCAGCGCCAGCAGGGTGGAAAGGATGGCCACGACCGGGTTCAGCCCGCCCCAGGAGATTTGCAGCCAGGCCGGAAGGTGCAACTCGTGCTCGGCCAGTTCGATGGTGTGCTCCAGCCAGTGGGTCAGGGTGTGGACCCCGGGCAGGTTGAGCGCGCCGCCCAAAATCGAGAGGCCGGCCAGCGCCATCAGCGGCGCGGTGATAATCTTCGGGCTTTCCTCGGCGTGGGCGGCGGCCTCGTGGCGCGGCTCGCCGAAGAAGACCATCCAGATTTGGCGGCCCATGTAGAAGGCGGTGAAGAAAGCCGCAATCGTCAGCAGGACGAAGATTTCGGGATGCAGTTTGGCGGCGTCGAGCAGGATTTCGTCCTTCGACCAGAAGCCGGCAAGGGGGAAGATGCCCGCCAGCGCCAGCGTCCCGATGACGTAGAGCCAGAAGGTGACCGGCATGCGCTTGCGCAACCCGCCCATGTTGCGCATGTCGCCGGGATCGAAGACCTCCTCGTGCCCTTCGTGATGACCTTCGTGACCTTTGTGTTCTGAAAGATGGTGATGCCCGCGCTCCAGCCCTAAAATCACCGAGCCGGCCGAGAGAAAGAGCAGCGCCTTGAAGAAGGCGTGCGTGACCAGGTGGAACATCCCGGCCACAAAGGCGCCCATGCCGACCGCCGCGACCATGAAGCCAAGTTGCGAGATGGTCGAGTAGGCCAGCACTTTCTTGATGTCGTACTGCCCGACGGCGATCGTCGCCGCAAAGAGCGCCGTCATCGCGCCGACCATCGCCACGATGTACTGGGCGTCCGGCGCGAGGGTGTAGAGCGGCCAGGAGCGGGCGACCAGGTACACGCCGGCGGTGACCATCGTGGCGGCATGGATGAGCGCCGAGACCGGCGTCGGGCCGGCCATGGCGTCCGGCAGCCAGACGTAGAGCGGAATCTGCGCCGATTTGCCGGTCACACCGATGAGCATGAAGAGAGTCATGGCGATGATGACGCCCGGCTGCGCGGCGGCGATCTCCTCCGCCCGGCCGAAGACCTCGCCGAACTGCACGCTGCCGAAGGCCCAGAACATGGTCAGCGCCGCCAGCAGGAAGCCGAAGTCGCCGATGCGGTTGGTGACAAACGCCTTCTTGGCGGCGTTGGAATTAGCCCACGAGGGCCGGCCGAGCGTGTCCATGTCGTACCAGAAGCCGATGAGCAGGAAGGAGCACAGTCCCACGCCCTCCCAGCCGACGAAGAGCATCAGGTACGAATCGCCGCTGACCAGGATCATCATCATGGCGATGAACAGGTTCAGGAAGACGAAGAAGCGGCGGAAACGCTTCGGGTCGTTCTTGAAGCGCACGTCCTCGTGCATGTAGCCGATGGCGTAGATGTGGATGAGCGTGCCGACGCCGGAGACGACCAGCATCATCGTCACCGAGAGGGTATCCACGCGGAAGTTCCAGGGGATGTGCAGACTGCCGATGGTGATCCAATCGGCAAAGGGGACGACCACCGCCTCGCCGTGCGCGGCCCATAGACCGTAGGCCAGCAGCGCCGAGACGACGAAGGTCAACCCCGCCGCGGCGCTCGCCAGCCAGCCGATGGCCTTCTCGCCCATCCGCCCGCCGAAAAGCATGTTGAGCAGCAGGCCGAGGACGGGCAGGAAGACGATCAGCGGGACGAGGCCGAAGAGAGGGGAAGTTGCGGTTTCGCTCAGAAGCATGGGCTTGCCTCTCTATCCTTTCAGGGAACTCATCTGGTCCACGTCAATGTTGTGTTTGACGCGGAAGATGGCGACAATCAAGGCCAGGCCGACGGCCACTTCCGCCGCGGCCACCGTCATCACAAAGAAGACGAACAACTGCCCGCTGAAAGCGTTGTACTGGCGGGCAAAGGCCACAAAAGCCAGGTTGGCGGCGTTGAGCATCAACTCGACCGACATGAAGATGATGAGCGCGTTGCGCCGGATGAGCACGCCCAGCGCCCCCATGGTGAAGAGGATGGCCGAAACGAGAAGGTAGTAGGTCAGTGGTATCATGAAAGACAAATCTCCCGTACAACTTCAATTCATCAGACCCGGTTCACGGTTCGCTTCCCAAACGCCTGACCCAAGGGAATTGTCCGGCCACGGCATTGTAGAAGCGTTCGTCTGCCGTGACCAGCGGTTCACCCGTTTGCTGCGCCAGGGCCAGGTAAGCAGCGTCATAGGCGCTGCAATTGGTCTGACGGGCAAGAGGCAAAATTTCTTGCCAATCCGGCGACAAGAATTCGAGTTCGAGTCTCTTCAGCGCCTCCAGCATCTGATCCACCTGCGCTGGCGAAACCCGGCCGCGGCGTTCGGCGCGCCAAAGGGCATGATTGACCTCGTAGAGCAACAGGTGCGGCGCCCGCAGCCGTTCCTGACCGGCGACATGCCGGCGCAAGAGCGCCTGCGCCTGCGGCTGCGCCTCGTCGGGGAAGATGGCGCTGAGCAGGACGCTCGCGTCCACAATCATGAGCGGCCCTCCAGGTCTTCGCGCGCCGTGCGATAGAGTTCCGCCGCCGTCAGGCCGCTTTCGCGCAGGGTGTGCGAGAGGCTGACGAGCGTGTCGTAGGCTTCGTAGCGCTTCAGCCGCTCGTACTCCTCCGGCGAAATCAACACCCCAACCGCCTTGCCGCGCCGCGTCAGCACGATGGGGGTCTGCGAGACCTTTTTGAGCAGCGCCGAAAGGCGATTGTGCGCTTCTGCGATGGGGAGATGCAACATTTTTCTCTCCAAATTGTCTATAAGATATAGACATTATACGTCATGCTATTGTCTATATCAAGCCCGCACGGCACGTTCTCCTTTCGTCAGCACAATGGCGCCGATCATCGCCACCAGGAGCAGGAGCGAGGTCACTTCGAAGGGCAGGAGGTAATCGGTGAAGAGCATGGTCGCCATCTGGCGCAGCGACTCCATCGAGTTCTCCCACGTCCCTGGGTCGGGCAGCGCGACCGTCAGCCGGACGCGCTGGACGAGCAGATAGAGCGCCTCGGCGAACAGGAGGGCCGCCGCCCCGATGGCCAGCGGTCGCTGCCAGGGCAGCACCTCGCCCTTGGGCAGTTTCTCCGCCCCGAGGAGCATGATGACGAACAGGAACAAGACCATGATCGCCCCGGCATAGACCGTCACCTGCGCCATGGCGACGAACGGCGCGCCCAAGAGCAGGTAGAAAACGGCGATCGTGGCGAAATTGAGCACCAGAAACAGCGCCGCATAGACCGCATTGCGGCTGAGCAGCAACCCCAGCGCGGTCGCCAGCGCGGTTACAGCCAGGAGGAAGAAAAGAATGAGGGTAAAGTCCATAAGCACCTTTTCCAAATTTACGATTTGCGATTTGTGATTCGCGATTTAGGGTGGATTGAACGTTAATCAAAAACAATCAATCGTCAATCGAAAATCGTCAATCGCAAATCGTCAATCGCAAATCGTCAATCGCTTGGGTCTTCCATCTCCGGCACCGAGCGGGTGAACTTGCCGGGTTCGGTCTTCTGCGGGGTCGGCGCGCCGCCGGCGGGGACGGGTTCGAGCAGCATTTCCTTCGGGTAGATGGCCTCGCGCCGGTCGGTGAAGGAGAGTTCGTAGTTATCGCCAAGGACAATTGCCTCGGTCGGGCAGGCGTCCTCGCAGAAGCCGCAGTAGATGCAGCGCAGCATGTTGATCTCGTAGGTGCTGGCGTAACGGTCGCCAGGCGAATAACGCTGTTCGTCCGTGTTCTCCGAAGATTCGACAAAGATGGCGTCCGCCGGGCAGGCCGCCGCGCACAGGGCGCAGCCGATGCATTTCTCCAGGCCGTTCTCGTAGCGCTTCAGGACGTGGCGGCCGCGGAAGCGCGGCTTGACCGGACGCTTCTGCTCCGGGTACTGCACCGTGACCGGTTTCTCAGCCATCGAGCGCAGCGTCGTCCACAGGCCGCGCCCCAGTTCGACGATGGGTTCAAGCACGCGCATACTCTTTCCTCCTCAACGCCTGATACATCCCCAGGATAGCGATAAACCCTGCCACCAGCGAGGCCAGGGGAATGAGCCAGCGGTACAGGGGGTTGACCTGCTCGGCCAGCAGGATGCCGATGGAGGTCAGGAAGACGAGCGCCAGGGTGAGCGGCAGCAAAATCTTCCAGCCGAAAGCCATCAGCCGGTCGTAGCGGATGCGCGGCCAGGTGGCGCGCACCCAAATCATGCCGAAGAGCAGGATGAAAACCTTGATGAACACGTACAGCGGCCCCAGCCAGGGGGTCTGATCCACGCCCAGGACAGTGTCGCGCAGGAACCAGGGTTCGCGGTAGCCGCCCAGGAAGAGCGAGGCGGCGATGATGCAGATGGCGATCATCTTGTCATACTCGGCCATGAACAAGAGGGCGAACTTCATCCCGCCGTATTCGGAGTGGTAACCGGCGGCCAGTTCCTGCTCGGCTTCGGGCATGTCGAACGGGGCGCGGTTGACCTCGGCGAGCGTGGCGATGAGGAAGATGACGAAGCCCACCGGCTGGAGGACGGCGAACCACATCCCGGTCTGCGCTTCGACGATGTCAATCAGGCGGGTCGAATCGGCCAGGACGATGACGGCGATGAAGGCCAGGCCGAGTCCCAACTCATAGGAGAGCATCTGCGCCGTGGAGCGCAGCCCGCCCAGCGTGGCGTATTTGTTGTTCGACGACCAGCCCGCCAGCACGATGCCATAGACCGCAATCGAAGCCACCGACATGATGTACAGCACGCCCACGTTCAGGTCGGCGATGTACCAGGTGATGGTGCGCCCGAACAATTGCAAATTGGCCGCCTCGGGCGCGAACGGCACGACCGCCGTGATGATCAGCGCCGGGGTCAGGGTGATGATGGGCGCCAGGGTGAAGAGCAGTTTGTCGGCGCGCGCCGGCATGAACTCTTCTTTGAAAATCAACTTGATGGCGTCGGCGATGGGCTGGAGCAGGCCCCACGGTCCGGCGCGGTTCGGGCCGATGCGCACCTGGATGCGCGCCAGCGCCCGGCGCTCGTAGTAGGTCAGGTAGGCGAAACCGCCCAGCAGCACCAGTACCCAAACGAGACCTTTGACCAACCATTCAATCACATTCGCAAGCGTCATACAGCCCTCTCAACGTTCCAGCGTTCAAACGTTCACACGTTCCAACGTTTGTAAGTGTGAGCCCAAGCCCTGGCGGTTTTCGTAGGTCGTGCCGCCGTAGTACAGGTCGCCGCGCCCGACGATCGGCCACTGCTCGGCGACTTCGGCCAGTTTGCCGTAGGAAATACCGGCGAAGGCCGGGACGGAGGCCGCGATCTTGTCCATCACCAGGCGGGCGGAGCGGGCCTCGACCTCGAAGCCGGCCGCGGCGGCGACCTCGGCGGCGATGGCGAAGTCGGGGCGCGAGTCGCCCAGCGGCGGCGTGGCCGGGTAGAAGCGCTGCACGCGCCGCTCGCCGGAGGTGTAGGAGCCGTCGCGCTCGGTGAAGGCCTGCGCCGGGAAGACCACATCGGCCAGGCTGGCCGTCTCGGTCAGGAAGAGTTCCTGGACGAGGACGGCTTGGGCCGCTTGGAGCGCCTCGGCCAGGTGCGGGTCGTCGCCGACCGGGTCGGCGGCAGCGAGATAGACCACCTTGCCTTTCACCGCCTGGGCCAGGTCATCGGCGGAGCGGTAGCCGAGTTCCCAGGCACCCTGGTCGTTGGCGCGCCGCCAAACGCCGACGAGACCGTTGTTCGGCTTGCCCTGGCGTCCCTCCAGCAGGGCGGCGCAGGTTTCGGCCAGGTCACGGCTCGGCGTGCGCCCAAAGAAGATGACCAGATTCTCGGCGGCGGTCAGTTCGGCGGCCAGTTCCTTGACCTTCGCTGCCGTCTCGTCCCTCTCGCAGCGGACGAGTTTCCGGGCATATTTATCGAGGCGGGTGGCTTCGGGGTGGACGATGACCAGGTTCGCCCCGCGCTCGGCAGCCGCCTTGATGCGCAGATACCAGAGCGGGGCCTCGTGGTACAGGTCGGCGGCGGCGACCAGGATGGCCGTCCCGGCGCCCAGGTCGCCGAGGTTGCTCCCCGTCGAGAGGCCGTAGCGGGTCGTCAGGTCACCGCCGGGGAGCGAATCGTAGAGCAGCGCCTCCCCGCCGAGGCCGTCGGCAAGTTGCTTGAGGGCAAACAGGTCTTCGTTGGCGAGCCGCCCCGAAGCGACCACAATCACTTCTCCCTTTTTCCTTCCTAATCTCTTACTCGCTTCGTCAATCGCTTCTTTCCATCCGGCGGCTTCTAACTTGCCGTTCTTCTTCACCAGCGGCTGCGTCAGGCGAGCCGGGTCTTCGACGTAGTGCCAGTTGAAGCGGCCGCGGTCGCAAATCCAGATTTCGTTGACCTGCTCGTTCTGGCGCGGCATGGCGCGCTTGATGACCACGCGTCCGCCGGACTTGGCCTCGCGGCGGGTGTTGAAGGTCAGGTTGCAGCCGACCGGGCAGAGCGAGCAGATGGAGGCGGCGGCTTTCATCTCCCAGGGGCGGGCGCCGAAGCGGAAATCGGCCGTGGTCAGCGCGCCGACCGGGCAGATGTCGGTGGTGTTGCCGGAAAAGATCGAGTCGAAGGGCGGGTCGGAATGGGTGACGATGTCGGTGTCACGCCCGCGCTGGTAGAACGAGAGCACCGGATCGCCGGCGATTTTCTCCTGGAAGCGGATGCAGCGGGCGCACTGGATGCAGCGCTCGCGGTCGAGCCAGATTTTGTCGCCCAGCGGGACATGCTTCTCGGCGTGATGCTTCTCGCTGTAGAGGAAGCGGCTCTCGGCCGGGCCGTAGGCCAGCGTCAGGTTCTGCAGCGGGCACTCGCCGCCCTTGTCGCAGACCGGGCAGTCGAGCGGGTGCGAGGTCAGCAGGAATTCCAAAATGTCCTTTTGCGCCTGGCGCGCTTTCTCCGAGCGGGTCAGGACGACCATCCCTTCCGCGACGGGCGTGGTGCAGGAGGTCTCAAGTTTCGGCCCGAACTGAATCTTGGGTTTGCCGTCCTCGAGAATCGGCTGACCGGTGGCGCGGTCAATCGCCGGGCGGCCGACCTCCACCAGGCACTGGCGGCACATGCCGACCGGCTCCATCTTCGGGTGGTAGCAGAAGACCGGGATGTCAATGCCGACCATTTTGGCCGCGTTGACGATGAGCGTCCCTTCGGGGACGGTCACTTGCCGGTCGTCTATGGTGAGCGTTACAGTTTTCGTCATTCAGACTCTCCGATGAGAGGAATCAATCGCTAATTTCATCTCGTTGAATGCCAGCCTGCCTCAAGATTTCCAGCAACGTCCCCTGAGGCAAGTCTTTACGATGAAACGGGACCGTAACTCTGGCTTTCGTTTCAGGGTGGTAATAAATACGATGACTGCCTTTGGCTCGGTCAAAAATAAAACCGCGCTGTTCTAAAATCTTGATGACTTTCTGCGGCGTAAGAGCAGGCAGTTTAGGCATAAGTGCCCAAGGTCAGCGTATATTCAAAGACATCTTCTTCTGTCGGGACAGGCTCGCCATGCGCCTTGAGGCTTTCCAGGTAAAGTTCAATGGCTTCCCGGATCATGGCTTTCGCCTCTTCGAGAGTCTTTCCAAACGACACACAGCCTGGCAAGGAAGGGACAATGGCGGTAAAACCGCCTTCTGGTTCTTTGCGAAACAAGACGCGATAGGTTACACTCATAACAATCTCCTTGCTCTAACAAAGCAATCTCAAGCGCTAAAATCCTGGGGAAATCTCTCGATAGCGGTAGTGACGGCCATCGTGGAAAACTCGCCCAGCGGGCAGAGACACTTGTTCTGCATCTGCTTGGCGACGGTGTGCAGGAGTTGGGTGTTGGCCTGCACGTCCTCGCCGCGCTCGATGCGCTCGATGAGATGCAGCATCCAGTACGTGCCGTCGCGGCAGGGGGTGCACTTGCCACAAGACTCATGCTTGAAGAAGTGGATGGTCTTGTTGATGACCCAATCCATCGAGACGCTGTCGTTGATGACGATGACGGAGGCCGAGCCGAGGTCCGCGCCGAGGGTTTTGACCGAGGCGTAGTCCATCGGCGTGTCGAGGGCCTTGTCGTCGGCAACGATGATCGAGGAAGAAGCGCCCGCCGGCATGATAGCGCGCACCGGGCGGTCGTCGGTCACGCCGCCGCCGTACTCGTAGATGAGTTGACGGAAGGTCGTCCCGAAGGGCAGTTCGTAGTTGCCGGGCTTCTTGACGTGGCCGGAGAGCGAGAAAATCTTGACCCCGGCGCTGTCGAGTGTGCCGAGCGACTTGTACCAGTCGGCGCCCTGGGCAACGATGAGCGGGACGTTGGTCAGCGTCTCGACATTGTTGACCACGGTCGGCTTGCCGTAGAGGCCATAGACGGCCGGGAACGGCGGGCGGATGCGCGGCTGGCCGCGTTTGCCCTCGATGGACTCGAGCAGGGCGGTCTCCTCGCCGCAGATGTAGGCGCCCGCGCCGAGGTGGGTGTAGATGCGCAGCGAATAGTCCGTGCCGAAGAGCCGCTCGCCCAGCAGGCCGGCCCGTTCCATCTCGGCGATTTTCTCGTCCAGGCGGGCGGCCACCGGCCAGAACTCACCGCGCAGGTAAATGTAGGCCGCGTTGGCCTGCACCGCGTAGGCAGCGATGGCGACGCCCTCCAGGAACTGGAAGGGGTTGCCCTCCATGATCTCGCGGTCTTTGAACGTGCCCGGCTCGGATTCGTCGGCGTTGGCCACCACGTAGTGCGGCCAGATATTGTTCGGGACGAAGCCCCACTTGACGCCGGTCGGGAAGCCCGCCCCGCCGCGGCCGCGCAGGCCAGAGGCTTTGACCACCTCAATCACTTCCTGCGGCTTCATCTGCGTGACGGCCTTCTGGAAGGCCGCGAAGCCGCCGTTCTTGCGGTAAACGTCCAGGTTGCCGATCTCGGGGAGGTCGCGGTGACGCAGCAGCAGGTGAGCCATCACTTCACCTCCTTGCGGGCGGTCTCGATGAAGTCCAGCGTCTTCTCGACGGTCATGTTCTCGTGGTACGAAATCCCGTCCGGCCCCTGAACCTGGAACATGGGTGCCCGGTCGCAGGCTGCCAGGCACATGACCGCCTCGACCGTCACCAGACCGTCGGGCGTGGTTTCGCCGGGGCGGATGCCCAGCCGCTCGCAGAGTTGCGCCAGGAACTCGTCGGCGCCGCGCAGGGCGCAAGCGATGTCGGTGCAGACCTGGATGCGCAGTTTGCCCTCCGGCTTGTCGTGGTAGAGGCTGTAGAAGCCGACGATTTCGGCGACATCCGTCTCGGTGACGCCGCACAGGCCGGCAATCTCGACCAGGTCGTGGCGGTCAACGAATCCCTTGCCCAGTTGGGCGAGGTGAAGGAGCGGCATGACCGCCGACTGCTTACGGTCAGGCGGGTATTTGGCAAAAATTTTCTGGATTTGTTCGGGGTATTTTTCGGCCAGGCTCATCGGTCAACGTCTCCCAGCACAATGTCAATTGAGCCGATGATGGCCACCAGGTCGGCAATCAGGTGGCCTTTGGCCATCAGCGGCAGGGCTTGCAGGTTGTCGAAGGAGGGCGTCCGCCAGTGGACGCGGTAGGGTTTGGGGCCGCCGTCCGATTCGAGATAGACGCCCAATTCGCCGCGCGGCGACTCGACCGCGCTGTAAACGTACCCTTTGGGGGCATTGAAGCCCTCGGTCCACAACTTGAAGTGGTGAATGAGCGATTCCATGCTGACGCCAATTTCGGAGCGCGGCGGCGGGACGTACTTGCGATCCTTCGAGCGCACCGCACCCATCGGCAATTTGTTCAGCGCCTGCTCGACAATCTTGAGCGACTGGCGCATCTCCTGGACGCGCACCAAGTACCTTGCGTACACATCGCCTTCGCTGCGGGTCGGGACCTCGAAGTCATACTGCTCGTAGCCGGAGTACGGGCGCGCCTTGCGCAGGTCCCAGTCCACGCCGCTGGCGCGCAGGCTCGGCCCGGTCATGCCCAGGTTGAGGGCGTCCTCCCCGCTGATTTTGCCGATGCCCAGCGTCCGGTCGAGGAAGAGCGGGTTGCGGGTCAGGAGCGCCTCGTACTGGTCAATCCGCTTGGGGAATATCTTGAGGAAATCGCGCACGGCGGCCTCGAATTCGACCGGCACGTCGCGCCACAGCCCGCCGGGGCGGATGTAGGTGGTCATCATGCGCTGGCCGGAGACCAGTTCGAGGATGTCGAGGATATCTTCGCGCTCGCGGAAACAGTAGAGGAAGGTGGACATGGCCGCCACATCGAGGGCCGCCGTCCCCAGCCAGACGAGGTGCGAGGCGATACGCTGCAACTCGGCCAGGATGACGCGAATGGCCTGGGCGCGCGGCGGCACGTCCAGGTCGAGCAGTTTTTCAACCGCCATGCAGTAGGCCAGGTTGTTGCCGACCGTGTTGAGGTAGTCGAGGCGGTCGGTCATCACCTCGGCTTTCTGGTAAGTTTTGGCTTCCATGTTCTTCTCGATGCCGGTGTGCAGGAAGCCGATGTCGGGGATGCAGTTGACCACCGTCTCGCCGTCCAGTTCGAGCAGGAGGCGCAGCACGCCGTGCGTGGAGGGATGCTGCGGCCCCATGTTGAGCAGCATCGTCTCGCCCGTCACGGCGCGTTCGGAGACGAGGTGTTTCAAATCATCTACGGTGACTTCGAAAATGTCAGGCATAATTGCTCCATCGTTGGGCAACTCGTACGAGCGCCCTACTCTTTCGCGTACGGCTTGCGCACGTCAATTTCCTCGAAATTGAAGGTGAACTGCGGCTCTTCGTAGCCGAGGGGGTAGTCCTTGCGCAGAGGATGGCCTTCCCAATCGGCGGGCATGAGGAGGCGGCGCAGGTCGGGGTGACCCTCGGCCTTGATTCCGAACATGTCCCACAGTTCGCGCTCACGCCAGTTGGCGTTGCGGTAGATGTGCGCAACGGTCGGCACGGTCGGGTGGATGCCCGGCACGGGAACGCGCAGTCCCAGCCGCAGGTTCTGCGAGATCGAGGTGAACTGGTAAATGACGTGGAAGCGGGGATCTTCTTGCGGCCAGTAGTCCACCGCAGTCAGGGCCGAGAGCAGTTCGAAACCCAGGTCTTTCATCTTCTGACAGGCTTCCACGATGCGCTCGCGCGGGATGACCAGGGTCACGTCGCCGCGGTACTCGCTCGCCTGCACGCCAAAGACCTTTTCCAGTTTTTCAATGATAGGTTGGAGTTTTTCTTCCATAATTTTTCCGCATCGAATGGCTCGAAGAGCGCGAATTTTTGACTTACAAACCTTCGTGATCCTTGGTATCCTTTGTGTTCAGTTCTTTTCCGCAAACTTGATTTTCTTGACCACCTTGTCCTGCAAGGTCAGGATGCCGTGAATGAGCGCCTCGGGGCGCGGCGGGCAGCCGGCCACATAGACATCCACCGGCACGACCTCGTCCACGCCCTGCACAATGGCGTAGTTGTTGAACACACCGCCACAGGAGGCGCAATCGCCCATGGCGATGACCCACTTGGGTTCGGGCATCTGGTCATAGAGGCGGCGCAGGACGGGCGCCATCTTGCGCGAAACGCGCCCGGCCACGATCATCAGGTCCGATTGACGCGGCGAGGGGCGCATCAGTTCCATGCCAAAGCGGCTCATATCGTTATCCGAAGCCTGGGCGGCCATCATCTCGATGGCGCAGCAGGCCAGGCCGAAGAGCATCGGCCACATGGCGTAGTTGCGGCTCCAGGCCACCGCCTGCTCCAGCGTGGTCGTGACGATGCCCATGTTGCCGAGTTTTTGCTCTACTCCCATTCCAGCGCTCCTTTCTTCCAAGCATAAAAGTACCCTACCAGTAAGATGGCGATGAAAATCGCCATTTCGATCAAACCAAACAGCCCCAGGCGGCGGAAGACAATCGCCCAGGGCAGGAAGAAGACGATTTCGATGTCGAACAGAATGAACAGGACGGCGATGAGATAGAACCGCACCGGCATCCGGCGCGTGCCGGGACCGATGGGATTCATGCCCGATTCATAGGGCATCATTTTGGCTTCGGTCTTTTTCTTCGGCCCGAACAACGCCCCCAGACTAATGGCGATCGCGCCGACCAATACAGTTACCAGGATAAAAGCAGCAATTGCAGCGTATTCGAGAAGCATGGGCACTCCTCAGTAAATTGAATTTGATGTCACATCCAGGACAGAGCGCATCCTGCCGGATTCACACACTGGCAGGCAATTTTATCACAACAGCCTGCCAAAACAGGGAGGATGTGTCGATTTTCACGAAATGACACATCTGCAAATACAACACTCTTTTGTGGTAACTGTCTACCCAATGAGGCCGGGATGGTTAATCGCAGCAAAAGACGCTAACTTTCTCCGCAAATTGCGCAGATTTCCCCTGTGGGGACGATGTCGCCGATTTTCTCCCCATCTGCGACCTCTGCGCAGGATTTCCGAGACCAGGGGAGGCAGTTACCTTTTGTGAAAAAAGTAATGAATAAACTCCCGATTCAGGGTGATTTTTGCCATATTCCGGCCACTTTCACCCCGCATTTCGGACATTTTCCTTGGCCGGTAAGACGCACCGCGCCGATCAAATACCCCATCCGTTCCACCAAAGCAGCGCGGCAACTGGGACAGTAAGTTGTCTCGTACTCGCCCACCCGCCCGGGCAGGTTACCAGCATAGACGTAATGCAGACCGGCTTCGCGTCCGATGTCTGCCGCGCGGAGGAGCGTAGCAGCCGGGGTATTGGGCGTCTCCTGCATATGATAATCCGAGTGGAAGGCAGTGACATGCCAGGGGATATCAGGCGAGACCGAGAGCAGGAAGCGCGCCATTTCCCACAGTTCTTCATTGCTGTCGTTGAAGCCCGGCACGACCAGAGTCACCACCTCCAGCCAGAGGCCCATCTGATGCACCCGCCGGATGGTATCCAGAACATTTTTCAGCACGCCGCCCAGCCGCCGGTAATTTTTGTCCCGCATAGATTTCAGGTCAATCTTCATGCCGGTCAGGTATGGGCGCAGATACTCCAGAACCTCTGGCGTGGCGTTGCCATTGGAGACGTAGACGCACTTCATCCCCGCCTGGACGGCCAGCCGGAAGACCGCAACCGCCCACTCGCTGGTGATGAGCGGTTCGTTGTAGGAGGAAGCCACCACCTCCGCTCCGGAGCGGCGCGCCGCCTCGACAATCTGTTCTGGGCTGATACGCCGAATGAAGTACGCCGCCTCGTCCGCGGCCGGGTCGCGCAAAGCCTGCGAGGAGAGCCAGTTCTGGCAGTAGTCGCAGTGGAAATCACAGCCGAGCATGCCGAAGGTCAGCGCCACTGCCCCAGGCAAGAAGTGATAGAACGGCTTCTTCTCGATGGGGTCGGCGTTGAGACCGGCCACATATCCCCAGGGGACGCGCAACTCCTTGCCGTCATGGAAACGCACCTGACAGATGCCGCGCCGTCCCGGCCGCAGCAGGCAGCGGTGCGCGCAGGCCGTACAGCGGACGGAACCGTCCGTCTGAGAAACGGCCAGTTCGGCGGGAGCAGTCAACCGGTCCAGAACAGAAGCGAGCGTGCTCATGCTCTCGAAGGGGAAACCTCCTACCGCACTACCAGCACCGGGCAGTGGGCATGTTGAATGATTTTGTCGCTCTGGCTGCCCAGCAAAAGCGTTGACAGGCGGCCCTGTCCACGTGAGCCGACCACGATAAGGTCATTGCCGCGCGTTTCGGCCACTGCCAGGATCGCCTCGGCCGGGGAGCCTTCCAAAATTTCTGTCGCCGGCGGGCGGGGAATCTCGCCAATTTCCTGCAGCGCCTCTGCCAGGATACTCTCGGCCTGCCGGATGCGCGCCGAGATGACTTGCTCCAGGTTCGAGTCGCCCAGATAAGAGGGGACAGGTTCGAAGGCTACGACAACGCGCAAATCTGCGTCCAGGCTGCGCGCCAGTTCACCGGCCAGGCGGGCTGCTTTAAGCGCATGCACAGAACCATCTACACCGAGAAGAATATTCTTGAACATTAGAAACCTCCTTTCCCGGTTAAAATTAGTATACAAAAATTTTTAGTTTGAGTCCACCTTTCCCAGGAGTTTTTTGATGACCCTCGACCTTGTCCAAATCCGTCAGCAGTTTCCATCCCTCGACCGCCCGGCGGTCTTCTTCGACAACCCAGGCGGGACGCAAATCGCCCGCGCCAGCCTGGAGCGCATCAACCGTTATCTCTTGGAATGCAACGCCAACCACGAAGGCGCGTTCGAGACCAGCCGCAAGTCGGATGAAATCCTGGCCAAGGCGCACGCCGCCATGGCCGACTTCCTCAACGCCGCCCGGCCGGAAGAAATAGTTTTCGGCAACAACATGACCACCCTGACCCTGCACCTGTCGCGCTCGCTGGCGCGGACGCTCGGCCCCGGCGACGAAATTCTCGTCACCCGCCTCGACCACGACGCCAACATCTCGCCCTGGCTGCTGGTCGCCGAAGATCGCGGCTGCAAGGTCACCTGGATTGACTTCGATGTGGAGGACGGCACGCTCAAACTGGATGAATTCGCGCGCGCCCTCGAACGCAAACCCAAACTGGCCGCCTTCGGCTACGCATCGAACGCTCTCGGGACCGTCAACCCGGTGCGCAAATTGACCGAGATGGCGCACGCCGCCGGCGCGCTGGTCTATGTGGACGCCGTCCAGTACGCCCCACACGGGCCGATTGATGTGCAGGCCCTCGGCGTGGATTTTCTCGTCTGCTCCTCCTACAAGTTCTTCGGGCCGCACGCCGGCATCCTCTACGGCCGCGCCGACCTGCTCGAGGAACTCAAGGCCTACAAAGTCCGCCCGGCGACGAACTCCCTGCCCGGCAAGTGGGAGACCGGCACGCAAAATCACGAGGGAATCGCCGGCGTTCTGGGCGCAATCGAGTATTTTGAATGGGTGGGCAAGACGTTCGGCGGCGAACAGGAGGAAGGTCTGCGTGAGCGCGGCTACACGGGCCGGCGGCTGGAACTAAAAAAAGCAATGACCGCCATCCGCGCCTATGAGTTCGAACTGAGCCGCGCCCTGCTCGAAACGTTGACCGCCATCCCCGGCCTGCGCCTCTACGGGCTGACCGACGCGGGTAAATTGGACGGACGCGTGCCGACGTTCTCTTTCACGCTGGCAGGCAAACATCCCCGCGCCGTGGCCGAAGCCCTGGCCGAGGAAAACATCTACGTCTGGGACGGCAACTATTACGCCCTGGCGGTCACCGAGCGGCTGGGCCTGGAAGGGAGCGGCGGCATGGTGCGCGTCGGCGCGGCGCACTACAACACGCGGGAGGAAGTGGAACGGCTAGGCGAAGCGCTCAGGCGCCTGCTCTGAACCCTGCGCCACTCTCTCTTGCCAAACTGCTCGCCTTCAGGTATCCTCCTGGCGGGAGTGGTTAAGTCCCGGAGGGCTTCCCGGTCTTCAAAACCGGCGGCGGGTCGCGTTGCGGGCCGCGGTGGGTTCGACCCCCATCCACTCCCGCCTTGTCTTTCCTTTTCAACCAGCATTCACTTACAGGTGACCCCATGTCCTTCCCTGACATCGAAGTTTTGAACGCCCTCGTCGGGCGCGTCCTCCGCTACACCGATATGACCATTGGCGACGCCCGGCAAGGGTACTACGTCCGCTACCGCGGCCAACTGACGCTCGATTCCGTTCTCGCCTACGATCAACTGGCCGAAGCCGTGCGCCCCTATGACCTCGTCCCGCTCTTCCGCAAAGGCCCGGACGGGAGTCACATCATCCTGCTCGCGCCGCCCCTGCCAAAGCGCAAACGCGGCGCCGGAATCTCGCTCAACCTCGCCATGTTCCTGCTGACCCTCGTCAGCGTCATGCTCGCCGGCGTCCCGGCCCCGGCCAATCCGCCCGTGCCGGACACCTTCCTGGGACAACTCCGCTTCATGATTGCCAACCTGTTCAGCGGCTGGCCGTTTGCCGTCGCCCTGCTCTCCATCCTGCTGGCGCATGAATTCGGCCACTACATTGCCGGACGCCTGCACAAGGTGGATGTAAGCCTGCCCTTCTTCATCCCGCTCCCCTTCAGCATCCTCGGCACGATGGGCGCATTCATCAACATGCGCGAAATCCCGCGCAACAAACGTGACCTGCTCGATATCGGCATCGCCGGGCCACTGGCGGGTCTCATCGTTGCCATCCCCGTCCTCTTCATCGGGTTGCGCCTTTCGAGCCTCGACACCATCGCCCTGCCCGGCAGCGGCATAGGCAGTTACCTGGAGGGCAACTCCATCCTTTACCTGCTCGCCAAGTACCTTGTCTTTGGGCAACTGCTCCCCGCCCCACAGAGTTACGGCACGCTTTCCCCGCTGGCCTACTGGCTGCTCTACTTCTTCACCGGCTCACCCGCCCCCTACGGCGGTGTGGACGTTTTCATCCACCCGGTCGCCTTGGCTGGATGGGCCGGCCTGCTTGTCACCGCCCTCAATCTCATCCCCGCCGGTCAACTGGACGGCGGCCATGTCCTCTACACCCTCTTCGGCGACCGTCTGCGCAAAGTCCTGCCCTTCATCATCGGCGCGTTGGGCATCATGGGCATCTTCTGGAGCGGATGGTGGCTGTGGGCGGTCATCCTGCTCATCTTCGGACGCCTCCACGCCGAACCGCTCGACCAGATTACCGAACTCGACCCGCCCCGCAAAGCGCTTGCCTGGCTGACGATTGTCATCTTCCTGCTGACCTTCAGCCCGGTGCCAATGATTCTCCTCTCATGAAACATCCGCCCCGTCCCCGGACCCTGAGCCTGCCTGCGGCCTTCAGGCTGCCTGCGGCCTTCAGGCTGCCTGCTGTTTTCGGACTGTTAGCCGCCCTGACGCTGGCCGCCTGCGCCCCCGCGCCTTCAGCAAGCGGACAGCCTACGACAGACGACCGAACGCCTGCCGCCGTCCATGAGACGCCCGACTATCAGACCCCCGACTCCCCTTCTCCCACGCCTGCCTCCCTGGGCATAGACCCGGCTTTCCTCAACGGAGTCAGCCTCCAGGTCTGGCACGCCTTCGGCGGCGAGGCAGCGCGTCTCTTTGAGGAACAGGCCGCCCTGTTCAACGCCTACAACGAGTGGGGCATTACCGTCACATCCAGCGGCTACGGCGATTATCTGACTCTGGACGAAGCGATGCAGTCCGCCATCGAGACGGGCGGACTGCCCGACCTGGTCGTTGCCCTGCCCGAACAGGCGCTCGACTGGCAGTCCCTCGGTCTGACGGCAGACCTCGCTCCCTATCTCGGCGACCCGCTTTACGGTCTTGGAAGCGAGGCGGGAGATTTCCCCGCCGCCTACCGGACGGAGGCGGGCTTTCCAGCCCAGCGTTCGGCGCGCTATCTCTTCTACAACAAGACCTGGGCGCAGGAACTGGGCTTTTCCGCCCCGCCACAGACGCCGGAAGAGTTCCGCCGGCAGGCCTGCGCGGCCAACGCCGCCTTCCGCGCCGACGCTGACCTGCAAAACGACGGCTACGGCGGCTGGATTGTGGACACACACTGGCAGACCGTTTACTCGTGGATGCTGGCGCTCGGCGGAGAAGTTACCGACGGAAGCGTTTACACCTTCCGCACCGATCCCAACCTGGCCGCGCTGGACTTCATCAAGGGCCTCTACGATGACGCCTGCGCCTGGCTGAGCGCCGCCGATTCTCCCTACCCGGCCTTCGCGGCGCGCAAGGCGCTCTTCGTCAGCGGCGACCTGGCCGATGCGCCGCGCGCTGCCCTGGCGATGCAAAACGCCGCCAACCACGACGAGTGGACGCTGATTCCCTTCCCCGGCGTGAACGGGAGCGTGCTGGTCGTCTACGGGCCGGATTACGTCCTCCTGCGCTCCGGCGACGTAAAACAACTGGCTGCCTGGCTGTTCATCCGCTGGATGGTCGCGCCGGAACGTCAGGCGCGCTGGGTGGAGGTGACCGACCTCCTGCCCCTGCGCGGCGCCGTGCTGCAGCAGATTGGCCCCTACCGCGCCGCCGCACCGCAATGGGACGAGGCCGTCTCCTTCCTGCCGCTGGCGCAGGGGACGCCGCAACTGCCCTCCTGGGGGCGGGCGCGCTATTTGCTCGAAGATGGGTTGAACTACGTTTTCCTGGTCAATTTGCCGCGCGAGGGACTGCCCGCCGTGCTGGATGAGATGCAGTCCATGGCGGAAGAAATCTCGGTAAATCGGTAATGGGAAAAGAAAAGTTTTACGTGGTGTGGAAAGGCCACCAGACGGGCATTTTCACCGACTGGAAGGCCTGCGAGGCGCAGGTAAAGGGCTTTGCAGGGGCGCAGTACAAAGCCTTCGAGACGCGCGCCGAGGCCGAGCGCGCCTTCGCATCGGAATACGCCGCTTACGCCGGCAAACCAGCCTCCGGCCAGAAATGGCTCTTCGCCCCGAATCCGCCGATTGCCGAGAGTTACGTGGTGGACGCAGCCTGTTCGGGCATCCCCGGACCGGTGGAATGGCGCGGCGTGCATCTTGCCAGCGGGAGACAGGTCTTTCATCAGGGGCCGCTCGAGAACGGGACGAACAACATCGGGGAATTCCTGGCCATCGTCCATGCCCTGGCTCTGCTAGAGCAGCAGAATCTGTCCCTGCCCGTGTACTCCGACTCGTCCACAGCCATCGCCTGGGTCGAGGCCGGGAAATGCAAGACCGACCTCTTACGGGACGAGAAGAACGCGCTGCTCTTTGATCTGATAGCCCGCGCCGAAGCCTGGCTGGCGAAACACCCCCGGCACAATCCGGTCTACAAGTGGGATACCCAAGCCTGGGGCGAAATCCCGGCCGATTTCAACCGCAAGTAGCCTGTCCTCCAGCAGTCAAACAGACCTTATCGAAAACAATCCGCAGATTAAGCAGATCATGCAGAGCGATTTTTTGAGAGAAAAATCGGCGGAAATCTCTAACTGCGGATAAATTTTGAACCGGCGCTATTACCGATAAACATTCAGTGCGGTTTGGTTTGGCAACCGATCTGCATGAGAGCAGTTTCTTTTTCCTCCCGCCTGTGCTAGAATCAATTCACCTTGAACGGCAGCGGAGTTCCCTATGTCTGAAATGGTCGAAGTCTATATTGACAGTATCCGCGTCAGCCTGATGTCGCCGCAGCGAGTGGTCGTCCTGCGCGAGCGCGACGCCGAACGCTACCTGCCCATTTGGGTGGGCCCCTACGAAGCCGAGGCCATCACCATTGCCTTGCAGGAGGTGGAGGTCATCCGCCCGCTGACCCAAGACCTGCTCAAAAACGTCATCACACTCTTTGGCGGGAACGTCCTGCGGGTGGAGGTGGTGGCGCTCAAGGAAGATATTTTCTACGGCAACGTGGTCGTGGAGCGCGAGGGAAAAATCTACGACATTGACTCGCGCCCTTCCGACGCTATCGCCCTGGCCGTGCGCGCCCACGCCCCCATCCTCGTCCACCGTTCGGTGATGGAGGCGGCCGGAATCGTCCCGGAGAAAGACATCCAGGAGGAGCCGCCGGCCTCCGGGGACGAGACGCAGGCGCCGGGTCCGCAAGCGGACGAGGAAGGCCGCCTGGATGTGTTCGAGGACTTCCTGAAAAAACTCGGCGGCGACAACGGCGAGGACGAAATTCCAGACGCCTAGCGCCTGCCCGCGGCAAGCGCAAAATTTATCCGCAGGTAGCGCAAGTTTTCGCCGGCTTTCCTCTTGAAGAAAGGGCATTTGCGTACTCTGCGGGCTATTTTCGGTAGTGTCGAGTCTAGAAAATGGCCGATTTTCAACCCCCGGAAGAAGTATCCGTCCCCTCTGCGCCCGTCATCCCCCACAACCGCGAAGCCGAAGAAGCCGTTGTGGGGGCGGTGCTGATTAACCCCGAAGTCTATTACGACCTGGCGCAGTTTCTTCAGCCGGACGATTTCTACATCGTCCGGCACCGCTGGATTTGGGAGGCGTTCCAGCGCCTGCACGAGCGGCGCGTGCCGGTGGACTTCCTGACCGTCAGCGAGGAACTGGAAAAGGCCAATCAACTGGCCGAAATCGGCGGCCCGGCCTACCTGACGGCGCTCATCAATCAGGTGCCGACCTCCCTACATGCCGAGGCCTACGGGCGCATGGTCGAGGAGGCCGCCCTCCGCCGCCGCCTGCTGACCGCCGCCAACCAGGTGGCCACGCTGGCCTACAAGGAAGGCGAAAGCATCGAGAACGTCATGGAGGAGGCGGAGAAGTCCATCTTCGGCGTCAGTGAACGGCGGCTGAAGAAGGACCTGCAGCCCATCTCCACCGTTTTGAGCGAGTACTACGACCGGATTGACGAACTGGCGCGCCGCCCGGAGGAGATCTTCGGCGTCCCGACCGGCTTCATTGACCTCGACCGGATGCTGACCGGCATGCAGGCCTCCGACCTGCTCATCATCGCCGGCCGGCCGGGGCAGGGCAAATCCGGCTTCCTGCTCTCGGTGGCCAAGAACGCCGCCCTGCTGCACAAGAAGCACGTCGCCATCTTCTCGCTGGAAATGTCCAACGAACAGGTCGTCCAACGTCTGCTGGCGCAGGAGACCGGCATAGACAGCCAGCGTCTGCGCAACGGCAAACTCCACGAGGACGAGTGGCCGCTGCTCACCCATGCCATCGAAGTGCTGGGCGACACGCACATCTACCTCGACGACACGCCCGCCATCACCCCGCTCGCCCTGCGGACGAAGTGCCGCCGCCTGCACATGGAATTCGGCCTCGACCTCATCATCCTCGACTACATCCAACTGATGGGCGGCGACACGCGCACCGAGAACCGCGTCCAGGAGGTTTCGTACATTTCACGCAACCTGAAGATTCTGGCGCGCGAACTCAACGTTCCCGTCCTGGCTGCGGCGCAACTCTCCCGCGCTGTGGAGCAGCGCACCGATAAACGCCCCGTACTGTCGGACTTGAGAGAATCTGGGAGTCTTGAACAGGACGCCGACGTGGTCATGTTCATCTACCGCCCCGACCAGTACGAGAAGGACACCGGCAAGCACAACATCGCCGAAATCATCGTCGCCAAGCACCGCAACGGCCCCACCGGCTCGGTCGAACTGGTCTTCATGAACCACCTAGCCAAATTTGTGGACGCGGCGACGCGCAACATTGATTTGAGTCAGGCATAATACGTAATACGCCCTGCGTAATACGCCTTACGCAGCATGAGATGAGATAGGGATTTCGTGTTTCGTATTTCGCATCACCCTTCACGGTGAATCATGTTTTCCGGCTTTACCGACTCTGAAACCCTCACCCCCCTGCCCGATTCGTTCTTTCACCGCCTGTTGAACGAAATCGAGGAGGCGGATGAACTCAAGGTCACGCTCCACGCCCTGTGGCTGACGGCAAAGATGGAGGGCGGCGTCCATGTCCTGCGCGAGGCGGACTTTGCCGCCCTCGTCCCGCAGCCGGCCGCGGCGCTGGAAAAAGCGGTTCGGCGCGGGACCCTGCTGCGGGTCCCGAAAGAAGCGGCGGTGTACTACTTCCTCAACTCCCCGCGCGGACGCGCCGCCGCCGAGTCCCTCCGCACCGGTCAACTGGACCCGGAATCCCTGCCCGCCGCTGTCCCGCCCGTCGAACGCCCGAACCTCTTCAAACTCTACGAAGAGAACATCGGCCCGCTCACGCCGCTCATCGCCGACGCGTTGAAGGACGCCGAACAGACCTATCCGCCCGAATGGGTGGCCGAGGCACTTGAGATTGCCGTGACGCGTAACAAGCGCAACTGGCGCTATGTGGAAGCGATTTTGAAACGCTGGAAGGAAGAAGGTCATGCCCAAAAGCAGGATAAACGAGACGCTCAAGAAAGTGGCCGCCGATACTCCGAAGGTGAGTTCGCCGAGTACCTCAAGCGCGGCTGATTTCACGCTCGGCGACCCAAACTGCCCGCACTGCCGCGGCACAGGCTACGTGCGCTACGATGTGCCGCTGGGCGACCCGCGCTTCGGGCGGCTGGAGCCGTGCGTCTGCCGCGCCGCGGAGCTCGCCGAGGGCGCACGGGCGCGTCTGTTCGAGATGAGCCGCCTCGACCGGCTGAGCCATTTGACTTTCGAGAATTTCGAGCCGCGCGGCAACAAGAACGCCAGGTTCATGACGCCGCAGGACATCCACAGTTTGGAAACCGCCAAAGAGATGGCCGAAAACTTCGCCCGCAATCCGCAGGGCTGGCTCTTGCTGGAGGGCGGATACGGCTGCGGCAAGACGCATCTGGCGGCGGCGATCGCCAACTTCGCCGTCTCGATGGGAAGGCCGACGCTCTTCATCACCGTCCCCGATTTGCTCGACACGCTGCGCTTCGCCTTCAGCGACCCCGAGACCACGTTCGAGGCGCGCTTCGAGGAGGTCCGCAATGCCGACCTGCTCGTGCTGGACGATTTTGGCACCCAAAACGCCACCGCCTGGGCGCAGGAAAAATTGTTCCAAATCATGAACTACCGTTACATCAACAAACTGCCAACGGTCATCACCACCAACCTGATGCTCGACGAGATCGAGAGCCGCATCCGCTCGCGCCTGCAGGACGAGGAGTTCGTGGCGCATGTGCGCATCACCGCGCCCGATTACCGCCGTCCCACCGAGACGAGCAACCCCGGCATTTCGATGCTCTCCCTGCCCGAAATGAAGGCGATGACCTTCAAGACCTTCGAGACGCGCGAAGACGAACTCGGCAAAGAGACCGTCACCACCATCACGGTCGAGAAACAAGACCGTTTCGGCCACCCCGTCAAAGAAAAAGTGATCACCCGCGTCACCGTGACCCAGGACGACTTAAAGACGCTTCACCAAGCCTTCAACGCCGCAGTTGCTTTTGCCGAGGAGCCAGAAGGCTGGTTGGTGTTGCTCGGCGGCTCCTTCTGTGGCAAGACCCACCTCGCTGCCGCCATCGGCAACTATCGCATTGGCCTGGGCGGGCAGGCCACCCTGATCGAAGTGGCCGACCTGCTCGACTATCTGCGCCAGACCTTCCGCCCGGCTTCGGAAGTTTCGTTCGACCGCCGTTTCAACGAAATTAAAACCACCCCTCTGCTGATTCTCGACGACCTGAAAGAGAGCGGCACGAGTTCCGTCTGGGCGGAGGACAAACTCTACCAGATTCTCAATCACCGCTACTACGCCCACCTGCCGACGGTTATCACTTCCACCCTCACGCCCGACGCCTTCGCGGTCAACTACCCCGGCCTGTGGAACAAGATTCTGGACGCGGCGAAGAGCCAGGTGCATGTGATTGACATGCCGCCGTATCGGAGGATGGCGAAAGGGAAGACGGGGGGACACAAAAAGGGAAAATAACAACCATCGAAAATCCTTTACAAACAACAAGTCCCCGCCGCAACAGCGGGGACTTGTGACTTTGAAGCAAAACGCTTTAACCCATGTGCCGAATCACCGCCTCACCGAACTCGGAGCACTTGACCTCTTGGGCGTCTTCCATCAGGCGGGCGAAATCGTAGGTGACGGTCTTGGCGGCGATGGCGCCCTCCATGCCCTTGATGATGAGGTCGGCGGCCTCCGTCCAGCCCAGGTAGCGGAACATCATCTCGCCGGAGAGGATGACCGAGCCGGGGTTGACCTTGTCCAGGTCGGCGTACTTGGGCGCCGTGCCGTGGGTGGCCTCGAAGATGGCGTGACCGGTCTCGTAGTTGATGTTGGCGCCCGGGGCGATGCCGATCCCGCCCACCTGCGCGGCCAGCGCGTCGGAGAGATAGTCGCCGTTCAGGTTAAGGGTGGCGATCACATCGTAGTCACGCGGCCGGATGAGGACGAATTGCAGGGTCACATCGGCAATCGAGTCCTTGATGAGCAGTTTGGACTTCCATTTGCCGTCGCCGTGAGTCGGCCAGAGGGCCAGGGCAGCCTCCACCTCGGCGCGGATTTCGGCCTGTTTATCGGGAGCCATCATCTCATAGCCGGGGTCAATCATGCGGGCGTTGGCCTCCACCGTCAGGTCCGGGTTGGCTTCCTTGTTGCCCAAAATCCAACTCTCGCGCTCGGTGACGATGTCATTGCGGAACTCGCGCTTGGCAACCGTGTAGCCCCAGTCCTTGAAGGCGCCCTCGGTGAATTTCATAATGTTGCCCTTGTGGACGAAGTTGACGCTCTTGCGCTTGTTCGCCAGCGCCCAGCGGATGGCCGCGCGCGCCAGCCGCTCGGTGCCCTCCACCGAAACGGGCTTGACGCCGAAAGCGGCCGTCTCCGGGAAGCGGATTTTGGCAAATTCTTTGGGGAAAGTCTCTTGCAGCAAAGCCCTGAAGCGGCGATTCTCTTCCGTGCCGTACTGGAACTCGATGCCGGTGTAGATGTCCTCGGTGTTCTCGCGGAAGATGACCATGTCCACGTATTCGGGGTGCTTCACCGGCGAGGGCACGCCGGGGAAGTAGCGCACCGGCCGCTGGCAGACATACAGGTCGAGCAGTTTGCGCAGCGCCACGTTCAGCGAGCGGATGCCGCCGCCGATGGGCGTGGTCAGCGGGCCTTTGATGCCCACCAGGAATTCCTTGAAGGCCTCGGTTGTCTCATCCGGCAGCCAGGTGCCGAGGAGTTTGAAGGCCTTCTCACCGGCATAGACTTCCATCCAGTGGATTTTGCGCCGGCCGCCGTAGGCTTTCTCGACCGCGGCGTCGAAGACGCGCTGCGAAGCGCGCCAGATGTCGCGCCCGGTGCCATCCCCCTCCACAAAAGGGATGATGGGATGGTCGGGAACTTGCAATTTGCCGTCTCGAATCACAATCTTTTCCCCACCGGCAGGGACTTTGACTTGAGCAGGTACCATAAAATTTTCTCCTTCAACTATGCAATACGGAGTTGAGAAACAATCTAATGCGAGGTGATTATAACAATGATTGCGGGTAACTGCCTACCCTGGCCTTGGGAATCTCCCCAGATGTCGCAGATCACGCAGATTGGAAAAAATCGGCGACATCGTACCCACAGGGTAAATCTGCGCAATCTGCGGAGAAAGTTGGCGCCTTTTGCTGCGATTAACCATCCCGGCCTCATTGGGTAGACAGTTACGATTACGGACAGAGACGAATGTTTTTTGTAACGCAAACTTCTTGACAAAATCCCCTTTTTGCATAGAATCGGGCGCAATGTCTGAACAACGCTTTCTTCGACCGCCTGCGCTAAAACACTTCCTCTCAGGATTGTTTTTTTTTAGAGAGCCGTCATCGGCTCTCTTTTTTTGCCTATTGAAAAGGCAAGCCAAATTCACCCCAAAAGGAGGAAAAAATGTCCCTCGAAACCAAACCCAAAGTGCTGGGCTACCTGCCCAACGATGTGCCGCCCTTCGGGCAGATTGTCCTGTTGGGCTTCCAGCACGCCCTGACGATGTTCCCGGCGACTGTGCTGGTGGCGCTGCTGGTCGGGTTCCACGTCAGCACGGTGCTGCTGGCCTCCGGCTTGGCGACGATCGTCGCCCTGCTGCTCTCGCGCTGGGGCATCGGCAAATTCATTCCGCTCTATTACGGCTCATCGTTCTCGTACATTGCGGCCATCCTGGCAGTGACCAACGCCTCGTTCGGCCAACCGGCCTCGGATGAACTCATCCGCGTGGCGCAAGCAGGCATTGTGGTCACCGGCCTGATCAACGTGCTGGTCGGCCTGCTCATCCGCTTTGCGGGCGGGAAGAAGGTTATTGACGTCGTCTTACCGCCCATCGTGACCGGCTCGGTGGCCGCGGTCATCGGCTTTGCCCTGGGCAAGGCCGCCCTCGATATGTCCAGCGGCCTGGCGGGAGGAATCGCCGGCGGCGACCTCAAGTGGTGGCTGGTGGCCATCGTGACTCTCCTTTCCACCATTCTCTTCTCGGTCTACCTACAAAAGAAGGGATTTATCGGCATGTTGCCGGTGCTGTTCGGCGCCATCGTTGGCTACGTGGTGGCTGCGGCGCTCGGCATGGTCAATTTCTCGATCATCACACAGGCAAATCTGCTGGTAGCACCGCACGTTACCTTGCCTTTATTTACCTCGTCGCTGAGCGCAACGGCCATCATCAGCATTGCGATCATGGCCATCGCCACGATCCCCGAAAGCACGGCTCACCTCTTTCAGATCAGCCTCTATGTGGATCACTTGGCCGAGGAACTAAAGCAGGAGAAATACGGCCTCAGCCAGCACATCGGCTTCAACCTGATTCTGGACGGAATCGGCGATATGCTCAACGGTCTCTTGGGCGGCGCAGCGGGGACGAACTACGGCGAGAACAACAGTTTGATGGTCATCACCCGCAATTACAGCGGCGTCTCGCTCATCGCCGCCGGCGTAATTGCCATCTTGATGTCCTTCAGCGGCCACCTGGCCGGCATTGTGCAGTCCATCCCCACCGCGGTCAGCGGCGGGTTGGCGATCTATCTTTTTGGCGTGATCGGCATGCAAGGCATCGCCCTGATGATCGCCGAGAAGGTCAATCTCTTCGACCCGAAGAACCTGGCGATCGGCGCGGTCATCCTGATTGTCGGGGTGGGCGGGCATATTGCTTACAATAGTTTCTTGCCCATCCCGCTCTTGCAGGGCATTTTTCCGCAGGGCTGGCCGGCCATCGCCACCGCCGCCGTGCTGGGCATTTTGCTCAATGGGGTGTTCCTGGTTTTCAAGCCCAAGAACAACGACTAATCGGGCATCTTCCTCGCTCATTTTGGAAAGTAATGCGAATGGCACGGTTCATTCGTGCCATTCGCAGAATTTGAGACCATGACAACCCGGGCAAAACCTACCAAAACTCTGTGCGCCTCTTGACAAATCCTGCCCTCTGCCTATAATTCCGCCCGATATGGTCACCTTCCTCTACACGCGAGATTTTCTCTTCGAGCCGGTCGGTTTCCTTTTTTCATTCGCCTTCTAGAGAGCCGTTCTCGGCTCTCTTTTTTTGCCTGTTGACCGCCTGACAGGCTAAAAACCTGTCCTACTATGCGACGATCAGACTCCCGACGATCAAACTCCAGACCATGAGACTCCCCGGACTCACCGACCCCCACGTCCACGTGCGCGAACCCGGTCAGACCCATAAGGAAGACTGGGACAGCGCCACCCAGGCCGCGTTGGCCGGCGGCGTGACGACCGTCCTGGCCATGCCGAACACCAAGCCGCCCATCTTCGACGCCGCCACCCTCGACCTGGCGCTCGCAGCGGCGCGGACGAAAGCCCGCTGCGACTACGCCCAGTACCTCGGCGCCGGTCCCGCCAACGCCGCCGAGGCCGCCCGCCTGGCCCCTCGCGCCGCCGGGCTGAAGATGTACCTCGACTCGACCTTCGGCGAACTGCGCCTCGACGACATGACCCTCTGGCTGGAACACTTCCGCCTGTGGCGCGGCCCCGGCCCGATCGTCGTCCACGCCGAGAGCCGCAGCATGGCCGCCGCCCTGGCCTGCGCGCAGATGTTCGACCGCCCCGTCCACATCGCCCACGTCTCGCTGCGGGAGGAAATCCTGATCATCAAGGAGGCCAAAGCGCGCGGCGTGAAGGTCACCTGCGAGGTCACGCCGCATCATCTGTTTTTGACGAAAGAGGACATTCCTCCCTCACCCCCATCCCCTCTCCCACAAGGAGAGGGGGGAGGGGGGGAGGGGAGATTTGAAGTCCGCCCGCGCCTGGCCAGCCAGGAAGATGTGAACGCCTTGTGGGACAACCTCGACGTGATTGACTGCTTCGCCACCGACCACGCCCCCCACACCCTGGCCGAAAAGGACGGCGAGACCCCGCCGCCCGGTTTCCCCGGCCTGGAGACGATGCTCCCCCTGCTCCTCACGGCCATCGGCGAGGGACGATTAACCATTAACCATCTCATTCAGAAGTCCGTCATCAACCCTCGCAAGATATTCCATCTCCCCGAGCAGCCCGAAACCTGGGTGGAGGTGGACGAGAACGCCCGCTGGGAGATTCGGGCGGTGGACCTGCGCTCGAAGTGCGGCTGGACGCCCTTCGAGGGCTGGCAGGTGCGGGGTCGCGTGACCCGAGTCGTCCTGCGCGGGCGCGAGGCGTTCCGCGAAGGGCTGGTTCTGGCCGCGCCGGGGAGCGGTCAGAACGTCCGCTCTCAAAAATCGTTGCAATAAGTTGCCAATTATGGTATCTTAAACGCATGGAATTCGAGAGTTTGCTGAAGATGACAGGCGAAGAGCCGATTTTCGAAAGCGCCCTGCTGCTGGCAGGCAACGTGGACGTGCGCGACATGCGTCGTCAACTCTCCCGCTGGGTGCAGGCCGGCAAGGTGTGGCAGTTGCGGCGAGGTCTGTACACGCTCGCCCCGCCTTATCAAAAGGTCAAGCCGCATCCCTTCCTGGCAGCCAACCGCATGGCGCGCGGTTCGTATGTCAGCGCGCAGTCGGCGCTGGCCTACTACGGTTTGATTCCCGAGGTCACGCCCGTCATCGTCAGCGTGACGACCGGCCGCCCGGCCTGCTGGGACACGCCATTGGGACGTTTCGAGTTCCATCACATCAAAGCGGCCCTGTTTTACGGCTATCGTCTGACCGACCTGGGCAACGGAGGACAGGCCTTCCTTGCCGCTCCAGAAAAGGCGCTCCTCGACCTGATTCATCTGTATCCCGCTGCAGAGACGCTCGAGGCGCTGCGTGCCCTGCGCTTGCAAAACCTGGAACGCCTGAACCTGGAAGAGTTGCAACGTCTGGCCGAGAGGAGCGGCTTGCCGAAGTGGAGGCGCGCCGCCCGCAATCTTGCTGCGCTGGCGCAGGCGGAAAGGCAGGAGTATCGCTCTCTATGAAAGACCATCTTGCCGACATTGTCCGCACCGCGGCCACTCCCCTCCAGGCGCGCAACTTGGCCCGCGAGTACCTGCAGGCGCGCATTTTGCTGGCGCTTCAGCGCGCCGGCGCGATGATTCCGCTTGCCTTCCACGGCGGCACGGCGCTGCGTTTTCTGTTTTCCGCGCCGCGCTATTCCGAAGACCTGGACTTTGCCCTGGAGAGAGAACCTGGCCGCTATGATTTCGCTGCGTACTCTTTCGAAACTTCTGCAAGCCGCGTCATGAAACCGCCGGGGAACAAAAAAGCGCAGAGGGGTCTCTGCGCCGGTGGTATGAATCGGCAAACGGCCTACGACTCGGTCAGCGCGCCGGTCACGTACTTGTGCAGGATGCTGGCAATCAAGGTCTGGTATGGGATGCCCTCCCGCAGGGCGCGTTTTTGCAGTTCGATTAGGTCTTTTTCGGAAATGCGGATGTTGACGCGCCTGTCTTTGCGGAAAGCGGCGCGGGCATAGGCTTGGTACTGGGCCGCCTGCTCTTTGACGTTCTTCACCGACTGCCATTCCTCGTTTTCGTAGGAGGCCAGCAGTTCGAGTTCATCCGGTTGGAGGTTCAAGTCGCTCATTGTGCCCTTCCTTTCAGGTACTTGCGGGTCGCTTTGCGGCTCGGAATAATCGTTTTGAGAAAAATTTCGCCTTCGGTTTCGACAAATGGAACGAGATAAACATACTCATTCATCTGCACCACAAATATTTTTTGCCCGGCATACTTTTCGGGGCGGGGATGCTCCAGCACATCAAGCAGAAATCCCATCCCGATATGAAGGACAATCTCCTCAAACGAGACTTGCCGCTGGGCTTTCAGCAGCGCATTCTTTTCCTCGTTCCACAAAAAGGTCTTCACACTCAAATTATATCCTTTTGTGTGCCTTTTGGCAACACCCCGCCAAACCACTCGACGACTTGACTATCCGACTATTAAAACTATCAGACTATCCGACTATCTGACTATCCCACTATCAGACCAACCAACTAGGAGACTCTTATGACTATCAACAAACACACCATGACCCACCTGCCCCTCGGCGACCACAAGACTGCCCCCTGGTACGGCAAGGACATCCTCTCGGTCAAGCAGTTCGACCGCCTCGACCTGGAGTACATCTTCGGCGTGGCGCACGAAATGCACGACATGGTGGACCACATCGGCACCTTTGACCTGCTGAAGGGCAAAATCCTCGCCAACCTGTTCTACGAACCGTCCACCCGCACCTCGTCGTCGTTCACCGCGGCCATGGAGCGGCTGGGCGGCAGCGTCATCCCCATCAACGAAGTGCGTTACTCCTCGGTGGCCAAAGGCGAGAGCCTGCCCGATACCGTCCGCACGCTGGAGTGCTACGCCGACGTCATCGTCCTGCGCCACCCGGAGGTCGGCTCGGCGGCGATCGCGGCCAAAGCCGCCCACAAGCCGGTCATCAACGCCGGCGACGGCATCGGCGAACACCCCACCCAGGCCCTGCTGGATGCCTTCACCATCAAGGAAGAACTCGGCCACATTGACGGCCTGACCGTCACCCTGCTCGGCGACCTGAAGCACGGGCGCACGGTGCACTCGCTGGCGCGGCTTCTGTCGCTCTACAAGGTCAAACTCAACTACGTCTCGCCCGACATCCTGCGCATGCCGCCCGAACTGATAGACGAACTCAGCCAGAAGGGCGTCGAACAGAGCGAATACACCACCCTCGACGCCTGCCTGCCCGAGACCGACGTCCTCTACGTCACCCGCGTCCAGAAGGAGCGCTTCGCCGACGAGGCCGCCTACGAATCGGTCAAAGGCGCCTACGTGATCAACGCCGAAGTGATGAAAGCCGCCAAACAGCGCATGATCGTCATGCATCCCCTGCCGCGGGTCGGCGAAATTGACCCCGCCTTCGACGAAGACCCCCGCGCCGCCTACTTCCGCCAGATGGAATACGGCCTCTACGTGCGCATGGCGCTGCTGGCGATGGTGCTGGGCAAGGCATAGACAATAGACCATGGACGGTGGACGGTAGATTTCGTCCTCGCTCGGATGAAAATCATGGAAACCTTCTTCTCTCTCCTCGCCCGCCGCGTGGACGACTGCGCCTCGCTCCTGTGCGTCGGCCTCGACCCGCACCCTGCCGACCTGCCCGAACCCACTGCCGAGGCGGCGCGGGACTTTTGCCTGCATCTCGTTAAACAGACCGCGCCCTACGCCGCGGCCTTCAAGCCCAACGCGGCCTTCTTCGAAGTCTTCGGCGCGGCCGGCTGGACGGCGCTCAAGGAGGTGATTGACGCCATCCACGCCGAAGCGGCCCGCCTCGGCTCGCCGATCCCCGTCATCCTGGACGCCAAGCGCGGCGACATCGCCTCCACCGCCGAGGCCTACGCCCGCGCCGCCTTCGAGACCCTCGGCGCCGACGCCCTCACCGTCAACCCCTACCTCGGCCGCGACGCGGTGGAGCCCTTCCTGCGCGACCCGCGCCGCGGCGTCTTCCTCCTGTGCAAGACGAGCAACCCCGGCGCAGGCGATTTGCAAGATTTGACCGTGGACGGTGGACGATGGACGGTCCACCGTCCACCGTCTGTTCCTTTGTATGAGCATATAGCCTATCTTGCCCAACAATGGAACACCGCCGACAACCTCGGCCTGGTGGTCGGGGCGACCTACCCCGAAGCCCTCGCCCGCCTGCGCGCCATCGCCCCCGACCTGTGGTTCCTCGTCCCCGGCGTGGGCGCCCAGGGCGGAGACTTGGAGGCGGCCCTGCGCGCCGGTCTGCGGGCCGACGGCCAGGGCCTGCTCATCAATGTTTCCAGAGCCATCTCCCGTTCCCCAAACCCAGAGATGGAAGCGGCGAAATTGCGGGATGATATTTTACGGGTAATCAAGGAGGAAGGATTAGGTAATCAGGCAAGCAAGTCACAGCCCAATCAGCCACTCCCTAATCACCTTCTCCCTTCTTCCTCCCTTCTCGCCGACGGTCTGCTCGAAGCCGGCTGCGTCAAATTCGGCGAGTTCACCCTCAAGTCGGGGCTGAAATCGCCCATCTACATTGACCTGCGTCAACTCATCTCGCACCCGCGCCTGCTGGAACAAGTGGCGGTCGCCTATCTCCCGCTGCTGCAAGGCCTGGCTTTCGACCGCCTGGCGGCCCTGCCCTACGCGGCCATTCCCATCGCCACGGCTATCTCCCTGGCGGGAAACTACCCCCTGATCTACCCGCGCAAAGAGGCCAAAGAATACGGCACGCGCGCCGAGATCGAAGGCGAATACCACCCCGGCGAGACGGTCGCCGTGATTGACGACCTGGCCACCACCGGCGGCTCGAAATTCGAGGCCATCGAAAAACTGACCGCCGCCGGGCTGACCGTGCGCGACGTGGTCGTGCTGATTGACCGTCAATCCGGGGCACGAGAAGCGCTGGAAGCAGCCGGATTCCGCTTGCATGCGGTGCTGACCATCATGCAACTGCTCGATTCCTGGGAACGGAGCGGCAAAGTGGAAGCCGAAAAAATCGCCGCCACGCGGCGCTTTTTGGAACAGGCCTGATGTACCGACATTTCTTCCGCCCGCTCCTGTTTCGCCTCGACCCGGAGACGGCCCACGGCCTGACCCTGAGCCTGCTGCGCCTGGCCGGGCTTTTCCCGCCCTCGCGCTGGCTGCTGCAAGCCCTGTACGCCGCGCCGGAGAAGCCGGTGGAGGTCTTCGGGCTGCGCTTCAAGAATCCGCTCGGGCTGGCGGCGGGCTACGACAAGGACGCCCTCGCCCTGCGCGGCCTGGCCGCCCTCGGCTTCGGCCACCTCGAGGTCGGCACGGTGACGCCGCGTCCGCAGCCGGGCAATCCCAAGCCGCGCCTCTTCCGGCTGGTGGAAGACGAGGCCATCATCAACCGCATGGGATTTCCGGGCCAGGGTGCTGAAGTAGCGGCCAAACACGTTCAAATGTTCAAACGGGCCAACGTCATTGTCGGCGTGAATCTGGGCAAGAACAAAGACACCCCGCTCGAAGCCGCCGCTGCAGACTACCTGACCCTGATGCGCGTCTTTGCCCCCTTGGCCGATTATCTGGTCATCAACATCTCTTCACCCAACACGGTCGGGCTGCGCCGCCTGCAGGGCCGCGAGAGGCTCGAGGGGCTGCTAGGAGCGATTTCCGAGGAACGGCGCAGGTCGGCGCTCGAACGCCCGATCCTGGTCAAACTGGCCCCCGACCTGAGCGACGTGGAACTGGACGACGCCCTGGATGTCATTCTGCGCGCCGGCATGGACGGCGTCATCGCCACGAATACCACCTTGGGGCGCCCGGGGCTGCGCTCTCGCTATCGGGAAGAAAGCGGCGGGTTAAGCGGCGGCCCGCTCAGGGTCCGCAGCGAGGCGGTGCTGGAGAAGGTGGTGAAGCGGCTGGAGGGGCGGCTGCCGGTCGTCAGCGTGGGCGGAATCATGTCGCCTGAAGACGCCAAACGCCGCCTCGACATGGGGGCGGCGCTGGTGCAGGTTTATACCGGGCTGGTCTATGCCGGGCCGGGGCTGGTGAAAGAAATCGTGCGCGCTATCTGACCGGTCGGAAAGCAGCGTCTGGATGCTCGTTCGGCTTGGCGAGGAAATCTTCCGGCAGAGGCAGGGGGGTGTAGGTGACGCCGGTTCCAATCGTCCCGAACGGAACCAGGTAGAGCAAATTTTTTGAGTTGGGGCCTAAAGCAAGATTTTGGTAGGCAAACAGGATATACAACCCATCGGGGCTCCAGTGGGCATCGGTATAGCAACAGGCCGTGCCGATGGGGTCAAGTTGTTGACCGCGCTTGGTCTCGAAGTTGTAGGAGTAGAGATAGCCGTACCGCTCATTGCGCACGCGGCTGTTGAGCAAAAACAGAGCGCTGCCATCCCAATCAACAGAGGGGAGATGGGGGGAATCGGGATAGCCGCGCATCGTAAAGCGAGCAGCAGGGAAGGTGTCCAACAGGCGCGGGGGAGTAGCTCCGCAGGCAGAAATATCCATCACACTGACCGCGTCGACGCGAATGCCCCCTTGGGGGAGGAGAATCTTGAACGCCAATTTCTTGCCGTCGCTCGACCAATCGGCGCCTGTCGAGGCGGCATCTTGGAAGGTCAGGCAACCGTTCAAATTGAGCAAATCATTGTGATTGCGCGCCCCTTCCAATCTGGTCAAGTCGAGCGGTACAACGTAGAGAACCCGGTCGAGAGCGATGGCGATCTGTGTCCCATCGGGAGAAATAGAGATTTCGTCTAAGTACTGTGCAGCGTTGAAACAAGCCAGATTCCTCGATTGGGCGTTCAAATCCACCAAGGCAATGCATTTGCCGGTGATGTAGAGAATGGACTGTCCATCGGGCATCCATTGCAGGCTAGATTTGGCTGCCCCGTCGGTGGTCAAACGCTTCAAGTGGGTACCGTCCATCCACATGAGCCAAATATCGTTTGCGTTGAGGAAGGCGATCATGTCCGCCCCGCCGATGACCGGTGGAAGCAACGGCTTGGTATTGGTAGCCGAGGGGAGCGGGATGGGGGTGGGAGGAGGAATCGTTGGAGAGGCGAGCGGCACAGAGGTCGGCGCCAAGGGATTCGTAGGCAGCAGCGTAGGCGAGGCAGTCGGTTCGGGGAGCGTCAACGGCAAGTGGTTCAAGAGCAAGAGCGCCCCCCCACCGAGCGCGGCAAGGAAGAGAACAGCCACCAGGCTGATGCCGATCCATACGCGGCGACGTTTGGGCGGCGGCTGGGCACCTTCGCTCTGTTTCTGCAAAGAAGGGATTTTCTGTGCCGGGGCGGTGTGTTTTTGGGTTACGAGAGTCTTCGGACTGGCCATCTGCGTCGTTGTCGGCGCGGGGCCGATGTCGGGCGTCTCACCACGGGCAACTGTCTGTAAGGCCTCGGCAAACTGCTGACAGGTCGCGAAACGCTCGTTGGGGTCTTTGGCCAGGGCTTTTTCAACGATTTTCTCCACGCTCACCGGCAATTCGGGTTTAAGGTCGAGAATGCGCGGGACGGGGTCGGTGATGTGCTTGACGAGCACACTCATAGGGGTATCGCCTTGGAACGGCTGTCGGCCGGTCAGCATCTCGAATAAAATGACACCCATCCCATAAATATCGGCCCGGCCGTCAATACCTTCGCCTTGCGCCTGTTCTGGGGACATGTAGGCCGGTGTACCGACGATGCCGGAGCCGGTCAGTCCGGCCTGAGATTCGGTCAATTTTGCAATGCCGAAATCGGAGAGGTAAGGTTCATCGTACTGATCGAAAAGGATATTGCCGGGTTTGAGATCGCGGTGAATGATTCCTTTTGCGTGGGCAGTATCTAAAGCAGGGGCCAGCCGCGAGAAGATGCGCGCTGCTTCAGAGATGGAGAGCGGCCCGTGTTTGAGCCGGTCGGCCAGTGAGCCGCCGGTCATGAAACGCATGACAAAATAAGGCTGACCTTCTTCTTCGCCGAAGTCGTAAACAGGGACGATGGCGGGATGTTCAAGCAAGGCAATCGTCTTGGCCTCACGTTCGAAGCGAACGCGAAATTGCGGGTCGTGAAGCATTTCCCTCGGCAAGACCTTGATGGCCACCTCGCGCTCGAAACGTGCGTCATAAGCGCGGTAGACGGTGGACATGCCGCCGCGGCCCAGTTCGGCCTTGATTTCATAGCGACCAATTTTTTCTGGATTCATGCCTTTATTGTAGCCCTTCACAAAGTGGAATGCAAGAATCTTGGTATAATCTTGCCCGCACGCTCCGGTAGTTCAACGGATAGAACAGGGCACTCCTAAGGCTCTGATGTGGGTTCAATTCCCGCCCGGGGCGCAGAAAATGTAGGGCGAGAGGGTATCTCGCCCTACACTCATTCTTGGAGAAGGCTACAGACCAGCAGCTTTTCGCAGGGCATTGGCCTTATCGGTGCGCTCCCAGGGGAATTCGACATCATCACGGCCGAAGTGACCGTAGGCGGCCGTCTTGCGGTAAATCGGGCGGCGCAGGTCGAGGTCGCGGAGGATAGCGCCGGGGCGCAGGTCGAAGTGTTCGAGGATAAGTTTGCTGATTTTTTCATCGGCGATCTTGCCGGTTCCGAAGGTCTCGACGTTGACCGAGAGCGGATGCGCCACGCCGATGGCGTAAGCGACCTGAATTTCGACCCGCTCGGCCAGGCCGGCGGCGACAACGTTCTTGGCCGCCCAGCGGGCTGCATAGGCCGCCGAACGGTCCACCTTGGTCGGGTCTTTGCCGGAAAAAGCGCCGCCGCCGTGACGCCCCATCCCGCCATAGGTGTCCACGATGATCTTGCGCCCGGTGACGCCGGCGTCGCCCATCGGGCCGCCGATGACGAAGCGCCCGGTGGGATTGACGTAAATCTTCGGGCCGCCGTCCCACATTTCGGGCGGAATGACCGGGCGGATGACATGCTCGATGACCCCGGCGCGGATTTCGTCATGGGAAACATCGGGGGCATGCTGGGTGCTGACCAGCACGGTATCGACGCGTTTCGGCTTGCCGTAGGCATACTCCACCGTGACCTGGCTCTTGCCGTCCGGACGCAGCCAGGGCAAAATTCCGGCCTTGCGGACTTCGGACAGGCGGCGGGTCAGTTTGTGGGCCAGGTAGATGGGCATGGGCATCAGTTGCGGAGTTTCATTGCAGGCGAAACCGAACATCATGCCCTGGTCACCGGCACCAATCGCCTCGATTTCCGCCTCGGTCATCTCGCCGCTTTTGGCTTCCAGGGCTTTGTCCACACCCATGGCAATGTCGCCCGATTGCTTGGCAATGGCGACCAGCACACCGCAGGAATTGCCGTCGAAGCCTTTCTCGCTCGAGTCATAGCCGATTTCGGTGATGACGCGGCGCGCCAGGTCGTCGAAGTTGATGTGTGCGTTGGTGGTGATTTCTCCCAACAAGACGACAAAGCCGGTCTTGGTGGCCGTTTCGCAGGCGACGCGCGAGTAGGGGTCCTGCTCGTAGCAGGCATCCAGGACGGCATCTGAAATTTGGTCGCAGACCTTATCGGGATGGCCTTCCGTCACCGATTCAGAGGTGAACATCAGGCTGGGAGAGGTCATGAAAGTGTTGCTCATAAAAAGGAACTCCTTTGAAAATGAAATTGCCCCTTCAAGCGAGCGAAAGGGCAATTGCGCGAGATGCACGGCTGCCCTCTCATCTTCCAGATATCGGACGACCATCAAGTCGTCCCTCCTGCCGGAATTGGCACCTTCCACGCGCTCATGGGGTTGCCGAGGCTTCATCGGGCCGGTCCCTCCACCTCTCTGGATAAGAGTGCCGCTGGGGGCTATTGAATTGTGAACGGGAGTTTACCACAGGCACAAAAGGCAGTCAATTCAAAAAATTCCCCGCTAAAAACATCTTGGCGGTTAGAGAAAGCCGATCTACTTCTTTCTGAGCGATTCCCAACGACGGACGTCTTGCAGCAGAGAGCGCAAAGAGTGTAGTTCACTCATCGCTACAGCCAGGTTCTTCGTGCGTGTATGGGCGTATTGGAACGTGGACATCCCGGCAGGCAAAACACGCGCCTTGCGACGGAATTCTTCATGCGTCATCCAACCGGTCAGGAAGATGTCCATGCCATAGACCCAGATGTTGCCCCACTCATGCGGTTGAACAATGTGCGCCTCGCCGCGCCGGGGACTGTGGAGGCCGATGCGCGCCTTGGGACGTTGTTGGACGTGGAGATAGGCAACGGTGTACCACTCTTCGGGAAAAGGGATGCGCGTGCGCGGGGGCAGGTCGAGGGTCCGGATGACGAAGCGGCGTTCTCGGTCCTGTCCACCGAGTTCGAGGGGAATCGGTTGATCGCATTCGCTCTTCAGGGCCAGTTTATCGAGCGGTTCCCAGCCGACCGGACGCGCCCATTCATCCGGCAGCGGAGCGATGAAGTAGACCGGCTGACCGGTAGCCTGCGCCCGGGCGGTCTCTTGCCGAGAGGCCGCCGTTAAGCCCAAGAGGAAGGCGAAGAGATAAATGTCATCGGGCTTGTGACCTTCGGCAGCGTACTGGTCGAGGGGAACGAGCGCTGGGGCCTGGAGCAGGAGCGCAGGTTCGCGGCGGATCAGGGCAATCTGACGGCGGCGCGAGAGATGGTAACTCTTCAGGTCGCAGCGATGGCCGCCGAGAGAAACATCGTAGCGGTCGGGATCGGTGAAAGGAGTCGCGCCGAGCACATCGAAGGGGACGGATTGTTCGCCCAGGAAGCGGCGGAAGGCCAGTTCCACGGCCACGCCTGCCACAATCCGCCGCAGACGGTCGAGCGGCGAGCCGCCCATGCGGTCGTAGGTATAGGCCAGCGAGCGACAGGCGTAGGCGATGCCGCCCTCGGTCAGGTCGGGAGTGTAGGGCAGGCGGATGAGGTCGGCAGGGGTGAGCATGGAAACAGGAAAAGGAGAAAAGCGGAAAATGAGGCGAGGGAGGCTTAGGGGCGCACGAGGGCGTCGGTCATGCGCGCCACGCGCACGATGGCTTCCACATCATGGACGCGGACGATGTCGGCGCCGCGCGTGATGCCGACCGCCACTGCCGCGGCCGTCCCCTCCAGGCGCTGGTCGGGCGGCAGGTTGAGGGTGTAGCCGATGAAAGATTTACGCGACGGGCCGAGCAAGACGGGGAACCCCAGGGCGCGGATTTCATCCAGGCGGCGGATGAGTTCCAGGTTTTGCGCTACCGTCTTGCCGAAGCCGATGCCGGGATCGAGGAGGATGTGTTCATCGGGGATGCCAGCGCGGCGGGCAATGGCCACCGATTCCATGAGTTCGCGCTTCACGTCTTCGAGCAGGTTTTCGTATTCCGCGCCGAGATAGGCGTTGCCCAGATTTTCACGCACTTCCACGCTGGCCGGGTTGGAGCGGTTGTGCATGAGAATAACCGGCGCGTTGCAGCGTGCGGCTACCTCGGCCAGGAGCGGGTCGGCGCGCAGGCCCCAGACATCGTTGAGGAGGCGCGCGCCAGCCTGCAGGGCAGCCTCGGCAACAGCAGCTTTATAGGTGTCTATCGAAATGATTGCCTCGGGAAATTCGGCCGTGAGCATCTGGATAATTGGCAGGACACGGCGCATCTCTTCCTCGGCAGTCACCGGCTGCGAGCCGGGACGGGTGGATTCTCCGCCGACATCCAGGATGTCTGCGCCGGCAGCGAGGAAGCGGCGCGCTTGCTCGAGCGCCCGTGCAAGCCAAGCCTCGTCTGTACGAAGACCATCCCCCGAAAAACTATCGGGGGTGGCGTTGAGAATGCCCATCACATAGGTGCGCGTGCCCCAGGCAAAGGTACGCGCGCCAACGGTCAAGGGAGGCCGCGTCTGCATAAGACTGTGTCAGACAATTTGATCGAGCGGGCGCGAGAGCCAGGCCTCGGCCTCGTCTATGTCGGTGAAAATCTTGATGGCGGCAGAGGTCTCCGGCGTGACCGAGTAGTAGATTTTGCGAATTCCCTCGGCTACATCCTGCGTCGCCACGACCACAGCCAGACGAATGTTGCGGGCTGCCGGGTCGCTATTGGCGCTCATTGCGGCGCGGACGGCCTTTTCGGGGATTTCCTTTACCTGCCGCAGGTCATACAGATTGCGCGTCAGGCGGTCGGCGCCGAGCAGATGTTCCTGGGCAAATTCGAGCCAGTGCTGGATGGTGGCATCTGACAAGTCGGTGAAGGTGAGATTCATGCCGCCATCCGGGCGGCGGACGACCGTGTAGCCGATGCCGGGGGCTGGTTTCCAATACAGGGGTTTTTGTTCGGCCATGGGTACCTCCAAATCAGGATGACACCATTATAACGAAAAAGCAGACCGGGGGAAGGCTTCGGCCTGCAATTTTGTTTTCTGCTGCAGATGGCGCGGATTTCGCATGTCCTGTGGGGCTGTCCCAAAAGCCTGTTTTTCAATGCGATAACCGCCAGATTGGGCAGTTATTGTTTGGTTCTTGCGCCAGAGGTAGCAGCAAGATAATCTCTTGCCCCACTTTTTGGACAGTCCCTACTACATCAATCGTTGTCGCGCTTGGGCAGTTGCGGAATGATCCAGTTAATGAGCGCCTGCGGCGAACGCGTCTGGATGAAGATGCGTCCCGGCCCGGTCAACTCGATGACCAGCCCCTCGCCCGACAGGAGCGTGGACTTCAGCCCGCCCACCGGGCGCGGCCGGACCTGGAGCGTGCCGTCGAAGGCGACCAGATGGGAGGAATCAACCACATAACGCTCGCCGGGGCCGACGGTCTTCTCGTACACCGCGCCGTAGGAGGAGACGAGCAGTTTGCCGCGCCCGCTGGCCTGCAAAATGGACAGGCCCTCGCCAGCCATGAAGGCTTTGCCGCTCAATTTGGCGTCTATCTGCACGCTTTCTTCCGAGGCCATGAAGCAGCCGGTCTGCACCATGACCGTCTCGCCTTGCAATTCGATGAGGACGATGTCGCCGGGAAGTTCGGGGGCCAGGGTCACTTCGCCGCCGCCGGGGCCGGCCTTCCAGAAGTTCTGAAAGAGCGACTCGCCGCCCAAAACGGCGCGGCCAAGCGACTTCAGCAGGCCGCCTTCCATCTTGGTTTCGATGTCCACCCCCTCCGAGAAACTGACCATCGCGCCCGGTTCGGCGCGGATGCGTTCGTTGGCCGCCAGACGGGCCACCGCCAGGGAATACGAAGGGCGATGCAGGATTTCAATTTGCATGGCAATCTCCTTTTAGAGATATTGTATCCGAATTTTCGAGCCAGGCAATCGCCCATTTGTAGGACAGACTTCGCAGGCTGAAAGCCTACGTTACAAATCAGAAAGAATGGAGAGCAGGCTTTCCAGACTGGTGTGTTCGCTTTCCCCCTGCGGCGTGGAGAGATACCAGCGGCCGCCTTCCAGCACCTCGATGTGAAGCGGCAGGCGGACGCCGCCATTCTGGACCTCGAAGCCGAAGCGTTCCAGAGCGCGCCAGGTCCAGGCGGCGGCGACGCCCTCGCGCTCGGTATGCAGGCTCACCGGTCCGCGCCCGGGCTGGTGGACGCGAAAGGCGCCGATGGCGTGGTCGAAGTACACCCCCTCGGTGGCAAAGACGCGTTCCAGCGCGCCACTCAGGGCCAGATCTTCGGGCAGGCCAGTCAGCAGGTCGCCGTTCATGGCAAAGAGCCACATCCGGTCGGCGAGGCGCAGGGCCAGGTCGAGGTCGTGGGTGGAGAGCAGGATGGCAACGCCGGTCTCACGCGAGAGGCGCCGGAGCAACTGGAACATTTCCACCCGGCGCGGCAGGTCGAGGAAGGCAGTCGGCTCGTCGAGCAGGAGGACATTGCCCTCCCCCCCGGCCTCTCTCCCAGAGGGCGAGGGGAGGATTTGGGTGAGGGCGCGGGCAATCATCACTTTCTGGCGCTCGCCGTCGCTCAACTCGTGAATGGGGCGCGCCGCCAGCGGCAGGCAGCCGGTCAATTCCATTGCGTGACGGATCACAGCCTGGTCACGCTCCGTCAGGCGTCCCAGCCAGTCAGTGTAGGGGTGCCGTCCCAGCGAAACCAGCGTCCAGGCGGAGAGATTCCCGGCCTCGACCCGCGTCGTCAGGACGATGGCCAGGCGTTTGGCCAGTTCGAGGGGCGGCAGGCGGTGCAGATTCTGACCGTCTAGCAGCACCTCGCCCGCCAGCGGCGGCTGCATCCCGGCCAGGGTGCGCAGGAGGGTGGACTTGCCCACCCCGTTTGGGCCGATGAGACAGACCATTTCGCCGGGACGCAGTTCCAGGGTCAGGGCCGAGGCGATCACCTGGCGGGAGTAACCGATGGTCAGGGAGGAGGTGGTGAGCATTTCAGTGTTCAGTATTCAGTGTTCAGTGTTCAGTGTTCAGTGGTCAGTGGTCAGTAGGCGGAGGTCAGGCGGCGAAGGATTGGCGCAGTTGACGCTGGCGGAGGATGATCCACAGGATGACCGGCACGCCGAAGAGGGACATGACCACGTTGAGCGGCAGGACGCGCTGACTGCCGGGCAGTTGGGCAATCACGTCGGCAATCAGGGCAAAGGAGGCGCCCATCAGCAGCGAAGCAGGCAACAGGGCGCGGTGATCGGCTGTGTTGAGCAGGGAACGCGCCACATGCGGCACGGCGACGCCGATGAACCAGATGGGGCCGCAGAAAGCAGTGGAGACGCCCGCCAGCAGCGAGGCGCTCAGGATGAGCCAGAAACGGGCGCGGCGGACGTTGAGGCCGAGCGAGCGGGCGTAGTCATCGCCCAGCAGGAGGGCATTGAGCGGCTTGATCATCACGAAACCCAGCCCCAGCCCCAGCACAGCCACCGGGGCGAAGACGCGCATCTGCTCCCAGGTCACGCCGCCGAAACTGCCCGAAGACCACAGGCTGAAAACCTGGACGCGCTCCGGCTGGCTGAAGTAGATGAGCAGGGTGACGACCGCGCTGGCCAGGTAACCGAACATCAGGCCGATGACCAGCAGGGTGAGCGTATTTTGCACCCGCCGCGAGACGAGCAGCACCGCCCCCAGCACCGTCCCCGCGCCGAGACTGGCAGCCAGGGCGAGGGTCAGGTTGCCGAAGAGGCTCAAGCCTGCTACGAAGGTCAGCGCCCCGCCGACGCCGATTCCCAGCACCATCAGCGCCACACCCAGGCTGGCCCCCGAACTGATGCCCAGGATGAACGGGTCGGCCAGCGGGTTGCGGAAGAGAGTCTGCATTTGCAGCCCGGCCACGGCCAGCGCCGCGCCGACCAGGGCGGCGGTGACGGCTTTGGGCAGGCGGAAGTCGAACAGGATGGTCGTCCAGGAGGCTTTGTCTCCTTCGCCGCCCAGGAGGATGTGAATCACCTGGTTGAGGGGGATGTGGACGGAGCCAAGCGCCAGGCTGAGGGCAAACGCCAGGGCGAGGAGGAGCAGCAACAGGGGAAAGAGCCAGGGGCGATGCATACAAGGATTTTGTAGGACAACTCGTACGAGTTGTCCTACAAGATTTCATTTCACCTGCCGGTAATAGACCAGTTCGTGGTCGGGCAGCAGGTCGGGGTGGAAGATTTTGATCAGGTCGGCCAGGACGAGTTCGGGGTGGGCCACGGCGCTCTCGAAGTAGTCGTTGCCGCCGTTGGGCGAGACCTTGGCGTCATAGTTCCAGACGTTCCCGTTCTGGAAGGCGGCGAAGTCGGCATAGCGCGGGTCCATGGCCTGCAGGTCGGCGAGGGTGCTGACAAAACCGAGGTTCAGCCAAAAGTCGGCAGCCTGGGCTTTCTCGAAGACCGCCTCGAAGGACAGGAACAAACTGCCGGCGGAGGGGTCATCGGCCCAGAGATAGGCCGCGCCGGCGTCGCGCAGGAAGGCGGCCCCAAAACTCTGTCCGCCGGGGACGTTCCAGACGCCCTGATAAGGCGTGCCGGTGAAGACGGTCGGTTTTGCGGTCACATTGGCGGTCAGGGCCTTCAGTTCCTCGTATTTTTGCACTTTTTCGGCGAACAATGCTTCAGCGGCGGCCTCCTGGTTGAAGAACAGGGCGATGAACTTGCCCCATTCGGCGCGCCCAAGCGGAGAGGTATCCATCCATTCGGCGTTCAACGCCACTTTCAAGCCCGCCTGAAGCAGGACGGGATGCGCGTCATACTCCGGCGCGCCGGAGCTGTAGGTCATGATCAGGTCCGGAGCAAGTTCGAGCGCTTTTTCCACGTTGACGGCGGAGCCGTAGCCGAGCATGGTCAATTTGCCTTCTTCCGCCATCTTGAGCACGGTCGGGTTGCTGACGTAGGTGGCGTCATCCAAGCCGACGAGGCGGTCGAGCAGTCCCAACTCGTCGAGGAAGGGCAGGTAGGTGGTGGACATGGTGACGATGGTCTGCACGGGGACGGGGATGATTTGCTCGTCGAGGAAGCCTTCGGGTGCGGGCGTGCCGCACTGGACGAGGACGTACTCCACCGATTCGGTCGCGCCGGGATAGGGCGTGGCAATGGTGACCACTTTGTAGTTGTTGTGATATTCGATGCTGAAATTTTCGGTGTAGGTCAGGGTCGCTTTTTCGGGGAAGTAATCCACGTTGGGGTCAAACTGACCTTCGGCGACGCAGCCGTCGGTGAGGTTGTGTTCGATGGCGGCAATGAGGATGCCTTGTGTGGGAGCGGCGGCAGCGGGGGGCTCCGTCGGAGCAGGGGCAGGCGCTTCGGTCGGGGTGGAGGCGGGCGCGCAGGCTGCCAGGGCAACCGCGAATAGCAGGGTCAAAATCAGGGTCTTGCGAAACATAGTTTTCTCCTAAAATCTTTGTGTAAGGTAGCAGCGTAGCGGACGTTTTCTAACGTCCGTATCGGCGTTAGAGAACGCCGAGTACGCCGCGAGAATCAAAATCCCCAGCCGAGACTGGGGAGGTTGGAGAGGCAATCCGAGCTAGCCGTTCTCCACCTCCTTTCCGCGAGAAGTGGGCGAACCGGTCAGGGTGGGCGACCTGACTTGGTTAGTCTGATAGTCAGCAGTCTGATAGTGGGTTGATTATCCGACTAGGAGACTCGAGACTATTTGACTCTTGACTAACCTCACAGTTGCGGGACAGCGCCGGACTTGCACCGGCTTCGCCTTTCAGCCTTCCCATCCGGGGGAGGAGGCGCCCTGACCGTTATTGAGTTGTGGCGGTATTGTATGCGCGGCCGAAGAAACAGTCAAGGAAGGGCTTGTCCACAGTTGTCTTCCCCTTTACAATCAGAGCCAGGATGGATCAATCTGCCGACTCTGCTCCTGTCAGCAAGTTCGATGCCCTGGTCACCCGTCTGCCGCTCTTGTGGCTCTCGCTGGGCTTTGTGGGCGGTTTACTGCTTGCGAGCCGAGTAACGCTGCCTGCCTGGGCCTGGCTGCTGGCAGCCTGTTTTTCTGCTTTGTTGGCCCTGGCAGTGCTGGGGCTTTTCTTCCGCTCCAACCGGCATCCTCTGCGGATTTCCGCCGCGGACTGGTTCCTGGCAACGTTGACGCTCATCACCCTCAGCCTGGGCGCGGCACGTTATCAGGCCGCCCAGCCCAAAATCAACGCTTACCACATCGCCTGGTACAACGACCGGCAATACGACCTGCTCGTCACCGGCACGCTCATCGCCCCGCCCGACGTGCGCGACAGTTACATCAACCTGCGCGTGCGCGTGACCGCCGTGGATACCGGCGACGGCGACCTGCCGGCCGGCGGTCTGCTTCTGGCAAGGGTCAGGAATGGCGAGACCTGGCGCTACGGCGAGGTCATCCGTCTGCGCGGCGCGCTCAAGACGCCGCCGGAGAACGAGGAATTCTCCTACCGCGATTACCTTGCGCGGCAGGGCATCCACTCGTACATGACCCGCGCCTCGGTCACGCGCCTGCCCTTCCCCCGCGGCGGCAATCCCCTTCTGCGCTGGGTCTACGATCTGAAAGAGAAAGCCCTCGCCAACATTTATGTCCTCTTCCCCGACCCCGAAGCCTCGCTGTTGGCGGGCATCCTGCTCGGCGTGGACAACGGTCTGCCTGCCGACCTCCAGCAGGCCTTCAAGAACACTGGCACGGCGCACATCATCGCCATTTCGGGCTTCAACATTGCCATCATCGCCGCCCTGTTCGTGACCTTCTTCAGCCGCATCCTGGGGCCGCGGCGCGGCGTTTGGGTGGCCATCGCCGGCATCGCCCTCTACACCATCCTGGTCGGAGCGGAGGCTTCGGTGGTGCGCGCTGCCATCATGGGCGGGCTGGGTTTGTTCGCCCGGCAGGTGGGCCGCCGTCAGACGGCGCTCAACACCCTGGCCTTCACCGCGGCGGTGATGTGCGCAGCCAACCCCTTCACGCCCTGGGATGTGGGCTTCCAACTCTCCTTCTTCGCCACCCTCGGCCTCCTCCTCTACGCCGACCCCTTCCATCAGTGGGCTGTCCGGCTCATTGGACGCTTCACCCTGCCCGAAACAGCCCAAAAGATTGCCGACCCGCTTGCGGAGTATTTCCTTTTCACCCTGGCGGCACAACTGACCACCCTGCCCATCATGGCCTGGCATTTCGAGCGCATTTCGCTCGTTGCGCTGATTGCCAACCCGTTCATCCTGCCCGTCCAGCCGCTGGTGATGATTCTCGGCGGGCTGGCGCTGCTGCTCAGTTTTATCTACCTTCCGCTTGGGAGAATCTTCGCCTGGGGCGCCTGGCCCTTCCCGGCTTACACCATTCGGGTGGTGGAATTGTTCGACCGCCTGCCGCACGGCGTCATCGTGCTGGGTGACTTCTCCTTCCTGTTCATCCTGCTCTTTTACGCCCTGCTCTTTCTCTGGACCTTCAGCCAGGGGCGCGTTAGAGCGGCTTTGGGCGCGGCTGCCAGCCCGGCCGTCCTGCTCACCTCCCTGGGCGTGGTCACCTTCCTGGCCTGGAACGCGGCCTTCGCCGCCCCCGACGGCCGCCTGCACCTGACCTTCCTGAATGTCGGCTCGGCCGACGCCGTGCTGATTACCACTCCCGGCGGACGGCATATTCTCGTCAACGGCGGCCCCAGCCCGTCGAGTCTCTCCAGCAGCCTGGGGCGCAGACTTTCGCCGCTGAATCGTTCGCTGGACTGGCTCATTATCGCCGCGCCGCAGGAGGAAGAGGTGGCCGCCCTGCCCACCATGCTGGAACGCTTCCCGGTGCGCAATGTGCTTTGGGCGGGCAACGCTGAAGCCTCCTATTCGTCTCTGAGACTGAACGAGCGGCTGACGGAGAGCGGCGTCGCGGTCACGCGCGCCGTGCCCGGGTACACGCTCGACCTGGGGTACGGGGGCAGGCTTGAGGTCCTGACCGCCACGCCGCGCGGGGCCGTGCTCCTCGTCACCTGGGGGGAATTCCGCGCTCTGCTGCCAGTCGGCCTCAACTACGATTCCCTCGAGGCGCTGGACTACGGGGAAAAGATTGGGCCGGTGGACGTTCTCCTGCTGGCCGATTCGGGCTACGCACCGCTGAACCGCCGGGACTGGATTGGAAATCTCCAGCCGCAGGTTTTCATTTTGAGCGTGGCAGCCGACGACCGGTCGGGTCTGCCGGATGAAACAGTGCTGCGCCTGGCCGAGGATCGGACGCTCCTGCGTACCGACCGTCAGGGGTGGATTGAGGTGACGACAGACGGGGAAACGTTCTCCGTGGAAACGGAAAAGTAAAAGCATCAGCGGGATGAGTCCAAAACCCTCTCGCAGAGGGATGACAGGAGGGCCGAGGCGTTTTATACTTTTTCTGGAGAAGAAGATGAAGATAAGTGTTTTGCGCATCCTTGCCATCAGCCTGTTTGCCATCGGCGTGCTTGTGGGGCTTGTATTCTTTGCCACGGCGACCTTTGCAGATGTGGAGGCCGTGTTCTATGGCTTCGACCGCTTCGGCTATAAAGCCACCTCTGCATTTTATTGTCCGGTCATCCTTGATTACGATGAGACGGGAGTGATACGTTTCGTCCTGGAAAACAAAACCAACTCGCAGATTCGCCCGACGGCCAATTTTCAAACCAGCAGTCCTTCCGTATTCCGCACGGAAACAGTCCATCTGCAAATTGCTGCCGGCGAAAGTCAAACGCTGGAGTGGAGCATCAGCCGCCGCGACCTGGCCTACCGCAATCTCATTTTTGCAAAAATCATGACCTATGCTTCTTATCCGGCCCCCAACGTCGAGCAGACTTGCGGCGTGCTGGTGTTGGACCTGCCCGGCCTGACCGGCAAACAGGCCACGGCGCTGGCTGTTGCCATCAGCATAGTAGGGATATTTTTCGGCAACTGGCTGTGGCTTCGCTCCCGTCCGGTCAAAGGCCGCGTCAGCGAAGCCTGGCCGGCCATGCTGACGTTGAGCGTGGTTGTCCTGGCCGGCATGGGAAGCGTGTTGTTTGCCGCCTGGCCGATCGGAATTCTGCTGTTGGCGCTATCGCTCATTTTGATGGGCGTTATTTTGGGGCATTTCGCTCAGAGCGGTGCAGCATAAGTTTTCAGGGGATGGGTTGATTGAGGCCATGGATGGCCTACATTTACAGTCCTCGAACCGGCCATCACTTACGCTGAAAGGCAAAACCCGCACCATCTCGTCGGTGCGGGTCTTTTTCAGCCTGCCTGAACGCCGGGAAAAATTCCGGCCTACAACATCGGCCAGAACTGCGGCAGGAAGATGCGCAGTAAGGTATCGGCCAGGATGCCCAGGATGAGCAGGCCGCCGAACATACGGTTGTGGTAGAAAGCAAAGCCGGAGAACCACGTGGGCCAGGCAGGCCAGTCTTTGGGCGGTTCCGAGGGGCGCGGTTTGGTCAGCACGTTGAGGGCAACCAGGGCGCGCTTCCCGGCGAAGAAGACAATCAGCATGACCGGGGTATAGTAACGCGCCACAAAGACCAGATAAACGATGGTCAGGTAGGTGAGAATCAAGCCCGCCATGTTGACGTAGCGCGCCGCCTTCTCGCCAATCCTGACCGGCAGGGTGCCAACGCCCTTGCGTTTGTCGTCATCCATCTTGTCAATGTGCTTGCCGACGTTGATGCTGGCAACGCTCAAGCCGAAGGGAACGCCCGCCAGAGCGACATTCCAGATATTCGGGTTCCACTCACCACGCGCCAGCACCAGATAGACGCCAACGAAGAAAACCGGCCCCCAGATCAGGAAGATGGTCAATTCGCCCAGGCCGATGTATTTGAGCGGCCAGGTGTAAAAAAGCACCATCAGCGCGCCAAAGGCAAACAGGCCGAAGATATAGGGGGAGAAGTTCGTGTAAAACAGGCAATACACGCCTGCGGCAAATGCCAGCGCGCCGCTGACGAAGAACCAGCGCAATTGCTGTTTCTTCGTCCAAAAGCCCTGCACCAGCGGATGGACGCCGTACTGGATGCGGAAGTAATCATCCTTGTCCACGCCGCGGCTGAAATCGGTGTAATCGTTGAGCAGGTTGTTCGTCCCGTGCGCCAGGAACAGGCCGAGGGTCACGATGATGAACGGCAGCCAGGCGAAATGCCCGTCGCGCCAGGCCAGCAGTCCGGCCATGACACAGGCATAGATGGTGACGGTAGTCACCGCCGAACGGGTGGCGATGAACCACTTGGAAACGACATCCAGCGCGTCCCACTCCTCCTTCGAGTCCATTTTGACCAGCGTGGACAGCGCCTTGCCCCACATCTTGAAATTGATTTTCATGGTGTCTCCTCTCCGAAATTTATGCCCGCTCTTTATTGGGCAATGGAATGATAACCAGCGCGCTGGCCAGGAAAGAAAGCGCCGCCAGCGTGAACAGAAGCAGATAGCCGGACGAACTGGAGCCAAGCGCCCGGTTGATGGGGTCAATCAGCACCCCGCCAAGCAGGCGCGCCGTGCCGGAGCCGATGCAGGTGGCGATGTTGGCAATGCCGAGGTAACGGGCGGTCTCGTCGCGCGGCACGATGTCGGTGGCCAGCGCCCAGGAGGCTGAAAGAAAGGCCCCGATGCCCATCCCAACCACGCCGCCGGCCACGCTGATGAGCGTCCGGTCGCGAAAGAAGAGCAGGGCGAACGCTCCGGCAAACGCCGTCAGCCCGGCGATGAGCATCACCGGCTTGCGCCCGAATTTATCCGAGAGCCAGCCGGCCAGCAGCGCCAGCAGGATGAGCGCCCCGCCCAGAATCACCTTCAGGTTGCCGTAGAACGCCTGAGCGTCGCTCTGGGTCATCTTAATGACATCCACCAGGTAGTTGATGAGGAACGAGTTGATGGCGATGAACGCGCCCCAGAAGAGAATGCGGTTGGCGAACCACCAGCCGAAGACGCGGTTCTCGCGGAAGTTGACGTAGAACGCGCCCTTGAGCGCCTCGCCCACCGTTTTTTGCGCGGCGGGCGCGGACTCGAAGCGTGCTTCTGCTCCCTCGCGCGCCCAAATCGCGGTGATGACCACGAAGACAAAGAACACCACCGTCGGCGCGGCCGCGGCCAGATAGACGCCACTATTTCCAAAACGTTCGATTCCGGCGCTGAGAATCTTCCCCGCCACCATGCCGCCCACCACCAAAGCAACGATGTCCATCACGGCTTTGAGGCTGGAGGCCGCCCCGCGTTGATGTGCCGGCACCAGGTCGGGGATGAGCGCCTGCCAGGGGCCTTGCAGGACGTTCGAGGAGAACTGGATGAGGATGACGCCCAAGAGTAAAATCCACAGCGCCGGGGCCGCGGCCAGCAGGAAGAGCGAGAGGGCAATCAGCACCGCTCCGCCGATGATGAACGGCAGGCGGCGGCCCAGCCGCGTCCGCGCCCGGTCGGAGAAGACACCGACGATGGGCTGGACGACCATCGCCACCAGCAGGCCGACAAAGCCCAAAAAGCCGAGCGCCGTGTTGGGCAGGTCGGGGGCCAGTTGCCGCACCTTGAAGGTCATCAGGGGCGGGTCCTGGATGTTGGAGGAAAAGGTCAGCGCGAAGCCAAGCAGGCTGATGACGAACATGCGGCCAAACGAAATTTTTTTCATGGCATCTCCTTTGAAGTAATCACAGATGAACACAGACAAAAAGGGTAACTGTCTACCTTGGTCTCGGAAATTATCCGCAGATGTCGCAGAGGACGCAGATGGGGAGGAAATCGGCGACATCGTACCCATAGGGTAAATCTGCGCAATCTGCGGATAAAGTTAGCCTCTTTTGCTGCGATGAACCATCCCGGCCTCATTGGGTAGACAGTTACTAAAAAGGAGACAAGTCTGTGTTCATCCGCGTTTATCTGTGACTGAAGGCCGAACGGAGCGGATCACCCTCATAGACTCCAAAGCCTCATCCACCGTCAATTCAAACACCAGCGGACCCTGATAATTTGCCTCCGCTAGGCGGTCGAGGAAGCGGCTGAGGTCCAGGTCGCGCGTGCCGAGCGGTTTGTGGTCCTCGCCGTAGCCGCGCTGGCCCTCTGGCATCTTGCGGCTGTCGTGCAGGTGCACCTCGGCCAACCGCGGCAGAACGCGCTCCACCACCTCGAAGAAATCGAACCAGCCCGGGAAGCCGGCCAGCACGTGACCGGTGTCGAGACAAATCGAAAGGTCGAGTTTCTCGGCCAGTTCGAGGGTCAGGTCGAGCGGAAATTCGATGGTCTCAATCGCCAGTTTGCGGGAGGGCAGGCCGGTCTCGGTCAGAATGGACTGGATGCTCTCGCGCGCCCCGCTCTGGAACTGGCGCAGGATGAGCGCCCGTGCCATCTCGGAGATTTTCATGTTGTAGAATTCCGCCGCCAGCGCGCCGGTGGCGTGCAGGACGTATACTTCGGGTTCGAGCGGCAGAGTGGCGCGCACGGTCTGGATAACCGCCTCCACCGAGCCGCGGCGGACGGGCGTCAGCGGCGTGGAGGGTTCCACCGACCAAAGCGGCAGATGGACGGTGTACGAGATGCCCTCCGCTTTGAGCGCCTTCAGCCGTTCGATGGCCGCCTCGTTGTAGGCGTGCGGCAGGAACATCCCCAGGTCGCCGCCCAGTTCGATGGGGTTGAAACCCTGCTCAAAGAGACTTTTCGCCAGGGCAGCATGGTCAAAGCCCGCGATACTCGCCATCACCTGCTCGGCCGGCGCACCGGAGGGGACGAGAGCATCCAACTGCATGGTCATGATTCCGAAACGCATTGCAATCTCCTCTTTACCACAGATGATCACGGGTTCCCCAGAGATGTTTGACTGTCTTGTCACGCCTCCAAATGGTAGGTGTGATACGGATTCTCGCACGGGTTGCCCCAGGCAATGTGCATCTCGCGCACCGTCAGGTCAATCACCATCGCGTTGACCGTCTTCTCGCGGTCGAGCGGGTCGGCAACATCTATCGAGTGATTGCAAATCGAATTCGAATGATTGACATGGTCACGCTGGATGGACTGGAGTGACTTGATAGTATGCGCCTCCTCCCGCTTGACCAGGCGCAGGGCGCGGAAGTAGCGGATGCGCGACGCCACCAAATCCTCCGGCTCGCGCTCGATCTCCTGCATCCTGGGCGAGAGATAATGATTGGTGTGGACGATGTAGCCATCCTCGCCGTAGAGAATGGCAAAGCGGCGCGCCGAAACCTCCACCGAATACAACTCCCCACTCTCGTGAACCAGCATGTGATTATAGCCCGCCGCCCGCTGAGCCGAAAGCATGTGCCGCATCGCATCATCGGGAGTCTTCGCCGCCAGCACCGCCCGCGAAACAACAATACGCGGCGTGCCAATGCGCGAATCGTTGGGATAGACCGAGTCGCACAGTTGGGCAATCCCGTAGGCATTGAAACCGATATTCGGCAGCAGCCCGCCGTAGGTCATCGCCAGGAACGGCGGTTCATCCTTGGGTGTGGCATGGATGATAAAGACATCATCCTCGTCCTCCGGCACCCAATCCTCGTTGTGCGCCAGGAGCACATGCCCATCGGCGGTGCGTTCCTGATTGACCGCCATGCTCGTACAGCGCGTCAGATGCAGGGCGTCCATCGCCACCGCCTCCATCGCGTTCACCACCGCCAGGTCATCGAACAGCACATTGGCGCCCTCGGCGATTCCCGTCAACTCCTCCACATACTGCGAATACCGCTCCTGGGCAAAGGGGATGTACTTGCGCGCCTGAATCTGCGCCCCCTCCCAGGTCAGTTCGAGTTGCGGATATGCCTCGGCAATGAGTGCGCGGGCATTTTCGATGCCATGCTGAACCTGACGGCGGCAGGCCTCGCCAATCTGCCGCCCCATTTCCCGATGCGTCCCTGAAACCCGCACCAGCGGCGGCGGATTGGGGTGCACAGGCGTTTTTTCAGCCATACAAACCCTCGCTTTCCAAACTGACAAACAGATGGGACGAAGCGATTCTATCATCACCTCCCGAAAAAAGAAAACCCGCCCGGCGCGCCGGAGCGGGTCTGGACCTCGAAGCGGGTCCCGGCCATCAGGCCGGGGGCGGGAGTGGAGAATCGGTCGGCGGCGGGAGCGGCGCGGCCTTCTCCGTCTGAGGAGCGACTGCCTGCGTCCCAAAGCGGGTCATGATGACCGCCCCCAGCCCCACCAGGCTGACCAGGACCGGCACAATCCAGCCGATGCAGTTCAGCCCCGGAATGCCGGTCAACGCGGCAGAAGCCAGCGAGAGAATGAATACTCCCAGACCGGCAAGAAGTGACGGATGCCAGTTCCAGTGCAGGGCTTTCGTCAGCCGCTGGCCGACCTCGTAGCCGACGGCAATCCAGCCAAAGAGCCAGGCCGCGCCCAGGGCAATCGCCGCCAGCGCCGCTACCGGAATCAGAAGAATGGTGATGGTCAGAAGGACAAGGGCGAGCGGCGCCACCAGCAGGGTGAGCACCCCCAGCCCTCCGGCGATGAGCGGCTGTTCGACCGTCGCCTGCGCCACGCGGCCAGCCTGCGGAGCGAGGAACAGCATCACCAGCATTGCCAGCCCGGCCAGCCCCAGCGCCTGCCAGATAGCCGTCAAAATATTCCCCAGGAAGCCAAAATCAAAGCGGAAATTCGGGACAACCGGGGTCGGCGTTTCGGGCGGCGCAGGCGTCTCGGCCGGTTCGGGCGTCCCACTCTGGCGGACGCCTCCCCACGAGGTGGCCGTGTTGTAGATTTGCCCGTCCACGCGGGCGGTTTCGGCCTTATTGAGCGTCGCCCCGACAGTGATGAGGTCGCCGCCGATATGCGCGGCCGGGCCGAGAGTCACCAGCCCGCCGGTGACCGAAACGTCGCCGGTCACCTCGCCGTCCACGGTCAGCGCGCCGCCGAAGAGGACGACATTCCCTTTCACAACGGCGCCTTCCTGAATTTCCGCCGCTCCGCCGAAGACCACCAGGTCGCCGCTCAGCGTCTCGCCGCCGGCGAGGGTATACGTCTGGCCGAAGATCACCTGTCCATCGAACTGCGGCCCGCTGGCCGCCGCAGTGTGCAGCGGGACAAAGATCAGCGCCGCCAGCAACATCAAAGCCGCAGATTTGAGTTTCATAGTTCACACTCCTTGTAAAACATGGGTGACTTTCTTGAGCGAAACGACCCACGCCGCGCTCCAACCGGTAAAAGCGAAGAGCAAAATCAGCCACAAATAGCCGGGCGCGAGGCCGGGAACCACCCGCAGGAGCACCGCCGCGGCATGGAACAGCGCCTGCAGCGCGGCCCACAAATTGGTCAGCGCCGTCAGCCACGAGCCGAGCAGACTCACCGGCGACTCGACGGCCGCCCGCAACAGCGGCCAGGTCAGCGCGGTGAGCAAACCTGCCACACTGACCGCCAGGATGATGAACCCGACTGCATTGCGCTGCCGCATCGCCTTGCGCTGCGCCGCCAGCCGGACCTGGAACCTGGCCGCAAAGCCCGGCGGGGGGTCCGCCTGCCGAACGGAACGCAGGGCCAGATTGACCTCGGCCAGCGCCGTGCAGGAAGGGCAGGTCTGCAGATGCGCGTCCAGTTCGCGCTTCTGCTGAGGGGAGAGAGGGTCTTCGGCAAGCAGCCAGTCTTCAAAAGGCCGGTGATTCATAGGCTTTCCTTTCTGCGCGCCGGCGAGGTGTCTCTTCTTGCCACATCCCCGCCAGGGCGCGCCGCGCGCGGTGCAGGCGACTCTTGACCGCCGGGACGGTCAGTTTCAGCGCCTGGGCGATTTCCACTTCGGAAGCGTCGTACCAGTAACGCAGGACGATGGCGGCGCGGTCCACAGGGTCGAGGGATTGCAGGAGGCCGTGCAGGCGTTCGCGTTCCTGCCGTTTGGCGGTTTCCGTTTCCGGGTCGGGGGCGAAGCGGTCGGGAAGTTCCGTCTGCTCCTCCCCCTCCTCGTCAATCGAGAAGGAGACGAAACGTCTGCGGCGCAGTTTGTCAATGCAGTGATGGGCGGCAATGGAGAGCAGCCAGGTGGCAAAGGAACGTTCGCGGTCGTAACGGGCGAGATTCTGGTAGGCCTTGAGAAAGGTGTCCTGGGCCGCGTCTTCGGCGGCTTCGGGCTCCCCGAGCATCCGGTAACAGAGGTTGTAAACCGGTCGCTGGTAGGCCTCGACGAGGCAGGTAAAGGCGTCATCATCGCCTTCTTGGGCCCGAAGTATCCGGGCCATTTCTTCAGTCACGGCAGTTCCTCGCAGGTCGTTCTGTTAGGATATACGCAGGAGGGTGGAGAGAGTTGCGCGCAGCGGAAATTTTCTTCACCGGTGATGAACGGAAGGGACATGCCCGTGTTCGCCGCGGCCGGTTTCGGGTCCGAGCCAGGGGCGCAGGGTGCCGAGACGGTGACCGTAGAGCGCCAGCAGCGCGGCGATGAAAGTCGTGATCGGCACGGCGGCCACCAGTCCCAACGAACCGACCAGCGTGCGGACAATCTCCTCAGCCACCGTGGACGAGTTGAGCAGGTAAAAGACGTTTCCGCTCCCCACCGAGAAGAGCAGGAGCATCGGCAGGGAGGCCCCGGCATAGGCCAGGACGAGGGTGTTGACGGTGGCCGCCACGTGGTCCTGACCGATACGCAGGGCCGTGCCGGCGAGGGCGCGCAGACCGAGGGCCGGGTTGGCAGCGTGCAGTTCGAAGACCGCCGAGGCCTGGGTGGTCACCAGGTCGTCCAGCACACCCAGCGCACCGATAATCATCCCCCCCAGCAGGAGACCGCGCAGGTTGATTTTCGCCCCCGGCAGTTGCAACAGGAACATAGCATTCTCGTCACCATAGCCAGAAAGGTGCGCCAGGGTGACGAACAGCCAGGCCAGCGTGCCGGTCAGTACCAGCACAACCAGCATCGAAAGGACGGAGGCGTGCGTCTTCAGCGTCCAGCCGTAGGTCAGGTAGAGGGTGACGGTCAGCAGGATGCCGGAGCCGATTATACTGACCCGCACCGGGTCTTCGCCGAGCAGGATGTGCGGCAGGACATAGCCAACGATGACCAGCAGGCTGAAAGCCAGCGCCAGCAGAGAGCGCAGTCCTTTCCAGCGGCTGATGGCCAGGATGAAAATCACGAAAGCCACCGTCAGCAGGAGCAGGGGCTTCCAGCGCACATAGTCGGCAAAGTAGGCCGTCAGTTGATTATCGGGGCGCAAATTGAGGACAATAAGAATTTCATCCCCGGGGCGGAAGAGTGTATCGTCGGTGCGTACCTGCTGACGCCCGTATTCCAGTTCGATGAGAACGCCCTCGTATTCCCCCTCCAGCACGCGGACGCGCAACTTTTGATAGGGCTGAACGATGCCGTCTAGGTCAACCGTGCCTTCTTCCAACACCAGGTCCACCTGCGCCCGCACGGTCTGCGACCCGAAGCCGGCCCCGCTGGGGGTTGGCATGGCCGTTCCGAAGAAGTACGGAACGCCCCAAACAGCAAAGGCAAGCAAAGCGACGGTGGTCAAAGCGGCCAAAATTAGGATGGTTTGGAGATTGGGTTTCATGCCCCCAATCTTACCACTTGAATTCCCCCCGCAAACGTTCCGGCAACTGCGCGGCAATCGCCGACATGACGATTTGCGCGGCGCGGCGGTCGCGTTCGTCCGCCTCGAGGCGGGGCGAGACCTCCGGCCTGTACGCCGCGCCGAAGCACAGACAGAACTGCCCGGCCTCTTCCCACGCCCCGACCGGCGTGATCGGGAACCCGCTCCCTGCGAGGAGGAGCAGGAAGCGTCCCGCGCCGGGCGGTGGCCAGGTCAGCGCGCCGCTGGGGACGTTATCCCCGCCCTCCGGAGCGAGGGCAAGCATGGCCTGCGGATGGGCGCGGGCGTAGTCCAGCATGGCGCGCACCGCACGCGCCCGCTCGGCCACATCCTTTGGCCGCGGCGGCATGGGAGGCATGGCCGTAAAGCCGTAGATTTTCGCAAGTCTGCGCAGCAGCCAGCGCGAGACAGTTTGCCCCAGCGGGGCGTACCATTGGCCGGGGAAGGTCAGCTCGCCGGTCATGCCGAAATGAATCTCCTGTGGCACAAGCGCGGCAATTCCCAGCGCCAGCCACCAGGCGTGGAAGCCGGGGCGGTAGTAGTGGTTGAAGGTGATGAGCGCCGGGCCATTTTGCGGGATGTTTTCTTCCCCAAAGACGCGCAGAGGAGGCTCCAGCCGCGCCAGACAAGCCCGCGCATCGGCGCGGAAGGAACGCGGCCGCACGAGGAGCAAATCCAAAAGAAAACCGGCTGTCAATCCGCCCGGGTACGCATAGTGCGGAAAACTGCCGGTTTGTTTGTCTTCCATGTTTTTCTGACCGCTGATGACAGACTACGCTCCTACCACGCGTACGCTTCAGGCGCTTCGCCGCCGGGACCGGGCCAAATCTCATCGAGTTTTTTCACTGCGGCCTCATCAAGTTCAATGTCCAGCGAGCGCAGGGAGGCCGTCAACTGTTCCGGGGTGCGCGGGCCGATAATGGGAGCCGTGACGACCGGATTCTTGAGCAGCCAGGCCAGCGCCACATCGGCTGGTTTCTCGCCCAGGTTGCGGCAGAAGGCCTCCCAGGCTTCCAGTTTGGGGCGCAGTTCTTCGATTTCTTTTTTCATGTCCTCCGAGGCGCGGCGTCCCTGCTCGATTTTCTCCAGCACGCCGCCCAGCAGGCCGCCCGCCAGCGGACTCCAGGGGATGACGCCCAGCCCATAGGCCTTGCAGGCCGGCAGGACTTCCAGTTCCACCATGCGGTCTTTCAAGTTGTAGAGACTCTGTTCACTGACCAGCCCCATGAAGTGACGCGCTTTGGCCGCTTCCTGCGCCTGGGCGATATGCCACCCGGCAAAGTTCGACGAGCCAACGTAGAGCACCTTGCCCTGTTGGACGAGAACTTCCATCGCCTGCCAGATTTCTTCCCAGGGAGTCAGGCGGTCAATGTGATGCATCTGGTAGAGGTCAATGTGATCGGTTTGCAAGCGCTTGAGGGATTGCTCGCAGGCCTGACGGATGTGCAGCGCCGAAAGCCGGGAGGTGTTGGGCCACTCGCCCATGCGGCCATAGACCTTGGTGGCGATGATCACTTTCTCGCGCCGTCCGCCACCCTGGGCGAACCAGCGTCCAATGATATTCTCGGTGACGCCCTCGCCGAGTTTCCAGCCATAGACATTGGCTGTATCGAAGAAGTTGATGCCCAGTTCGAGCGCCTTGTCCATGATGGCGAACGAATCGGCCTCGCTGGTCTGCGGGCCAAAGTTCATCGTGCCGAGGCACAGACGGGAGACTTTCAGCCCGCTGCGGCCAAGTTGGGTGAATTTCATGCTTGCCTCCAGAAATCGTAAATCGTCAATTGCAAATCAAAAATTGTCAGTGTCCGCAGGTACTGCAATTGCCGCCGGAACAGGAATCGCACGACGGCTCGGTCATGCCCGCGACTGCTTTACCGCCGCTTTCGGCAAAGAAGAGCGAGAGTTTGCGTTTGACGCGTTCCCCGCCGCACTTCTGGCAGGTCTGCGGCGCATCGGCCTGCGACATGGGACGGATGGCTTCGAACTGGTGGTTGCAGTTCAGACAAATGTATTCGTAAATGGGCATACTGCGGCCTCCAGAGAAATTTTACTCCAAAGCGGCGCAAGTGGCTGCCTCAAAAGACAGAGCAGGACGCTTTGCAAAAAGGGCGGGATTTGAATCCCACCCTACTCCCATTCCAGAGCGGCGCAAGTGGCCGCTTCAAAAGACAGAGCAGGACGCTTTACAAAAAGGGGCGGGATTTGAATCCCACCCTACTCCCATTCTAGAGCAGCGCAAGTGGCGCAAGTAGTCTCTTGCGCTGCGCTAAGCGGCGAATTCAAAGGTCGGCAGGCCGCGCGTGCCGGCCGCCAGGCGGAACAGCCCACCGGAGAGAGGGTATTCGGCCAGTTGTGCGGCGGTCATCCCTTTGCGGGCGGAGGTGATGTACAGGTCGCTTAAATCCGGCCCGCCGAAGACGCAGGAGGTGACGTTGAGCGCAGGAACACGATAAGAAGCGAGCAGACGACCAGAAGCCGGGTCCCATCTCGTGACCGCCGCGCCGCCCCAGAGGGCAATCCAGAGCATCCCCTCCTGGTCGGAGGTCATCCCGTCGGGCCAGCCTAGTTGCGGGGGAACGTGCACAACCGCTCGCGCGTTGGCGAGGCTGCCCGTCTCGAGGTCGTACTCATAGGCCCTCACCAGACGGGTGGGGGTATCAATGAAGTAAAAAGTCTGGTAATCGGGGCTCCAGGCAAGGCCGTTGGAGATGCGCAGGCCGGTGAGCAGGGTTTTGAGCGCGCCGTCCGGGGAGAGGGAGTAGAGCGAGCCGGAGGCTTCCCGCTCGGCGTCATCCATCGTGCCGGCGAGGAAGCGCCCGGCAGGGTCGCATTTGCCGTCGTTGAAGCGGTTGCCGGGGAGATGCTCTGGGACGGCGAGCAGAGTCCGGGTCGCGGCGGGCAGGCTGAGGGTCCAGAAACCGGAGCGGAGGGCAAGGAGCAGGCCGCCGGAGCGGACGGGTGCGACACAGCCTATCGCTTCCCCCAGTTCCAGGCAGGAATCGCTTCCAGAAGCCGGGTCAAAGGTGTGCAGACGGCCGGCATGGATGTCCACCCAATGCAAAACGCCCCGGCGGGAATCCCAGGCGGGGCCTTCGCCCAGTTCGGCGCGGGCGTCGAGGAGGAGGTCGGGGTTAGAACCAGTCAAGTTTGGCAAAAATATAGGCGGCGATGAACGAAAGGACGACCGAAAGCCCCACCACCCAGAAGAACGTAAAAGGGTGGCCTTCGTTTCCGGGAATTTCGACGTTCATGCCCAGGAAGGAAGCCACGATGGTGGGGATGTTGATGACAATCGTGAGGGCGGCCAGGGCTTTCATAACCACGTTGAGGTTGTTGGAGATAATCGAGGCAAAGGCGTCCATCATAGAGGAGAGGATTTCGGTGATGGTGTTGACCATTTGAATGGCCTGCTGGTTTTCGGTGAGGACATCTTCAAGCAAGTCTTGGTCTTCCTCGAACTGATTGAAAAGGCGCGTTTTTTGCAGGCGTTCCATCATGACTTCATTGGAACGCAGGGCGGTGGAGAAGTAGGTCAGACTCTTCTGATATTTGAGCAGTTCGAGCAGTTCGTGATTGCGAGTGGACTGCTGGAGGCGGTCTTCGATGCTGTCCACAGTGCGGTTGATTTCGCGCAGGTAGGCGAGGTAGCGCGTGGCTGTTTCAAGGAAGATATAAAGGATGAAGCGGTAACGCTTGGCGGTTCTCAAGAGGCGATATTTTCCGTTGCACAGTGTCCTAAAGATTTCGTGGTTTACCTTGCAAATGGTAACGACCAGATTGGGCTTGATGATGATGCCGACCGGGATGGTGGTATAGGGGATATCGCTGGCGCGCCCTTGAAAGTACGGAACGCGCAGGAGGATGAAGATGTAGCCTTCGTCTTCATCCCGCTCCATACGGGCATTTTCATCGAGGTCGAGGGAGTTGTGAATCAGGTCGGGCAGAATTTCCCAGTCGAGTAGTTGGGCAATTTCTTCGGGGGTAGGGTCAACGACATGAATCCATGAGCCGTTGACCGGTTTTTCCTGCGGAACCAGGCCTTCTTCGGGGATGGATTTGTAGATATTCAACATGACGGCCTCCTGCGGCAGGATAACGCTCACAGGAGGCCAGAAACAGCCTGCCGGAGAGTTATCCTCAAGATAATGTGAACGCGTGCCGTCCGCCTGGTGATGGCGGCTTACTGTCTGAAGACCTCGATCTCTCGCTTTGTTCCAAGATTAACATGTTCTTTTCATCCTTGCCGGCCAATGGGTTTTGCCGACGCAGTAATTTTAAGCCTGTTATGCAATATGGGCAACGGTTGGGTTTGATCTTTCGGCAGATGCTTCAGCGGACAATGCGCAAACGGACCAGGCGCTTGTCCACGCCTCCGAAGCGGTATTTGTAGTCTTCGTCGCCGCGCATGAAGTCGAACTCGGCGCGGCGGTTTTCGTTGGCCCAGCGAAGCAGGTAGGCCAGCAGCACCCAGCCAGGAGAGAATTCCATGAAACGGCGATCAAGACCGGAGTTATAGACCCAGATGCGCCCGCCGTAATCGAAGTTCAGGTAGGCGGCGGCTTTCTCGCCGTTGACGGTAAGAAAGGCCAGTTGCAGCCAGCCGGCGCGGAAGGCGGCATGCACCGAGCGGTGCATTTGCGAACGCATCACATCGGTCAGGAAGGCGGCCTTTTCCGGGTCGGCGGCCATCAGCGTCAGGAAGGCGTCTATTTCGGCGTCCAGGGCGGCTTCGTCGGTGACGATATACCATCCGACCCTCCCGGTTTCTTCGGCGCGGCGCATTTTGCGGCGGATTTCATGGCGCTGTTTTTTGTCTATGCCGGCCAGATAGGTCTCGAAGTCGCCGGGCAGAGGGATGAAGGGGGCGTGATAGGTCTGTTCGACTTCGACCGACCAGCCGCGCCGCGTGGCTTCACTTTGCAGGAGTGGCAGGCTGGGCGAGGTCTCGAACAGGTTGTGCCAGTCGAGGCATTTCCAGCCAAAGGGCAGGGAGGGGAGAAAGTCAAACAGCCCGGAGACGAACTCCGTCAGGTCGGCAGGGCGGACGATGAGGTCGAGGTAGTCCGAAATCTCGATGCTTCCCAGCAGGAGGAGCGACGGCTCTCCCTGCCGGTTGGGCGCGAAGAAAAGCGGAGCAATTCCGGTCAGAGTCCCGCCGCGGCGGGCCGTGACGAGCGCCAGTTCGGCGGAGGGCGGCCATTCGCCCCCGCCGCGCGTCTCCCACCAGGTGGAAAGGTATTCGTAACGGAGGAAGGGGGCGTCGAGGATGCTTTTGGCCAGCAGAGCGTTCCATTCGGACGCGGCAGGTTCGAGGGCTGGGAAGGTGCGGTGAAGGGTAAATTGCATATCAACAGGTCAAGAGAAGCGGAATCAGCAGGGGGGATTTTACCAGTATAATTGAGACGTGGCTGACTCATTTGACCTTCACATCCTCCCTCTCTACCGCGTCAAAGGAAAAGAATGGCCGCAACTGCCCGGCCTGCTCGCCGCCGCGCCGCCCCGCCATCCGGCGCGGGGTCGGGAGGGCGACAGGCTGTTCGTGCATTTGTCGCTTGCGGGCAACATCCCCATCCCCTCGGCAGAATACGACCGTCTGACCGGCATGCTGGCCGAGCGTTTCTATAAGACGCCGGGGGCGGTGACCTCGGCCCTGCGCGCCGCCGCCGAGCGCATCAACGAGTTCCTGCTCGAACGCAACGTGCGCACAAAGGGAAAAAATCAGCACGTTTTAGGACGGCTGGTGATGGGCGTTCTGCGCGGCAGGCAAGTGGTGCTGGCGCTGTGCGGCGCGGCGCACGTCTTTCACCTGCAAGGCGGCGTCCAGCACATTCACGAAGAGGGGAGCGAAACCCGCTCGCTGGGCAGCAGTCAGGCCACGCCGATTTATTTTTCACAAGTGCAATTGAGTCCGGGCGGCATGCTGGTCGTTTGCCCGGCCCTGCCCGCCGGCTGGGAGGAAGCCCTGCAAAATAGCGGCGCGGCCGGCGGATTTGAGACATTGCGCCGCAGGCTGTTTTCCGCCTCGCAGGAGGATGTGAGCGCTCTGCTGATCCAGGCGCGGCCGGGCAAAGGGGCTCTGAACATGCTGACGCCGCGCCCGGAGCCCGTCTCCGCGCCTGCCCCGGCCGGGACCGAGGACTCTGCCCCCGTTTCGACAGAATTGCCAGCGGACGCGTCCCCGGCCGCTCCCCACCCGCCAGAAGACGCGCCCGAAGGGACGGCGCCGGCGCGGCCGACCTCGCAGGTGGTCAGCGGACAGGCGGCCAGCCGCTTCGCCCGTCTGATAGCCGGTCAGCCGGAAACGCCCGCCGCCGAAGAGGCGCAGGCCGCTCCGCCGCCCGCCGCGGCGCCGGAGGCGGTCAACCGTCCGGCGCGGGCTGTTCTGCGTCCGCAGAGGGCCGCCGCTCCCGGCGCGGGCAGATTCATCGGTCCGCACCCGCCCGGAGCGGAAATCCCAGAAATCGTCCGGCCGGCCTCGCAGAAACGTCAGCAAATGTTCCGCGGTCTGGCCAAGTCGCTGCGCGGGGTGCGCGTGTTCCTGCACAACGCTGCGGAACGGCTGCGCGCCTTCCTGCCCAAACTGTTGCCGGACTTGCGCAGTGAAGAGCCAAAAGTGAGCGGGACCAGTCTGGCTTTTCTGGCAATCGCCATTCCGGTGCTGGTGGTGACGGCGGCGCTGGTCTTCTACAACCAGCACGGGAAGACGACTTCCTACCAGGAAAACTTCAATCAGGCGCTGGCCGCCGCCGCCTGGGCGGCCGAGCAAACCGATCCGGCCAACATCCGCGTCGGCTGGGAACGGACGTTGTATTTCCTCGACCTGGCCGAGCGCTATCAGGTGACGAATGATTCGCGCACTCTGCGGGGGCAGGCGCAGGCGGCTCTGGACACTCTCGACAGCATCCTCCGGCTTTCGTTTGCGCCGGCGGTGGTCAACGGGGTGAACCGTTCCATCAACGTCAAGGCGATGGCCGCGACGGCCAACGACCTGTATCTGTTGGATGGGACGAGCGGGGCTGTCACGCGCTATTACGCCGGCTCGCAGGGATACCAACTGGATTCCGCCTTTGTCTGCCGTCCGGGGGTTTACCAAAATGTCACAGTTGGGCCGCTGGTAGACATCATCGCCGCGCCCAAAGTCAATCCGTACAATGCCACCCTGCTGGCGCTGGACGCCAAGGGAGTGCTACTCTATTGCTTCCCCAGTCCCCTGCAGCCGTTCGCCGTCCCACTGTCCCAGCCGGAACTTGGCTTGCACAATGTCACCGGCTTCACGCTGGACATGACCACCAATTATCTCTATTTGCTCGACCCCTCCGGTAAAGCCATCTGGTACTACGAGCCGGACGGCGAAGGCAAGTATGCTTCCCTGCCCAGCATGTTCTTTGGCGAGCAGGTGCCAGCCGGCATGGAATTGGTCATTGATCTGGCGACAAACGGCTCGGATATGTACCTGCTCTTCGAGGACGGGCATGTGGCCGCCTGCACGCTGATTGTCTTCCAGAACGTCCCCAAGCGTTGTGTGGATGTGGTGCAGTTCGTAGACAATCGTCCGGGGCATCAATCCGGCGACCAAATCATTGACGCTGCCTTTACGCAAATGATGTTCGCCGACGCTCCAGACCAGTCGCTGTATCTTTTCGACCCCTATTCGCAGGCCATTTACCGCTTCAGTTCGCATTCGGATTCACTCGTTTTGCTCAATCAAATCCGCGCCGCCGAGGACGAACGCGCCGTCATGATGAACAGCCCGGCCATGGCTATGACCATCAGTCCAAACCGCAGTCTCTTTATCGCGGTCACCGGTCAGGTGTATTACGCGGCAAACATTCCGTGAAAAGGAACGGCCAATGAACACATCCTCCGGGAAATCGAATTCATTCTGGGACTTTCTGCGCGGCCTGCTGAACCCCAAACCGGCCTCCCCGGCGACAGCCGCCGACAACCCCCATGAACCGGCGAAGATTGTCACCTCGCGCGTCCTGCTCATCGTCTACAATCCGGTCATGGACGCGGCAACAGGCGTCAAACTTTCGCAAAAGATGGGCTGGAAGCGCCCCGAAGACCTCGTTACCGGCTTCATCCAGGACATTCTGCAAGCCAGCGGTGGCATGGCGCGCTATCAAATTGCCGACCGTGTGGAATTGAACGAGTTCCCCGCCCTGATAGACGGCTTCCGCTACACGCCGCAAAGTTACCTGGATGTCATCCACAAGGTACAGTCCCCGCATACACCGCCGATGGCCGATTATCAGGTCATCCTGGATCAGCACAAAATCATCGAGCGTGTCACACGGCGCGAAATTGACGAGGTGTGGATATTCGCCTTCCCACACGCCGGATTTTACGAATCCACAATGGGCGGGGCAGGGGCGTTCTGGTGCAACGCGCCGCCGCTCGCGGGGACGAACGCCTGTCCGCGCCGCTTTGTGGTGATGGGCTTCTCGTATGAACGCGGCGTCGGCGAAATGCTCGAATCTTTCGGTCACCGCGCCGAATCCATCCTTGAGAAGACTTTTTCCAAAACCAGCGGTGAGGCCAATCTTTACCGGAAATTCATCCGCTACGACAAGGAATCCCCCGGTCAGGCCGAAGTGGGGAACATCCATTTCGCCCCCAACAGCGAAGCGGATTATGACTGGAACAACCCGCGCCTGGTCACGAGCGCCTGCGACGACTGGTACAACTTCCCCAATTTCAAAGGCGTCAAACGTCAGGTCAACGCCGACGAATGGGGCAACGGCGACATCCGCAAGCACCATCTCTGGTGGCTAAAACACATCCCCCACGCAGGCGGGCGCAGGAACGGTATTGCCAACAACTGGTGGCAATACATCATGGACCCCAATCTGGTCGTGGTGTAAGGAGCAAGAAAGCAAAGGGCGGGAAAAATCCCGCCCTCTTATTTTGCACAGACAAGGATAGTGACGCCGCCTACAGGGCCACCTTGCGCGGGTGCACGCGGTGATGCTCGGCGTCAATGATGGCAATCACCGTATCCACCGTCTCATCGAGGTTTCCATCGGAATTGACAACCACATAATCGAACTCGGCCACGCGTTTCAATTCCTGGCGGGCGGTGGCAATCCGCAGGCTGAGGTCCTCCGCCGTATCGGTCTTGCGCCCCTTCAGACGCTCCACCAATTCCGCCTCGCTCTGCGTGGTCAGAAAAATCAGCACCGCCTCCGGCGCCAGTTTGCGGACGGTGGCCGCCCCCTGCACATCCAGCCGCATGACCACATCCTTGCCCGAGGCCAGCGCCTCACGCACCTGTTGTTTAGGAATGCCCTTGTAATCGCCGTACACGATAGCATACTCAATCAACTCATCCTGCTCAATCATGCGGGCAAATTCTTCCTTCGAGACGAAAAAGTAATCCTGCCCATGCACTTCATTGGCGCGGCGTGGGCGCGTCGTGGCCGTGACCACAAAATGGAATGGCCGCCCGCGCTCCTTCATCGCCTGCACCACACTGTCCTTGCCCACGCCCGAAGGCCCCGAAATGACGATCAACAGCGGTTGAGGGTTGTAGAGGTTGAAATCTGAATCGGTCATAATGTGTATTAAACCACAGATGGGCGCTATTTCGGATTAAAATTAACTCATGCCGTACTATGACTACATCTGCCTCGACTGCAAACGCCGCTTCGACATCTTTCTGACCTACGCCGAATACGGCGCGCGACCGGTCGCCTGCCCCCACTGCGGGAGCGGACGCGTCCGCCGCAGGCTGACGCGCGTCCGCATGGCGCGCTCGGAGGAGAGTCGCATCGAATCCCTGGTCGGAGACCTGTCCGACCCGTCTGCCCTGGACGGGCTGGAAGATGACCCGCAGGCAATGGGGAGGCTCATGCGCAAGATGGGGAAGGAACTCGGCGAGGACCTGCCGCCCGAATTCGATGAAGTCGTAGACCGTCTGGAAAAGGGGCAGTCGCCGGAGGAAATCGAAAAGGAGTTGCCCGATTTGGGGAAAGAGAGCGAGGAGTGAGGAGGGGAGGAGGGGGAAGGGGAAGGGGAAGAAAAAATCAAGTATTTTGGAGTTTGGCGAGGATAATCTTTCTCAAGTCCATCTGTACCTCCTCCCAGCCCCGGCCCGCATCCACCACCACCCACCGCTCCGGCTCCTGCCTGACCATCTCCAGATAGCCGGCGCGCACGCGGCGGTGAAAGTCCACCGTGTAGGCGTCCAGCCGGTTCCACTCATCGGCTTTCTTCTTGCGGCTCAGACCGGTTTCCACATCCACATCGAGCAGAATCGTCAGGTCAGGGGTCAGGCCGCCCGTGGCGTAGCGGATGAGGGCGCGCACCTGTTCCAGGTCCTGCTGGTGGCCGTAGCCCTGATAGGCCAGCGTGGAATCCGCGTAGCGGTCTGAAAGGACAATCTCCCCCAGCGCCAGCCGCGGCCGGACGACCTGTTCCACGAACTGCGCTCGCGCCGCCTGGTAGAGCAGAGTCTCGGTGCGCGGGTGCATTTCGGTGTTCTTCAGGCTGTGCAGCACCTCGCGTATCTGCTCGCCGATGGAAGTTCCCCCCGGTTCGCGGGTCGGGAAAACTTTGTAGCCCTTCTCGCGCAGGTATTCGACGAGATAGGGGATGTGACTGGTTTTGCCAGAGCCTTCGGGGCCTTCGAGGGTGATGAACATGGCAGGAAGAGAGAGGTGAAGAGAGAGAAGGGAGAACAAGGAGATGCACAGCCGATGCCGCTTTCCATTCCAGCCTGCGCTCTGTTCTCGCCTCTCTATTCTCTGAAAATTCTCACATGACGGCGCGGTTCCTTGCCGTAGGAATGCGAGGTCAATTCCGCTTCGCGCGCCAGTTCGTGCTGGATGCGGCGCACGGCGGCAGGGCCGGGCGGCAGGTCAATGTAGCGCTCACCGTTCAGCACGGCGGCGATGGCGGCCTGCGTCTGCGTTTTGATGTACTCCAACTCCGAATCCGCCGGGACGACCTCTGCCAGGTTGAACAGGTCGCTCAGGAATTGTTCCATCTGGCTGACCGTATTGGCGCGCAGGACATAGACCGGCAGGCCGCGCTGTTCGGCCTGCATGACCGGATACTGGCGGTCGCGGTAGTAGGAGCGCAGAGTCACCAACACATCGGCCTCGCCGACGTCCTTGACGAAAATGGCCGGCACGCCCATCCGACGGGCGGACTGGGCCAGCCGGTCGCGTGAAACGCCATACGGATACACGCGCACCGGCTGGAGCGGCGTGCGGCGGGATTCGGTCTCAGGAGCCGATTCTATCTCCGGCGCGGCGGACGGGTTCGGGGTCGCGCCCGCGGCGGAACGGACGGGGCGGTACGCGCCGGACGCCGGGCCGTTCTCGATGCGGAAGCCCGATTCGGGCCGCGAACGGGTGTCCGGTTTGGCTTTCTCGATGTGAATCTTGCCATCCGCGCCGCGCGAGCGGATTTCGGGCGGCAGAGGATAGCCGCGCAGGAGCGAATCGACCGAGGCGGCGATGTCCATGTGGACGGCGAAGCGGTCGCGCTGTTGGATTTCGACCAGCACGTCGAAGGTAGGCGGGGCGCGGCGCTCGAGGACGGTCTTTTGCGTGCCGCGGCGGCGGGCTTCCTCGTCCGAGAGGGTGACGGCCTCGATGCCTCCGATGAGGTCGGAGAGGGTCGGGTTGAGCATCAGGTTGTCGAGCGAGTTGCCGTGCGCCGTGCCGATGAGTTGGACGCCGCGCTCGGCAATGGTGCGGGCGGCGGCGGCTTCGAGTTCACGGCCGATTTCGTCAATGACGATCACTTCGGGGTTGTGGTTTTCCACCGCTTCAATCATGACCTCGTGCTGGAGCATGGGTTCGCGCACCTGCATGCGGCGCGCCTTGCCGACAGCGGGATGCGGCACGTCGCCGTCGCCGCCGATTTCGTTGGAGGTGTCCACGATGACGACGCGCTTGGTCTCGGCCAGGATGCGGGCGGCCTCGCGCAGGAGCGTGGTCTTGCCGATGGCCGGGCGGCCAAGCAGGAGAACGGATTTGCCACTCTCGATGATGTCCTGGATGATGTCCACCGTGCCGTAGACGGCGCGTCCGACGCGCAGCGTCAGGCCGACGATGTGGCCGCGCCGGTTGCGGATGGCCGAGATGCGGTGCAGGGTGCGCTCGATGCCGGCGCGGTTGTCGGCGTCGAATTCGCCGATGCGCTCGTCCACGTAGTCAATTTCGGCGCGGGTGACTTCGGCATCGCGCAGGACGATTTCCCGGTCCACGAAGCGGGCGGTGGGCAGGCGGCCCAGGTCGAGGATGATTTCGAGCAAGTTGTCGTAATCATCCGCCTTGTGGACGGCGTCCATGATGGTTTTGGGCAGGACCCCAAGCAGGGCGTCGAGGTCGTCGGTAATTTTGAGTTGAGTCATAGGCATCTTTGGCATCGAATGTCACGAATGGAGCGAAAAAGTGTACCTGTCTCCCTGGTCTCAAAAGTTATTCGCAGATGTCGCAAATTACGCAGATGGGGAGAAAATTGACGACATCGTCCCCACAGGGGAAATCTGCGCAATTTGCGGATAAAGTTAGCGTCTTTTGCTGCGATTAACCATCCCGGCCTCATTGGGTAGGCAGTTACGAAAAAATTATCAAATTCGAGTCATTCGATGCAAAAAGTATTTATAAATATTGTATCACGCCGGTCTAGACTTCCAAAGTCTTGGAGGCATCGGAAGTCTGCGGCTCCGCCCGATGGAGCGGCGCGGCCGGTTTGACCTTTGCCAGCGCATTTTCCATCGCCGGGACGGCCTGCAGTTCTTTGATGGTTCGCGCCAGACGTTTGACCATCACAGCCTGCCGCGGCCCGACCTCGGCGCCCAGTTCTTCGAGCGGCGTCTCCAGCCAGGCCTGATAGGAGCGGACGCAGACATAGACCGTCCGCCGGTTCCAGCCCTTCGCCGCGGCCACCAGCCCGGGCAACTGCTCCGCGAAACAGGCCGCATCGGGCGGGACGAGCGGCTGAAGCCAAACTCCCGCTGGGCCGGCTGTGAACGCCACATAGGCCTTCATTCCCCCCTCGGCAGCGCACACCAGACCAGAAGCCTGGCGCGGCAGTTCCTCCACCGCGTGCAGGAGAGCGGGGACAATCTGTCCGTGCAGCGACTGGACGGCAGGCCAGTCGGTCTCGCGCGCTTCGCGCCAGGCGCTCTCGCCGGGTTGACCGGTGAAGACCGGCAGTTTCCAGACGCGCTGCCAGGCGTACATGGCAAAACCGGCCAGACGCAGGGACTTGAAAGCAGAAGAGTCTTCATCTACCTCAGCCAAAACATGCAACGCGCCCCACTCCCCGGCATGGCCGGTCAGATGGTCGAGCAGGGGCAGGGTCAAGCCGTTGAGTTGTCCGCTCGGAGCGAGAAAGACCAGCCGGGCGGAGGTTTCTCCCTCGTTCAGGATGACCTGCCCCATCAATAAATCGCCGTTTTCGCTGGCAACCGCCGTGTAGAGGTTGCGGCGCGGATTGAGGTAAGAGAGAAAAGCCCTCGCTCCCAGCGGATTGCCGCGCGTCAGGAAACGGGCGCTGTCGAGAGACAAGACGTCCTGCTGATAACGCGAGAGGAAAGGCAAGTCGAGGAGGTCGAGCGGGCGGATAGTCATAACGAAGAGAAGTGAGAAGTAACAAGGGAGAAGGTGTCCTTATGACTTATTACTCCTCCCTTTTTACTCACTTTGCCAATGAAAGGAAGTATCTGTGAAAACGTGCATCTTGCGTCAGTTCGGGATGGAAGGAAGTGGCCAGCAATTTGCCCTGCCGGGCGGCGACGATCCGTCCATCGGGGAGGGCGGCCAGCGGGCGCGCCTCGCCGAAGACCGTCTCGATGATGGGGGCGCGGATGAAGACGGCGTGATACGGCTCGCCCTCGCCCAGTTCGGGGATGGGGAGGTCGGCCTCGAACGAATCCACCTGGCGGCCAAAGGCGTTGCGCTGGACGGTGATGTCCATCAGGCCGAGCAGGGGCTGATTGCGGCGGGCGTCCTTCGAGAGAAAGATCGCTCCGGCGCAGGTGCCCCAGATGGCGCGGCTCTGGCCGAATTCGCGCAGCGGTTCGAGCAGGCCGAAGTCTACGGCCAGTTTGCCGATGGTGGTGGATTCGCCGCCGGGGATGATCAGGCCGTCCAACCCATCGAGGTGGCGCGGCAGGCGCACTTCGACGGTCTCTGCGCCGAGGCGTTTGAGCATGGCGATGTGTTCGGCGAAATCGCCTTGGATGGCAAGGATTCCGATTTTCATAGTTTAGACCGTAGACGGTGGACGGTGGACGGTCTATGGTCTACCGTCTACCGTCCATCATCGCTTTACCAGCCTCTGCCGGCAATCTTCTCGACCTCCGGCATGGTGGCGACGCTGCGCCCGACCATCGGCTCGCCCAGGTTCTTGCTGACCTCGGCCAGGATGGCCGGGTCGTTGTAGTGGGTGACGGCTTTGACGATGGCGGCGGCGCGCTTGGCCGGGTCGCCGGACTTGAAGATGCCCGAGCCGACGAAGACGCCGTCCATGCCGAGTTGCATCATCAGGGCCGCGTCGGCCGGGGTGGCCACGCCGCCGGCCGCAAAGTTGACCACCGGCAGGCGGCCGAGTTCTTTGGTTTCCTTGACCAGTTCGTAGGGCGCGCCGATTTCTTTAGCGTAGGCCATCAGTTCCTCGTCGGCCATGGTGGTCAGGCGGCGGATTTCGCCCAGCACGGCGCGGGCGTGACGGACGGCCTCGACCACGTCGCCGGTGCCGGCCTCGCCCTTGGTGCGGATCATCGCCGCGCCCTCGCCGATGCGCCGCAGGGCCTCGCCCAGGTTGCGGCAGCCGCACACGAACGGGACCTTGAAGAGGTGCTTGTTGATGTGATGTTCCTCGTCGGCGGGCGTCAGCACTTCGGACTCGTCAATGTAGTCCACGCCGATGGCCTCGAGAATCTGCGCTTCGACGAAGTGCCCGATGCGGCACTTGGCCATGACCGGGATGCTGACCGCGTCCATGATTTTGAGGATCAGTTCGGGGTCCGACATGCGGGCGACTCCGCCCTGGGCGCGGATATCGGCCGGGACGCGCTCCAGCGCCATCACCGCGCAGGCCCCGGCGTCTTCCGCAATTTTGGCGTGTTCCGGCGTCACCACGTCCATGATGACGCCGCCTTTAAGCATTTGCGCCAGTCCTTTTTTGACTGCAAAGGTACCGGTCTGTTGTTCCATAACGATCTCCTTTTTAGAAATGTAGAGCGTAGATATTCTACCACGCAGCAAAACAAAGACCCGATCGGTTTGCGGGAATCGGGTGCCGGCTGCCTGCCCATTGAGGCTGCCAACCCCTTGACAAATCCGGCGGGCGTGATACAATTAGTACAATTATACAATCATACAATAATGAATCTCGAAATTGATTTTCGCTCCGGCGTTCCCATTTACCTTCAGGTGGTCGAACGCATCAAAGAACGGATTGCCGACGGCCGGTTGAAGCCCGGCGACCAGTTGCCCACCGTGCGCGCCCTGGCCCAGGAATTGCGCATCAATTTCAATACGGTGGCGCGCGCTTACCGCATCCTGGACGAGGCCGGGGTCATCTCGACTCAGCAAGGACGCGGCACATACATTCTGGAGATGCCGCCGCCCGAAGTCAGCGCCGAGATCCGCCGCCGGGCCGTTCGGGCGCTCATTCAGCGCGCCCTGATCGAAGCCGAGCGGATGGGCGTCTCGCCCGAGGCGTTCCTGGACTTTACAGAGGAACAGATGCGCCGCTGGAAAGAAAACGGCCGCCTGCCACCCATTGAATTCGAGGAAGGAGTCTAACATGTCCAATCGTCCGCTTTCCAGAACTTCTGATCGTCCCGCCCAGGGAACCAGGCCGGACCCGCACATCCCCGGCCTAGCGGCCATGGCGTTTGTCCTGTTCCTGGTTGTGGCTATTGCTGGGTCGTTTTTCCTGCAAAGCCGCCACATCTCAGACACATGGATCGGCTTGTTCGTTCTGGGAATGACCCTGGTGGGAATCTACATTCTGTTCTCGCTAAAGATCGCTTCCCAATGGGAGAAGGCCATTATCCTGCGGCTGGGAAAATTCCGCAAACTGGCCGGCCCGGGCCTGTTCTGGATCATCCCAATCGTGGATACCATCCCGAACTGGATTGACCACCGCGTGATGGTGACGCCCTTCTCGGCCGAGAAAACGCTGACCAAGGACACCGTCCCGGTGGACGTGGACGCCGTCTTGTTCTGGGTGGTTTGGGACGCGGAGAAGGCTGCCCTGGAGGTGGCCGACTATCATGCGGCCATCGCCTGGGCTGCGCAGACCGCTCTGCGCGAAATCATCGGTCAGAGCATGCTGGCCGACATCCTGGTTGGACGAGCAAAAATGGACGCCGACCTGCAAAGAATCATTGACGAGCGCACCACTCCCTGGGGCGTGACCGTCCAATCGGTCGAGATTCGCGATATCGTCATTCCGCAGGAACTGGAAGATGCCATGTCGCGCCAGGCGCAGGCCGAGCGTGAGCGCCAGGCGCGCGTCATCCTGGGCGAGTCGGAAAAGCAGATCGCCGATTCCTTTGCCGAGGCTTCGCGGGCTTATGCCGATAATCCCACCGCTCTGCACCTGCGCGCCATGAACATGCTCTTCGAGGGGCTGAAGGAGAAGGGCGCGCTGGTCATCGTCCCCTCCAGCGCGGTGGACACGATGAACCTGGGCGGGCTGAGCGGCATCGTCTCTCTGGCGCAGCAGAACCAACCAAAAGAAAAGTAGTCCCTATTCCACTCGTTTCACGTGAAACTTGCAGGTCGGAATGGCATTCCGACCTACACCACAAGGAGACACCATGTCCAACAAACTCACGCTCATCGTTTCCTTCGCGCTCATTCTGGTCGCGGCCGCGGTCGGGCTGGCGTTCTACGGTCAACTCCCCGACCCGATGCCCTCGCACTGGAACGCTGCCGGCGAAGTGGACGGCTACCTGTCGCGCTTCTGGGGCGTTTTCCTGCTGCCGCTGGTGACCGCCGGCCTGACCCTGCTGCTGTTCGCCGTTCCCTTCATTGACCCGCTCAAGGCCAACATCGCCAAATTCCGCGGCCTGTACAACGCCTTCATTGTCGGCTTCGTAGCCTACATGCTCTACGTGTATGGCCTGACCCTGGCCGCCTCTCTCGGCTACCGCTTCAACATGACGCGCATGCTCCTGCCGGTGATGGGATTGCTCTTCATCGGCATCGGCTACCTGCTCAAAAACGCCAAGCGCAACTTCTTCATCGGCATCCGCACTCCCTGGACTCTTTCCAGCGATACGGTTTGGGAGAAGACGCATGCCCTGGGAGCGAAGACCTTCATCACCAGCGGCGTGGTCATTCTCGTCAGCGCCTTTCTGGGCGAAATCGGTCTTTGGTTGATGCTCGCCGTCCTGATGATCGCCATCTTCGTTCCTGTGGTCTATTCCTACGTCCTGTTTGCGCGGGAAGAACGCCAGGCGAAAAAATAGACAGTATTCATAAGGGCCGCCAAGACGCGCAGAAGGTCAAGTCGCCTGTGCGCCCTGGCGGTGAGATTTCTTGTGGATAGCCTCTAATCAATCACTGCTGTTTCACGTGGAACGAAAACAGGCCGCTGTAAAGGCGCAGGTTGAAAATAACGTTTCGTCTTCGCCCGATTTTCGGAGGAAAGCATGTCAGAACCCAATCAGTGGGAATACCGCGTCCAGACCTTTGGCACGTTTTTCAAAGGCGTCAAAGACGCCGACCTGGAGGCCGAACTCAATCAATGGGGTCAGGAAGGCTGGGAAGTGATCGCCTTCCGCACCATCGAAAACTCCAACCAGGCGCAGGTCCTCGCCAAACGTCCGCTCGACCGCACCGCCCGCCGCTGGCGCTCGATGCCCTCGTAAAGGAGTGAAAATGCTTCCGCCTGAACTCCAGCAATATCTTCCTTTCCTGATTCCGATTGTGATGATCCAACTCGGCTTGATGATCGCCGCCCTGCTCGACCTCTTGCTGCCCTCTTGCTGGTGGCAGGCATCGGGTCGCTGCCGCGCATTTCGGATTATTTCCCCGGACGGCTGTTCGAGTGGGGGGCGGGGCTGGCGCTCGGAAAGGCCGACCCGGCCTGGGCGGCGCTGTTGGTCAGCCTGGGGCTGATTCTTGCCACCCTGCTGGCGGCCTGGCTGATCTTCCGCAGGCAGGAAGTGTAGTTCTCAAGCGAGCAAGAGTCTCTGCCTGGGCAGGGACTCTTGCTTTTAGAACATATGTTCTAACAGCGGCCGATGATTTCACCTGCATTGCACCTTGAAACTGAGACTTGTCTCCCCCTCCGTTTCGGGCTAAACTAGAAGGGCGCAGGTTATCTATGTCCGAAAATCTTGAACTCCGCCGCATGGCCGAACAAATGGCTCGCCTGGTCGAGGTGAGCGTGACGCTCAACTCGACGCTTAACTTAGATGATTTGCTCCAGTTCATCATTAAGACGGCTGAAGATGTGTTGGATTGTCAGTCGGTGTCCATTCTCCTGTATGATGAGAAGCGCGCTCAACTGGTCTTTGCCGCTGCAAGCGGCTCTGACCCAAAGCGCTTAGCGGAAATTCCCGTGCCTCTAGACAACAGCATCGCCGGAGAAGTTTTTCTCGAAAACAAAGCCATTATTGTTTCAGATGCCAGGGCGCAAAAGCCTCACTTTTCACTCGCCGCACAGCATGTGGCCTTCGATGTCAAAAACATGCTTGTCGTGCCGATGCGGATAAAAAATCGTCCGACCGGCGTGCTGGAAGCCCTGAATAAGCATAATGGGGTGTTTGACGAGGTGGACCAAGACCTTCTCTCTATAATCGCTTCACAGGCAGCGGTCGCCATTCACAACGCCCGGCTGGTGCAAGCCTTACGCGAGGCATACAACGAAATTAGCGCCGCGAACTATCTAAAGACCAACTTCCTGGCCCTGGCTTCGCATGAACTTCGCACGCCGCTGGGCATCATTATCGGGTATGCCAGTTTCCTGCAGGAGGAATCGCCCGGCGAACTCTCCGAACACGCCAAACAAGTCCTGAACGCTGCAATGCAAATGCGCACCCTGGTGGATGCCATGACCAACCTGAACATGCTGCGTTCAAAAGAAATGGCCATGCATCGGGTGATGGTACCTATTCAACAAATCCTGCGCCAAGCCTATGGCGAAGTGCAACGACTGGCCGAAGCCAAAGGGCATCAGGTTATCATGAATTTGCCCAATTCACCCCTGCCAGTCAAATGCGACCCTGAAAAACTGCATACCGTATTCGTCAACCTGTTGGATAATGCTGTGCGCTTTACCTCTGATGGCGGAAAGATCACCGTCAGCGCTGTTCTCAATCCCGGGGGAGATTTGCTCATTACAATTCAGGACACAGGCATAGGTATTGAGCCATCAGAATTGAGCAAAATCTTCAACGAATTCTATCAGGTGGAACCGCACAACACGCGCAAACACGGAGGCCTGGGAATCGGCTTACCCATCGCCAAGGGATTAATCGAAGCGCACGGGGGCAAAATCTGGGCCGAAAGCGAAGGACGCGGCAAGGGGACTACTTTCAAGGTGTTGTTGCCAAAAATCAGCACATCCACGCTCGCCACGATGATGCGATAAAAAACCGCCCGGCTCTCATGAACCGGGTGGCTCTTTTATCAGCCCAACTGCGCCTTCAACTTCTCGGCCGTCTCGCGGTAGGCGGCCAGTTTCTCGCGCTCCTTCTGGACGACCGCCGCCGGGGCTTTGTGGACGAAGTCGCTCGCCAGCAGTTTCTCCAGGCGGGCGATCTGCGCCTCGGTCTCGGCCAGTTCCTTGGCGAGACGGGCGCGCTCGGCCTCCAGGTCGGTCATGCCGGCCAGCGGAACGTAAATCTCGACCGCGCCGACCACCAGGGCCACCGCCTCTTCTGGTTTCGCCTCCAGAGCGCGGGAAACGGTGAATTGGGCCGCGTCCAGCCCGGCCAGGGCGGCAATCACCTCGGACTGTTCCTTGAGCAAGTCGGTCTTCGCCCCGCCGACCATCGTCGCCGCGATGCGCTTGGCCGGGGCAACCTTCTTCTCGGCGCGCAGGTTGCGGAGGGCGCGGATGACCTCCTGAACGAGGGCAAAGTCGGCGATCTTGGCCTGCTCCCAACCCTCCTCGGGGCGCGGCTCAGGCCAGGAAGCGATGATGAGCGCCTCGGGCCAGTCTTTAGCAAGAATGGAGAGTGGAGAATGGAGAATGGCCTGACGCAGGTGGCCCCAAATCTCTTCGGTGACGAAAGGCGTGAAGGGGTGGAGTAAACGCAGGCAAATATCCAAGACTCGCGCCAGGGTAATGACCGTCTGCTCTCTGCTCTCCGCTCTCTGCATCTGCAGTTTGGCCACCTCCACGTACCAGTCGGCGAACTCGCTCCAGAAGAACTCGTAGATTTGCCGCCCGGCCTCGCCGAATTGATAGGCCTGGAAGAGACGCTCCACGTCGCGGACGAGTTGCTGCAGGCGCGCCCAGATCCAACTGTCGGCGAGAGTCCAACGGACGGCAGATGGCTGACCGCCGACCGCGCCGCCGTCCGCCGTCTGCTCCCCGCCGTCTTCCAGCCCGGCGAGCGCAGCAATTACGAACCTCCCCGCATTCCAAATCTTGTTGGCAAAGTTGCGGTTGGCCTCGATTTTCTTGACGCTGATGTTCATATCCTGGCCGGGCGTCGAGCCGACCAGCAGGGTGAAGCGCAGGGCGTCGGTGCCGTATTCGTCCATCACCACCAGCGGGTCAATCACGTTGCCGTAGGACTTGCTCATCTTGCGCCCGTGTTCGTCGCGAATCAGGCCGTGCAGATAGACGGTGTGGAACGGCGCTTCGCCGGTGAACTCCAGCCCCATCATAATCATGCGCGCTACCCAGAAGAACAGGATGTCGTAGCCGGTCTCCATGACCGAGGTCGGGTAGAAGTAGCGCAGGTCGGGGGTCTGGTCGGGCCAGCCGAGGGTCGAGAAGGGCCACAGGCCGGAGGAGAACCAGGTATCGAGCACGTCGGGGTCTTGACGGATGTGCTTGCCGCCGCAGTGGGCGCAGAGGAGCGGGTCGGTGCGGGCGCATATTTCGCCGCCGCAGTCGTCACAGTACCAGACCGGGATGCGGTGTCCCCACCACAACTGACGGCTGATGCACCAGTCCTTGATGTTCTCCAGCCAGTTGAAATAGACCTTCTCGAAGCGCTCCGGGATGATGCGGATGCGCCCGTCGCGCACGGCCTCCAGGGCGGCTTTGGCCAGCGGCTCGATTTTGACGAACCACTGCTCGGAGATCATCGGCTCGACGATCTCGCCGCCGCGCTGTGAGCGCGGCACGTTGAGCGTGTACGGCTCTTCTTTGATGACCAGGCCGGCAGCGCGCATATCCTCCCACAGTTTTTCGCGGCAGACGAAACGGTCCAGCCCTGCATACGGCCCGCCGACCTCGGTCACTTTCGCCTCGCGGTCGAGCATCGAAAGGACGGGCAGGCCGTGGCGTTGGCCGATTTCGTAGTCGTTCGGGTCGTGACCGGGGGTGATTTTGAGCGCCCCGGTGCCGAACTCGCGGTCCACGTAGGCATCGGCGATGACCGGAATCTCGCGCCCCAAGATGGGGACGCGCACCTTGCGCCCGATGTACTTCTGGTAGCGCGGGTCGTCGGGGTGGACGGCCACGGCGGTGTCGCCGAGGATCGTCTCCGGGCGGGTGGTGGCGACGGGGATGTATTCGCCCTCACCCCCATCCCCTCTCCCACCGGGCGAAAGGGGCACCAGCATATACTTGAAGTAATACAGTTTGCCCGGCTCTTCGGAGTACTCCACCTCCAGGTCCGAGACGGCGGTCTTCAGCCCCGGCGACCAGTTGATGAGGCGCGGGCCGCGATAGATGAGGCCCTTCTCATAGAGGCGGACGAAAGCCTCGCGCACGGCGCGGCTCAGGCCGTCGTCGAGGGTGAAGCGTTCGCGCGTCCAGTCGCAGGAGGCGCCCAGGCGGCGGATTTGGGTGGTGATGATGCCGCCGTACTTTTCCTTCCAGGCCCAGGTGCGGCGCAGGAATTCCTCGCGGCCGATTTGCTCGCGCGTCAGGCCCTCTTTGGCGAGCGCCTTCTCGACCTGCAACTGGGTGGCGATGCCGGCGTGATCCGTGCCCGGCACCCACAGCGCCGGCTCGCCCTTCATGCGGTGATAGCGAATCATCAGGTCTTCGAGCGAGACGAACATCGGGTGGCCGAGGTGCAGTTCGCCGGTCACGTTGGGCGGCGGGATGGAGATGACGAAGGGCTTTTTGGAGGGGTCGAAGTCCGGTTTGCGCGGGTCGTTGGCGGGCTGGAAGTAGCCGCCCCGCTCCCACATTTCATAAATGCGCGGCTCGGTGGATTTGAAGTCGTAGGTTTTGGGGAGGTCATAGGATGTCATAGGAGTCCTCGGTCGAATAGTCTGAAGTCTGAAGTCTCATGGTCTCATAGTCGCACGGTTAGACGATAGACTGACGGCGATGAGACCAACAAAAAACGCCTCGTCCCACTTGAGGACGAAGCGCACGCTCCGCGGTACCACCTCAGTTCCTCTTTTCACCTTGTGTTCCGTGGTGGTGAAAAAAGGCTCTCTGCGGCCGGCCAACACCGGCCTGCGCGCTAACGGGCGCACCCGTGACGTTCTACTTGCCTGCGGCTTTCTTCGTCAATCCATCCAGGCGACTTCGGCCCGGCGCTCCTGCGGAGACTTCCACCATAGACTTTATTCGTAATCACCGCCAGGGCACAAAGAACGCTAAGAAACTTTCTGAATTCGCCAAGAAGAGACCTTGGCGACTTCCAAATCGGCTTGGCGCCGTGTGGCGCCTTGGCGGTAAAGTTTATTACAAATAAAGTCGCATGCGTCTCCTTCTCTATCAGGCCGTTGCGAGCCTACTCCTCCTGGAGTTGACGGGATTATACGCGCACGAAGAGGGGGAGTCAAGGCCGACTTACCTCTTCTGAATGTGATACATCGTCAACAGCGGAGTCCACAGGCGGCGGCGAATGTCCAGACCCAGCCCGCCCAGGTACGCCTCCATCGCCCGCAGACCAAAGTCGCTCTGCGGATGCCCCCAGCGGAACAAGGCCTCGAATAAGCGCAGATCCACGCCGCGCGGCTCCTCCAGGAAAAGACTCCCGCCGGGTCGCAGCAGACGGGCTATCTCGTTCAGCGCCGTCCGCCAGGCCGGGATGTGGTGCAGCACGCCGAAGATGATCACCACGTCAAACGAGGCGTCATCCAGCCTGCTCAGGTCGGTCGCATCGCCGACCTCGAACCGGTAACCGGGATACTTCTGCCGCGCCCGTTCGATCTGCTCCGGCATCAGGTCGAGGCCCAGGTAACTGCGCGGCTCCAGCCTGTTGAGCAGGAACGCTCCATAGCCGGATCCGCAGCCGATTTCGAGAACATCCTTGTCCCGCACATCCAAGCCCAGCGAGCGAAAGAGCGGCAGTTCCACCGTCCGCTGTCCCCAGCGCCGCCAGGGAGATTGCATGGCGCGAAATTCAATTGAAGAGAGTTTCATGGTCTGATCCAAAAGAGATTTTCACGGCAATTATACGCCCACCGCAAATCCAAAATCTGAAATCGTCAATCTACAATCGTCAATCTAAAATCGTCAATCTAAAATCGTCAATCCAAAATATGGTATCCTTAACCCATCATCCCTGTGGGAGTATGGATTATGTATATCGCCATCGAAGGCGTCATCGGCGTCGGCAAGACCACCCTGGCGCGGCTCCTGCAGCCCCGCTTCGACGCGGAACTGCTGCTCGAAGTCTTCGAGGAAAATCCCTTCCTCTCCGACTTCTACAGCGACCACGAACGCTACGCCTTTCAGACGCAAATCTTCTTTCTCCTCAGCCGCTACCACCAGCAGCACCGCACCGTCCCGGCCCTCCTGGCGCGCGGCCGCCCGCTCATCTCCGACTACACCTTCGCCAAAGACTCGCTCTTCGCCCGCATCAACCTGAAGAACGACGAACTGTCCGTCTATTGTCAGGTGCACGAGGCCCTGGCCGAGAAGATCACCCTCCCCGACCTGCTCGTCTACCTGCGCGCCAGCACCGACACGCTCATGCAGCGCATCGCCATGCGCGACCGCGCCTACGAGCGCAACATGGAACGCGCCTACATCGAGACCCTCAACCAGACCTACGAAGAATTCTTCTCCAAGCCTTACGACAACACCCCCGTCCTGACCATTGACACCGACCCGCTCGACTTCGTCCGCCATTCCGAACACCTCGATTTCATCGAAAACCGCATCCGCCAGGCCCTCGACCTGCCTCCGTACCAGCCCAGCCTGTTGACCAACTAGGGAGGAAATTGTATGCGCATCACCCGCGAGACCCTTCTCCGCATCGCCCGCGAAACGGTTCAGAAGCGGGCGCTCTCGGACCCCGCTCTGGTCGCCGCCTACCTGACCGGCTCGCTGCGGACGGAGTCCCCCTTCCTCGGCGGGACCACGGACGTGGACATCGTCTTCGTCCATCGGGAAGCGCCCGCCGTCCGCCGCGAGTGCCAGCCCATCACGCCCGAATTTTCGCTCGATATCCTGCACAACCCGCGCTCCGACTACGATCACCCCAAGGAATTGCGCCTGCACCCCTGGCTCGGCCCTGAACTCTACGACCCGATGCCGCTCTACACCGGCCAGGAACACTTCTTCGAGTTCGTTCAGGCCGGCGTGCGCGATAAGTACAACGAGCCGGGCAACATCGCCGAGCGCGCCCGCCGCAACGCCCAACACGCCCGTCAGTTGTGGCAAGAATTGCTCACCCGTCAGGACGAATGGCCGGCGCTCTTCCGCACCTATCTAAAAAGCATTAATCACGCCGCCAACGCCATCGCCCTGCTGAGCGGAGCGCCGCTCTCCGAGCGCCGTTTCCTGCTTCAGTTCCCGGAGCGCGCCGCAGCCGCCGGCCGCCCCGAACTGACCGGCAGCCTGCTCGAAATGCTCGGCGCAAACGACGCCGACCTCGAGGCGCTGAAAGCCTGTCTGACCGCCTGGGAGAAGGACTTCCTCGAAGCCGCCGGCAGGCCAAAGGTCGAGGCGCGTATCGCCGCCCCCCGGCTGGCCTACTACAAAAAAGCCTGCGAAGCCCTGCTGGAAAGCGAATCCCCCCAGGCCATTCTCTGGCCGCTCCTGCTGACCTGGACGCTGGCCGCCCAGGCCCTGCCGCCCGGCCGCCAGGAAACCTGGGAATCCGCCTGCAAGGGGCTGGGGCTTATCGGCCCCGCTTTCGAGGAAAACCTGTCCCGGCTGGACAAATTTCTGGATATCGTCGAAGAAAAACTCGAAGAGGCCGCCGCCTAGCCCTCCACATCTGGAAGTCCCCGCCGCCTGCAAGCCCCTAAAAACTGTGGATAAGTGCCAGTTTTCTGTGGATAACTCGCGCGGCCTGTGGAAAAGCCGGACAATTGTTCGATTTTGCCCCCCCATATCTGGCTTGCAGATTGTTCGGAATCCAAAATCTGGCTTTGTGGAAAACTCTGTGGAAATCCTGGGGAAACTTTATAATAACTTCCCCTTCGTTTTCCACAAGCCGCCCAACTTCTCCGGCCCGGATTCCCGCCAAATCTTAGGCTTTCGCCGATCGCCCCGCCACAAATGGGGCAATGCGAGCGTTTTCCACATATCCACACCCCCTACTAAGAATACTAAGAGAATCAATTCTGTAAATATCTGTTGAGGAAATTATGAGTCTCTTTCGCTTCGAAGAGTTGACCTGGCCAGAAGTCGCCGCCCTGCCGCGGGATACGCCGCTTGTCCTGCCGTTGGGAGAAGGGTATGACCTGCAAGCACTCTCCTCCATCTTGCAAACAGACGAAATCGGCATCCTGCCTGCCCTGTCCTTTGGCTGGTGCGGCAGCGGACTGGAAGTGCCCCCGGAACTCTTCGCTGAACTGACCCGCGCACTGACCGCTAACCTGCTGGAGGACGGCTTCACCCGCGTCTTTGTCCTCGCCCCTGGGACCCTGAGCCTGCCTGCCGACCTGCCGGTCATTTCCCTGCCCGACGGCGCGGCCCGCGTGCCTGCATTCACGACAGCCGACCTCGAAAAAGTGGTCCTCGCGGCCATCGGCCACACCGAACAGCACGGCTACCACTTGCCGCTTTCCACCGACAGCGTCATTATCGAAGCCATCGGTCAGGGGACGGCAAATGCGGTCCCGCAGCAGGCGCTCAGTCTGCCGGTCTTTCCCTACGGGGTCAGTACGCACCGCCGCTCGTTCCCCGGCACGTTCAATATCGGCGGGCGGACGTTCGAGGACTTCTGGCTTTCGGTGGTGGATACGCTCGTCGGGCACGGTTTCACGCGTTTCTACCTGATGAGCGGCCATGGCGGCAATTCGTCGTTTCTGGTCAATGTGGTCAAATACGCCGGCGAGAAATATCCGCACATTTTCTGTGCCACATCATTCCTGTATCTCTCCGGGCCGAAGGGCGTCGCCGCACTGGAAGCCAGGCGCCAATCCCCCTTGGGCGGCATGGGCCACGCCTGCGAACTGGAGACCTCGCTGATGCTGCACTTGCGCCCGGAGTTGATTCATCTGGAGCGGGCGGTTGACGAGATGGATTTCATCACCACGCCGTCCTACTACATGGATTGGATCGAAGGCGGCGCGCTGACTGCCAACCCGCCCTGGGAGGACGATACCCGCACCGGAGCGTATGGGGCCGGCAGTTTGGGAACGGCGGAAAAAGGCGAGTATTGGCTGAAAGTGGCGATAGAAGAGAAAGTAGAGCATGTTGCCGAAATCCACGAACAATACCGCCGCCGCCGGGAGCGCAGAAAACAGTGAGCAAAGACCTGCCGTCATTTTTTTATACACCTTTTTCCTCTAGTACCTTATCAATCTAATATTGATAAGTTGGGATAGAGGCGTTTGAGCTTGGTGCGAGCATTGTCCATGTTAAATTGCCAGTCGATGGCAGTGTGTTGCGAGTTTCGAGCCGTTTCCCAGGCAGCGATTTCGCGAGTCAAAGTTTGTGTGTCTGGGAT
>DAOTVO010000058.1:0-2605 GCA_034436335.1 Anaerolineales bacterium | reverse complement strand
CACGCGCGGCCTGATTTACGCCTTGTTCGATTTTGAAAAGGGTCGGCGCGAATGTCAATTGGCGCTGAATGCGTTTGAAGAACTTGAGGCCCCGCGCGGGATTGGTTTAGCACGCAATGCTCTGGGGTATATCCTGCGCAAACAAGGCTCTAAAAACGCTTCTATTAGAAATTTTGCTGCGGCTGAGCAATTTTTTCAGCAGTCAGAAGAATTTCTAAAACGCTCAGCAGATATTTTTCAAGAAAAAGTCACGGAACCGATTCGGCTTTGGGAAGCCTATAATGAATTGGGCAGTTTGTATTTTGATTGGGGAAACTATTTGCTTACCATTGGAAAACAGCAAGAGGCTGAAAGCAAGTTGCAAAATGCTGTTGAGAAACATCAGGCCGCTTTAGATGTCGCTCAGCGGAGTATGCTTTTGACTCAGAAAGCCGATAGCGCCGATGATATTGCCAAAGCCTATATTGCCATGAGAAAACCGAAAAAGGCAAAGATCTGGCTGAATGAAGCGCGGCGCCTGATTCCAAATGATTACGATCTAACCAAACGCCGACAAGGGCCGCGACCGCCTGCCGGCGAACTATACTGGCTTGCAATAGGAAAATTTTGGCTTCAGAGTGGGGATTGGGCGCTGTATTTCAGTCAAACTAACCAGGGGGAGAAAACTCAGATCGCCCTGAGGAATTTCTTGTTGGCGGTGGTGAGTACCGCGGCTTATTCGAAAGAGTATGCGGCCTTGCATTGGCCGGAGATTGCTTCTCGTTTGACAAGTTTTGACATCAAAGAAGTTCAGAGAGCATATAAAGAACTTGAAGCCACGTTGGATATTAGAGTCGAATTGCCGGGAATTGTTTTGTCTTACTTGGATCCTGCAGAGACAAATTAATCGCTCAGGCTTGATCTAAAAGTAAGGGAAAGAGGGTTTTAACTTCCCTTGCTTTCACCTATTCTTCTCTACTCTTCCATCCCTATTCTCTTGCTCTACAAAGCCAAAGACTATTCTTTTGGTCGTAAGTGATATTTTTCACTTGACAAGTGTTGTATAATATTAACGGCTTCGTTATCGAAAGGGAGAAATATGCTTACACAACATCATACCGATGTTGGGGGTAATGACTGCGCCTGTGCAGGAGAGATGCTCGTCGCCGCCTCGTGGACGGAAACACAGGAGGATGACTGTGCTTGTGTTTTGGCCAAAGGGGAAAAGACGCTCTCCGGCAGTTTGTCTGCTTCTCGCTGGCAAATTTCACCGGGCCTCTTGACTTATCCACTGACAGATGACAAAACCCTGGTTGCCAGCCCTGCTGTCTCAGGCCGGGTGGCGGTGCTGGACCGGCAGGAAATGACCCTCTTGGCAGCCTTTGCCGTGCCGCGCCCGCCGGATGATTGCGCTCCGCTGCTGTTCGCCGAGAAGTCCCCAGGACTGATCCGCCGCTGGGCTGATGCGGGTCTTTTGGCCCCGGCTGAAGGCGATTGCGCCTGCTCTGATTCTAGCGTCGACTGCGCCTGCGCCTCGACCGATTCATCCTGTCGCTCTGTCCCGCCTATTGAACTCACCGCCTGGCTCCACCTCACCGACCGCTGCAACCTGCGCTGTGACTACTGCTACCTGCCGCACGCCTGCGAGGATATGTCGCTCGAAACAGGCCGCGCCGCGATTGACGCGACCTTCCGCTCGGCGCTGACCAATGGCTTCGGCCGGGTGAAACTGAAATACGCGGGCGGCGAACCGCTCCTGCGCTTCCCCCTCATCATGGAGTTGCATCGCTACGCTCAATCGCTGGCGAAACAGCATGGGATTGCCCTTGAAGGTGTCGTCCTCAGCAACGGCACGCTCCTGACCGAATCTCTACTTTCTACTCTCCAATCTCTCGATCTCCGCCTGATGATTTCCCTCGATGGACTCGGCGCCTACCACGACGCTCACCGCCGTTACGCGGGCGGACGCGGCTCCTTCGCCGACGTGGCCGAAGCTGTAGACCTGGCGCTCGCCAACGGCACGACTCCCAACATCTCAGTCACCGTCAGCAGCCGCACCGCGGATGGACTGCCTGATGTCGTGGCCTGGATTTTGGCGCGCGACTTATCTTTCAGCCTGAATTTCTACCGCGAGAACGATCTCTCAGCCTCGCACGAAGACATGTGTCTGGACGAACAGAAAATCATCAGTGGAATGCTGGCAGCGTTCAAGGTCATTGAAGACAACCTGCCGCGCCGTCCCTTCCTCGGTGGGATCATTGACCGCGCCAACCTGTCCGTCTCCCACACGCATCCTTGCGGAGTGGGGCAGAATTACCTGGTCTTCGATCAGAATGGACAGATTGCCAAATGCCAGATGCACATCCGCAAGCCGATCACGGACGTGCACGCCGCGGACCCGCTGGCGGTCGTCCGCGCTGACCGGCTCGGGGTCCAGAACGTTTCGGTGAAAGAGAAAGAGGCCTGCCGCGACTGTCGGTGGAAATACTGGTGCGCGGGCGGCTGTCCGCTGGAGGCGTTTCGGGCGACGGGACGCTACGATGTCAAATCGCCCAACTGCCGCATCTACCAGGCCCTCTTCCCCGAAGCCCTGCGCCTGGAGGGCCTGCGCCTCCTCCGCTATCAG
>DAOTVO010000057.1:0-21434 GCA_034436335.1 Anaerolineales bacterium | reverse complement strand
AGAAGCGTTTTTAGAGCCTTGTTTGCGCAGGATATACCCCAGAGCATTGCGTGCTAAACCAATCCCGCGCGGGGCCTCAAGTTCTTCAAACGCATTCAGCGCCAATTGACATTCGCGCCGACCCTTTTCAAAATCGAACAAGGCGTAAATCAGGCCGCGCGTGTTTCGGCTGAGCGCCAGTGTATAACGCTGTCCAAGTTCCTGCCGGTACGCGAAGGCTTTGTCGGCGCATTCCATGGCTTCTTGGATACGTCCCAACAATCCCAAGACAAAAGCCTGATTGTTCAAGGTAGTAGCAAGTTCTTCTTTGACATCTGCTTTTTCATAATAGGGAATCGCCTGCCGGTAATTCTGAACCGCCAGGTCGTAATGGCCATACGTACGCGCCAGGTAACCGAGGCGGTCATACACGCGCCCCAATAAACGCGAACGAAGCCAATCCAAGTTCTCTGGAGTATTGCTCGTCTGCAAAAATTCCTGCGCCTTGCTCAGCGCCAAAGAAATCTCTTTTTCGGGTACCCCTGTTACATAGAGCAAAGCATCCCCATAGTAAGTAAGCAAATGCCCCCAGAAAAAGCGGTCTGCCTTTTTCAGTAACGATTTTACCTGCTCACAAACCTCAGATGGAATCTCTGTAAGCGGTGTCGAAGATTGGAAAACCAACTGGCGATAAGGGGCGGGACCTAAAGACAAGATTGTTGCAGCCAAAGAAGCAGCCCGTTGATGAGCGCCTTGAAAAATATAGCGTTTTACCCACCTGACGGCGCTGTCCAGGTTGACGCTTTCGGCGAAATCTGATGACTGCAAAGCAGAACGGTCTGAGGAGGATTGCAGATACCAAAACAGTTCATCCCGCAGCCGCATATCCAGTTCAATTTCGTAGCCGGCAATCGCCCGCTCACTCTGCCGCAAATATTGGGTCTGAAACGCCTGCCAGGCATCCAATTGCAACGCATAATACAACAAGTTCAGAATCGCCTCTTCCCATTCCTGGCGCCTCGCGATGCAGGTTGCCTGTCGTTCCTGATAATATTCTAGAAAACAAGAATACCAGAATTTCAAGTCGTTCTCTTGAGCGACATACCGGTCAAAGAGATCATACAAAGCGTCATGCAAAAAGAGTTCCTCCCTGCCAGGGCGCGTCTTGACCACGCTCAACCGACGCAGCGCATCCAGTTTTTGGCGGCATTCTTCGAGAGACCAGGAAGGCTCAAGGTAATGAAGCAAATCGGCTGTTAGACCCTTACGCGCCAGACCGAGGAAAAACACCGGTTTGCCGACCGGGTTTTCTCGCTCAAAAAAGAGGCTGACCAACGTTTTAGGATTAATTTGTTCCTGTTCACCAGGATTGATTTGACTTGCAAGAATACTGCCTCTGGAAATCAACTCGACCGCCAACGCCAATTCGACCGGCCTGCCATTCGTCAACCGCCACAATTGCTCCCGAACAGGGTCTTGGAGCAAGGCGCGTCTCAAGGCAGGCTGCTTTTTCAAAAAAGAGGTCAACAGAGCAAAAGCGTCTGGCCGGACAAAACCATCCACCGGAATCGCTTCAAGCCTATTCTGTCCTGGCAACGAAGAGACCGCCATTTCCAGCAACGGAAAACGACCGGCAAACAAGAAAACCGAATTTGGCGCCGTCAGGCAGAAATTAAACAACCAGCGGCTGACTGAGGCAGATTCCCGACCTGTTAGTTGGTGGAACAGGTCAACATCATCATGGATGCGTTCAAGCGTATCAAAGGCGATAATGGGACGAAATTCACGAGTAAAGGAACGATATTCTTCATCAAAAGCAGCCTGCAGCCTGGAACGGTCTGTTTTTAATTCTTCATAGAAGCCCTGCTCTTGATGCTGCTTAAATTTTTTCAAGGCCTCGCGGAAACCAGCAAAAAAACGGCCTTGTGGGTCAAGAGCAGAGACGATAGCATACTGCAAAGCCGGGATGCTGTGCTGGTCCACATGATACAGGTCAATAATTCCTCCCCAACGTAAGTCAAGATGCATCGGCAAAGATTTGACGATAAGGCGGGTTTCTTCCAGCAGGCGCGTTTTCCCCACACCGCGTGGACCGAAAAAGAAAAGAAGGCGCGAATGTTGCGCATCTAAAATAGCATCTCGAATTGCCCTGCACTCCCTTTCCCGATTGACCAAACCGGTACGATGTACACGCAAACCAGGATGCGCTACAGCATAATCTGCTTGCCAATCAGACGGCCAGTGTCTTCTTATTTCCCTGACCCAGCGGGGAGAATTTTCAACCACATACTTCACTCCCCATTCGATCGCCCACTGGATTAAATCACTCGACAATTCTTGTGGAAACATTTCTCTCCTATGCCCTCTATATGGTCGGTGTTGAGGAATGCTTCTCCCGACAACGCGCTAGCCATTCGCACAGACTTCTTCAACCAGGTATCACTCTGCCAGCAGCACCCGCTTGACCAGCATCTGCCGCAGTTGAGATATGGGTTCGTCCGAATCTGGCATTTGGGGCTTTGGAATACCATAATAGATTTCCCAGTCTTCCAGGCACTTCACAAACAATTTGAGATTTTCAGGCCTCAGAACTTTGAGGTGATCAAAAATTTGTTGCTTGGCAATCCGCAAGTCACGGTATTCCGGGCTGTAGAGGGCACTGTGTTCCAGGCCAAGGAAATATTCCCGCGCCAGATCGGCATATACCCGCCTAAATTCTTCCATTTTTCTCTCATCTGGTTTTTGGGTAGGGTGGTCGAGGCGAACCTGCCAGGCATCTTGATGCGCAGCATATACTCTATGTCCTCTCAGAACATGCAATTTACCCAACTGAGTCGAAAACAGAGGTTGATATTCATCGCTTCCAAAGATTTCCGGTTTGGGCCTGCCCTCGGACAATTCATAGGACTTGAGAAGTTCCTCAGCCTGCTTTTCCGCATCTTCCAGGATGCCTTCGCCTGACTCGCCGGCATAGAATCCCAGCCAGGCCAGGTTGACAAGCGCATCTACCTGGCGGTGATGCACCTGCCCGGCTCCGAGTGATACTGCCAGTTTAGCCGCCTTTTCCAACGCTTTTTGACTCTCTTCGATGAACTTTTCTATGCTATAAGTAGATATGCCAGACTCTCGAATCAATTTAACGGCATCGCGGCGGGCGCAGCCCATCTCAATCAGCGCCTCTACCTGGCGGGCAATCGCGCCCAACTCTTCAAAGATAGCCAAGGCCTCTTTGGCATGTTCAAAGGCGCGGTTGAGTCGATCCAAGCGTTTGTCTATTGGCTCGCCGGTCAAGAATCCAGCCTGCCGGCGGGTCACTTCGGCCAGAGCAATCAAGGCCAAACCAATGCGACGTTTGCTTTTGACTGCTCTAGCAAGATTGAGTGACTTTGTAGAATTTTCAACAGCCTCGGAGTAGCGTCCCTCGTAGGTGTCAATGATCCCCAATGTGTTGACACTGGCGGCCACCTGCGCTCCCAATCCCATCTCACTCCGCAATCCAAGGGCGTTCTCGACCAGCGAGCGGGCATCGCTGGAGTCTCCCTTAAGCATGAGCGCATAGCCCAAATCGTTATTGACGGTGGCCGTTTCGATTTTTAGGTCCACCTCGCGCAACAATACAGCCGCCTGACGGTAATCGGCAATCGCCTTGTCTATTTGCTCCTGCACCCGATAGGCATAGCCGCGAATGCGGTGGGCAAAGGCCATCAGCATCTTGGCCAGCCAGGTCCGAATCTCGTCTTCTGCTTCAGCCATCGGTTTGAGCGAATTGAGAATATTGCCGGCTTCTACACTAACCTCCACCGGCTTTGAATCGGCCAACGCATAGGCTTTCCAGATCAGCAGCATCGCCTTCTTGAGTGGGTCCTGCAAATCTTGGGGATAGATGGCCTCAATTTTTTGAACTTCCCCCAGTATTTCATCCTTTTTCCCCATCGCCCAGGCGCGCTTGACCGGAGCCAGACGCAGCGACCAGCGCACCAAATCGTCGTCCCAATCTTGGTCTCGAACCTCTTTACCGGCCGCCAACTCGCGCAGATAGGCGCTCAGTTCCAATTGCAATTGCAAAGCAAACTCCAGGTCGCCGCCGATGACGGCTTCATGATCATAGCGTATCCAACGGCGGTAGCCCTTGGGCGGATCCTGGCGCAGGCGGTAGTAAAGCAAAGAAAGCAAACTCTCTGAACGCTGGGAAAGAAGCGCTTCCAGTTCGTTCCAGTCAATGTTCTGCTCGCCGCCGGCTTGAATCTGCATATACAATTTGCCCAAGTCACGCCGCACAGTTTTGAAGCATTCCTCATAATGCTCGATAACTTTCTTGTAAATGTCGTTCTTCTCATCTTGTCCGGCTTCAGGTCGGGCGATAAAGGCTGCCTCTTTGAGCATGTCATACACTTCATCGTGCAAAAAGTAAGTTTTGGTCTGCTCTCTGGGATCGTAGCGGTGCTTTACAAAAGAAAACTGTTCAATCTCGCGCAGATGCGCCTCGGCTATATCGAGACGTCTGCGGTGCGAGTCCAGGATAATGCGCAAAAGGTCGGCATCCAACCCTTTGGGGGTGAGCGCCATATACCGAAGGATCTCTCCCAGACGCTCCAGCCCTAACAAGCGTTTCAAGATTTCGTCCTTGAAGCATTCCTGCGGGGTTTTGTCTTTCGCAGCGCGAGCGGCATCAAAAAGCGATTGAAGCAAGCCGCCGCTGGCGACATAATCGGCCGCCAAAGCCAGCAGAATCGGCCGACCGCCGCTCAACGCGTGTGCTTGTTCAATCTCTTGGGGCCTCAAAGATTCAAGGCTTTTGGCAACGCGCTCTGCACTGTTGCGGCGCGCCGTAGCCGCCGCGGCCTGAAAGTAGGCCCGCGCTTCTTCAAGAGAAAAAGCATCCAGAGTAATCGGCAGGATTTCAATTGAGGCATCCAAGCCTTCAAGCAAGGGCCGCGCTTCCTCCCGGCCAGCAACAACAAGGATGACATTGGACAAGTCTTTCAAGTGATCGGTCAACCAGGTCCAAGTTTCGGCAGCCTGAGGCACCTCCGGGATGCCCGTCCCATAGGCAAAACGCTCCAGCGTATCGAGCAGAACAACTACGCGTTGCTTCTTGTTCTCCACAAATGACTTCAGACCTTCAATGAAAGAATCGAGAGCCGCCTGTACCTGCTCTTCCACCTGCACTGCCTCGCCAGAGAGACGGATGTTGCCCAAAACGCGGGCATCCCGTTCATACTTGCGGAAAGAATCATCCAGGGGCGTCAGGCTTTGATAGACATCTTGCACAAATTGGATTGGCGTATGTACCCGCAAGTGGTAAGCATCCATCAAGGGGTCGCTGACTTTAACGCTTGGCCTGTCCTTGCATCTCTGGATCATCTCAAGCAGCAGGCGCGTCTTGCCAATCCCGCCTGAGCCTTCAAGAAAGATGATACAAGGGCGGGTTTTGGACTGGTCCTGAATGCGTTCAAGGATGGTTTTGAGTTCGCTTTCACGTCCCACCAGTTCGGTCGTGGCAAAAGCGCCGGTCATGGTTTCGGTGATCATGGTCTCCTCCTCAAGCAGGTTGAGCGGTAACTCGGGTCTGTTCACATTCGGCTAATGTCCCGGCGGCCTCCAAAACGGCCTTATGGGGTGCAGCCAGTTCTTCATATTCTTTTTGATACTGGCTATATTTCTCTGCATAGGAAAGATAAATCTTATAAGCGGCGCAATTCAGGTGCCGCCATAACTCAGGCTGGTGATGTTTCAGGTAATTCTGTAAGACATTCTTGAGCGCAGCATCCACGCGAAAACCGCCGCCTTCCCAGCGGAAGAGGAAGGTCTTGAGCAAGTCATCGCGCACTTCACGGATGGGGTAAGGCGGCAAAGGCTGTTTCTTGGCTTCGTAATAGGCTTGGAGCATCACTTCCATCTCCCCCTCGCGGAACTCCTCCAGCACGCAGAAGGCCTCGAAGGCATCCCGCAAGCGGCGGCGCTCCAGCGAGGGCGGAATCACCTCGAGCAGGTACTCGGCCACCTCATCCAGAGCGCGGACGGGGTCATCGGTCTGCATCAAGGCATAGCCCACCAGCGGGCTGCCGCCGCTCAATTCAGCAACCTGACGATTTCCTTTGGTCAATTCATCAATGGGAAAATCTTTGAGCATTTCTTCTTTCATCCCCATCCGCAGGCTAGGCGAAATCCAGGGATAGGGCCGGCCGCGCCCGGTCATGATAAAAAAGACATTGGGCAGTTCGGCCAGCGGGGCAAGCATGTTTTCTTCGACCGTTTCCAGCAACTCCCAATCGGCCTCAAAGACCGAATCAAGGATCAAGACCAGGGCATGGGCTCCTGTAAATTTCGCTTCCACGCCGCCGACCAGCGCCCGCCGCAACTCGAGCAGGGTCGGGTCATTGGGATAGGGAATCTCCAATTGCTCACAAGCCCAGATCATCAGGCTTTTACAGGTCTCTTCCGGGTGGGGCGTTTCAGGAATGACCCGTTCCCGGTCCTTCAAATCGTCCTGATACTCCTTTGGAAGGGGAAAAAGCGCAATATACAACGAAGTGATACTCGATGAAATAGCAGGCAAAACAGTTCGGTGAAGATGAAAACACAACCACGTTTTTCCGAAACCGCGTTCCCCGCGAAATAAGATGGCTTTGGGAGGCCTTTCTCTTCCCCCTGACTCAATAAATTGCTTGAATTTCCCCTGGATCAAATCCACTTCAGAACGATGAATAAAAATATCTTTAGAATAGGGTTGAAGAGTAATCATGATGCCCTCCCGTTAATCGGGGAATATACTTCTTTGTGAATATTGTTGTTCGGCTTTTGAAATGTCTTCGGGTTCGAGATATTCTCCCCCACGCTCGAGATAATTCTCGAACGCCATGCCGGCCAGCGCAATCGCCTCTCGCGGCAGTGGACGGGCGCGCGATGCGATCAGCGTCTCCACGTCCCGCAAGGCCGGGCTGCTGAGGGCGTCCAAACTGCCGAAGCGTCCCTGGCTGGCCACATAGACGCGCCGGCGCAAAATTTCGGCCAGTTTAGGCACGTCCCAACGAATCTCGGCCCGCAGGGATTGGCGATAAAAGTCGGGGGCTTGTCCGGCAACATAAGTTTGCAGTTCAAACGGCAGAAACGCTTTCAGGAACAGGTTGCTTTTCGACCATTCGGGAGATTGATTTAGGAGCGGCGCAATCACATCAAACTGCATCTGCACATCTCCCGGCGCAAGCCCCCCGCCGTCCACTCCATCCAGGAGAAGGAGAACAGACTCAAAATTCAAGTCTTCGCGCAGGAAGGCCAAGAGCGCCTCAAACTGGGCCGGGCCAGACCAAAGGTCACCCGATGCGTCTTCCAAGTCGCGAAGCATTAACCGGCACAACTCGAAAACCGCTTCTCGGCCAGGCGGATCCGGAAGACAATAGGTACGGTCTAAATACTCAGAGAGTTGTTGGGCATCGCCGCTTTCTGCAAGAAGGCTAAGCGCATATTCCAAATTGACAGGCAAAGCCGCCCGCAGCAGCGATAACAAAGTCAAACGGCGCGGGACGGTCAGTGAACGGTACAGGGCAGGCCGATAGGCGCATGCCAGCAACAAATCCGTGGCCGCGGCCGCAGCGATGGCCGTCTGGTGCGCCTCCAAAGAGGTCAAACCGGCTAGATGAGCAAAGAACGGCAAATCATATGAAATCGGGAATTTGCGACGCTGGCCCTCGTTTTTCCAACAGGCGCGCAACGTGTAAATGCGCATGGCCGTCTTTCCGCCGCCAGGGGGCGCAAAAAGCGCCGCCGGAGCAGTTTCCCAGGCGACGCTGAACATGTCATGCCCGATCAGATAGCCGGAAATATAGGGGTCATTCGAGGCTTCCAGACGCTCAAAGGGGTCAAAGACAAACCCCCGACTGGAAAGCCTTGTCTCTACCTCGGTGGATGTTTCCGGGGTTGTAGCCATTACATAAAAATTTCTCCTTGCCGGTTTGGTTACATCAACATATCACATTTCCCCTTTTGGACGCATTTCGCCGTTCTTTCTCAATTCTCACAAAAATCTCACCAGGTATTCTCCAGGCGCACAACCCCCTTGCCACGCTCTGAAACAACATACACAGGCTGTTTCGGATTTGGCTCTACTCCCTGGCGCAGACGCCACAGGGCCGTATCCATAACCCCTTCGACCGTATCGGGCAACTCCCAAGCCGGGTCATCAGGAGCACGCGGGGTATGTCCCAGGCCACGCAAGCCACGGTAGTACAGTTCTTCCTTGTCACAAGCGCGGTCGGGATGGGTGTACAAATAGCGCAAAAGGTTGAGGGAAGACTCGGACAACCCGCTCACCCGAAAATGTCCCAGGAAAACGTGTCCCAGGTTCGTATCCATACGCAGGCGCGGCGGGAAACGACGCCGCAGGTCGGCGGTCGCTTCGGGCGTCAGCGGACGCCGCTCCGGCTGCGCTAGATACGCATCCAGGAAGGGACGCAGGAATTCCAGCCAGCCGCGCGGCGAGAGGCCGCCGTACTTTGCCAGCCAGGGCAACAGATCGGGATCCGCAGAAAGGTCCTCGAGTCGGAAGGTCTCCCTGCTGCAAGCCAGCGCCAGCCGCCGCTCGCACAAGCCGCGCAGCGCCTCGGTTGACCAGGTCAAGTCGAAAATCTCAAACCGGCGGCGGGTCAGGCCGGTAGCCGTCGAAATCAGGTTCTTCATCCGCAGCGGCGCCATGACCTTGACAGCAAAACCGGGGATATCAAACAACGCCAGCGAAGAGAAGAGAGCCGTCAGCAGCCTTCCCAAAGCGGCAGCCTCCAGCGTCAGCCAGGCGTCCAGGCCGTCCATCATCACCCATAATCCACTAAAACCGGCGACATCCAGCGTCCGCACCACTTCGGTTACCTGACGAGGCATAGGCGCGGCAGGCGGCACTAAAATTTTGGGAACACGACCCAAAATGTCGCTCAAGCAATTCAGGCCCTCGGGCTTTGCCTCGCTTTCCAGACGCAGGAGCAGCAACTCCTTATTGGTGCGCAGGTACTGGTGAATCAGCCAAACCATCCCCTCCTGAGCAAAGCGCGCCGCCTGGGTAAATCGTTGCGGATGTCGGACCAGATGAGTGGCCAGAGACTGCGCCGCCAGGTCAAGGATTTCGTCCACAAAGCGCCTGACAAAGGCTTCGCCCTCCGCCTCGTCCTGGACCTCAGCCTGCCACCCGACAATGAGCGGGGCAGCCGCCCCGGGCGTTTCCTGCGCCGCCTCGATAAGCCGCAACCGCAGCGCCGTCTTGCCGCTGCCCTCCTCGCCAAAGACGATGACTGAGCGCATCCCGCGCATGGTCTCAAAGCCCTGCGGCGGGAGGAAAACCTGCCCCAGCCAGGCACTCTCGTCTTCAGCGCGCAGAGTGTCGAAAAGGTCGAGGGGAGATGAAAATGGAGAGATCATAATTGTGTAATTCCATCAAAGTCATCTGCCTCCAGATACTCAGTATCAGGATGATATTGAGTATGGTGAAGGAGGACATGCCTGCCAAGTTCGAGCATGCGGCCAAGAGAGCCATTCGATCTTTGAACCAGTCTACGGTCATATTCTAAATCGGTGACTCTTGGAGGTTCAGCAAAAAGGGCCGTAAAACTCTCTTTGCCAATTACACGTCGAACTCTTGATTTCAAGATGTCCAGCAACGCCTCATCGCTCCACTTGACCAAGCCGCCAGCGCTTGCCGGCGCATCTGTAAGAAGGACTTCTTTGATGACAACTTTTCGCCTGAGTAAATCCCTCTGATAAGCGCTCAGAGTCTGTTGCCATTCAGACGAAGGCTCTGTTTTGCGGACCGCGATGAAAACAGTATGGGTAAGCCAGGGCGGTCGAATGTTCAACCAATCCAACAATTGTTCCTTGCCCGGCAGAAGGCCTTTATCGTAGGGCAGACTACTGTTGGCCATTTTGTCAAGCAAGATATCGCGCTCTCGTGTCCTGATTTCTTGTTCATTCCCATCTTTTTGGGCGCCGCCATTATCCTGTCGCGTCTTTTCTTCTGCTGCGAGGAAACCTTGTTTCAATCGGACAAGCAAGGCCGGCAAAGAGCCCACATGCCAGTCTAAAAACGCTGCCAGGGCATCCTGCTCTGCTGAGCGCAAATCCAGAAACGCATCGGGATTCAAGGGCAACATCTCGATCCAAGCCTCGGCAAGTCGGTGGGCTATTTGCTCTATGGCCGAAGAAGATTGAATATCGGGCTTGATCTGCCAGTAAACAGGAAACGTTCCATCCCGAGGTCTTTTCTGTTGTTCAACCAACTCTTTCCAAAGTCTCGGTATAAGAATTTCGGCATCATTCTCTAATACGACGACGCTTACGGACTCATGAGGAGATGTTAGCCTTTCCCACTGCAAAGGTCCAACCCAACTTTCTGCCAGGACTTCTGCTGGATTGAACAAATCAGAAAAGGAACCGCTAACCTCGTAAGCGAGATTCTTACCAAAAACGAGCACAGGAAAATGATATTCGCCTGGCAAAGTTAAATTATAGGTGGGGATCATCCAATCTAAGTTTTGATAGCGAATGAGACGTTTACGATGAGATGATTGTTCTAGGGCATTTTTTATATCTTCTTTCGCACTGGGCTGTCGGGGTAATCGGTTCAGAAAATAAACCACCAGCCCCATACTGAATACATCGAATTGGTCCCACAACTTCCCAATAGCATCTGCTCCTGGTTTTTGTTCCTTCAACCAATCATAAAGTGCTTGTAAAGAGGAAATAAACTTCCCATTGTCTTGATCGGCAGCCAAGGCAGGAAACTTTTCGAAAAAACTCAAGACTCTTTTTAGAGCATCTAACAAGACTTTCTCTTCGCCTTGTTCGGCCAATACACTCAATTGTTGAGTAATTTTTCGGAGATTCCCTAAATGATATAGACGGGAAACTGTTTTTTGGAGATTCTTTACGTTTTCAGAATCTAAATGCCTTTTCTGGGCATAATCTACCAGGTCCAAACACTGAGTGACAGCAAATAATGGATCGCTGTCAAAATCAGTGGATAACTTCGATAGGCTCTCCCGAAAGGCATTCTCGGCCTTGTCTGATTCCTTCGCCAAATAACTCACTGCCCAGCCAGCCACTGCCGAAAGCAACCCCAACGGCAGAGCAATATTGCGGGCAAAGATGCCCCCAAAAATTCGCCAGCGGGATTGACCCAGCGACTCGGTGACAACCCGCCCTAGCGGAATCGGATATTGCAAAGAATCAAGCGATAATCTTGCCTCTAAGAATAAGTATTCACCCCTGCCTGGAAGCGCTTGCACTCTGGCGCGAAAAACGGCATTCCCCTGCCCCTCCCAGCGAGGAGAAACGACCTCGCCGCGATCGTTGTAAAAAATCACTCCCTGACTACTTTCAAGCCAAAGCACATACTTCGTGGCCTCGGGCGCAGTCACACGGAAAATCATCTCTTGGACCGGCGCATTGGTGGACGGCAACAAAACCTGCGAAGGATACGTCACCGCAACTTGGATACCATTCACGGTGGTCTGTTGCGTGACTACAAAGCGATTGGACAAATCCGCTTCCCACCACTGAATGACCAGCGCCGCGCCGATCAGTACTAATGTAATTCCCCAAAAAATAAACAGCGTCTTGTATCGCGCCCAAAGCGTGCCCAAGGAACCCGCCATATCGTTCTGCTCCTTTGCTCAACGAACAGTATAGACACTTTTCGGCAAAAAGTCAATCGGCGGTGTGAGATTTTTGTGAGATTATAGAGTGTCGAACGTCAGATAAGCGAAATAGCATCATGTACACACGATGCTAGAATGTAATCAACTTCCCCCACCAACCACGGAGGTGCCTATCGAAGAAATCTGATAAACTTTCCCTTTCGATAAGAAGCCAATAAATCGTTCAACACCGGAACCCCACCAAAACCGAATGGATGGGGTTCTCTTTTTTGTTCCATTCGCATAGAGTTGTGAGATTGTCGTGAGATGCGAAGCAGAAGAAAGAAATCCAGGAGTAGGCAAGGCATAAGGACGTGAGCAATCAAGAGATGATATGCTAATGACGCAAACGACAATATGAATGCCTGCTAGAGAAAGGAAAAAATGATGAACTGGATTTCTGGTTTTGCCCTCTTGCTCCTGGTTACCGGCCTTATCGTTGGCCTGTGCGTGGCAGGCACCGACCTCCTCAACCCCACCACTAGCCAGGCCGAGGCCGAGCGCATCTACGCCGAGACCCGTCACCTGGATGTGATGAATCAACTCGAAGAACAGCGCGCTGCCGCCAAGACCGAGGCCGAGATCGCCCGCATCCGTCACGAGCAGGGACTGGAAGAAGCCCGCTATCAGGCCGAACTGGCCCGCATCGCCGCCGACCAGGCGCGCTATGCAAGAATGCAGGCCATCAAGGCAAACGCTTATGAGGCCTTCATGATTGTGCTGATCATCGTTGCCGGCGCAGGAGGCGTCTCCGTCCTCGTCATCGTGACAAAATCGGCCCTGGCCCGCATCCCGCCCACCGTTCCCGCCCTTCCGCCGATGCCTGCCAAGCCATCCAATCACCAGCCTGCCTATCGCCATTCCCCCAACGGCTATGAGATGGAGCGCATCAACGCTCGGCAGCGGGAACTTCTTGAGATTGCGATTACCCAGCGGCGCGTCCGCACGGCTTGCGCCGCCGAGAACATGAGCCGAGAGGAGTACAACAAACTGCCTCTCGCCCACTGATTGAGCCCCCCGATATCAGGTTCGCGGTGACCACCCCAGCCCCGCCTGAGTCGATGGCAAGAACAAAATTCCGCCCGCCTAGAGAAAGGAGTTGCCTATAAGCCCATACTTCCAAGAATTTGCTCACCAAACCCTAGAGAAAGGACAGCCTATACGCCAATCCCCTCTCTTTCCCTCCCCAACAAGATGACCTGCCTCCTCCCAGGTCATCTTTCCTTTTCCCACAGTCTATCTGACTATCTGACTATTTGACTATCTGACCACTGACTACTCGACCACCTCCGGCCTAATCTCCAACTCATCAATCAGGGCATTTAGTTCTTCATCCGTCAGCCGCCGACCCTTGCCAGCGTAGGCCGTCAGCGCCGCTTCCATCATGTTCGTGCCGAAGGAACGGCCCTCGTAGCGCGGGGTGGTGGTGACGATGGTCTTGACGCCGCGTTCTTTGAGCAGGGCGATGTTCTCCTCGGTGGTGGTGTTGGTGACCACCGTTTTGCCGCGCAGGTCTGTGGGCAGGTACTTGCGCATGAAGAGGAAGTCGCCCGCCAGCAGGTCGGACTCGAGGAAGTACTTCTCGTACTTGGGCTCGTGTTCGGCCCCGCCGCTGCCATAGAAGAGCATGGACATGGGGAAGTAACTCACCAGGGGAAAGAGCGCCCGCGCCAGCCGCTTGTAAGCGCGCAGACCGTAGATCGGGATGGGGACGTCCAGGGCGATCATCAGGTCGCCGAGGAGGAGCCGTTCGCTGACCTCCGCCGCGGCCTGCGCCAGCCCCATCCGATCCACCGCCACCGGTACGAAGGCCTGGCGGAAGCGCAATTCGCCGAGCCGGGGACGCACAAACTCGAAGACGCGCCGCTCCAGGGTGTGCTTCAGGCCGCGCCCGTCGCAGAGCGGGGTGCGGGTCACGCCCTCGACCAGTTTCAGGGCCGCGCGCAGCGGGTACTCGCGGTCGTCCAGGCGCAGGTACAGGTCCACGCCGCCGACGCCGAAGGCGTCTACCTGGCCGTCCAGTTGGAGGTACAGGCGACGGGCTTTTTCCACGTCGCCGTCGGTGCCGACGCGCTCGATTTCGATCGTCTCGCTCCCGAAGCGGACGGTGACTTTCTTATCGCGGGCAGAACTGCCCAAACTGATGCTCACGGCTCGTTTCATGGGGACTCTCCTGTTTTTTCAACACAAAGGGCTCGAAGGACTCTCAAAGGGCACGAAGGAGGAAAAGGTCCGGGAAACACAAAGGGCTCGAAGGGAACTCAAAGAACACGAAGATTAAAAAGGTTGACTTCGTGCACCCTTCGCGTCCTTCGTGTTTTTATACATCAAAGTTTTTCGTGACCTTCGTGCGCCCTTCCTGTCCTTTGTGTTTTCTATCACACAAACGGATTGAACATCTTCTCCTCGCCGACGGTGGTCTCCTCGCCATGGCCGGAGAGGAGACGCGTCTCCTCGGGCAGGGTGAAGATTTGGGCGCGGATGCTCTCCACCAGCGCATCCCAACTGCCGCCGGGCAGGTCGGTGCGGCCGACGCTGCCCTGGAAGATCAGGTCGCCGCAGAAGCAGACGCCCGCCTGGGCGCAGTAGAAAACGCACAGGCCGGGCGTGTGACCGGGCGCGTGACGAACCTCGAACTGCAGGTCGGATTGTAGGTCGGATTGACAATCCGACCTACGCAAAGACAAAACTTGGCCGTGCATCAGGTCGAGGGTCGGGGCGGGGAGCGGGGGCAGGGAAAGGCCGAAGAGCGCCGCCCCGCCGCCCACCTCCCAGAGTGGGCGCTCGGCCGGATGCAGGGCGATGACCGGCGCCGGGTCGAGACCGCGCACGAGGTCCGGCAAGCCGCCGATGTGATCGAAGTGGGCGTGCGTGACCCAGACCTGCTCCACGCGCCAGCCGCGGCGTTCGGCCTCCAGGCGGATCGTCTCCCCCTCCCAGGCCGGGTCAATCACCGCCGCCGCGCCGCTCTCCGAATCGGCAATCAGGTAAGCGTTGGTCTGGACGGGGCCGAGGACAAGGCGGACGATTTCGAGCATGTCAATCCTGTGAGACGGGCAGAGGCTCGGCAGCCGGGCGGGGCAGATAGCGCAGCGAGAGCAGCAGGGCCAGGCCGATGACCGTCAGCGAGATGGGGTAAATGAGTTCGGGGCGCAGTTCGTAGAGCCAGCCGGCCAGCGGCGGGGCGAGGAAGAGCGGCAGGGAGTTGAGAGTCTCGGCAATACCGTAGGCCAGACCCATCTGATGCGCCTCGACGAACGAGCGCACCTGCGCCGAGGCCAGGGCGCGGGCGGCGCGGTAGCCGCCGAGCATGAAGTAGGCCGCTCCGTACCAGGGCAGGCCGCTCCCCTTCCAGATGAGCAAACCGAAAAGCAGCACGCCGGCCTGCGCCAGGTAAAAGCCCAGGCGGGGCGCCAGTTGCCCCAGCGCCAGGTTGAAGACGGCATTGCCGAGGCTGCCCAACGAGCCGAGTTGACCGATGCGCGCCAGCGAGAGGCCGCGCTCGTTTTGCAGGAAGTTGGGCGTCAGCGGCTGGGGCAGATAGAGCGCAAAGAAAACCAGAAAGGCCAGTCCGAGAAAGTTTACGTAGCGGGGATTGGCCAGCAAGTCGCGAAACGACCGGCGGCCGTCGTGCGCTTCGAGCAGCTGGGAGCGCAGGAAAAAGACCAGCAGGGTCGAGAGGACGAACAGCCCGGCAGCAGCAAAATAGATCGCCCGCAGGTCGAGCGCTTCGGCCAGCAGACCGGCGCTGAACGGTCCGAGCACCGAACCGGAGGCAAAAGCCGAGGAACTGAGCGTGATGGCGCGCCCAACCGAGAGTTTGCCGCGGGCATCCGTCAGATAACTATTGAGGGGGGAAATCACAAAGGCGGTGAAGTTGTAGAGAACCGCCCCTATTGCAAAGACCGCCAGACCGTTCGCCAGCGCCATCAGCCAGGCCGCCACCAGGCCAAACAGCCAGGCCGCCCACAAGAGCGGACGCCGCCCGATGCGGTCGGCCAACCAGCCGGCGGGGATATGCGCGAAGGTCATCACCAGTCCGCCCAGGCCGAGAATGAAGCCGATCGTCACCGGCGAGGCACCCAGTTGCTCCAGGTAAATCGGCTGGAAATAGAAAAACATGCCCTCGCCGATGCCCCAGCAAAAGAGCGAGGCCGCCAGGAGGAGAAAATCGCGGGTCATGGGCGGGTAGCGACGCGGGCGATGAATTCGGCCGCTTTCTCGAAGACGAACTCCTTCTGCGGCTCCTCGGTGACCACGTGCCCGCTGCCCTCGATCCAGATTTTCTCTTTGTCGGGCGTGGTCAGGTCGGCGTAAATTCGTTCCATGCTGTCGGTGACAATATAGCGGTCGTTGCGCGAGGAAATCAGCAGCACCGGGACGCGAATCTGCGGCAGGGCGGCGCGCATGACGCCCAGCAGTTCGTTCAGTTCGGCAATCGAGCGCACCGGATTGGCCGGATAGGCAACGTGCTGCTTCCAGGCGTCTCCGAACCAGCCCTCGCCAGGCTGTTTGCTCTTGGGCATGAAGGGACGAATCTTCGCGAGGACTTTCAGGTACGGCAGACGCGGGTCATCGGGCAGTTTGTAGGGTGTGGACATCGCCACCACGCCCCGAACCGGCAGCCTGCTCGCCGCGACCAGGGCCAGCACCCCGCCCATCGAAAGGCCGAGCAAGAAGACCTGTTCGCAGGAGGGGCGCAGCAGGTGGTAGCCGTCCTCAACCGAGGCCAGCCAGTCGCGCCAGCGGGAGCGGATCATGTCTTCGGGCTGCGTGGCGTGACCGGCGAGCCGCATCCCGCAGACGGTGTAGCCGCGCCGGTTCAGGTCTTCGCCCAGCCAGCGCATCTCTTTGGGCGTGCCGGTGAATCCGTGCTGGACGAGGCAGCCGATGCGGGCGTTCTCGCCCCGGCCGGGGAAGAAGAAGGGTTCAGCAGTGGGGATGATTTGGGACATGTTCGTGGACGGTGGACGGTAGACGGTGGACGGTGGGGTGATGGGCAAATTATAATCCTGTTGGACGGTGGACGGGGGACGATGGACGATGGACGGTAGACGGTGGACGGTGGCGGTGAACAGTGGACGGCGGGGTCAGGTGGGAGTTACTCCGCCCTCCATTGCCAACCGGGCAGGGCCTGGCCGCCGGAAGCGGCGTCTAGAATCACCACCCTGAGGACAAGGAAATCGAGAGAGCATTGTTCCTGGGAAGTCGCCCAGGACGATGACGCTGCCGGAGACATCGCCGCGGATGAGAACGACGCGCGGCGCGCCGAGGCGGCTCAGCACGGCTTGGAGGGCTTGAGAGGCTTCCGCGTTCTGGCGCAGGGCATCGCTCAATTCACGCTGCAGGTCGCCTTGCCCGGCCAGGCGCCTGCCGAGAGCGGTGAGGAGGTCGTAGGCAAAGGAGGCGAGGAGGTTGAGGAGGAAGTCGGGGAACATGGGGCAGTCGTTGGGGGAAAAGTGCGGAGCAGTCTAGCCACAGATTACACAGATTACACGGATTGAGCGAGGACGGTAAGCAGTTGGGCTACGGCCACCAGCGGGCGACGTCCTGAATGGCGCGGAAGGTCTCGACAACCGCCTGCTGCCCGCCTAAGGCATGGATGAGCGGGGCCAGGGCGCGCAAATCTGCGAGCAGGTTGGCGCGGGTGCGGCGGGCCAGGATGGGCAGGGTTTCGTCCCACAGGCGAAAAACGGCCGGGCGGGGCAGCGCGGTCAGATAGGGGACAAGGCGGGTGATGAATTCACATCGGACAGAGTCCGTCTCGATGTTTGCAGCGGCAAGGAGGACGCTGCTTGATGCCTGGGCTTGCCACTCCGCTGTCAGGTAAGGAACAAGATCTATGAAAACCTTGGCGCGAGTATAGTCATCATGGATTTCTTTCGCGGCAGAAAGCACTTCAGCCTGCGCTTGTTGCCGTAATACCGACGGCCAATGAGGAAGAATGGCAATCAGCGCCTCGGCGCGGTCATCTGTGTACCGAATTGACCGGGCAGCCGTCAGCGCTTCGTTCAAAGCCGTTTCTCGCATTTCGTCCGGCAAATAAGGCGAGAGTTTCGCCAGGGCTTCGGCGCGATAACGCTCAGACTCAATTTGTTTGGCAGCGGCCAAGGCCTCAGGCAAAACCTGCACCTGCTGTTCCGCCGAAAGATGAGGAAACACAGCAGCCAACACTTTGGCGCGGTCTAATTCCCACCGAATGCCTCGATTAGCCGACAACACTTTCCCTGTCACTTTTTCTTGCAGTTCCGCCGGAAGATGAGGCAGCAGGGCTGCCAGGGCTTTGGCACGCTCGGCTTCATCGCGCGCTTGCCCGGCAAAAGACAATGCTTCGCGCAAGGCTTGTTCGCGCATCTCCGGCAATAGGTGGGGAAGCAGGTCAAACAGGGCGTCGAAACGGTCAGATTTTTGCATGATTTCCAGGGCAGCGAGCATCGCATCGCTCAGCGCCTGTTCTCGCAGTTCCTGCTGCAGGTACGGAAGCAGGGCAAGCAGGGTATCGAAACGGTCAGATGCCCAGGGTATTTCTCTAGCCGCATCCAGGGCTTCGCTTAAAACCTGCGCCCGCAGTTCCTCTGGCAGGTGAGGAAGCAAGGGGGTCAGAGCAGCCGCCCGACTGGTTTCCCGCCAAATTTTTCTGGCAGTAGTCAGTATTTCAACCGAAGCCTGTCTCCGTTGCGCTTCCGGCAGGTGAGGAAGCAAGGCAATCAGGGTGATAATCTGGCTGAACACATCTTGAATGGTCTTATTGGCTACAGCCACCTCGTCTACAACCTGTGCTCGCAAAGGCTGTGGCAGGTGAGGAATCAGGGCAGCCAAAGCCTCGATACGATAAGGCGAATTGATAGTTCTAACTTCGGACAACGTTTGAAACAAGACTTGAGACTGCAATTCTTCCGGCAAGCGCGGCGCCAGGGCAGATAGAGATTCGGCGCGTCTGCGCAGCTCTTGAATCTGGCGGGCAATGGCAAGAGCCTCGCCCAACAAGTCCGCAGGCAAGTGTGGAGCCAGGGCAATGAGCGCCTCGGCGCGGTAGTTTTCCTCTCGAAGGTTACCGGCAAGAGACAAAGCCTGGCTCAAGTAATCCGGCGGGAGATGGGGAGCCAGGCTGGACAGGGCTTTAGCACGCTCGGATTCGCTTTCTGTTTCAACAACCGCCGATAAAGATTCACGCAAGACCTTTTCTTGTATGCTCTGCGGCAAGTGCAGCGACAGGTTGAGCAAGGCTTCAGCCCGGTCAGCAGCCGGCTTGATTTTCCTGGCAATTTCCAGCGCCTCATTGAGCAAGTCTGGCGGCAGGTGCGGCGCAAGATGGATCAGTACATGGGATTGTTGGGAGCCCCAATCAAGTTCTCTGATGGCTGCCAATGCTTCGCCCAAAATCTGCGCGCGCAACATCTGCGGCAGGTGGGGCGCAATGAGGGCTAAGGCTCTGGCGCGCACAGAGGGGTACTGCCTGGCAGCCTCCAAGACCTGCATCTGCTGCTCTGGCGGCAGACGCGAGGCGAAACCGGCCAGAGCAAGTGTCCGTTCAGAGCCGTCTTTGATTTCAGCGGCAAGCGCAAGAAACTTAACCAGTAACCCCGGCGGCACACGAGGCGCCAGGTTAATCAGGAAAAGGGCGCGGTCAAAACCTTCCCAGATGTCCCCAGCAATCGCCAGTGCATCACGCATATCCGTTTCTGGAACATAAGCAGCCAGGCTGAGCAAAGCCGTCATGCGCATGCTTCCGTCATCCGTGGCTTCGTCAGCAATCGCCAACGCTTTACCCATCAGGTCGGACGGCAGATAAGGGGCCAGCAAGGTCAGCGTATAAGGGCGCGGGTCATCGTCTGGGACATGCGGCATCTGACGAACATAGGCAAGTGTCCGCGGGTCGGCGTCCATACCCCGCTGCGCAGCAGGGCCAGGACTTCTCCCGGCATCAGGGCGCCATTCAGCGATTTCAGACTGGATTGCATCAGTGCGCAGCGCAGTTGCGCGCCCAGGTGAAAAACCAGTTCATCAGGGGAGAGCGGCTCATCTCTTGCTATTCGGCTGCCGGTTTCAGCCAGCATGCGTTGCACAACCTGAGATTGAACCATCTCAGCAACATCCGCCTGCAAAGCGTCATCTGTTTCTAAAGCGTAGGCAATTGTGAGCGCTAACCCCTGTCCCAAGTCGGTCTCTGCGGCTTTTCGGACGCGCTCAGTGCGTTTCAACCTGCCCCACAGGGCTTTGGCGCGCTCCCAGGCGTCCGCGCCGAGGCGCTTGCCGGCCTCTTCGGCGGCTTGCTCGCCCACCTTAAGCAGATAGGGCAGGAAGGGGGCGAGGAAGGAAACGAGTTGCTGGGTGAGTTGGGAAGGGTCGGGCATTTTAGCCTCCAAATCAGTTGTGGGACAACTGCTCGCAGTTGTCCTACGGCATTTTTACAACGCTTCTGTTCCCTCGCTCAGGACGTTCAGATAATCCTGATAAGCAAAGGCGCGGTTGCGATGCCGACCGGTCACCTCGCGCACGATGTTCAAGTCTTCGAGGACGCGCATGGCGCGAGCGGCAGCGGGAAAAGAAAGACCACTGCGTTCACACAGCTGGTTTAACGTGGTCAGAGGGCGTTCACACAACACCCGAAAAACCCGCAGAACAGTGGATACAATCTGCTGGGAACGCTGTATCTTCTGCTCATCTCGCTGGAATAATGCTAATAAGCGTTTTGACGTTTCCACTGCGTTCGTAGCCGTGTGTTCGACTCCATCCAGAAAGAAATCCAGCCAAGCCTCCCAATCGCCCTCTGCACGCACCACGTCAAGCAAACGGTAGTATTCGGCGCGGTGTTGCTTGAAGTAGAGACTGAGATAGAGAAGCGGCTGAGACAACACTCGTTCGTGATGGAGGACAAAGGCTATCAACAAACGTCCAATGCGGCCGTTTCCGTCCAGAAAAGGATGGATAGTCTCAAACTGGACATGTGCCAAAGCCGCTTTAATCAGCGCCGGATAGGGACTGCCTTCATCATGCAGAAAACGCTCCAGGGCAGCCATACAATCCGGCACTTCATCGGGCGGAGGGGGGATAAAATGCGCGTTGCCCGAACGAGTTCCTCCAATCCAATTTTGGGAGCGGCGGAATTCACCCGGCGACCTTTTGCTGCCTCTGCCTCGCGACAACAAAATTGCGTGCATCTCCCGAATCAGACGATTCGAGAGCAGGAATCCCTCTTGCAAACGCCGCAGGCCATGATTGAGCGCCGCCACATAGTTAGAGACCTCCACCACTTCGTCTATGGGCACGCCTGGCGCTTCTTCCAGTTCAAAGAGCAGCAATTGTGCCAGAGAAGACTGCGTGCCTTCGATTTGCGAAGAAAGCACCGCCTCACGGCGCACATACGCATAGAGGAAAATGTCCGGCTCGGGCAAGAGCAGGGTGATGCTATCCAGGCGTTCCAATGCCAGGGTTGCACGCTCCAGGCTCTTCTGGCGTTAAGCAGACAATTCAAGAGGCGGTTCAGGCGGGAGAGGAAAAGGAACAAAGGCGCGGATGAGTTCTCCTCCCAATTCGGTCGTTCGATACTGTCCGGTCGGTCCACGGCGCATGATTTTGCTCCTCATTTACGACTCGTAAATAAAGCCGAGAGTTATTAACTCACCTTACGCAGTTTTGAGTAAACTTGAGGCATGAAAAACGGTAAACTCCTCGATCTATACAGCGATTATTTGATATGTGCCTTCGGGCAAACTACCGCGACTGGCATGTCTGCTCTCTTGAATGGAGAAGTCAGTCACGACCAAGTACAACGCT
>DAOTVO010000056.1:0-15528 GCA_034436335.1 Anaerolineales bacterium | reverse complement strand
CAAAATGTCCAGTAACTTGTGCCGTTTGGCGTTCCCAGTCCGGGGATCGCGCATCTTGCCAAAATGTGCTTCTATTTTGACCAGGCGGGGTGTCTCCATCGCTGCTCTCCTTTCTTCTGTGCAGCGATTCTCTCACATCTTTCCAAATGCGATTGCCCTACCCCCTTCCCAGATTACAAAAGAGGTTACTGTTTGCAAGCGTTATAATACACTGTAATTCTCTGGCCCGGGTACAATGTAGATAGAAAAGGATTGACCAAAGTGCGAGCGCGCTCATGGAATTTGAGATAACGTTATATTCTGTACTCTCTTTCGTCGCTGCACTTGTTGCTTCTGTCGTGTCAGGCGAGGCCTGGAAACACATTCGTCTAAAGGGGGGCTTGCCGCTGGCGCTGCTCACTACGTCCCTGACGATATGGTCTCTTGCCAACGCGTTCGAATATGCGGCCGTAGGCATCCCGGCAAAGATATTCTGGTCGCTGGTGGAATATCTCGGTTCCCTGAGCGCGCCGCCCTTCTTGTTTCTCTTTGCGCTCGAGTACAACTGCAGGGAATATCGGCTGACAAAACGCCTGGCGGCGCTTCTTTTTATCGTCCCGGCGATTACTTTTCTCCTGGCTGCCACCAATTCCTGGCATCACCTGATTTGGACCGCTTTCACGCCCAGCCCGGCAGGTCAAAACCTCTTGATTTACGGACACGGGCCGGCTTTCTGGATCGGCGTCATCGGATATTCCTATGTGATGCTGGCGGCAGCCATCTTCTGCTTCTTGCGCGACCTGTTTACCCTGCCGCTCAAAGCACGCTGCCGGACACTTGCTTTGCTGATCGCTATCGCCATTCCGTGGGGAGGAAATTTGATTTACGTAGCAATCAGCAGCCCATTCCCCGCTCTGGAACTGACGCCTCTGCTGATGCTCATCACCGGAAGCATTCTCGCTTACATCGTCTTCGGACTTCGCTTGCTGGACGTGGTGCCGCTGGCGCGCACCACCCTGGTAGACGCCATGCCCGATGGAATGATCGTGCTCGATGAGGCAGCGCGAATTCTGGACGCCAATGCTGCTGCGCAACAAATCTTCCAGATGGAAAAAGTCCCCTACGGCGAGCCTATCCGCCGCATTCTGCCCGATTGGCCCATGCTGCAGTCTCTCCCCGACTCTTCGGGCAGAAAACAGGTCGAGATTGCGCCGGGCGGACTTGTGAAGGAGTTTCACGAACTCGACATCATTCCCCTCACCGACTGGCAAGGGAGGCAGAGCGGCTGGCTCATCGTGGCGCGCAATATCGAGAAGAAGAGGAGTGTCAATGCCGCCGTCCGCCGCCGGGACGCCATCCTCCAGGCGGTCAGTCTGGCAGCCGAGAAATTCCTCCGCCTAGAAGCCTGGGAGCAGAGCGTTCCAGACGTGTTGGCGCAAATCGGACAAGCAGCCGAGGTCAGCCGGGTCTACATTTTCGAGCGTCATTTCCGAGAGGATGGCGTGACTCTCGTCAGCCAGCGCTACGAATGGGTCGCCCCCGGCATCGAGCCGCAGACAGGTAATTCAGCGCTGCAAAATTTCCCTTATTGTTCGGCAGGCTTTGCACGCTGGGATGACGAATTTCTGAACCACAGGCCCATCTTTGGGCGCGTGGACGATTTGCCCGATTCGGAACAGGCACTGCTTGCCAGTCAGGGCATTCTTTCGATTGCCGTCATGCCCATTTTTTTCGAAGAGTCCTTGTGGGGCTTTATCGGCTTCGATGACTGCGTTCGCGCGCGGGCGTGGAGCATTGCAGAACTGGAAGCGCTTCGCACCGCCGCCGACATCTTCGGCGCAGCCCTGGCGCGCAGCCGTGCCGTCGCAGCCCTGCGCCAACGCCAGCGTTCCCTCACCCTGCTGCACGAGATCATCCACACTGCTTTGCAGGCCTCTGACCTGCAACAAACTGCCCAGGCCCTGGTGGACCGCTTGGGAGAACTCATCGGCGCCGACGGCTGTTTTCTGACGCTGTGGGACGAAAAGACGAAACGCACCATCCCTCTCGCCGCGTACGGAGAATTCCGAGAGACTTATTCTTCCATTCCTGTCAAGCCGCGCGAAAAGACCCTTACTGCCTCGGTTTTGAAAGCCGGGGATACGCTTGTCATATACGATGTGATGAATTCTCCTTACATCAGCCGCCGTTTGGCCAGGCAGTTCCCTTCGCGCTCGATGCTGGCCATCCCTCTGACGGCAAACGGGAACAAACTGGGCGCTATCTTGCTGCCCTTTGATCGCCAGCACGAATTCACACCGGAAGAGATAGCCATCAGCGAACAGGCTGCCCAACTGGTGGCTTTGGCGCTGGCCAAAGTGCAGGCGGTAGAGCAGGCCACCCGCCGCGCCGAGGAAGCCGAAACCCTGCGTAAAGTCGGGGCGGCAGTGACCGCTACGCTGGGGATCCACGAGGCGGTCAATCTCATCCTCGACCAGTTGCAACTGGTCGTCCCGCACGACAGCGCCTCCGTGCAATTGTTGCGCGATGGCGCTCTGGAGGTGGTGGGCGGTCGCGGCTGGCCGGACCCTACAACGGTGGTCGGCTTGCGTTTCCCTGTGCCGGGGGATAACCCGAACTCGATTGTTATTCAAAAACGGGCGGCTTATATCTTGGAAGAAGCCGATAAAGTTTATCCAGAATTTCGCCATCCGCCGCACAATCACATCCGTTCCTGGCTGGGTGTGCCGCTCATCGTTCGCCAGCAGGTGATTGGTCTGCTGGCCATTGACAGTTCGCATCCTCGCCATTTCACTGCCGAGCATGCCCGCCTGGCTTCCGCCTTTGCCGATCATGTTGCTATTGCCCTTGAAAATTCCCGCCTCTTCAGCGAGGTGCAGGAACTGGCGCTCACCGATATGCTGACCGGCCTGTACAACCGCCGCGGCCTGCTAAAATTCGGCCAAATTGAATTCGCTCGCGCCCGCCGCTTTCAGCGCCCCTTTGCTGCCATTCTCGCAGACATTGACCATTTCAAACGCATTAATGACCGCTATGGTCACACGCTCGGCGGCGACCCCGTCCTGAAAGCCCTGGCCGAGCAAATCCACTCCAACGTGCGCGAGATTGACCTGCTCGGTCGTTACGGCGGAGAAGAGTTCGTCGTCCTCCTGCCGGAGACAGATTTGCAGAGCACCTGCGACGTGGCCGAACGGATACGGAAGGCTGTCGAAGAGATGGAAGTTCAGACGACAAAGGGAAATATTCGCATCACCATCAGCCTGGGGATAGCAGCCTGCGATGAGCACACCCCCACGCTCCAAATCCTCATCGCCCGCGCCGACCAGGCCATGTACGTGGCCAAGCGCAAAGGCCGCAACCGCGTGGCGGTCAGTCGTTAGCGTACTTTTTCTCATGGAGACCAAACTCACCCTCCTCATCCAAGCCGGCGGCCAGTCCAGCCGCATGGGCGAAGACAAGGCCCTCAAACCCTTCCTCGGCCGCCCGCTGATCCTGCGCGTCGTCGAACGACTTGCCCCGATTGCAGACGAAATCCTGGTGACGACCAACGACCTCGAACGCTACGCCTTCCTCGGTCTGCGCCTCGTGCCGGACCTGCTGCCCGGCTGCGGCCCCCTGGGCGGACTCCACGCCGGGCTGATCGCTGCCTCTCACCCCCTCGTGGCAGTCGTCGCCTGCGATATGCCCTTCGCTAGCGCCCCCCTGCTCGAAGCCTGCGCCCGCCTCCTGGTCCAGGAACGTGCCGACGTGGTCATTCCCCGCTCCGGCAGCGGGCTGGAGCCGCTTCATGCCGTCTATCGCCGCGAGACCTGCCTGCCCGCCATCCAGGCAGCCCTTCAGGCTGGCGAGTTCAAGGTCATCGGCTGGTTCCCGCAGGTCAAGGTGCGCGAGGTAGGGGAAGCGGAAATCGCCACCCTCGACCCCTCCGGCCGCGCCTTCTGGAACATCAATACCCCCGCCGAATTTGCCCAGGCCGAAAAGATGGCCTAATCGTCCCTCAACTCCCCTCCCCCGTCTCCCCTCTCCACAACCGCACGCCTGCCTGCCCTTTAGCCTGGCAGGCGCTCTTCAAACTGCAGCCGCCGCAGGTATCGCCGCAGGTCTCATAAGGGCGCAGATGCCCGGCGCGCTGCAAATGCTCCAGCATCACCGTCACCAGTTCGGGGGTCGTCTCGAGACGGGCGGCCAGGGCGTTCACTTCGAGCGTGCCGCCGAGGCGGATTTCGGCGAGAAGTTGTTCGAGCATGTTTCTCCTTGTAGGACAGCCTTTCCAGGCTGTCCTTGCTAGACTGTCATCTACGCAAATGTCTTTTGTGGCCGGGTGAAAACCTTACCAGGCTGTCTTTTGATGACGGGCTAAATGAAGTTTAACGAATTAGCGCTGTAACCTCTTGTCTCCGGCGGGGGATGGAATCCCCCGCCTCAGCCCAACCAAGTCGGCTGGAAGCCGACTCTCAGCCCGCTTTCGCGACATCGTACCCGTAGGGTAAACGCCCTTTTAGGGGAGCGGGCTTCCAGGATCTGAGCCGTGGATTTTCAATCCACGGCGGACGGGCGGTGAGAAGAAGATTGCTGCAATAATTTTTTTCTCCATAAAGCCTGTCCTACAGCAGCCAGCCGGCCAGGTGGTAGACCGCCGTCCCGGCCAGGAACGACAGCGTCAGAAAGAGCGCCAAACTGACGGCCACCCAGCGCCACGAGCCGGTCTCCTGCTTGGTCACGGCGACGGTGGCCATGCAGGGGATGAAGAGCATGGTCACGGTCAGGAACGAGAGCGCCGCGGCCGGGGAGTAGGCGGCGGTCAGCAACTCGCTCAGCCCGGCTTCGGGCGAGACACCGAAGAGCACGCCCAGCGTGGCAATGGCGTTCTCCTTGGCCGGGAAACTGGTCAGCAGCGCCACCGTCAGCCGCCAGTCGAAGCCCATCGGCCGGCCGAGCGGCTCAAGGAACTGCCCCAAACGCGCCAGGTAACTCGTGTTCAGGTCGCCGCCGGGCAGGTACGAGAGCACCCACACCAGCATCGCCATCCCCAAAATCGCCGTCCCGGCCTTGCGGACGAAAGCCGTCGTCCGCTGCCAGACGAGCAGCCCGATGGTGCGCAGGTTGGGGAGGTGGTAGAGCGGCATCTCCATGATGAAGGCGGAACGCTGACCCTTGAACAGGAGGCGGTTGAGCAGCGTCCCGCTCAGGACGAGCGCGAGCAGCGAGAACAAGACCAGCCCCCAGGTGACCCACAGGGCGTTCGCCCCAAAGAAGGCCGGGGCGAGGAAGGCCACCACTGCCATGCGCGCCGTGCAGGGGACGAGCGGGGCGATCAGGATGGTCAGCAGGCGCGCCGGCCATGAATCGATCACCCGCGTCCCCATCACCGCCGGGACGTTGCAGCCAAAGCCCAGGAAGAGCGGCAGGAACGACTTGCCGTGCAGGCCCATCAGGTGCATCAGGTTGTCCATCACGTAGGCGGCGCGCGCCAGGTAGCCCACGTCTTCGAGCAGGGCGAAGGCGGCGAAGAAGATGACCAGGATGGGCAGGAAGGTCAGCACCGAGCCGACCCCGCCGATGAGACCGTCCACGGCCAGGCCGCGCAGCCAGGCGGGCGCGGCGGCGAGCGCCTCGGCGGCCAGACCGGAGAGCGGCGCGATGACCGCCGATTCCAGCCAGGCCTGAATCGGCGCGCCGACGGTGAAGGTCAGCACGAAGACCAGCCCCAGGATTCCCGCCAGCAGGGCCAGCCCCCAGAACGGATGCGCCGCCCAGCGGTCGAGGCGTTCGGTCAGGCCGATTTGCCCGACCCGCGGGCGGGTCACGGCGGCGCGCACCATCCGCCCGATCCACTCGTAGCGGCCGGAGGCCACCGCCAGGAAAGCGTCGTCGTGGGCGCGCAGAATCGCCTGGACGGCCTCCCAGGCCTCCGGCGGCAGGGCGGCCTGTATCGTGCGCGTCACCTCGGCATCGCCTTCGAGCAGTTTGAGCGCCATCCAAGCCGGCGGGTACGGTTCGGGGACGTGCGCGGCGATGCGCGTCTGAATTTCGGCCAGCACGGCGGCGTGATCGGGGCGGATTTCGGGCGGGCGCGGCGCGGGCAGGCGCTTGCCGTTCAACACCTGCTCGACCACATCCAGCAGGTCATGCACGCCGAGCGCCTTGGAGGCCACCATCGGCACCACCGGCACGCCCAGCGCGGCCTCCAGCACGTGCGGCTCAACGCGCAGGCCCTCCTGCTCGGCCACGTCCACCATGTTCAGGGCGAGCACCAGCGGCGCCTGCAGGGCGGTCAGTTCGGCCACCAGGTAGAGGCTGCGCTCCAATTGCGCCGCGCTGACGACGGCGATGACCACGTCCGGTCTTTCGCGGACGATGAATTCGCGGGCGATGACCTCCTCCGGCGAGTTGGCCGTCAGGCTGTAGGTGCCGGGCAGGTCCACCAGGATGGCCTCCCGTCCGTGCAGGTCGAAGCGGCCCTCGCGGCGCTCCACCGTCTTGCCCGGCCAGTTGCCGACGTGCTGATTGAGACCGGTTAGCAGGTTGAAGAGCGTGGACTTGCCCATGTTGGGCTGCCCGGCCAGGGCGAGCAGTGGAGGCCTCGTCTTAGCCTGCGTATCGGCGGGAGCGTCGGCGGCAGAAAATTTAGTCATGGCTGCCGTTGCTCCTTTTGACCAAGATTTTGGCCGCCTCGCCGCGGCCGAGGGCGATGCGCGTCCCGCGCACGCTCACGATGAGCGGCCCGCGGCCGTAGTTCTGGACAACTTCCAGCGCCGCGCCGGGGGTCAGGCCGAGCGAGGCCAGGCGGCTTTCCACCGCCCGCCCGGCGCGGAACTCGCGCACGGTGGCGCGCTGGCCGGCCTGCAGGTCGGCGAGGGAGAGGAGGGTGTCTGTCATCAACAAATCTCCAAATTTGAGTGTTTCAACACAAAGGTCGCCAAGGGGACACAAAGGCTCACAAAGAATTTTTACTTCTCACTCTCTCATCGTGCCCTTTGTGTTCCCTTCGAGTCCTTCGTGTTAAGAGCCCTTTTGCATTAGACTCAAGTTATAATTGCCTTACACGCCAGCAGAGTTATTATATGCTAATTTTTTAGATTAGCATAATAAAAATTCAAACCTTTTGCTATGACAAAAATCACTTCTTCCGGCGCAAGCGAAATTTCGGGCCTGAGCGCCACCATCCAGGACTACCTCTCGCTCCTCTACGTTATGGAACGTGATGGCGAAGCGGTGGTCGGCTCGCGCCTGGCCGAACTCTTGCGCGTCACGCCTCCCACCGTGACCAACACCCTCAAACGCATGACCCGCGACGGGCTGATTACGATGGACAAGAGCGGCACGCACCTGACCGAGGCCGGCTGGCAGGCCGCCCGCGTCGTCATGCGCCGCCACATGCTGATGGAATGGATGATGCGCACAACCCTGCCGTGGTCGAAACTGCACAGCGAGGCGCATCACCTCGAACATGCCATCTCGGCCATGACCGAGGCCGCCCTGCTGGAGCAACTCGGCCACCCGCAGACCTGTCCGCACGGCAACCCGCTGCCCGGCTGCGAGCAGGCCGTCGCCGCTTGGATTCCGTTGACTCAGATGGCCGAGGGCCAGACGGCCACCCTGCGGCGCATCCACGAACTGGCCGAGGAGAACGCCGACCTGCTGGCCTTCCTCGAGCGCAACGGCCTCTTGCCCGGGGCGACTCTCCGTGTGAGCGAAATCCTGCCGTTCAACCAGACCATCACGGTCGAGGTCGAGGGCCGGGCAGTGGTGCTGGGCAACGCGGCGGCCAAATATCTTTTTGTAGAAAAGTAGGACAACTGCGAGCAGTTGCCCAAGAACAAGGCAAACATGACAGACTTTCGTTCCGGTTTCATCACCATTCTCGGCAAGCCCAACGTGGGCAAATCCACGCTCATCAACGCCCTCTTGGGGCAGAAGATTGCCGCCGTCTCGCCGCGCCCGCAGACGACCCGCCGCCGTCAACTCGGCATCCTGACCCGCGAAACGGCGCAACTCATCTTCGTGGACACGCCCGGCATCCATGCCCCGCGCCACAAACTGGGTGAGTTCCTCAACCAGGAGGCCGAAGAGGCTCTCGACGGCGTGGACGTGGTGCTGTTCCTGGTGGACGCCAGCGCGGACCCCGACGAGGATGACCGCCGCATCGCCGCGCTGTATGCGTCCCTGCGGCGCAAACCGGACCTGCTGCTGGGACTCAACAAAATTGACCTGGTCCCGGCTGAGGCGTGGGAGAGGCGCCGGGAGGCGTACCAGGCTCTCGTCCCGCGCGCTCCGGCGGCGGCCTTTTCGGCGGTCACCGGCCGGGGGCTGGAGGAGTTGCTGGCGGCGCTGGAATCCCGTCTGCCCGTCGCCCCGCCGCAATTCCCCACAGACCAGTTGACCGACCTCTATGAGCGTGAGATCGCCGCCGACCTGATCCGCGAGGCGGCGCTCCTGCTGCTGCGCGACGAGGTGCCGCATGGCCTGAATGTGCGCATTGATGAGTTCAAGGAGCGCAGCGAGGAAATGGCCTACATCCACGCCACGATCTTCGTGGAGCGCGAGTCGCAGAAGGGCATCGTCATCGGCGAGGGAGGGCAGATGCTGAAGAAGATCGGCACCCAGGCGCGGCAGGAGATCGAGGCGATGGGAGGGCGGAAGATTTTCCTGGAACTGCGCGTCAAGGTGGAGAAGGACTGGCGCAACCGGGAGGATGTGCTGCGGCGGTTCGGATACAATCTGAAAGCGAGGCGGAAATGATCCCTGCCCTGTTCGTTGTGCTGGTTGTGGCCGTGCTGGATTGGGTGGCCGTGGCCCGGGGCTGGAAGCGGGTGGAGTACCTTGCCAAGCCGTGGACGCTGGCGGCGCTCCTGCTGTGGCTGGTGCAGTTTGGGCTGGCGGAGACCGGCTTCCGGTCGCTGCCGTTGGTTTTCTTTGCTCTCGGCCTGCTCTTTTCACTGGCGGGGGATGTGTTTTTGATGCTTGCAGAGCGCTGGTTCCTTGCCGGGCTGGTCGCCTTCCTGCTGGCGCACGTGGCCTATATCGTGGGGTTTAATCTGCCTCTGCCGCAGGTGAATCCGGTTTGGTCGGTGGGGATAGCGATTGTCCTGGCGCTGGGCGCGGGGCGCATTTTGCGGCGCATCGTGGCCGGTCTGCAGGCGAAGGGGCTGGCGGGGCCGGTCGTCCTCTATGGGATGGTCATCACGATCATGCTGCTCTCGGCGCTGTTGACCTTTTTCCGCCCGGAATGGAACGCCTCGGCTGCGCTGCTGGCGTTTGTCGGCGCGTTCTTGTTCTATGTTTCAGATATCGTCTTGGCGTGGAACAAATTTGTCGCCCCAATTCGGAACGGCCGGGTGTGGAACATGGCCGCCTACCACCTGGGGCAGATGGCGTTGGCGCTGGCGGTCGTGTTGCAGTTTGCTCGGTAAGGTTTTGAGGCTGTCTCAAAAGTAGGGCGGAATGCCATTCCGCCGCTTTATACGGTGTGGAACAAAAGCAGAGAACACCATATTTGGTCGTCTCTGCCTGTTTTTGTTGACTTTTGGACTGCCCTGGTTTTTATTTCAGCCCGTAATATTCTTCCGCTTTCTCTTCCACCGCCTGCTGCAAACGCTCCGCTCGCTCATTGTAGCAGGGAATGTCGCCATGACACATTTTCTCGATGGCCTGCGGCGGGAAGATGCGCTGAATGCTCGGCCAATAATCGGTGCCGTTGCCGGGAATTTCATGGCTGAGGACCACGTACTGCCCGCCGGATTTCTGCATGTGCAGAGCCACCGGCAGGCTGGCGCCGGACTGCATGACGACCGTTTCGCCTTCCGGCGTGTACTCGCCGCACAAGGCCCAAACGTACACATCGGCGTTTGCAGCGTTTACTTGCACATCGAGCACATCGTAGGTGCAGAAAACCGCGCCGCCGAAATAAGAGGCCTGGATGTTTTCGGCCAGGTATTTCTCCACCGGGGTCAGGTAAGCGGGGGAGGCGGGCCTGCAGGCAGAAAGAAGAAAGAGAAGCGCCCCGATAAGAGAAAACTTCTCTTTTTTTATCGAGTTGTTACTCATCTTGTTCGTCGTCCTCGAAACCTTTTTGCAAGTCGAAATTTTCGGGATCGAATTCGAACATATCAAATTGCCCGATTTCTTCTGTGAAGAGCAGGTTGTCGAGCGCATCTTCCAGGAAATCGGCTTCCTCGTCATCGGCTTCGGAATCGAGCAGTTCTCTGAGTTTGTCGCGCACGCCCGCGCCGCCGATTTTGGAGAGCGCCCAGATGATTTCGCGGCGTATTTCCAGGTCTTCTTCGTCCTCCAACTGGTCGAGGAGCGAGGCGCGGGCAGAAGCGAGTTCCAATTCGCCGGCGGCGCGGATGGCCTCCAGCCGGATGCGCTCGTCGGCGTTGCGGAGTTGCGACAGCACCTGTTTTTCCCAGCGTGTATCGCTGGATTTGCCCATCGCAAAGATGGCGCTGGCAACCCACTCGCCGTCTTCGCGCTGGTAGGCGGCTTCAATGAGCGCCGGTACTTCAGGGCGTGAGGACGTCCCCAGCGCTTCGAGGGCGCGCCGGCGCACCAGCATGGACGCGGCATGGTTGACGGCTTCGAGCAGGGCCTCCTCGACCTGGTGGAGCAGCGAGGCGGGGAGTTCTTCTAGTTCGCCTTCATAAATGAATGCTCCCAGGGCGCTGGCGGCCGCGGCGCGCGGTTCTTCGCTCTCATCGTGGGCGAGGATGTCCATGTACACCGGGGCCAGTTTTCGGTCGTTGCACTCCCACAGCAGGCGGATGGCGCGAGCGCGCACGCCTGCCTCCGGGTCGGTGAGCAGGGCGCGGGCGAAGTTCTCGAAAGACATCAGCATGTCGGATTCGGCCAGGTCTTCCAGGTCTTCGAGCAGGTTCAGTTTGCGGCGCAGAGAAACCTTCGGCCAGACGCCCATCAGCAGGGCCAGGTCGGCCGGATCGAGGTCCGAGAAACGGTGCAGATGACGCGCCGAGAAGGGCGTATTTTCGTCCAGCAGCGCGGCGGTAATTTGTTCAAAAGAAATTTCTTTCATTTGTCAGCCTGTCAGGGTAGAGTAAATGTTACGGGATTGATGAAATCCTTGATGTAGAAAAACAACATCAGGGCGATGAGAAAGAGGAAGGCGGCGCCGTTGACGGCTATCTGGAAACGAGCAGGAAGAGGACGGCGGAAGAGCAATTCCGGCAGGAGGAAGAGGATGCGCCCGCCGTCGAGGGCCGGGATGGGCAGCAGGTTGAAAACGCCCAGCGAGACGCTCAGCCCGATGATGGCGGCCAGGGTGTAATAGGTGGGCTGAGTCTGTCCGCTGCTATCTTGACGCGATTGCACGTCGCTGGCCACCGCAGCCTGGAAGAGATTCCAAATGCTGCGCGGCCCGCCCAGTTGGGCTTCCTCGGGACTTGCCTGACCGGCGAGGATGCGTCCCGGCAGGGAGAGCAAGGTGCTGATGTCTTTGCCCACGGCCTGAAAACCGGCCGGCAGGGCGGCCAGCCAGGAGGACGGCCGGGAAACGGGGATTCCGAGAGTCACGCCCATCGGGCCGGAGCCTTCTGGCCATTCGGCGCGCGGCGTGACGGTGAAAGTCTGCTCCTCGCCGTTCCGCTCCAGGACGACTTCCATCGGCTGGCCGAGGTGTTGATGGGTGATGGCTATCAACTGCCTCGTGCTGGTGATGGTCTCTCCGGCGGCGCTCAGCACGATATCGCCGACCTGAATACCGGCCCGCTCGGCCGGCGCGCCTGCTTCCAGCCCGATGATGGCGACTTTGGAAAATTGCGGCACGCCGATGTTGTTGAAGAGGATGCTGTAGGCCAGCACAGCCGTCAGCAGGTTCATCGTCACGCCTGCGAGCAGGACGATGAGCCGTTTCCAGGGTGCGGCGGCGGCCAGCCCGCCAGGGAGGGAGGGGTCGTCTTCGCCTTTGGGACGCACGAACCCGCCCAGCGGCAGCCAGTTGAGCGTGACTTGAGTCCCTTCGTGGATTTCTTTGAGCGTCCCGTGCAGACGCACCACCCCGTCCGGCCCCTCGCTGACGGTGGGCGTGGAATCCGCGACGCCCTCTTCCGAAGCCGCCAGTTTGACGGCGCGTAGAACGAAGTCATTCCCGAGGCGCACGGCCTCCGCGTCGGCCACGTGACCATGGGCTTGAATGGCGTCGAAGGGCAAGTCGGTATTTGCCGGGATTTTCAGGCGCGTCTGAGCGATGACCAGCCAGCCTTTGGCCCTCCAAAGACGCAGCAAACGCGGGGGAATGCCGATGCCGAATTCTTCGACATCAATTTTGAACAGACGGGCGGCAACAAAATGGCCGAGTTCGTGGACGAGAATCATCCCCCCCAGAACCAGCATAAAAATAACGCCGCCGAGAAAACTTGTATCCATACTGCCTCTCAAGAAAACTTGCGCTCAAGGCGCGTTGATGACTTTGGCGGCTGGATTATATCCTCTTTGGAGACTTTATTCCACTGCCGTGAGCCGCGCCGGACCTCCTGCCTGGGCGAGACGCACTTCGCGGACCTCCGGGATGCTGCCGATTAATTTCAGCGCCGCGTCTGCGGCCTCTTGCTCGCAAATCACGTGGACGTTCGGCCCGGCGTCTACTGTGGCGCAGATGGCCAACCCGCGCGCCCGCGCCTCGCGCACGGCATGCAGCACTTTCAGTGTGGCAGGCAGCCAGTAGAAAAGCGGCGGTGTGGAGGTCATCATCACCGCGTGCATCAGGGTCGAATCCTGCTCGACGACTTCGGCAAAGACGGCAAAATCGCGCTGTAAAATGGCGCGGCGGCAAAGTCCCAGCCGCCGCGCCGAGTCGGCTACCCGCGCCGCCTGCAGGGGACTGGTCCCGGCCAGGGCGTGGCCCTCGGTGGAGCCGGTCGGCTTGTGGGCGCTGGAGAGGATGGCAATCACGTCCACCAGCGGCCAGTATTCGGGCGGGGCGATGGAGACGGCAAACGAATCTTCGTCGCCCGCGCCGGCCAGCCACTCCACGAATCCGCTGGGGATGGAACGGCAGGCCGATCCGGAGCCGCGCCGCGCCAGCCGCGAAAGTTCGGCTTCGCTCAGGGTCAGACCGGCGGCCTTCGTCGCCGCCAGCGCCAGGGCGGCGAAGGCGGAGGCCGAGGAGGCAATCCCCGCCCCGGCCGGGAAGTTGTTGACACTTTCCACACGGGCGCGCTGCTCAAAGCTGGCCATGCGGCGGACAAGGTCGAGGAAGGCCGAAACGCGTTTCAGCCCCGGCCCGGTGACCGGCGAGCCGTTGAGAATCAGACTGTCTGCAGGGCTGTTTTCGTCCCAGATGACGGTGGTGCGCGTTTCCAGCCCGGCCAGATTCATCGAGATGGAGCCGTTCGCCGGCAAGCGCAACGCATCGTCACGGTTGCCCCAATACTTGATGAAAGCAATATTCGGATGGGCGAGGGCAGAAGCAGACTCCATAAGCATCGGCTTGGTGAACGCGACTGGATCAGTTATGGCGGACGCCGCTCATCTGTACGATAAGCATATCTAACCCCAAGTCCAGCGGAACCTGGCTCGTTTTGGCGGCCTCGTCCATCTCCAGCAATTGGTGATAGATGGCCTCCAGCGCGGCAAGCGAGAAGCGCCGCGCCTGCTCGGTGACCTTTCCGGCGACGAATTCGTGCAGTCCGAGCGTCTGCTGGACCTGGAGACTGCTGCCGCCCCTCTCGATGATTTCGCGCGCCTGGAGCAGCAGCCGGAACTGGCGGATGACCATGCCCCACAGCGCCAGGGCGTCCTCATTTTCCAGTAGTTGATGGAGCACTTTTTGAGCCTTTTTCCCGTTACCGGAAGCGAGGGCGTCCACCAGGGCAAAGATATCCCCTTGCGCGCTGACCACGCTGACCGCCTCCACATCCGCCAGGGTGACGGGGCGCTCGAAGTCCACATAGGTGAGCAGTTTGGCGATTTCCTGCGCCGCGGCGCGCGTGTCCTCGCCGACCATTTCGGCCAGGAGGGCGGCGGCGGCGGGTTCGATTTGCCCTTTCTGGCGTTTGGCCTCGGCCATGATCCAGCCGGGCATCTCTTTCAGCCGCGGCATGAAGAAGGCCTCGGCTTTCAAATCGCCTTTTTCGGCGCGCTTGACCAGCCAGTGCTTGCCGGCGTCGCGCGGTTCGACGATCTCGTGCATCACCACCAGCGTGGAGGGCGGCGCAGCCAGCAGAAAGTCGAGGAATTTCTGGCGCGCGGCCGGCGCGGAGGTGCGCGCCGAGGGGTTCGCCAGGAAGACCAGCCGCTTTTCGGCCAGGAAGGGCATGGCGTTGACGGCGTTGTTTAGTTCGTCCTCGCTGACCGTGCGCGCCTCGAGCCGCGCGGTGTTCATGCCGTCCTTGTCGTGGCGCGCCTGCAGGTCCGCCAGCCGGCGGGCGATGGTGAATTCGTCGTTGCCGTAGAGGAAGAGGATGCCTTCATTTGGCATGATGGAAAGATTATACCTGTAAAAAAGACTTCCGAAATCTGGAGACTTCGGAAGTCTTGACGGCTAATCCGCCGCGGCGGGCACCGCTTCTGGAAGCGGGACAGTGGTTGCCCGGATGAAGCCGGTATACATCAGCACTACGCCGACCAGTTCCGAGAGATAAAGCAGGTCGGGCAGGCCGAGTTTGACAAATGAACCGGCCATGGCGGGGGCCATCGCGCCGACGGCAATCAACACATTGCCGATCATGCGGTGGAAGAGAATGCGCTTGCGCCAGAAGATGACGGCCGAGTACACCGCGCCGCCGAGCAGCGTCAGCGTGCCGTAGATGTTGAGCAGGATGGTCAGCAGGATAGTCAGGCTGCCGCGCGTCAGAATGTCCCTGTATTGCGATGAGACAGGCTGGGCAACGTGATAGGCGGAGGCGGCGGATGTCAACGGAGCGGAGAGAACAAGGACTGCGACCAGCAGGGAAACGGCGATCAGGATGCCGGTCAGGACGGCGGCGACGCCGCGCTTGCGGACGAGCAGATGCACCGTTCCCTGACCAAGCCAGGCGGCGGTCAGCATCGCGCCGCTCAGGTACCAGAGTTTCAGCACCAGGCCGTTGAAGGCAAAACCGAGCAGCACTTCGGCGAGCGTGCCGATTCCGTAAAAGAGCAGACCGACGCTCCAAATCAGCAGATGCGGACCGCGCCGCTTAAGGAAGCGGGCAAAGACCGCTGCCATGAAGATAAAGGTGACGAATGTGGAAAAGAAGGGCAGAATGTGCATATAGACTCCTTCGAGTGGATGAGCCTCATCGTATCAACGGGAGATAAAGATAAGGTGAAACGCGGTTTAATGGTGAATGAGAAAGACGCTCCCGGCGAAGGCCAAGATGGAACGCAAGGAGGCCTTTTTCCTCTCTCGGCTTTGTATTCGCCTGTTCCCGCGTCGAGGAATGTTTGAATTACTCACCTTACGCAGCCAAATGAGCGGGATTGAGTTTCCGTAACTCGGCATAAGCGGCATGGATGGCGTGCAAATACAGTTTAGACTTGAGAGCAAAGTGATTGAGTTTGGTGTTGCCTTTACCCTTATGGGCACACGTGAGCAGTTCGAGTTTGACATAA
>DAOTVO010000055.1:0-8051 GCA_034436335.1 Anaerolineales bacterium | reverse complement strand
CGCGACCAGGGCGTCTGCCGCATCTTCCACGTTGCTCCGTCTGCCTATCTGGGCTTCTGCACCCACCTGGAGGCGGCGCGCCCAGAGGGCGTCATCCTGACGCTGATCAGCAACGAGGTGGACGGCTGGTATGACCGTCTGCGCACTCAAGGTGTGGAATTCGTCCAGCCGCCGAAGCACAATCCCCGCTATCAAATCTACCATTGCTTCTTGAAAGACCCCAACGGATACCTGCTGGAAATCCAGCGTTTCGATGAACCGCTGCAGGCATAACCGCCAAAACGCGAAGAACGCCAAAATCTTGCTGAGTTCGCCAAGAAAAGTACACAATACCGCCAAGACGCGAAGAACGCCAAAATCTTGCTGAGTTCGCCAAAAAAAGTACACAATACCGCCAAGACGCGAAGAATCGTCATAAATTCGCCTGGCGTCTTGGCGCCTTGCGGCAAAGATGATTGCAGAGAAAAACAAGGGCGAGAGATGCTCTCGCCCTTGTTGCTCACTGCGCTAGATAACCGCCGTCCACCGGATAGTAAGCCCCGGTGACAAAAGAGGCCTTGTCGGAACTCAGCCACATCACCAGTTCGGCCACTTCATCCGGCTCGCCCAAGCGGCCAATCGGATGCAGGCCAACCAGCATATTGCGCATTTCAGGATTCTCATCCAGGGCGGCGATCATCGGCGTGTGAATGAACGCCGGGCCGACAGCGTTGACGCGGATGCCGTACTTGCCATACTCAACCGCCGCGTTGCGCGTCAAGCCGACGACACCGTGTTTGGCCGCCACATAGGCCGGCGCGCCGGCAAAGGCCACCTGCCCTAGAATAGAGGCCATATTGACAATCGCCCCGCCGCCGTTCTGCAGCATCGCCGGAATCTCGAAGCGCATCCCATAGAACACGCCCGACAAGTTGATTCCAATCACCTTGTCCCACGCTTCGATGCTGTAAGCGCCGGTCGGGTTTTGCTCGCCGCCGATGCCGGCATTGTTGCAGGCAAAGTCCAGGCGGCCAAACTTTTCCAGGGCAAAATTGACCAGCCGCTCATTGTCGGTTGGCCGCGAGACATCCGCCCGGAAGTATTCGGCCACCCCGCCTGCAGCGCGAATCAGATCCACGGTCTCCACACCGCCCGCATCATTGACATCCGAGGCCGCTACTTTCGCCCCGTAACGGGCGTAATGCTGCGCCACCGCCCGGCCAATCCCCGAAGCAGCGCCGGTCACAATCGCAACTTTCCCTTTGAAGTCGTACATGCTTATCTCCTTTCGGATAATTCAGATATAATTTGTATTGTTTAGACAAATTTTAACGGATTTTTCAGAATTTTCTATAAACGTTTCATTAGATCATTATCAACATTAGACTCCATCTGTAACGACCGACAGGATACAGAGACCGCCAACGAAAACCTTCAATGACTTCCAAATCTGCTTGGCGTCTTGGCGCTCGAGATCATTGCAAATAAAATAAGTCTTATTTCTCATCTGTCAGACATCTTGTATAATAGATTCGTCTGCCCTGACAGGAGTCGCTATGATTACTCACTATTATCGTCCCAAAACGCTCGAAGAAGCCCTCGACCTGCTCACCCGCCCGAACGCCCGTCTCTTGGGCGGCGGCACCCTCCTCAGCCGGCAGCGGGAAGCAGACTTCGAGGCCGTTGACCTGCAAGCCCTCGGCCTGAACAAACTCCACAAAGTCGGCGAAAAACTGGAAATTGGCGCAACGGTCACGCTCCAGGCGCTGCTCGAATCGCCGCATACGCCCGCGGCGCTCAAGACCGCCCTCCAACTCGAAGCACCGCTCAACCTGCGCAACGCCGCTACGGTAGCCGGAGCGCTCGTCTCCTGCGACGGGCGCTCGCCCTTTGCCGCCGTCATGCTGGCCCTGGATGCGAAGGTGACAGTCGTCAGTCGTCAGTCGTCAGTCGTCAGTTTGGGAGATTTGCTGCCGCTGCGCGAGGAGCAGTTGCGCGGCAGCCTCATCACCCAAATTGAAATCCCGCTCAACGCCAAATTGGCCTTCGAGTCCGTCGCCCGCACGCCCGCCGACCGGCCGCTGCTGTGCGCGGCGCTGGCGCAGTGGACCTCCGGCCGGACGCGCCTGGTGATCGGCGGCTGGGGCGGTTCGCCCAGCGTAGCCATGGACGGCCGCGACGCCACCGGCCTCGAACCGGCGGCCCGCAATGCCGCCCACGACGCCGAAGACGAATTCGCCTCTGCCGAATACCGCCGCGAGGTGGCCGTGGTGCTGGCGAAGAGATGCCTGGAGGCCTTGTGATGTGACAGTCATCTTAAAGATGACTTTCACATCACAAGGATAAGGATAAAAAATGCGCCGCCCCCGCCGTCCCATCAACTGGTTCCTGCTCGGCCTGCTCCTCCTGCCGCTGACTGCCCTGGGCGCCTACTTCTGGGCCACCGGCATCATGGCGGCGGTCGAGAATTACCGCTCGCCGCTGGCCGCCAACCCGCCCGCTCCCGGCGAGGCGCTCGGCGCGCCGCTCACCCGCCGCGTCGTCATCGTGCTGGTGGATGCCTTGCGCTACGACACCTCCCTCAAGCCAGATGTCATGCCATTCCTGGCTGAACTGCGCGGGCAAGGCGCTCACGCAGCCATGCACTCGCGCCCGCCCTCCTTTTCCGCTCCCGGCTGGACGACCATCCTGACCGGCGCCTGGCCCGACATCAACGACGGTCAGCCGATGAATCCGCCGGATGAATTCAGCGTGCGGGCTTTCACCCAGGATGACATCTTTGCCGCCGCAGAGCGCGCCGGGCGGAAGACCGCTGTCTCCGGCTACGCGTGGTTCGAGGGCATGCTCGCCAACAGCGGCGTGGAGGCCGAGTTCTACACCCTCGGCGAGCAGGACGCCGACGACCAGGAAGTTGTCGCCGCGGCCCTGCCCTGGCTGGAGGGCGGTTACCAACTCGTCCTCATTCACCTCGACCAGGTGGACTACGCCGGGCATCACGAAGGCGGTCCGCGTTCGCCCAACTGGAAGGCAGCCGCCGCCCGCGCCGACGCGCTGCTGCGCGAAATCGTTGCCATGCTCGACCTGGAGCAGGACACCGTCCTCGTCCTCTCCGACCACGGGCAGATTGACCAGGGCGGGCACGGCGGCGCGGAACCGGTCACCCTGCTCGAGCCGTTCGTCCTGACCGGCGCGGGCGTCGTCCCCGGCGAGTACGGCGACATCCAGATGGTGCACGTCGCCCCCACCGTGGCCGTCCTGCTGGGGACGAATCTGCCTGCCTCGGCCCAGGGCCGCCCGCTGACCGAGATGCTGGCCCTTTCTGCCGAACAGGAAAGCACCCTCCAGCAGGCCGTCAGCGAGCAGCAGCGGACGCTCGTCCAGGCCTACGGGGAGGCCATCGGCGTGCCGGTCGCCCTGCCCGCCGGCGCGCTGACGGTCGAGCAGGCGCAGACAGCCCTCGAACGGGCGCGACTGACCCGCCTGGGCGGAGAACGCGTCTGGCGGAATGTCGTCGCCGTCTTCCTGGCTGTCCTGCCCGGCTACCTGCTCATCCTGCGCAAGGAGCGGCGCGCTTTATGGCCGCTGGCCGGCGCGGCAGTTTACCTGGCCGTCTTCTTCGCCCGCTACCTCTTGCTCGACAACAATACTTTTGGCCTGAGTTGGATCCCCGGCATCACCGAATTCATTCTTTACATTGCCGTCACCTCGGGCGTATCCCTGATCGCCGGCTGGCTGGTGACCCTGTTCGGGGGACGCGCCCGGCGCGCGACGCCGCGGCAGGCCGCCGAGTCGACCCTGGCGTTCGTCTGGTTTGTGCTTTACCTGCTGGCGCTGCCCATCCTGCTCAATTTCGCCGTCAACGGCGTGACCGTCACCTGGACGCTGCCGCAGTTCACCATCTTGTACCTGGGCTTCTTGAGCCTGGTGCAATGGCTGTTCGTCGCCGCCCTGGGGCTGACGCTGACGGGCGTGAGCGCGCTGGCCGCGAAAATCATCAAAAAACAAAGTGACACGAAATGACGCAAAGTTCTCCTTGGTGTGCCCTTCGCGACCTTTGTGTTGAAGGAGCCTCTTATGAACCTCACCCTCCAAATCAACGGCACTTCCTATGCCCTCGAATCCGCCCCGCATGAGACGCTGCTCTCTGCTGTGCGGCGGCTGGGATTTCACTCGGTCAAGTTCGGCGATGAACACGGACTTTCAGGCGCGGATACCGTCCTGCTGGACGGACGCCCGGTCAACGCGGCGGTGATGCTGGCCGCCCAGGCCGAGGGTCACCAAATCGCCACGCTGGAGGCCCTCGGCGAACACCCGCAACAAGGCTGGAAGACGACCGCCGGCCTGCACCCCCTCCAACAAGCCTTCATCGAGACCGGCGCGATTCAATGCGGTTACTGCACGCCGGCCCAGATTCTGGCCGCCAAAGCCCTGCTCGACAAAAACCCCCACCCCAGCGAGGCCGAGGTGCGCGAGGCTATCGCCGGCGTCCTGTGTCGCTGCACGGGGTACATAAAACCCGTCCAGGCGGTGCTGCGGGCGGCGGCGGTGATGAGGGGGGAGGCGGTGAGCAGTGAGCAGTCATCAGTGAGCAGTGAGCGGTCATCAGTGAGCAGTGAGCAGTCATCAGTGAGCAGTGAGCAGTGGATTGCCGCACCGTTATCAGACGAACCAATCACTAATCACCAATTACGAACAAGCACCCTGCCCAAGATGGTCGTCGCGCCCGAAACCGACGGCTGGCAAGTGGTCGGCAAACCCGAAAAGAAGGTGGACGCGGTCAAACTCGCCCAGGGCAAGCCGGCCTTCGCCGCCGACCTGCTGGGCGCGGACTATCCCATCCGCGGCCTGCTCTACGCCAAAGTGCTGCGCTCGCCGCACGCCCACGCCCGCATCAAGCGCATTGACACGAGCAAGGCCAAAGCCCTGCCGGGCGTGGCCGCCGTGCTGACCTGGGAAGACCTGCCGCGGGTCGTCTATTCGACCGCCGGGCAGAGCCACCCCATTCCCGGGCCGCTGGATACGTTCTCGCTCGACCGCAAAGTGCGCTTCGCGGGCGACCGCGTGGCCTTCGTCGCCGCCGAAAGCGTGGAAATCGCCGAGGCCGCGCTGCGCCTGATCGAGGTCGAGTACGAACCGCTGCCCGCCGTGCTGGACAAGGAAGAGGCGATGAAGCCCGGCGCGCCGGTCATCCACGATGAGCCGGAGTACACCCCCTTCGCCGTCTGCGACCCGAGCCGCAACCTGGCCGCCGAAATCCGCATTGACATCGGCAACGTGGAGAAGGGCTTCGCCGAAGCAGACGAAATCTTCGAGGGCGTGTACGAGGTGCCAAAAGTACAGCAGGCGCACATCGAGCCGCACGTCGCCCTGACCTACTGGGACGAAAACGACCGGCTCGTGATTCGGACCTCGACTCAGGTCCCCTTCCACGTGCGGCGGCAACTCGCCCCGGTGCTGGGGCTGCCGGTCAAGCGCATCCGCGTCATCAAGCCGCGCATCGGCGGCGGATTCGGCGGCAAGCAGGAGGTGCTCATCGAGGACGTCCCCGCCCACCTGACCATCGCCACAGGGCGCCCCGTGCTCTACGAGTACACCCGCGAGGAGGAGTTCACCGCCGCCCGCTCGCGCCACCCGATGAAAATCTGGATGAAGACCGGCGTCAAACGCGACGGGACGATGACCGCCAACGAGATGCGCATTCTCTCGGACACCGGCGCCTACGGCTGTCACGCCCTGACCGTGACCGGCAACACGGGACACAAAGCAATGGCGCTCTACGTCGGCGACGGCGAATATCGCAAGAGTCCCAACATCCGCTTCTACGCGGACATCGTGTACACCAACACGCCGCCGGCGGGGGCCTACCGCGGCTACGGCGTGCCGCAGGGATTCTGGCCGCTGGAGCGCCACATGGAGAAGATTGCGCGGGCGATGGGCTTCGACCCGATTGAGTTCCGCCTGAAGAACGCCCTGCGCGCCGGCGAGTATCATCCCTTCTCGACCGCCTGGAACGAGGGCCGCGAGCCGCGCCCCGAAATCATCCACACCGTCGGGCTGGAGGAGTGCGTCCGTCAGGGCAAAGCGGCGATTGGGTGGGATGAGAAGTTTGGGAATGAGGCCTGGCATGCGCAAATCAAAGATTTGCGCTACGTGGGGCAAGTCTCCGACTTGCCTGCGCAAATCAAAGATTTGCGCCACAAGCGCCGGGGCATCGGCGTTGCGCTGGTCATGCAAGGCACGGCCATCCCCTACTTGGACATGGGCGGGGCCTCCATCAAGATGAACGACGACGGCTCGTTCAACCTGCTCATCGGCGCCACCGACCTGGGCACCGGCTCGGATACCGTCATCGCCCAGATGGCCGCCGAAGTGTTGGGCGTGCCGCTCGAAGACATCCTCGTCTATTCCTCCGATACCGACTTCACCCCGTTCGACAAGGGCGCCTACGCCTCCTCAACGACCTACATCTCCGGCACGGCGGCGGTGAAAGCGGCCCAGCAGTGCGCCGAACGCATCAAACGCCGCGCCGCCAAACTCCTCGGTCTATCCGACTATGAGACGATCCGACTCTCCGACCGCAAAGCGTTTGCCCCCGATGGCCGTTCCGTGACGCTGGAAGAAATCGCCCTCGACAGCCTGCACCGCAACGAGCAGGAGCAAATCATGGGCGTGGCCTCCTACGTCTCGCCCTCTTCGCCGCCGCCCTTCGCCGCCCAATTCGCCGAAGTGACCGTGGACACCGAAACCGGCCAGGTGACGGTGGACAAACTCGTCATGGCAGTGGACTCGGGCGTGATCGTCAATCCGCTCACGGCATCGGGACAGATCGAAGGCGGCATGACCCAGGCGCTCGGCTACGCCGTCTGCGAGGAGATGACCTGGGACGAGCGCGGGCGCATCCGCCAGCGCGACTTCGACCGCTACCACATCTTCCGCGCCGATGAAATGCCCGAACTGGAGGTCATCTTCGTCGAGACCTTCGAGCCGACCCATCCCTTCGGCATCAAGGCCGTGGCCGAAATCCCGATGGACGGCGTCGCCCCGGCGGTAGGCAATGCCGTGCTGGACGCGGTGGGCGTGAACATTAACGCCAACCCCATCACGCCGGAGAAGGTGTGGAGGGGACTGAAGAGCAGTGTTCGGTGAGCCGTGTTCGGTGTTCAGTATGCAGTGAATAGTGAGTAGTGAACAGTGAACAGTTCAACGGGTTTCCGACTATAATTTGGGCAGGAGGATAGTTTTCGACTACTCCAACGCCGTCAGGAAGAACCTATGCCGACAAAGACCAAACCAAAGAGCAACAACGGCGCAACCCTCGGCATTGAAGCCGAGTTGTGGCAAGCCGCCGATAAACTGCGCGGACATCTCGACGCCGCCGAGTACAAGTCAGTGGTGTTGGGACTCATCTTCCTCAAGTATGTTTCGGACCTGTTTGAGCAGGTGCGGGCGCGGGTGATTGCCGAAGGTCTGGACGACCCGGAGGACCGCGACGTCTATTTAGCAGAACGCGCCTTTTGGGTCCCCAAAGAGGCGCGCTGGAGCGTCTTGCAGCAAAATGCGCGGCAAGAACACATCGGCAATTTGATTGACGCGGCGATGGAAGCCATCGAGCGCGATAACCCCAGCCTGCGCGGGATGCTGCCCGGCAATTACGGGCGCGCCGCGCTGGATAAGCGGCGGCTGGGAGAACTGGTGGATTTGGTCAGCAATAAAATCAACTTCGCCGATGAGGAAAGCCGTAAGCAGGATACGCTGGGGCGGGTGTATGAGTATTTCCTCTCGCAGTTTGCCAGCCAGGAGGGGCGCAAGGGCGGGGAATTTTACACGCCGCGCTCGGTGGTGCGCCTGCTGGTGGAGATGCTCGCGCCCTACCGCGGGCGCGTCTTCGACCCGTGCTGCGGCTCCGGCGGGATGTTCGTGCAGAGCGAGAAGTTCGTGGAGGCGCACGGCGGCAAAATCGGCGATATTTCCATCTACGGGCAGGAATCGAACCCCAACACTTTCAAACTGGCGAAGATGAACCTCGCCATTCGCGGCATCGAAGCCGACCTGGGCAAGCAGCCCGCCGATTC
>DAOTVO010000054.1:0-3079 GCA_034436335.1 Anaerolineales bacterium | reverse complement strand
TCGTGTCGGAAAACGAGGCATCTTCGGAAATGTCGATTCGGTAACTATGGGGATGACAAGCCGCATCGGGGTAGGACCAGGCCAGCAGCGGGTCCGGCGCGACGGAAGAACCGTCGGCGGGCGAGAGGAGCGTCGGCGCGGTCAGCGCTTCGGGCGCGCACTGCGGCGATGCGGTCGCGGTTGGCGGTGTGATAGTCGCGGCTAACTCACCCACGCTGATTTGCACGCTGACCCTGGGGCCAGCGTTTCCCTGGCCGTCCACTGCGCGGGCGCTGATGATGTAGACGCCTGCGGCCGGCGGTGTCCACTGGATGAGGGATTCGGCAAGGCGTACGCCCCCGGCCGGGACAGAGGCCACGAGACCATCGTCCACATAAAACTCTATGGTCTCCACGCCATCGGCATCTGAAGCATGAGCCTGGATCGTGAGCGGCGCTAACGAGAAGTGGGCTCCATCCAGGGGTTGGTCAATCCACGCCGTTGGCCCTTGCCGCTGAGCAGACAGATTGCAGGCGGAAAGCAGCAACATGGCAAGGATGCGCGCGGCAAAGGTCATTCGCTTCGTTCGTCGCCTTCTCCGAGATATTTCTTACCGACTGAACGTCCTGAAGGATTTCTCAAATTGAGACTGCTTTCTTTCCGAACCTTCGGGACGGCGCATAACATCAGTGCCTGATTGATTACTGATTGAAATCAGAGGGCCGCACGGTGTTGCGCGACCAGAATTGCAGGATAACTGTCTGCAAGTCGTTTTCCACAGGCGTGACGTTTTTCGGGTCTGACCCAAAGCGAAAATTGAAATCGGTGATGTTCTCTGTCCACGGCGCCCAGGCCGGATTCCACACCCACAGGGCATGGTTCATGCCGCGCTGCTCGAAGAGTTCCATTTCGTCGCGCATGAAGTCGGCGGCATTTGGCACCCAGCGCATCACGCCAAACTCGTTGACCGACACCGGCGCGCCATGCTCCTGCTTGAAATCGTCAACGATGGAAAGATAATTGTCCAGCCAGGCGCGGTCAAACGTGTCGGGGATGCCGTCCCAATCGAGGTCAAAGGAGCCGGGATAAGTGTTCACGGCGGGCGGCTCCTGGTGGGTATATTGGTCCTGCGGCTCGTACTGATGCACCATGTAAACAATGCGTGCATCGTCCACCGGCTGGAGAGCAGACAGCCAATACACCGCGCCCCAGCCCATGGCGCTGACCAGGATGGGCGTTTCCTCATCCACCTGGCGGATAGCCGTCACCAGGCGCGGGTAGAATTGATTCCAGTCGTACAGGCTGCTGGCGTATTGGGGGTAGAACTCTTCCGGGTCATACAGTCCCAGGGCCACATCGTTGCTGTTCGGCTCGCACATCAGGTCGTAGCCAACCACCACCGGATTGTCGCGGTAACGCGCGGCGGTGTAACGCCACATGTCCACCCAGGCATCCTGCGCGGCCGGGTCGCTCCAAACGGATTCAATCAGCAGGTCGGGGTCGAACCAGTCACCGGCGCCGTCACGGTAAAAGGTGAAGTCGCTGCGTCCCGGCCCGGTGCGGAAAGTGATGACCACAAACAGGTCGGCTTTGGCAGCCATCGCAATCATGGAATCAAGATTGGCCTGCACTTTTTCATCCAACCCATAAGGCGGACGTTCGGTGAACAAGCCGGGATGCGAGAGGTTGACGTAGTTGGCGCCCAGCGCGGCGAGGGCATCAAAATCGGCCTGGGTGTAGGGCGGGCCGATATAGCCGCTGCCCAAAAAATCGGGCCCGTCCACTTCGGGGACGACGATGCGCTGCCAGGTGTTCGCGCCGCGCAGCTGCGTGCCGTTGACCCAGAGCGACCATTTGTCGAGGGGTGCGCCGGAGTCTGGTGTGGGCATGGCTGGTTTCTGGGTGGGCGCAGGCGGTTCTTCTGCGGGCGGTGCGGCCTGGCTGATGGATGGTTCCATGCCATTGCCGGGTGTCTGCGCGGGCTGCCCTGCGCAGGATGCGAGAAGACAGACCATGACGCTGATGGACAAGAGATGTGCAAGTTTGTTTAACATAGACCCTCCGCAATACGTTCTCTTTTGCACCAATTGGATTTTGATGGCAGCCGGATACTTGGCAGCCAGAGCCTGGCAAAACAGGGCCATTTTCTACCATCGGGCAGATTTTGTCAAAATATTGGCCAATTTAGTTTACGATGGACTGAATGGTCATTGCGAGGAGCGGTTTTTGCGATAAAGCCATCTCCTGTCCGTCCAAAATGGTCTGCTTAGCGGGGGATTGCTTCGGGCTGCGCCCCCGTAATGACAGTGCCCCAGACCTTGAGAAAGCCATATCAGCAAGAGGAATGAATTTTGTATTGCCTAGCCCGCGCATAAAAATGTTACTTGATGACGTGAAATGCCAAAACTTACACAGATTCCACAAAGAACATTCTTCTCTGCAAAATCTGCGGATAAAGATGCGAGTGATTGGATATTTTGGATTGTGTTTGGCCGTGCTGTTTTTACTTATGGCGCTGGCGTAATTATTTCAGGAGGTAATGGCTGGGCCAGGAAAATCCATGCTTGGGTGGTCCAGCCTTGGCGTGTGCCGTCTGGGTCTTGCCAGGAAATTTGCAACCAATAGCCATACGAGGCGAGGATGGAAACGCGCGTATTGGCTGGTAAATTAGCCAGTCGGGCGCTGGCGATGTCCGGTTCGGAGAATACCAAAACAGGCGCCATTACCATGCCTTCTAGGCCTGAGCCGATTGGGGAGGAAATAGGGGTTGATGTGGCTGTAGCTGTGGCTGTGGCTGAAGGGGTGACCGTCATCGTCGGCGTGGGCGAGGGAGCGACGGTCGGGGTAAGGGTCAGAATAAGCGTGGCGGTCGGCGTGGGGGCCGGGAAGGCCAGCGGCAACAGGCGGATGGTAAAGACCAGGTAGAAACAAGCCAATGCAACTAGTACCTTATCAATCTAATATTGATAAGTTGGGATAGAGGCGTTTGAGCTTGGTGCGAGCATTGTCCATGTTAAATTGCCAGTCGATGGCAGTGTGTTGCGAGTTTCGAGCCGTTTCCCAGGCAGCGATTTCGCGAGTCAAAGTTTGTGTGTCTGGG
>DAOTVO010000053.1:0-3659 GCA_034436335.1 Anaerolineales bacterium | reverse complement strand
GGAACAAGGCTACGGCGGCGCAGCGGACTGGGACGCCATTGCCGAGGTCAAGGCTGCAGTGCGCATTCCAGTCATCGGCAACGGCGATATCAAGACGCCCGCCGACATTGACCGGATGAAGGCCCACACCGGCTGCGAAGCGGTGATGATCGGCCGCGCCGCCATCGGCCATCCCTGGATTTTCGCCCGCCTCGACCGGCACCAGGTCCCGCCCGAGGCGGTCCGCCAGATGATTCACCGTCACCTGCAGCGCAATCTGCAATTCTATGGGGAACGCAAGGGGCTGCTCTGGTTCCGCAAGCACGCCCTCCAATATCTCAAGTCTCAGAACATCCCGCGTCCGGTGCGGACGCAAATCCTCCAGCAGACCGAGGCGCGGGCCTTTCTCGAGCGGCTCGACGCCGCCTTTTCCCCGCTTCTGTAATCCAACTCCTGGGCTGCAAACTTTGCGCGGGCGCGCAGGCCCCGCGGAGGGCCAAATCTGAGTATAATGTAACCGGTTACACCAATTCCTTTCAGGAACGATCCTATGTTCAAGAACAAGACCCTTCTCAATCTCGTTTTCCTTTGGCTGGCCTGGGTGTTGATCGTCATCGGCTACCAAGCCTGGGCGGGGGCAAGGATGCAGCCCAAACGTCCCGATTACGCCCGGCCGTTCTGGACTCCTCACGAGACCACCGCCCTGGCCCAGGCAGGCAAACCTTATCTGCTCGAACCGTTCATGAACCAGCAAGTCTGCTGGGATTCGGAGTTCTATCTCTCAATTGCGGTTGCCGGTTACGAAGATCCGCTGGTCACCAAGGCCCAGGTCAACTTGAATCAATTCGACGCTGACCCGCTGAACGACTATCAGCGCAACATGCGCGCGATTCCGCTCAGTTATGCCTTCTTCCCCTTCTACCCGGCCATGATCTGGCTGTTCATCTGGCCGCTGAAACTGTTGGGGATGAACGCCATTGCGACGGCGACGTTGGCGGCCGTTGTCGTCTCGGCGCTGGGAGCGCTGGGCGGGATGATTGCCCTCTACGACCTGGCGCGCGGCGAGTTGGAGGACTCCGGCGCCTGGCGGGCCGCCTTCTATCTGATCATCTTCCCAAGCGGCTTTTTCCTGACGATGGTGTACACCGAGGGGCTGTTCGTGGGGCTGGCGTTCGGCTCGCTGGCGCTGCTGATGAGGGGCAAATGGGTCTGGGCGGCGATTCTGGCCGTTTGCGCGGCCCTGACCCGTTCGGTGGGCGTGGCCCTGGTCGTCCCGATGGGCATGATTCTCCTGCGCGAGGTGGGTCTGCGCCATCTGAAAGCGCTGTTGACGCCTCCCTACCTCGGCAAAGTGGGCCTGACCCTTTTGCCGCTAGTGGCCTTTCTGGCCTGGAAGGTCTCTCCGCTCGGCCAAACCTTCGACATCATCCAGGCCGCCTGGTTTGGGCGCGGTTTCCTCGAATTGGGCAAGTCATGGGAGAGTTGGAAGTACGCCTTTGACCAGGCCTTTCACAGCGGCGGGCCGAGCATGGCCTATCACATGATGGAGATGTTCTTCTCGGTCGTGGCGCTAGCGGCCTGTGCTTTCACCTTCAGGCGGCATCCTGAAATCACCCTCTTCAGCCTGACGGTGATCCTGTTTGCGCTGTTCAGCGGCGACATCCAGGGAATGTACCGGTATGTGCTGGCGGCGCCGTCCCTATTCCTCTTCTTGAGCAAACTGGGCCGCAACGAGGCCTTCGACCGGGCCTGGACGATAGCCAGTTTGCTGCTCATGGGCATCAACGCCTATCTGTTTGCCATGGACATGTGGGCAGGGTAAATGAGCGAACGGCGGTCGCTGCATCGAGCGGCCGCCGTTTTTTGGCAGCGTGCGTTGAGAACGCCTGACTTTAGCGCAGGAACCCCAGCGCCTCGTCCAGTTGGCGCTCGTCGAAGCCGACCAGGATTTTGCCGCGGATGTTGAACGTGGGCGTGGTCTCGTTGCCGTTTGCCCAGGCGCGCACGCGGGCGGCGGCCTGGCGGTCGCGGGTGATATCGATCTCCACGTACTCGACCCCGCGCGACTCGAAATAGACGCGCGCCCGCCGGCAGCCCGGGCACCACGACGTGCAATACATCACCACCTCCGCCTCGGGCGCAGACCCTGTGCCGGTCAGCGGGTGCGCCGCGGCCCAGGCCGCCGCGGCGGGGTCCACCTCGCCCAGGACGCGCAACAGTTCATCGTTGTCCGGCTGGGTATCAATATCGTAAATTTTGGCCCAGCGCAAGATGCCGCCCTTATCCAGCACGAAAATGGCGCGCTCGGCATAACCCTCGCGGCGCAAGACTCCGTACTTTTTGGCGACTGCGCCGTGCGGATAGAAGTCGCTCAGCAGCGGGTAGGTGATGCCGCCCAGACTCTCGGCCCAGGCCTTCAGGCTCGGGACGCTGTCCACCGAAAGACCCAGCACGTGGGTCTGCATCCCCTCGAACCGGTCGAGCAGGACCTGGTAGGAGGGGATTTGCGCCGTTCAGACGGGCGTCCAGGCGAGGGGGAAGAAGGCCAGGACGACGTTGCGGCCGCGCAGGTCGCGCAGGCGGACGGGACGGTCGAGGTGCGAGGGCAGGGTGAAGTCGGGGGCAGGTTTGCCGATTTTGGGGATCATGCGGATAAGTTTATCACAAGACCGGAGAGACCAGGTTTCTTTAAGAAGCCTGGTCTCTCTTGCTCTCTGTTACGGGAAAATCTCCTCCGCCCGGTCGCGTTTGCGGCGCAGCGACTGGTACCCGCCGCCGAGCAGCAGCAGATAGAGGACGACCAAGGCATTGTACCCGCCGCCCATGTTGAGCAGGTCGGTCGCGCCCAGGGCGAGAAGGTTGATCCAGCCCGTCAGCAGGAAGCCGCCGATCAGGTCGAGGCGTTTGGCAAGAGGCACACGGCGCCAGCGCGAGGACAGGCCCAAAATCGCCGCCGGAAAGAGCGCCGCCAGTTCGACTGCCAGCCAGAGCAGCAACCGCCAAAGAGACAGTTGAACGTAACTTCCTTGGGACAAATACTGCGGGATGAACTGCCAGATATCTATGCCCTGATTTTCCATCAACCAGAACATCAGATTGGTCAGCAGCGTATTTTCGTAGTATTTGATAAAGCCCTGAATGAGCATGACGACCGCCGCGCCCAGGCAGAGATAGAGCCATTTCTCCAGGCGCGGCAGACGGGCTTCGAGTTGTTCGATGGAAAGAGAGGATTTACTGCTCATCGGTTGCTCCTTTCTCTAAAATCCGGCGGATGCGCTCCGCGACTTCGGAGTGCTGGAAAATGAGGACATTGCGTTCGATGAAGCGGCGCAGCAAGGCGCGGCCGTCGTCGGTCAGGTGGTAGTACTTGCGCGGCGGGCCGAGACTGGAGGCCCCGACTTCGCTGGCCACCAGCCCCATCTCCTCAAAGCGGCTGACGGCGCGGTAAATGCTGTTATCGTCGGCGCCGAGCGTCCCCTGGCTGGCGCGCATCACCTCGGCGCTCATCTCGTAGGGGTAGCGCGGCTTCTCGTCCAGCAGCAGGAGCAGCCAGAAGGTGAGCAGCCCCTTTTTGTAAACACTTTCCCAGTTTTCGAGCAGACGGTCGAGTTCGGTCATCGGGCCTCCTGGAAAACAAAATTCATTTTGTGAATCCACTGCAAAAAAACAATTAAACACGA
>DAOTVO010000052.1:0-12851 GCA_034436335.1 Anaerolineales bacterium | reverse complement strand
TCCCGAAGGTTCAACTTTTGCAGGCTGGTGAGCGCGCCGATTTCGGGCGGCAGGGCGGTGAGTTGGTTCCGCGAAAGGACTAACACTTGCAGGCTGGAGAGCGCGCCGATTTCGGGCGGCAGGGCGGCGAGTTGGTTGCGTTCCAGGTTCAAGGTTTGCAAGTTGGCAAGCGCGCCGATTTCGGGCGGGAGGAAGGTGAGTTGGTTGTCCCAAAGGTTCAACTCTTGCAGGCAGGTGAGTGTGCCGATTTCGGGCGGGAGGGAGGCGAGTTGGTTGCCCCAAAGGATCAACTTTTGCAGGCTGGAGAGCGCGCCGATTTCGGGCGGCAGGGCGGTGAGATGGTTGTTCCAAAGGTTCAACTCTTGCAAGCGGATGAGCGCGCCGATTTCGGGCGGGAGGGCGGTGAGTTGGTTACGTTGAAGGTCTAACCGCTGCAGGCTGGAGAGCGCGCCGATTTCGGGCGGGAGGGAGGTGAGACCGAGCCCAGAAAGGTCGAGCGATGTGGCGCCGGTCTCAGCGGCTTGGCGGATGCGGGCGAGGGCTTCGTAGGGAGTGGGCATGGGGTTACCGTCCACGAATGCACGAATGGGGTCACGAACACCTGCAATTGCGCCAGGTGCAAGTGCGCACGAAGGAGGGCGGGTAGACTTTGGCAGTCTCCGCTGGGGCGGCTTGGCGGATGAGGGCGAGGGCGATTTCGTAAGGGGTGGGCATGGGGTTCAGTGAGCAGTTATCAGTGAACAGTTATCAGTTATCAGTGAGCAGTGGTCATCAGTGGCGGGGAGGGATTTCAAGATGCTTGTATTATAATTCAAGCATGAAACGAGAATTCATCCTGCAAGTCCTGAAACAGCGACATGCCGAATTGACGCAGCGATTCGGCGGCTGTTCCGTTGATTTGGGTACACCGGGCAGCCTCAAGCCTTCTCTCCGAGAACGCGTGCAAAGGGAGTGGATTCAGATAGACTTCCGAAGTCTCACAGACTTCGGAAGTCTGCAACGGTTTGGGGAGTCATGAGCCGTTAGTCGCTAGTCCGTCCACTGAACACTGAACACTGAACACTGTTCACTGCTCACCGCCCACCGCCCTCCTCCCCTCTTCAAACGCCCGGCGGTTCAACTCCAGGTACTTGGGCGGGACGCGCGCTTCGATGACGTTCATCCACGTCTCAGGCGTCAGCGCGGCGCCCTCCAGGGCCGGGTCGGCCTCCAGCAGGGCCGAGAGCGCCCCCAAGAGGACGACGTTGGCGACGCGCAGGTTGCCCAGTTCCTCGGCGATGCGCTCGCCGTCCACGAAATGGACGCGCCGGGTCAGGGCGGCGAAGGCGGCGCGGATTTCGTCATCCGAGGGATAGGTCTGCCCGCCGGAGGTGACCGTCAGCGGGACGATGGCCTGGGTGTTGATGAGCGCCACGCCGCCCGGCTGCAGGGCGCGCAGGTTGCGCACGGCCTCCAGTTTCTCGAAGGCGAGCAGGACGTCCGCTTCGCCCGCGCCGACAATGGGGGAATGCACTTCACGCCCCCAGCGCACGTGACTGGTGACGCTGCCGCCGCGCTGGCTCATGCCGTGCACTTCGGCCTGCTTGGCGTCCAGCCCGGCCGCCAGCCCAACATTGACCAGCACGTCGCTGGCCAGCACCGTCCCCTGACCGCCGACTCCGCAGAGAAGGAAGTTGATGACATCTTTCATGAGGACTCCTTTTGTTCTCATCTCCCGCCAGGATAGCGTGCCGGCAGGGTGAACCAGAGATGAACCAGAGATGAACAGAGAAGACCAGAGAAAACCAGAGATGAACAGAGAAGACCAGAGAAAACCAGAGATAAACAGAGATGAACAGAGAAGACCAGAGAGAAACAGAGAGAAACAGAGAGGAGCAGGATAATGATCCTGGCTTGCAGGCGCAGGCAATGTTGGCACGCTTTTTGCTCTGCACCCCTACCTGTTTTGCAGTGGCTCGCGAATCAAGGCGCTTAACTTCTTGACGACTTCATTGAACTTTTCAGGTGGCAACTTGCAAATGAATTCTGCTTGCCTTGCTTTCCAATCAAGACTCTTGACTTGATCAGATAAGATTGCGCCCTTCACTGCCAACCCCTCAGGGATCAAAACTTCAAACGGATACCCTTTGACTTGACCGGTAATCGGGCAAAACAAGGCCAGACCAACTTTGCCGTTATAGGCTTCGGGAGACAAAACCAGCGCCGGTCTATGCCCCGCTTGTTCATGTCCTGCTTGCGGATTGAACATCATCCAAACAATGTCGCCGCTGTCGGGAACGTATGCCATAGGCTCACCAAATCTCGTTTCCTACGGCAAATCCCGTATCCACTTCAGCGTGAAGATTGTCTTGGGTGATCCCTGCAAGCAATTCTTCAAGCGTCCAACTCGGCGCTGAAGCAACCGGCGTCACAATAATTCTGCCTTTGACGAGGCTGATTTCAACCAGAGAATCGTGCGCTAATTGAGCGTCAATCGCAAAGGCTTTCGGGATTCGCAAGGCAAGGCTATTGCCCCATTTTTGAACTTTTGTGAGCATAAGGCTACCTCCTGTATGTTTCTACAACAAAGATACACCTTTTTGCCGGTTTTTTCAAGAGCCTATTTCTCCCGCAAGTCATCCACCGACATGTTCATCTCCGGTTATCTCCGTTCATCTCCGGTTATCTCCGGTTATTACCGCGTCTTCTCCACAAAGACGCTATCCGGGCGGAAGGTGATGGCGTCGCGCGGGCAAATCTGGGCGCAGACCTCGCAGCCGGTGCACAGGCTGGCGTCAATCAGCGCTTTGGGGCGCCCGGTCTTCTCGTCCAGTTCCTCGCTCTTCAGGATGGCCGGGCAGCCGATGCGGAAGCACAGCGTACAGCCGTTGCAAATGTCGGCATGTACCTCCAGCGGCATCCACTTCTTGCGCGCCTCGGGCAGCAGGGCGCACGGCTCCTGCACAATCAAGACCGACGGCTCGTCGAGTTTGACGTATTCCTTGAGCGTCTTCTCGATTTCCTTCACGTCCAGCGCCGAAAGGGTGCGCACGTGTTTGACCCCGCAGGCGCGCACCAGCGGCTCCAACTCCACCAGGGTGGTCTCTTTGCCCATCAAGGTCTGACCGGTGCCGGGGTTGGGCTGGTGGCCGGTCATGCCGGTGATGCGGTTGTCGAGGATGACGGTCACCACCGGAGCCTGGTTGTAGACGACGTTGATGAGCGCCGGGATGCCGGTGTGGAAGAAGGTCGAATCGCCGATGACGGCCACGTGTCGTTCGGGACTCCCGGCCTGCGCGGCCCCATGAGCCACCGCAATGCCCGCCCCCATGCAGCCGCAGGTGTGGATGGCGCTCAGCGGCGGGATGAGGCCGAGGGTGTAGCAGCCGATGTCGCCGTTGACCGGCACCTTCAACTTGTTCAACACGTAGAAGGTCGGGCGGTGCGGGCAGCCCGGGCACAGCACCGGCGGACGGGCGGGGAGCGGACCGACGTCGGGGGCCGGGGCGGCCTCGGTAACGGGAGCAGGCAGCAGTCCGGCGCGAACCGCCGCGGCGCGCACCACCGCGGGGTCGAATTCGCCTGTCAGCGGGAAGATGCTCTTCCCCTCGCAGGCGATTCCCATCAGTCTCACCCCCTCCTCGATGAACGGGTCGAGTTCCTCCAGGACGATGAGCCGCTCCACCGAGGCGGCAAAGTCGCGGATGAGCCGCTCCGGCAGCGGCCAGGACATGCCCAGTTTCAGGATGGAGGCCTCGGGGAAGACCTCGCGGGCGTATTGGTAGGAGACGCCGGAGGTGAGGATGCCCAGGGCGCGCCCGCGCCGTTCGATGCGGTTGAAGGGGAAGTCCTCGGCATATTCGGCGATGCGGCGGATGCGCTCTTCGATGACCGGGTGGCGCTTGATGGCGTTGCCCGGCACCATCACGTATTTGGCCGGGTTGCGCGGGAAGGGTTTGGCCTCGGCCGGGATTTCGCCGCGCTCGCCCAGTTCCACCGCGCTGGTGGAGTGGCAGATGCGGGTGGTCAGGCGCAAGAGGACGGGCGTGTCGAAGCGCTCGGAGAGGTCGAAGGCGGCCACGGTCAGGTCTTTGGCCTCCTGGCTGTCGGAGGGCTCCAGGCAGGGGACGCGGGCGAACTTGGCGAAGGTGCGGTTATCCTGCTCGTTCTGGCTGGAGTGCATGGCCGGGTCGTCGGCGCTGACGATGACCAGCCCGGCCTCGGTGCCGGTCATGGAGGCGTACATGAACGAGTCGGCGGCCACGTTCAGCCCGACGTGCTTCATCGCCGCCAGGGCGCGTTTGCCGGCGTAGGCCGCCCCGACGGCCACGTCTACGGCCACTTTTTCGTTGGTGGCCCACTCGGCATAGACGCCGGGGAAGAGGGCGAAGTTTTCCAGGATTTCGGTGCTGGGCGTGCCGGGGTAGGCCGAGGCGACCTGCACGCCGGCCTCCCAGGCGCCGCGCGCCACCGCTTCGTTACCGGAGAGCATTTTTTTGAGGGCCAAGGGGAACTCCTTTGTTAGTCTAATAGTCGGGTAATCGGATGGTCAGTAATCCAGGGGTTGGAAGGGCAGAGGGAGAACTGTTGTTATTTTATACGAGCCGGCAGGGAGAAGCAAATGGCAATCGGCAGTTTTTGCCTTTGACATTAGGCACTATAGCCTTTATGATTAATGCGGACAACCATGAAATCGAAGAAATTTGTCCTTTATACCTCTCTTCTCTATCTAGAGAACCAATCGCGCCTGAAACTGGTGATTCTCTCTTTTGTGCTGGTGCTGCTTCTGGGCGCGATTGACTATCTTACCGGCTTTGAATTGACCTTTTCCCTCTTCTACTTGCTGCCGGTCTCAATTGTTTCCTGGGGGGTGGGGCGGCACGCCGGTCTGTTGATCTCGGCCCTGGCTGTGTTGACGTGGAGCATTTCGAACCTGCTGGCCGGCGAGATATTTTCGAGCACTTTCGTCGTTGCCTGGAACACGGTGACGCGCCTGCTCGTTTTCATCGTCATCAGCCTGTTGTTGGACGCCCTCCGGCGCGTCCTGGACGAGGAACGCCGCCATGCGCGCACCGATCCGCTCACGGGCGCGCTCAACCGGCGGGCCTTTTACGAACTCGTCAACACCCGCATCCTGTTTGCCCGCCCGACGCCGCCCGCCTGCACCCTGGTCTATCTCGATTTGGATAATTTCAAGAACGTGAACGACTCCCTCGGCCACGCGACAGGCGACGTGGTCTTGGTCACCGTTGTGGAGACGATTGCCCAGCAAATCGGCCCGGAGGACGCCGTCGCCCGTCTGGGCGGCGACGAATTCATCATTCTCATGATGGAAACCGAACCGCAAGCGCTGACCGCCGCCATCAACCGCTTGCAGGATGAACTGCTCGCCGCCATGCGCGCTCAAGATTGGCCGGTCACCTTCAGCATAGGCGTCCTGACCTTTTTACGACCTGCCGTCAGCGTTGGCCAGATGATTACGCTGACCGATCAACTCATGTACCAGGTCAAAGCCGGCTCAAAGAATGCCGTGAGCTACGCCGTCGTTCCCGATCCATTTCCCTCTTCTCCGTCCTCTTGAGAGCGAAACGCTTATGATCCATTCCGCGATGATCAACGGCCTGCGCCTTCAGACCGGCGATGTGCTCTGCACCATGAACGGCAAACCCGACATCCTGCCCGGCGAGTTCTGGCGACTGGTGGGGCGGCTCGTCCCCGGCGAAGTGGATCATGTAGCCCTCTACCTGGGGCCGGCCGGGCGCTGCGTCGAATCCGGAACGCGCGGCGTGATCACCTTCCAGGTCCCGGACGGGCATTGGGAGGCCGAAAAGATGGTCGCCCAGCGCGGCCTCCTGATTGATGAACTGATTGGCATTGCCTACCCCCTGGAGGGACGCGGTCTGCTGCCAGAAGAGCAAGACGCCATTCGCAAAGAGGTGGCCGAATATTGCCTGGCGCAGGTCGGCAAACCCTACAACCTGAATTTCCTCGATCCTGACCGCGAAGACGCTTATTATTGCAGCCAACTCATCTACAAAGCCTATTTGCGCTGCGGGATTGACTTGAATACCGGTCTCTCCCTGGAAACCTTGCCAGGCTCAAACCGCATCATCTTCCCTCAGGAAATCTGGCAGGGCTGCAAGCACACAAAGGCGCTCCCCAACTTCGGCGCTTGAGAGGCGTCCAATCAGGTATAATCCGCTCGCATGATTTTCCTCATCACCGGCGCAGCCGGATTCCTCGGTTCTCATCTTGCCAACCGCCTCGTGCGCGAGGGCCATCAGGTGCGCGCCCTGGATGATCTCTCCACCGGCGACCCACAGGCCCTCGACCCCGGCGTCCACTTCACCCGCGGCGACGTCAACGACCGGCCCAAGTTGTGGACGCTGCTCCAGGAGGTGGACTGCGTCTATCACCTGGCGGCGCGAGTATACGTCTCCGAATCCATCCTCTACCCACGCGAGTACAACGCATCTAATGTTGGCGGGACCGTCAGCCTGATGGAGGCGATGCGCGATGTCGGCATCCGACGCGTGGTGTTGGCCTCCTCCGGGGCCATCTACGGCGAACAGGAGGCTCAACCGCTGAGCGAGGGGCAGGCGCCCCGTCCGCGTTCGCCGTATGCGGTCTCCAAACTGGCCGCCGAGTACTACGTCCGCACGCTGGGAGAACTGTGGGGCATCGAGACCGTCTGCCTGCGCATCTTCAACGCCTATGGGCCCGGCCAACACCTGCCGCCTTCTCATCCGCCGGTTGTGCCCTACATGCTGCGGCAAGCGGTGGGCGATGGGACGATCGTCATCAACGGAGATGGCAGCCAGACGCGTGATTTTGTCTATGTGGATGATGTCGTCAGCGCCCTGGTGGCCGCCGCCACGGCGCCCAACATTAACGGTCTGGTTATCAACGTCGGGTCCGGCGAGGAGACGAGCATCCTCGATCTGGCGCGCCTGGTGCTCAACGTTACCGGCAGTTCTTCCAATATCGTCACCAATCCCCAGGTGAGCAGCGGCGTCTTGCGTATGTGCGCCAACATTGCCCTGGCCGGCAAACGACTCAATTACAAGCCTTCAATTTCACTCGAAAACGGACTGCGGCTTACTCTTCAGCGTGACCCGCGTTTTAGAAGTGGGTAAAAAGAACGCAAAAATGGTCACTGTCTACCCTGGTCTCGGAAATTATCCGCAGATGTCGCAGAGGACGCAGAGGGGGAGAAAATCGGCGACATCGTACCCATAGGGGAAATCTGCGCAATCTGCGGAGAAAGTTAGCCTCTTTTGCTGCGATGAACCATCCCGGCCTCATTGGGTAGATAGTTACAAAAAATGTGTAAAAGCCTCCCAAAGGTTAGAACTTTCGGGAGGCTTTTCTTGCTCCAAGCGATGCATTTTATGCCAAGTCTGCCATCACGTCCATCGGGACGACCGCCGCGCCGACGATGCCCGGCCCGGTGTGGACGCCCAGCACAGGCGAGATGCGCAGGATTTCCAGTTTGGCGATGTTCAGTTTTTGTCTGAGCAGGGTGGCCAGCGATTGCGCGCCCTCTTCATAGCGTCCGTGCATTACGCTGATCCACAGCGCCTTTTCCTCGTACTCCTGGCGCAGATGGTCGGCGATGGTTTCCAGCGCGGCCGGGATAGTGCGGGTCTTGCCAACCGTGCTGTATTTGCCGTCGGATTTTTCTACGTGGATAATGGGCTTGATTTTGAGCACCGAGCCGAAAAGAGCCTGAACTCGTCCGATTCGTCCTCCGCGTGCCAGGTATTCGAGCGTTTCAAGGGTGTAAATGACCTCGGTTTGCCGGCGAATTTTGGTCAGCCGGTCAAGAATGGCAGCGATGTTCCCGCCTTTGACGGCGGCGCTGGCAGCAGCGAGTACCTGGAAGCGTTGTCCGCCTGAAAGAGTCATCGAGTCTACCACCTCGATCTTTTTGCCCGTGACTTGTTCGGCGCCCATGCGAGCCGAGTTAATCGTGCCGCTCAAGCCGGAGGAAACATGGATAGAGATAATTTCGGCGTCGGGAATCGCCCGGTAAATCTCGGCAAAAGTTCCGCTAGAAGGTTGAGCGGTGCTTGGGAATTGCGGCCGCATGGCCTCCAGCCGGTCGTAGAATTCGTCTGGCGTCAGGTCAGCAGAGTTGACCTCGCCTTCGGGGAACTGGATGTATAACGGGGCTTCGATAATCCCTAATCGTTCGCGCTCTTCGGTCGTCAGGTCGGCGGCGCAGTCGGTTACAATTTTCATAGGAGAGTCCTCCAAAAAACATTTCGTGCAGTGCGGAATGAATTCCGTATCACATTGATTATAAAGACGGCGGCGAACTTCAACCTAATAGACGGCTAACAGGCAACTATCAGCCGGTTTCAAGTTTGAGTGGAGGACAATTTGTGCAAGGAGTTTGCTACCGGTTTGTTCAAGAAGCAGTAAAATAAGCCCCATGTCCATTAACGAACCGGTGATTGCCGTCAACGATGGGGTGCGCGCCACCTGGGCGGAAGTGAATCTCTCCCGCTTGCGCCGCAACCTGGAAATCATCCGCGCCGCGGCCGCTCCGGCCGGGGTCATGCCGGTCATCAAGGCCAACGCCTACGGACACGGCCTGGGCGAGACGGCGCGCGCCCTCGCGCCGCTGGCCGACTACTTCGGCGTCGCCGTGCTGGAAGAGGGCATCTACCTGCGTCAACTCGGCATCCGCACACCGATTCTGGTGCTGGGCGGAATCTGGGGCGAACAGGTGCCGCGCTACCTCGAATACGACCTGACCTTCACTGCTTCTTCGGTCGAGCGCCTGGAACAGATTGACTCCGCCGCCCGCGCCGCAGGCCGCAAGGCTAAAGTCCATCTGAAGATAGATACCGGCATGGAACGCATCGGCGTCCATTACTACAACGCTCACACCCTGCAGGAAGCCGCGCTGAAGTGCCGTCATGTCGAGGTGGAGGGCATCTACTCTCACTTCGCCAACGCCGATTCCCCCGACCTGACTCACGCCCGTTTGCAACTAGAACGCTTCAATGAAGTCCTGCGTTTTTACGAAAAACGCAGTCTGCCCATGCCGTTGCGTCACATGGCGAACTCGGCGGCCATCCTGCAATTGCCTGAAAGTCACTTCGACATGGTGCGCCCCGGCCTCATGCTCTACGGCGTCAATCCCTGCCATCACGCGGCAACCCGCCTCGAGGTCCGCCCGGCGCTGACGTGGAAGTCGCGGGTCGTCTACTTCAAGGTTGTCCAGCCCGGGCATCCTGTCAGTTACGGCTCCACCTGGCAGTCCGACCGTCCGACGCGCGTCGTCACCATTCCGGTCGGCTACGGAGACGGGTATTTCCGCGCCATGTCTAACAAGGCGCAGGTTCTTCTGCACGGCAAAAAATACCCGCAGGTGGGGCGCATCTGTATGGACCAGATGATGGTCAATATCGGCGACGACTCGGCCTTCAACGGTGACGAAGTCATCCTGCTCGGCGAATCCGAGGGGCAGGCCATCACCGCCGAAGACCTGGCTGCCTGGGCCGGCACCATCCCCTACGAAATTCTCACCAACATCAATACGCGCGTGCCGCGCGTTTACATTGAGGAGTAACGCTTGACCCAAGAAACCCCACACAAGAGAAGAATCCTGCTCGATTACCTTTGCCTGCTTCTGGCAAGCGGCGGCATCCTTGCCCTCGACCAGTGGACGAAAGCCCTGGTGCGCCTGCACATTCCGCTGGGGACCGACTGGCTTCCTGAAAGCATGGCCTGGCTGTTGCCCTATGCCCGCATCCGTCACTGGTACAACACCGGCGCGGCCTTTGGCATCTTTCAGGAGGGGAACCTGATTTTCACCGCGCTGGCCATCCTGGTCGCGGCGGCTATCCTCTACTATTTCCCCCGCGTCGAACGCGAGTGGTGGCTGCGGCTGGCGCTCGCCATGCAGTTGGCCGGGGCGGTTGGCAATCTGATTGACCGCCTCCGCTTCCAGCACGTCACCGATTTCATCTCGGTGGGCGCGTTCCCCATCTTCAACATCGCCGATTCCAGCATTACGCTCGGCGTTGGCATCATGCTGCTGGGCATCTTGCTCAAAGAAAGACAGTCGAGAAAGAAGCAACCACCTGTTGAAGAGGGAAGCAGTGAGTGAGCGCGTAGAACGTTTCGTTTTCAAGAAACCCGGACGCGAACGGCTGGACGTATTCCTGACCGCCTGTCTGCCGGAATTTTCCCGTTCGCGCCTGCAGGGGTTGATTCGGGACGGATTCGTGCAGGTGAACGGGCAACCGGCGCTCAAAGCGGGTCTGGACCTGGAGCCTGGCGCGCGGGTCGAGGTGCGCATTCCGCCCCCCGCTCCCAGCGGTCTTGTCCCGGAGGATATTCCCCTCAAGGTCATCTTCGAGAACGGCGACCTGCTCATCGTGGACAAACCGGCCGGGATGGTCGTGCACCCCGCGCCGGGTCATGAGAGCGGGACGCTCGTCCACGCTGCGCTGGCACACGCTCCCGACTTGCAGGGAATCGGCGGCGAGGAACGTCCCGGCATCGTCCACCGCCTCGACAAGGAGACCTCCGGCCTGCTGGTGATCGCCAAAAACGAGCAGGCGCACCGCTGGCTGCAGGACCAGTTCCGCAGCCGGACGGTGGAGAAGACCTATCTGGCGCTGGTGGACGGCAGGCCGCCGACCCCTGTGGGCCGCATTGAAGCGCCCATCGGACGCAATACCACGCACCGCAAATTGATGGCGGTCACGCCGCTCGAAAAAGGGCGCGCCGCGGTCAGCGAGTACCGCACGCTCGAAACTTTCCCGGCGCACACTCTGCTGGAAGTCCATCCGCTGACCGGGCGCACGCACCAGATTCGTGTCCATCTGGCCTTCCTGGGTTGTCCGGTGGCAGGGGATACGGTCTATGGGCGGCGCAAAGCCACGCTTTCTTTGAACCGTCATTTTCTGCACGCCTTTCGGCTCAAGATGATCCTGCCGGGAGAATCCGCGCCGAGGGCCTTCGAGGCTCCCCTGCCGCCGGAATTGGAAGCGGCGCTGGAGGAGGCAAGAGGGAATGTAGCGAGAAGCGAGGAGTGAGAATTAAGAAGTAAGAGGTAAGGAGGAAGGAAAGTATGGAATTCGTTGACTTGCGTTCTGATACCGTAACGAAACCGACGCCCGAAATGCGCGCCGCCATGGCGCAGGCGGAGGTGGGCGATGATGTCTATGGCGAGGACCCGACCGTTAACCGTCTGGAAGAATTGGCCGCCGAGCGCACCGGCAAGGAGGCAGCGCTGTTCGTCGCTTCGGGAACGATGGGCAATCTGACGGCCCTGCTGACGCATTGCGGGCGCGGCGACGAAATCATCGTCGGCAACTGCTCCCACATCTTCCTGCACGAGGCGGGGGGCGTTTCGGCGCTGGGCGGGGTGCATTCCTGTCAACTGTCCAATCGGCCCGATGGTTCGCTGGCGCTGGCGGATGTAGAGACGGCCATCCGCGCCGATGACCCGCATGAGCCGGTGACGCGCCTGGTCTGTCTGGAGAATACGCAAAATCGCTGCGGCGGCGTGGTGCTGACGCCCGAATCCACGCGTCAACTGGCCGACCTGGCCCACCGTCACGGGCTAGCCATCCACCTGGATGGGGCGCGCATCTTCAACGCCGCGGCCGCCCTGGGAGTGGAGGTGCGCGAGTTGACCGCGCCGGTGGATTCGGTTATGTTCTGCCTTAGCAAGGGGTTGTGCGCGCCGGTCGGCTCGATGCTGTGCGGCTCGAAGGAGTTCATCCACAAGGCGCGCCGCATCCGCAAGATGCTCGGCGGGGGGATGCGTCAGGCCGGGGTGCTGGCGGCGGCGGGAATCATCGCCATCGAGAAGATGTCCCTGCGGCTGGGGGAGGACCACGCGCGGGCGAGGAAACTGTTCGAGGGGCTGAAGCAGGTTCATGGTCTGGCGGTGAACGAACCGGCGACGAATATGGTCTTTCTCTCCCTGAATGAATCGGTCCCTTATTCCGAAGAGGAAGTTGCGGCGCGGCTCAAGCAGCGCGGCGTGCTGGTGGATGTCGCCGGGCGGCGGCTTTTCCGCCTGGTGTTGCATTACTGGATTGATGACCTGGGGGTGGAACGGGCGGTGGAAGCGTTCGAGGCCGCGCTGCGCTGATTCAGGACGGCAGAAGGTCTTTGAAACGTTCTTCTTTCAGCATTTGGATGAAAGCGGCCACGATTTCGGGGTCGAATAATGTCCCGGCATGTTCTTTCAGATAGGCAAGGGCGGTTTTCAGAAAGATGCCTTTGCGATAGGGGCGGTCGCTGATGAGGGCGTCGAAGGCGTCGGCGACGGCAAAGATGCGTGCCAGGAGGGGGATTTGCTCGCCGCGCAATCCCTGCGGATAGCCAGAGCCGTCCCAGCGTTCATGATGGCCGCGGATGATGGGGATGACGTCGCTCAGGAAGGGGACATTGGCGACGATGCGGGCGCCGATTTCGGGGTGCTGGCGCATGATTTGCCATTCTTCGTCGGTAAGCGGGCCGGGCTTGAGCAGGATGACATCGGGGATGCCGATTTTGCCGATGTCGTGCAGCAAGCCGCCGCGCTCGAGGGCTTTGACTTCGGAGGCGGCCAATCCCAGGTATTGACCGAGCCGGCTGGCAATTGCGCCGACGCGGGTGCTATGGCCTTCTGTTTCGCGGTCGCGGGCGTCGAGGGCCGAGACAAGGGCGGCCAGAGTTTTGTCATAATTCGCTTCTAGTACCTTTCCAAAATAATGCTGATAAGTTCATCGCCTCTGGTACACTGTGGGCAAACAGGCAATTCAGGAGAGAGCGATGGCAAACAAAATTTACATTGTTGATTTGACGGACAATGAACGGGCTGCGTTGCTGAAATTGATTCAAAATGGTAAGCAGTC
>DAOTVO010000051.1:0-14149 GCA_034436335.1 Anaerolineales bacterium | reverse complement strand
GAGCGCATCCCAGACATACAAACTTTGACTTGTGAAATCACCGCTTGGGAAGCGGCTCGCAACGCGCAACACACGACCATCGACTGGCAATTTAGCATGGATAACGCTCGCACCAAGCTCAAACGCCTCTATCCAAACTTGTCAATATTAGATTGGTAAGGTACTAGATTATGGCACAATTTCGTACCACACACGGCTAATATCTACATCAACAGGATACGTTCTTCCCTCAGGATTTAACAAGCAAGACGGGAAACCGGGGTAGGTAATGCGTATTACCACCAGCTGGTGAGAGCCGGGAGTTTGGGAAGGAGAATAATGGACCGGAATGCGAGACCAGGCTGTGGTATTTGACACAATCCCATAAATCACCGGGGTCTCATCCGAAAAGGCGCTTTGCCGGTAATCATCCAATAGGATAAGCGCAAAAGGCTGCTCTCTCGCATTCGGTATGCCCGGATAATCAGAGAAGACGATATTTTTATATCCGGCATAGATATAGAAATCGATCGGTTGCCCGATTGGAACCGGCAGGAGCGGGTTGGGATAATTCCAGTCCAGTAGTTCATTCCTCTCTAGCGATAGATTAAGACTAAGAAACATTTTGTCCATATCCCGTTTGAATATCGAGCGGTTGCTGGCCTTGAGTTGGGTGTAGGGCCGCAGCAGAAGAGCGTTCTCGCCTCCCGACACCAGTGTGAAGCGATACGTCCAATAGGGATTTACAACCAACCAATTCGGTTCCTGGTCCACGCCAGGGAATCCAATCAGGTTGATATCATGGATACCGGGCTCAAGAGGCGGAACATCAAAAGTTATGGCCTCATCATCACCCGGATGGATAATAACATCCAGGAATGGAAGAGCCTCATCACGACTGTCAAACTTTGTTATGACCTGTTGCTCGTCTACCAGCAGGATAAAGCGTATCGAAACTGGAGCCGTATCCCCTGGCCCGGTTCCCATGTAATAATACCGGATTGTGGCTGTGACGGTTGTTTGTTCGGGAACTTCGTATGTATTGAGCGCGAGAAGGGTTCCATCTGAAACGCCCATTAACCCCATCGTCTGGCCGTAAGGTATGGGAGGGTTGGCTATCCAGGATGGCCACTTTTTACTATAAAAATCCGCAGGCAGATTCCGATAATACTCTTCGTCTGGACAGAGGGGCGCGTTTGCAGGCGAGAATTGCGACGAAGACAAAATCTCATCCAGCACAAAAGGCGTAGGGACTGTAAAGAGGGGGGTGGGAATGGGGGTTGTTATTGCGGAAAATGGCTGACTGGAACCGCAAGAGAAAAGAACGAGGGACAGGAAAAAGAGCAGGAGCGGTGTTATCCAAAGTGTATATTTCTTCATGATTTACGACCTCGTTGGTATGCCTAAATGAGTCCACTGCAAAAACTCACCACAGAGAACGATGAGAGCGCAGAGACCTTCATTACCCAACGCTCCACGTACTCGGCGCTCTCGGCGGTAAAACGGCCTTTTTGCAGTAGAGTCTAAATTAACATAGGAAGACGGATTGGCGGGTTGTTTGCGGGTTGCCCTTAAAGAGATATCTTGTGGAATGTCAAGGCAGGGTGGCGCTGAAGTCCAAGGTTGGAGTCCACGACCAACCCCCAACCTGAACAAATCTATGATAGGTTTGCTCTGTGAAGGTGCCATGAGGGTTGGTTTTCCAAGAAGTATTCACTGTTATAGATTGACCTCCCGCTTTAAAGTAGACACAAGACTCGGATGCTGACGCTATCTGTACACCATTTCGTTTCAGATAATTTACCTTTCCACAGAGCGTCCAAAGCAACTGGACATCCGGACTTAGTTGTGATTGAGCGTACCCTCGTATCAGACCCAGACCCGTCTCAATCCCAATTACAGCCGTCAGAGTCCCTCCGCCAGGTGCCGGATTTGCCCCGTTCAGTGTAGAAAATCCCCCGTTGGGCTGTTCATTGCTACTTGGACCAGGCATCGAAACCGCAGTACTTATTGTAACAAAATCTTTGGGATCCGGAGGCGGTGTTTTGTCACCTGCGTAGGCCGGTTCCACTGACACGAGTAACAACACACTCATGATCATCAAAAACATTGTGCTCTTCCAGATTTTCTTCATGAAATATCCTCCATGTTGCAATTGAAATTTCTCCGTCTCCCCTAATAAGATTTTAGCCCCCCCCCCCGAGATATTGTCAATGGTTTCACCTGTAATTAATGTCAGACAGCCTCCCCCTCACACCTGCTCATACCTCTCCACCGGCACCACGAACACCGTCGCCCGCTTTTCGCCCTCGGCGGCAGGGGTGCACTCTTTCTTCATGACCTGGATGGCCGCCTCCACGCGGTCGGCCTCCACGCCGATCAGCAGCGTGGTCACGCCGCGCCGCAACAGGCCGCCCGTCGAGGCAGTACGCGTCACGCGGAAGTTGGCATTCGTCAGCGCCTGGGTTACAGAGTCGGCGTCTGCGTCGCGGATGATGGCAATGATCAGTTTCATGGCTAAAACTCCTCGAACCGTTCCACCGGCAGGATAAAGACCGTTGCGCCGCCCACCGTCACCGGGATGGGCGTCGGGATGGGTAGCGGCGCGCCCTCCAGCGGTGTGGCCAGGTACTCTACCCGCTGGCGGCAGGATTTTTGCAGGGCAGCCATCGCTTCCCTTTCCATCCCTTCTGGTAAACCAATTAGGAGCGTAGCATTGCGCCGCCCCAGGAAACCGCCGGTGCTGGACAAATGGATAACGGGCGCTTTCAGGGTAGCCAGGGCACGCTCGGCCACATCCACATCCTGCTCCTGGACAATGGCCGTCATCAACAACTGAATGGGGGCATTTTCCACGCAAGTCTCCTAGTCTTCGGTAACAAGAACCTCTACGGGGTCGTCCAGCGTCGTCGTCTGTCCGCTAGGGAAGACAATCGTTGTCTGCTCAATGCGACGGGTTACCGTCAGACCCCTATATTTTACCGTAACCGGCCACGGAAATGGGTTTCTGCCATGCAGAATCACCTCATGCGGCGAGCGGATTTCCACCCCCAGCGTTTGCAGGAACAGGCCGAGAGGGGCCAGACCGTGCAGCGGATTCCGCTCACCAAGGCCAACGCCCGTCTCGGCGTGATAGGCGCGGTAGAAAGCACGCTGTTTCTTGAGATTCTGGATGACCGCTGCCATCAGACGCGCCGTAAGCCGCGCGGCTTCGTCTCGAAAGCCGTAAGTCAGCAGGCCAGCGCCGATAAGAGCATTCCAGGGCAAATGCACCGCTTCGTAGGTTTCGGTTGGCTTTGCGCCCTCATAGACGGCGCAGGGGATGCCAAAAGGCCGCCCAAAGCGGTCGGCGGCAAACAGCGTCCGGTGAACGAGCGCCTGGGCACGCGGCATCGGCGAAATGCCGGCCCACAACGGGAGGCACAAGCTGATGTCCTCGCCGCTGAAATCCATTATCTGCACGCGGACGCGGTCGCGGCTTTCCACGCCTTCTACCTGGATGGAAGTGATACTGCTGAACAGCCCCCGGCTGGTGGCCGTTGCCCGCCCTTCGGCCCACTGAAAGTCGGTGCGCTCGAACTGTTCGCTTCGGCTGTTGCGAGAAAGTCTACCGCGCAAGATGATCCGAGGGCGGCGAATTTTCTCGCCTTTGAAACGCAGTTCCACCACCAGGCGGACCGGCTGGCCAAAGGATTGGCGCACGGTCAGTTTACCGGGGCCGGTCTGAGCGGCTATCTGCCTTCCGGCAGGAGAACGGTGACTGTCACGGTCGCGGGCGCGGTAGATGGCCGCGGCCGAATCCCAACAGTCCTCGACGTGAGCGCTCAAGTTAGATGCGGCAGCGGCAAGTTCGGTTGCGCTGACCGGCATGTTGAGCGCCGCGGCCATCTGCTCGAGGGCGCGGAAATCATGCGCCAGCATGGCCGCAAGGGAAGGAGTTTCGACACAGGTGATGTCGCTGCCCTGACTTTCGGCCTGCCAAACGGCGTGGCTTGGATGCTCATCCAGACCGGCCTGCAGGGGATGGTCCCATTCAGGGAAGCCGTCGCCGTCACGGTCGTGGTCATCGCTGAGCCAGCGGCTCAAGAAGGCGGTCAATTTGGGATAGACAGTTTGCAAAAATTGTGTATCGCCGGAGCGGCGGAAGTAGTCCCACGTCAGGCTGGCCAAGATAGGCGGGCATTGCCAACGGCCGCGCTGGCCTGCCAATCCCGGTTTCCAATCCACCGCGCCATCCGGCAATTGCGCCGCAAGGAAGTTGCGTATCAACCCTGGCAACAGGTGGGGCGCGCCGGGCAAGTTAGCGGTCAGGTAAGCCGCATCCAGCGCAGGCTGGCCGCTCCACAAATGAGGCGCATCGCTGCCATCTCCTTTAGGAGAATAGCCCTGGTCAGGCTGGCGGGAAAGCACAAAAGAGGGGGCAGGCAAGTGAGCGCTTGGGCCAAAGAACAGACTAAAGGCCTGCTTCTGACTCAAGGCAAAGGCGGCGTCCCAGTCGGGGTCGCCGGTGTAGATTTCGACCGTTTCGGCAGCGTTGAGCAGTTCCAGGCGGGCGATTTCGGCGTCCCAAGGACGGGTTGCAATGCGGCGGGCGTGCTCGAACGACTCGGAGGCCGAGGCGAGAGCAGCCTGCACCCACGTCAGGGTGCGCACCCCTCCCGCAGCAAGGGCCAGGTCGAGGGTCAAGGACGGGTATGGCCCCGGCCCCGGCAGCGGCCCGCCGGTAAGAAAGATAACCGGCGACAGGTCTGCGCTGCGACCGGTCAGCACGTTCACCGATTGCATGTTGATGGCCGCCATCGGCTGGCCTTCGAGCGGAACAAGTTGTCCGCACAGTTCAAGCAACAGCGAGACAGGCTCCTGGCTTCGGTTGGCGACGTTGATGCGCCCGGCAACGGTATGCGAGTCGGGAATCCAGTATTCGGCAGCGACTTCGATGCCGGCAAAAGGCGCAAAGGTCAATAAGAGAAAGTTGGGGGCAAAACGGCGCAGAACAGGCGGGCCGGCAAAATTTGCCGGGTCGGAAAGCGCCCGGCCCTGGAGATGGAAGCGCGGAAAGATGCGCATTCGGCGAGCGCGCAGACCATAGGTGGTAGAGAGCGCCAGGACAGCCGGGTCGCCGCCGCCGGGTTCCAATTCCCAGATATGGTCGTTGGTGTAGTCTGGCGTACAGAGACGGAAGTCGGCGGCAAGGGTCAATTGAAGCGGGTCGCCGGGGACAAGAGACCAGGTGCGCATGATTCAAGTATACGGTTCTTTGGGCAGGAGGTCAAAGGTTTTGTGCTAGAATCTTCCCTCGTATCACCTTTCGACGAGGTATTGTGATGACCACACCCGAAGACCCCGGCGAGCGCCTGCGCCGCCTGACCAATCCATCCGAGGAAGAGACCCTGCCGCCGGAAGAGGAAATCACGCCGGCGCGCGGTCTGCGCCGTCCGGCCCTGGACGCCGACGGCATGCCCCTGCCGCGCCGCGTGGAAGAACTGGACCTGGACGCCACGCGCGTCACCCCGGCGGCCTACGAGCCTCCCGCCAGCGCCACCGTGCGCCGGCCCAAAGGCGTTGCCAAGCCGCGCGTCCCGCGCCGCAAGCCGTCTCGTTTCGACGGGCAGCGCGCGCTGGGCTGTTTTCTGCGTTTGGCAGTCGTTGGCCTTTTCGTGGTCGTGGCGGTCATCCTTCTCGGCTTGGCTTTCATGATTTACAAGTATTACGACATTGCCCGCGACCTGCCGCCGGTGGAAGACCTGCGCGCCCGCGCCTCGCAATTCGAGACGACGCGCATCCTCGACCGGGAGGGTAACGTTCTTTACGAAATCAACGACCCCAGCGCCGGCAGGCGCACCTTTGTGCCACTGGAGGAAATCTCCCCCAACCTGGTTGCCGCCACGATTGCCACCGAGGACAAGGATTTTTACAGTCACAAGGGCTTCGACCCGTTCGCCATCCTGCGCGCCTTCTGGCAGAACCTCAAAAGCGGCGAGACGGTCTCCGGAGCCTCGACCATCACCCAGCAGTTAGCGCGGGCGCTGCTCCTTTCGCCCGAAGAGCGCGCCTCACAGAGCTACATGCGCAAAGTGCGCGAAGCCATCCTGGCCATCGAAATCGAACGCCGCTACACCAAGAACGAAATCCTCGAACTCTACCTGAACGAAATCTACTACGGCAACCTGTCCTACGGCATCGAAGCCGCCGCCGAGACCTATTTCGGCAAGCGCGCCAACGAACTGACCCTCGGCGAGGCCGCCTTCCTGGCCGGTCTGCCGCAGGCCCCCTCGGTATATGACATCTACGCCTCCCGCGACGTAACCCTGGTGCGCTTCCAAAGCGTAATTTTGGCAATGATGGCTTTGAGCGAGGAACGCGGCTGCATCGCCGTCAGCAACAGCCCGTCCAAAGTCTGCGTGGATGGGCCGGCGGCCGCGGCGGCCCTGGAGGAGATTCGCACCCACGAATTCACTCCGCTGGTAGTGGACGTCCGTTACCCTCACTGGGTGCAATACATCCGCACCGAACTGGAAAAACTCTACGACCCGCAGACCATCTACCGCTCTGGCTTCACCGTCCACACCACGCTCGACCCCACCCTGCAAGATGCAGCCCAGCAAATGGTCACCGATCAGGTGGCGGCGATTGCCGACCTGCACGTCACCGGCGGCGCGCTGGTGGCCATCAAACCCTCCACCGGCGAGATTCTGACCATGGTCGGCTCGCCCGACTTCTACAACGAGGAAAATGCCGGGCAAATTAATATGGCCGTCAGCCCCACCCGCCAGCCGGGGTCCTCAATCAAACCTCTCACCTACCTGGCAGCCTTCGAGAAAGGCTGGTCTCCTGCCACGCTTCTGTGGGATGTGCGCACCGAGTTCCCGCCCTCAGGGCTGCCCAACGACCCCAACCCGCCCTACATCCCCGATAATTACAGCCGCAAGTTCTGGGGCCCGGTGACGGCGCGCATGGCGCTGGCTAACTCGCTCAACATCCCCGCCGTGCGGACGCTCTACTTCGTCGGCGTCTATGACGATCCGAACACACCCCAGAAAGACGGCCTGATAGGGATGGCCGAGCGGCTGGGCATCACCAGCCTGACGCGCAACGACTACGGCCTCTCGCTGACCCTCGGCGGTGGAGAAGTCAGCCTGCTGGAGATGACCGGCGCGTACGCCGTCCTCGCCAACGGCGGCGTGCGCGTCCCGCCCTTTGCCATCTCAAAAATCGAAGATTACCAGGGCAACGTCGTTTACGAGTACCAGATTCCGCGCGGCGAACAGGTGGTCAAACCCCAACACGTCTTCCTCATCACCTCCATCCTTTCAGACCGCGCCGCCCGCGCCCCGGTCTTTGGTTACAACTCCATCCTCAACCTGCCCTTCCCGGCCGCAGCCAAGACCGGCACATCCAACGACGCCCGCGACAACTGGACGCTCGGCTACACCCCCGACCTGGCGGTCGGCGTCTGGGTCGGCAACCCCGACTACAGCCCGATGGGCAACACCACCGGCGTCACCGGCGCGGGACCGGTTTGGGCGCAGTTCATGACCTTTGCCGTCCCCTACCTGACGAACGGCAAGCCGACCCCCTTCACCCGCCCGGAAGGCATCATCGAGCAGACCATCTGCACCGTCTCCGGCACACAGCCCTCTCCCTGGTGCCCGGAGCGCCGCGAAGAATACTTCTACGTCGAACAGCCCGCCCTGACCCCCGATCATGACCTGTGGGTGGAACTCCTGCTCGACACCTGGACCGGCCTGACGGCCACCCCCGAATGCTCCGAGTTCACCGAAACCAAACTGGTGCTCAACATCACCGACAAATGGGCCATCAAATGGGTTGAAGAAACCGATCAGGGCCGGCAATGGGCGCGCGACATGGGCTTTGACCCGGTCATTTTCATTCCTCAGGCGCGCTGCGATGCCGACGACCCGCACGCGCACCTGGAATTCGTCGGCCTGCCCGATGGCACGACCATCAGCCAGTCGCCCTTCCCCGTCAGTTTCATCGCCCAGGCCGAGGACGGTTTCAGCGCCGGCCGGCTCGAATACGACGCCGGCTCCGGCTGGGTAGTGCTCACCTCGGACCTCTCGGTCTCGCCCTATCTCTGGGACTTGAGCGGCCTTACCGCCGGGCAGGTGACCCTGCGCCTGCATATAGACAGTCACAGCGGCGGCTATGCCGAGCGGACGATTCGCGTCAACCTCCAGCCGCCCACGCCGACGCCCACCCCCACCGAGACGGCCACGCCCACCCCCACCATGACGCCCACGCCGAGCGATACGCCCGTCCCGTCAGAAACGCCCACGCTCACCCCAACTACCCCATAAAGGAGACCCATGCCGACCGTCGGTTACATTGGCCTTGGGCTGATGGGCAAATCCATCGCCCGCAACATCCTCAAAGCAGGCTTCCCGCTGGTTGTCCACAACCGTTCCCGCGCCGCGGTGGACGAACTCGCCGCCGAGGGCGCGCGGCCCGCCTTTTCGCCTGCCGAAGTCGCCCGCCAGGTGGATGTCATCTTCACCAACCTGCCCGACACGCCCGATGTGGAAAAAGTTGTGCTGGGCGAAAGTGGAATCCTGGACGGCGCACATCCCGGCCTCATCTGGGTCGACAATTCCACCATCAAACCCGCTACGGCGCGGACCTTGAGTCTGCGTCTCGCCGAACGCGGCGTCCTCTCCCTCGACGCCCCCGTCTCCGGCGGCGACATCGGCGCGCGCAACGCCACGCTGACCGTCATGGTCGGCGGCCCGGCGGAAGCGCTCGAAAAGGTGATGCCCGTCTTCCGCGCCATGAGCAAGAGCGTCACCCACGTCGGTGAAGCGGGGGCCGGGCAGGTCGCCAAGGCCGCCAACCAGATTATGGTCGCCGCGCAGATGGTCGCCATGGGCGAACTGCTCATCTTTGCCCAGAAAGCGGGCGTGGACCCGGTCAAGGTGGTGGAGGCCATCAAAGGCGGCGCGGCGCAGTGCTGGACGCTGGACGTCAAACCGCCGCGTCTCTTCGCCGGCAACCGCACCCCCGGCTTCAAAGCCCACATGCAGGCCAAAGACCTGAACATCATCCTGGAAACTGCCCGCGAATACGGCATTCCGCTCCCTTCCGCCGCGGTGGACGCGCAACTCTTCAACGCCATGCTCCAAAACGGCATGGGCGAGTTGGACAACTCGGCGGTGATCGGCATCATCGAAGAGTTGGCCGGAGTGAAATTACAGGACGGAATACGGAATACGTAACGTAACACAGATTACGCATTGCGTATTGCACAAGGACAATCACGATGAAAAAACACTGGCCTTCCATCCGTGACTACGCGCTGGTCGTCGCCGGCGCGCTGGTGCAGGCCATCGGCCTGCGCCTGTTCCTCGTCCCGGCCGAACTGGCCTCCGGCGGCATCAGCGGCATCTCGCAACTCATCCACAAATTCACCAACTGGCCGATTGGTTTGATGGTCTTCATCGGCAACATCCCCCTCTTTCTTCTCGGCTGGAAGATGCTCGGCGGGCGGCACTTCGCCCTGCGGACTCTGGTGGCCGTGGCGGCCTACTCCTTCCTCGCCGAAGCCGTGACCTGGCTGCCATTCTTCCCATCCAACGGCCTGACCGATGACCTGGCGCTCAACTCACTCTACGGGGCGGTGGTCAGCGGCGTCGGGTACGGCCTCGTTTATCGGGGTCAGGGGACGAGCGGCGGGTCCGACATCCTCGCCCGCATTCTCAACCGCTGGCGCGGCGTCTCGATGACCCAGAGTTACCTGATGACCGATGCGGTCGTCATCCTCTCGGCAGGTTTCGTCTTCGGCTGGGAGAAGGCGCTCTACGCCATCATCACCCTCTACGTCAGCGGGCTGGTGGTGGACAGCACTCTCGAAGGCGCGGGCACCGTCCGCACGGCGATGATTGTCACCGACCGGGTGCAGGCAGTGGCCGACCGCGTCCTGCACGAGATGGAGCGCGGCGCGACCCTTCTGCACGGCACAGGCGCGTACACGATGGACCCCCGCCCGGTCATGTACTGCGTCATCACCCGATCCGAAGTCCAGCAGTTGAAAACCATCGTCCACGAAGCCGACCCAGACGCCTTCATGGTCATTGGCATCGCGCACGAGGCGCTGGGCGAAGGCTTCCAGCCGTTCAAGAAGGGATGAAAATGGGTTTTACCATTCCTGCAAATTCCTTCTGACATCTCTCCCATCATCAACCATGCCGCTCATCGTCATCTTCGCCAACAACATCCTGCCCGTCCTGCTCCTTGCCGGGGCGGGCTTTGCTCTCGGAAAAATCTTCCAACTCGACCCGCGCCCGCTGGGACGGGTCATTTTTTACGTCTTCAGTCCCCTGCTCGTTTTCGACCTCATCACCCGCAGCCGCCTGTCCTTCGGCCAAATCGGCCTGATGATGGGGTTCGCCGCCTCCGTCATGCTCTCGACGCTCACCCTGGCCTTCCTGCTGGGCAAAACACTGCGCCTCGAGCGCCCCGTTCTCACCGCCGTCCTGCTGACCAGCATGGTAGGCAACAACGGCAATTACGGCCTGCCCATCATCTCTTTTGCCTTCGGCGCAGAGGCCCTGGCTTATGCCAGCATTTATTTCGTCACCAGCAACATCATAGTGTACACGCTCGGCGTGCTGATTGCCTCGCTCGGACATCTGCGCTTCAGAGAGGCTGCGCTTGGCCTCTTGAAAGTCCCGGCGATTTATGCCATCCTTTTAGCAGTTCTCTTCATCCGCTTGGGCTGGACTCTGCCCGAACCGCTCCAGCGGACGGTCAGCCTCGCCTCCGGTGCGACCATCCCATCCATGCTGATTCTGCTCGGGCTGGAACTCCAGCGCTCCGCCTGGACCCGCCGCCTGCGCGCCCTGAGCATCCCCGTCCTGTGCAGGCTGGTTGCCGGTCCCGCGCTCGCCCTCGGACTGGCAGCCCTGTTTGGGCTTCCGGCCCCGGCGCGGCAGGCCGGCGTCACCGAAGCCGGGATGCCTTCCGCCGTGATGACCACCGTCCTGGCCTCCGAGTACAAACTGGATTCGTCTCTGGTCACCGCCATCGTTTTTACCACCACACTGTTAAGCCCCCTCACGCTCACGCCTCTGTTATACTTACTGGGGAGGTAACATGCGCCGTTCCTTTGCCCTGCTCATCAGTGTTTGCCTGCTGGCGGTCTCTGCCTTTCCGGCCGCGGCCCAGACCGAAATCCAAATTTTCAACCTCGCTGTGGACTATTTCTACGGCGAAGACATCCTCTTCTCGGCGCAGGCGGCCTCCCCCTCCCCTATCCGGGAAGCCTATCTCTTCTTCCTTGCCGAAGGAGACCTGACCACCCGTGTCGTCCCCGTCCAGCCCGCCGAAGATGGACGGCTCGAATACCGCCATCGGATAGCGGAAGGCATGGTGCGCCCCTTCGCCCGCGTCGAATACTGGTTTCAGGTCACGGACGCGAACGGACAGACGGCGGTCAGCGAACACGCCGCTTTCCGCTACGCCGACAACCGCTACCCCTGGCAGACGCTCGAAAGCGGCAGCGTGCGCGTCCACTGGTACGCCGGCGACGTCTCCTTCGGTCAGGCCGCCCTCGACTCTGCCCGCGCCGGTCTGGAAAAAGCCGCGGCCTACCTCGGCGCCCCGACTGCCAATCCCGTTGAACTTTACATCTATGCCACCCCCGCCGACCTGCAAAACGCTCTCGGCCTGGGCGGGCAGACCTGGGTGAGCGGCCATGCCAGCCCCGACCTCGGCGTGGCACTGGTCTCGATTGAGCCGGGAGAAAATCAAAGCCTCGAAATGGCGCGCCAGATTCCCCACGAGATTGCGCATCTGTTGCTCTATCGCATGACAGACGCCTCCTACACCAACCTTCCCACCTGGCTGGTGGAGGGCATTGCATCCCAGATGGAGCAGGCCACCAACCAGGATTATCTCCAGGTGCTTCCCCTGGCCGCAGAAAATGGCGCTCTCCTGCCCATGAACAGTTTATGCGGCCCCTTCCCAGCGGACGTCTCCGGGGCCATTCTGGCCTACGCCGAGTCCGAATCCTTCGTCCGCTACCTGCACGCCACCTATGGGACCTCGGGCCTGAAACTCCTCCTGCGCGCCTACGCCGACGGCCTCGACTGCGAGCAGGGAGCGCGGCAGGCGCTGGGACTGCCCCTCTCGCAACTGGACGCCCACTGGCAGCAAGCCGTTCTGGGGCAGGATGTGGTCGGCGTGGCTGTTGAAAATCTTCTCCCCTATCTTGTCCTGCTGGCGCTGGTTTTAATCATTCCGCTATGGCGCATGCAGGCCAAAAAAGCGGAGGTCTCGACAAATGAACGCCGTCTCAAGTGACGCCCAAAGCCGGCCTGCGCGTCTGCACATCTGGGTCAGCGGACGCGTGCAGGGGGTCGGCTTTCGCGCTTTTGTTCAACAGAACGCATCTCTTTTAGGTCTGACCGGCTGGGTACGCAACGTCGGCTACGACCAGGTTGAGGCGGTGGCGGAAGGGCCGCGCCCGCTTCTGGAGCGTTTCGCCGAACTCGTCCAAAGAGGGCCGAGTGCCTCGCGCGTGGATGAATGCCGCATCGAGTGGGGCAGCGCCGAGGGGGAATTCTCTCGTTTCGAAGTACGCTCCAGCCGATGAGTTGATTTTTCCAAACAAGGCTATCAGGAAATTCGGGGAAGGATACTTTTTAACCAAAAATTCACATAAAAAAGATATAATAAATCCGAAAAGGAGTGTCTGCATGAAAAAATATTCGATACTCTCTTGGCTTTCGGCGCTGATTTTGCTCACCCTGCTGCCAGCCTGCGCTGCTCCGGCAGAAGAAACAGCAGTCCCGCCCAACGCGGCCCCGCCGACCGTTGAGCCGTCTGCCAGCGCCAGCACTCCTCCCGCTCCCACGGCCACGCCTCTCCCCCCCACCTCGATGGTGGAAGTTAGTTTTTCCCAGGATGTCATGCCCCTCCTGCAGGATTATTGCGTCTCCTGTCATGGGACAGAAAAAGTCTCTGCCGCCCTAGATGTGACCACGTATGAAAACCTGATGAAGGGCAGCAAGCGCGGCCCGGTCATCACGCCGGGGAACGCGGATGACAGCCTTTTCATCCTTTTGATTGAAAAAGGGAAAATGCCCAAACGCGGCGAAAAAATGACGCCCGAACAAATTCAACTTTTGCGCGAGTGGGTCAACGCCGGCGCGCCGAACAATTGACGCCAGTCCGGCCCACAAAAAATCAACGCGGAGGCCTTTCTCCGCGTTGATTTTTTGCTCTCTTACCGCCCGGCTAAAAGGATGCCAATCCGCGTTCCTTGAGCGACACCCAGCGCCCCTGACCGATGACAATGTGGTCGAGGACCTCCACGTTGAGCAATTTCCCGGCCTGGATGATGGCGCGGGTGACCGCCACGTCATCCGGACTGGGGGTCGGGTCGCCGCTGGGATGGTTGTGGACGACCAAAATGGCGGCCGCGCCGCGCCGGATGGCCGCCTTGAAGACTTCTCCGATGTGTATCTGAGCGCTGTTGACCGAGCCTTTATACACCTCGACAATATCCAGCAGGTGGTTGCGCGTATCAAGCAAGAAGACGCGCAGATGTTCCTGCTCCAGAGCCGACATTTCGTAAGCCACCAGCGCGGCTGCGTCGGCGGGGCTATTGATGGCCGGACGTTCCTCCGGGGCCTCGAGCGCCAGCCGCCGGCCAAGTTCGATAGCCGCTTTGATTTGCGCTGCCTTGGCCGAGCCGATGCCATGCTCGTTGAGCAACTCCTCGAAGGGCGCGCGGTGCAGGCCGGAAATGCCGCCGAACTTTTTCAGCAGGCGCTGCCCGACCTGGACGGCGTTTTCGCCCGGCACGCCGACCCGCAGCAGAATGGCAATCAGTTCGGCGTTGGTCAACGCCTGCGCGCCGAGTTTTTCCAGCCGCTCACGCGGCCGGTCATCGGCAGCCAGATCGGTGATGCGATAGACAGGAGGCGGGGAGGACTCGGGCATGGATTTTCCTCAAAGTATGTTTTGCCTATTTTACAGCCAAATTCGCCTTGTAGGGCAATCGCATTTCAACCGCTCAACACCTTGAGCAAGTAATCTTCATTCCAACCGGCCTGTAGGCGTTTGGCTTGCATGCCACCTTTGGCAGTTTTCTCTTGTTTGAGCAGGTTCACCGCCATATGCCGCAGGATGGCAAAATTCTCCGGCGCATGAT
>DAOTVO010000050.1:0-4277 GCA_034436335.1 Anaerolineales bacterium | reverse complement strand
TGTCAGGCAGGGAGTCTTGCTCCAGCCTGGGTCTGCGCCCAACACCGCTTGCACCTGACTGGCGGGATTCTGCGCGATTTATTGGCTTTATCCACGCCTCAGCAGAATCCTGCTCTCAAGCCGAGTCCACGCTCCGCCCGCCAGCAGGTAAAGCACACCGTTGGGCGGCATGGCCTCCGATGGAGAACATCAAGGAAGATGAAACGCGTCTTGCTTGTTTTATTACTTGTCACACTCTATGCCTGCGCACCAGCGTCCACAACGACGATGCCCGCGCCTGCCGCCGTTTCTTCACTTTCACCATCCGTCATCTCGACAGATTCCCTGACCCCGTTCAGCACGCCGACTAGAGAACCAACTGCCGAACCGCTTTATGAACCAAATACTATCCCACTTCCTCCTGCGGGTCATCTCTATCACGGCGTTTACCCTGGCGGCTACACAAGCGAAGAAAGTGACCTGACTCTGTATGACCTGCGCTCCTACGAAGAAGCGGCGGGCAAAAAAGCCGTCTGGGTGTACTTCTCACACAATTGGTACGAAGGGCGCGCCTTTCCCCTTCAAACCGCAGCCTGGATTCGAGAAGCGGGCAGCATCCCTTACATCCGCCTTATGCTGCGTTCCAGTGCCGAGCAGGGTGTGGCAGAACCCGTCTTCACCCTGCAGGCCATCATTGACGGACAATTCGACTCCGACCTGCAAGTCTGGTGCGCAGCGGCGCGCGACTTTGGCACGCCCCTGCTCGCCGAATACGGCACGGAAGTCAACGGCGAATGGTTCTCGTGGAACGGAATCTGGAACGGCGCGGGCGAGACCGCAGGCTACGGCGACCCGAACCAGCCCGACGGTCCCGAACGCTTCCGCGACGCCTACCGCCACATCATCCAAACCTGCCGCGACGAAGGCGCGGAGAACATCACCTGGGTCTTTCACCTTAACGCCAGCGACTCGCCCCAAGAAGGCTGGAACGCCTTTGAAAATTACTACCCCGGCGACGATTACATTGACTGGATTGGCATCAGCAACTACGGCGCGCAAACCCCGCAGGATGATTACTGCGATCAATTCCGCCTCGAGATGGACACCGTCTATCCGCGCGTGGACGCCCTAACCGCCGACAAGCCCATTTTCATCGCTGAGTTCGGCGTGACCAAAGGCAACCCGTATTGCGACCAGGCAGAATGGGCGCGCGCCGCATTGACCGACATCACCTCATTCCGCTGGCCGCGCATCATTGCCTTTTCGTGGTGGAACGAATGGTGGCAAAACGATGACGACCCCGCCCACGACACGACCATGCGCCTGCAAGATAATCCCGCACTGGCAGCCATCTTTCAACAATTGGTGGGGAACAACCCGATAGTGCTTGAGCAAGTCCATCCCTCCAACGAACAAACCGTTTTCCTGCCAATGGTGGCTTCGGAATTCTCCAATCCAACTACCATCGCCTACACCCCTTCTTCCGCCGACATCCCCAACCCCGAACGCGGCTTCTTCGGTGAAGTGGCGTTTGAAGAACAGGACCTGACCTGGTATGTGGAAATGAGTGGCAACACCCTCGCCCGCCTGCCCGCCCGCTTGGATGCCTACCGTGACCGCGACCTGCCGCCGGAATATCTGAATGCGCTGAATGCCTACTTTAACCTGGCACGCGGGGCTGGGCTGAAACTCATCGTGCGCTTTTCCTACAGCGACGGTCCCTACCCTAACCCCGAGCCGGATGCCCCGCTGGAACAGGTCCTGCGGCATATCCAACAACTCGCACCCGTTTTGGAAGCCAACAAAGATGTCATCGCCTGGTTTGAGGCAGGCTTCATCGGCGCCTGGGGCGAATGGCATTCTTCCACCCATGGGCTGGATACACCCGAAAACCGCCTCATCATCCGTGACGCCCTCATGGCTTACTTTCCTGCCGACCGTTTCATCCTCTTCCGCTACCCTGGCGATTTCATCGGCTGGTATCCCCAACCGCTCACCGAAGCACAAGCCTTCGCCCAAACCGACCAGGCGCGCATAGGGCATCATAACGACTGCTTCCTCGCCAGCGACGATGACGAAGGCACTTACCTCGACGGGGACGGTGTCAATCACATCAACAGATGGCAAAGATACATAGCACGAATGACCCGCTTTGCCCCCATGAGCGGCGAGACGTGTGCCCTCAACCCGCCGCGTTCTGATTGTCCCACCGCCTTGCAAGAGATGAAGTTGCTTCATTGGAGTGCAATAAACGAAGAGTGGCATCCCGATGTGGTGCAGGCCTGGAAGGACCAGGGCTGTTACGACGAAATCCGTCGGCGGCTGGGGTATCGGTTAACGCTCATCGAAGCGGCATACCAGTCCAAAGTCCGAGCAGGAAGCGAACTTCAAGTTCGGGTCAGCCTGCAAAATACCGGATTCGCTTCCCCGCTTCTTGCTCGCCCGGTTTATCTCGTTATCACAAGGCAAGACTTCATCCTGGCTTATCCGGTTAACACCGACCCGCGCCGTTGGGAGCCGGGCGAACACGACATCACCGCCACCCTCTCCTTGCCCACCGACCTACCATCCGGCATATATCAACTTGCCCTCTGGCTGCCCGACCCCGCCCCCAATCTACGCAGTGACCCGCGTTACGCCATCCGCTTTGCCAACGAAAGTATTTGGGATACGACCAAAGGATGGAATGTCTTGGGAGAAATAGAGATTATTGGCATTAGCGATTGATAATGCCGCCCAACCTGCGCTTGCACCTGACGCCGCTCCGCTGCGCTGCGCGGCGCAGGTGAAGCGCGCGCCGTTGGGCAGTTTTCTGAGAGGTAAAACGAGATGCCACACGGCCATATTTTCTTCTTGACAACTTTTTTGAAACCGCGAGTCGCTGAAGATCTGCCTATAATGTCTTTAGCTGAGTGGAGAGAGGTTTTAGGAGAAGACCCTCTTGAAGTTACTCATAGCCTGTGCGAAAAGGGCTTATTAGTACGTGCTAGTCTCGCTGATCATTTGGGGTATAGGTTTAACGTCGATGAACTAAAAGGTCTTCTTGAAGCCCGTGGACTATCTACTTCAGGCCGAAAGGATGAATTGATCCTACGACTTGTTAATGCTGATTACACTGGTATGTGGAAGGTAGTCTCTGGGCTAGAGTTACTACAGTGTTCTGCTGAGGGAATTAAGCTAATAGAGCAATACTTCCAACAAACCAAGAGCGAGGACATACGGCGAGGGTTGCCAATACCAACCGACAGAATGCGTGAAGTGATTAAGTGGGTTTTAGCCGCAGTAGCAACAGGGGTGGTTGGGAATCTTGCCTACGATGCTTTAAAGAAATTATGGGAGGATATACAGAAGCCTCCACCTAACACGCCGCCTACTCCAAGCCTTCCAAAATGGATTGAGTTTGCAGGAAATGTGTTTGATGGTGTAGAAGTAAGGATGCACATAAACGGAGCAATTATCTTTGATGAACCGAGCATTGTGACCTTGTTGAAAAGTTATGGTGTCCCTGTGTATATCACGGTGGATATAGACTTGAAAAATATCAACAACTCTACAGAAAGATTTCGGACAGAGGCAGCCATATGTCAAGCAATAGTTTGGATCTGTCTCCAATCTGAGGTGTGTAAAGGTCTTACTTTCCCAAGAGATACCCTTTTCGACAAACAATCGAATCGCAAACCTGCCTATTATGCCATTATGAGCGCCATCAACGCCTACTTGTCACATCAAACTCTAAAATCATTACCATCTAATGTCCCACTCCTCATTGCTGAGCAGAATGTAACCACAGGAGAATGGAGTTGGAGTGAAGCGACGCCAGAGAAGTTAGCGGATAAAGCTGGAATAAGAATATGGCTGAGATGATAATACACGCCGAGAGAAGCCCGAAGTAGTTAGACCTTTCCGAAACTGCCCAACATCTCGCTGCAGCCGACCGCTCCGCTCGGTTGCTTCGCTCCCTCGCTGCGCGGCGGCTGAGCTCGGTGCCGTTCGGCGGCAGTAGGCGCAAGTACTTTGCACAATCTTATTCAGGGTTAAACTAATGGCAAATAACCGAATACAACTCATTGCGAAGTTACACAAAATTCAAGGCGGGCTTTGCTTCATAGGCGAAGAACCTCTTGACCTTGAAAGCGATAAGTTAGAAATAGACCATATTGTTCCTCGTGCCAAAGGCGGGAAAGATGATGAGAACAATTATGCCTTAACTTGTGAATTTCACAATCGCAACAAACTAGACTCAGATTTACGAGTTGCCCGCTGTATGGCAAGATATGAAAGAGTTAAGGGAACTTATA
>DAOTVO010000049.1:0-57289 GCA_034436335.1 Anaerolineales bacterium | reverse complement strand
GCCGCCGAGGTTTTCATCCTCGTCAATCAATTCAAGAACAGCCAGCGCTTCTTCACTGCCGTAAGCGTCCACAGTCACTTTGTTGGCAATGCGTTCTTCACGGGCTTTGTTTTCGGGGACTCGTTTCATTGCGCCTCACTGCTCACTGCTCACTGCTCACTGCTCACTGCCTCAATCTCCTCCAGCAGTTCCTGCGCTGATTGCAAATCGGGCGATTTCAGGCGCGTGAAAATCTCGACCGCGCGGCGGGAGAGGGCGAGCGCTTCTTGTAAGTCGAAATTGAATTTCGACTTACTTTGCATGAGCAGGGCTTTGGCGAGCGGTTTACAACAACCAGCAATTACTTCCAGCCGCCCGACTTTTTCCGCCAGCGCGAGGGCTTGGCGGGCGAGGGATTCGGCTTCTGCCCATTGCTCGCGGTCGAGAGCGAGTTCCGCCAGGTTGCCTGTGTAGATGGTTATGCCTTCATCGTCTTTGTTTTTCTTCGCGATGCGCAGGGCTTCGCGGTAGTCGCGCTCGGCAGCGGCGTAGTCTTTGCTTTCGCGCTCCGCTTCCGCCAGAGAGTTCAAGTCAGCGGCGACATCGTCGCTTTCGGGGGAGAGGGAGCGGTCAATTTCCAGCGCTTGGCGGTAGGCGGCGATGGCGGCGGGGTAGTCTTTCTTCAGTCGGTGACCGAGTCCGCGCAGGCGGATGGCAATTGCTTGGTTGCGCGGGGCGCTGTCCTGCCAGTGTTCGGCGGCGCGGGCGGCGCACGCCAGCACCAGGTCGGGTTGGCTGCGGAGGGAGTACACCCACCCCGCTTGATATGCCCGCCAGCCCGCGTGCTCTTTGTCGTCGGCGGCGAGGGCGCGCGCTTCGGCTTGTTCGGAGAGCCAGAGCCGGTCATCCCATCTGCCCGTGAAATCGAGGAAGCGGAATAGTTGGCCGCAGACCGCTTGCAGGCGGTCGTTGTCGCCTGTGAGCAGGCGCGGCAGGGCGGCGGAGAGCAAGTCCCATTCGGCGTCCAGTGTGCGGAAGCCTTCGTAGTTGTCGTCTCCGCCGTATTGCAGGGCGAGGGCGGTGGCGCGATCGGTGAGGGCGTCGCCTGTCTGCGCTACGGCTTCGGGGCGGCGGGTGCGGATGAAGGTCGCGGCGAGAGGCGGGAGGAAGTAGGTTTGAGATTCGAGATTAGAGATTAGGATGGAGCGGTCGGTCAGGTCTTCCAGGGCGGTCTCGGCGGCGCGTTCGGGCAGATTGGTCATCTGCGCGATCCACGCCAGTTTGGCGGGCAGAGTGAAATGCGTCAGCGCGGCGAGGACTTGCGTCTCGTCGGCGCTGAAGGTCTCCAGCAGGTCGCCGAAGATGTATTCGAGCGGGTCATTGTGCTGCGCAGGGGCTTTTTCGATGAAGGCGCAGGCGTCGGCGATGGTGCGGCATTGCGAGCCCTCGCGCCCCAACTGCCCCGCGATCCAGCGGATGAGGAGCGGGTTGCCCTGCGTGATTTCGTACAGGTCTTCGCGTTCCTTTTGCGAAGCACGATGAAGGCGCGGATATTTTTGGGCGAGTTCGGCGATGAGTTGCAGGGCTTCGTCGCGGGCGAGGCGGTCGAGGCGCACGATGCGCGCGTCCACGTCAGTGCGGCGGCGCGAGGTGACGATGGCTTTGTCCCCTTCGGGCAGGCGCGAGAGGAATTGGAACAGGCGCGTGCGCTCGTCTTCGGGCAGGGTTTCCAGATTGTCGAAGACGATGAGCGCTTTCTTTCCCGCCAGCGCCAGGCGCAGTTCGTTCGGGCGCGCTTCGGGCGCGAGTCTTTCGAGACCCTCCACGCCCAATTCCCTGCCCAGTTCGTCCAGCATGGCAAGGTAAGTCGGGCGGGTAAAGTCGCTGAGCGGTTTTTCGCCTTCGGGGGTCAGTTCGCGCACTTTGGCGGTGATGAAGATTTTGCGCGCGAAGAGCGTTTCGGGCGCGTCGTGCGCGGCTTTGACGGCGAGGGCGGTCTTGCCGATGCCGCCGGGTCCGTCAATCAGCGCGCCCCAGGTGCGGGCTTCGGGGGAGAGGGCTTCGGCGATGACGGCGAGTTCCTTTTCGCGCCCGATGAAGAAGCCGAGGCGGGGGAGGGTGCTGCTGCCCTCACCCCTAGCCCCTCTCCCGGCGGGAGAGGAGGATTCTTGAGTTTGAATGATTGTGCCATAGTTGATAATGCCGCCGCTGATTTGTTCTGCCATTACCCCTTGCGACCCAACCGCCCGAGGGTTTTCACCTTGCGCAATTGCTCCGTTACCGCTTTGGGTGGCAGTGTAAGATGTTTCGTTTTTAGCAGGTTCGTCTTTCTTGAATAAATCCTTCCAGCCTTTGAGGCTTGCGCCTGCGCCGAGGAGAAATGAAATGATTGCTCCTGCCGTGCTGAACACTCCGCCGTCTTTGGGCGGTTCAAACCAGACGACGAACGCGGCGATGACGAGGGCAAGCCCCAAAAGAACAAGGAGGAGTGGCACAAGTTTTTTGGCGGTCATAGGACCTCACCCCCAGCGCCTCTCCTAAAGGAGAGGGGAGTCGGCGCGGCTTGGCGGTGTTGAATCAGGTCATTGGATGTGGAGGAGAGAAATATTTTCACGGCTGCCCTTCCTGAAAATCAGACTCCTTGCCTTGCCCATTCACCAAAACCATTAACCATCCACCATCCCCGCTATTCTACAATGATTTCTCCTTTCCGGCATAGCGAATCCAGCGCAAAGCGACTTTGGTCACAGCGCCCGCAGCGGGAAAGAGGTAGATTCGGGCGCGGCAGGCTTCGGGTCCATACAGCGAACGAGTTTGTGATGAAAATAATATCAAATCCGTGAGACCGAAACGTTCGTGAAAGGTTTCCTTTATGGTAAAATTCGCCCGTCATCTTGTATGACAATTTACCCATAGCGGAGAAACTATGCACAACGAATGGCTGTACATTGGCCTGTTTCTCATCATCGGTATCGTTGTTCCTGTTGTTCCTCTTCTCATTGCGAAGTTCATTGCCCCGCATAAACCGAATCCTATCAAGCAGAGCACCTATGAGTGCGGTATCGAGACGGTGGGGGAGACCTGGGTGCAGTTCAAAGCGCAATATTACATTTTTGCTCTCATCTTCCTCGTCTTCGATGTGGAAACGGTCTTCCTGTTCCCCTGGGCGCTGGCGCTGAATCAACTGCCGCTCTTTGTGGTCCTGGAAGGAGTGCTTTTCATCGGAATACTGGTCGCCGGGCTGGTGTATGCCTGGCGCAAGGGGATGCTCGAATGGGTATAACCCGCCAAGGGTGAACTATACAGGCTGAAAGGACACTTTCAGCCTGTTCGTTGTGTCAGGAGCAGATTATGACGTTTTGGAAAGACCCCATCAATTTTATTGCCAATTGGCTGACCGGCCTGCTGACCGGCTGGGGACTGCCCTCCGGGCTGGCGACTGTGCTGGTCTATCTCATCGGGATTACCGTCCTGGTGGTCTTTGCCATGGTGCTGGACATCGGCCTCGTTTGGGTGGAGCGCAAGGTGGTGGCGCGCTTCCAGGACCGTCTCGGCCCGAACCGCGTTGGTCCTTTTGGCCTGATTCAGCCCTTTGCCGACATCATCAAGATGGTCATCAAAGAAGACATCACCCCGGCCGGCGCGGAGAAGATCTTGTACAACATTGCCCCCGTCCTTTCGGCGGCCTCGGTCATCATGCTCTGGGCCGTTCTGCCGCTGGCGGCCAACATCTACGGCGTGGACCTGAATGTGGCCCTGCTCTACGTGGTGGCTATGGGCGCTCTGGGAACGCTGGCCGTCATCATTGCCGGTTGGGCCTCGAACAACAAGTATGCCCTGCTCGGCGCCTTCCGTATGGTGGCGAACATGGTGGCCTACGAAATCCCGATGGTCATCGTGCTGCTTATCCCGACCATCCTGGCCGGCACGATGAGCGTCATCGGCATCACTGAGGCGCAGCGTGGGCTGTGGTTTGCCGTTCTCTCGCCGCTGGGGCTGATCATCTTCATGATCAGTGCCATTGCGGAACTGGGCCGCTCGCCCTTCGACTTGAACGAAGCCGAATCCGAGATTGTGGCCGGTTTCCACATCGAATATACCGGCATGAAATTTGGCTGGTTCTACGCCGGTGAGTTGCTTCACGCCTTCACCTTTGGCGGTTTTGCGGCTATCCTGTTCTTTGGCGGCTACGCCGGCTTTTTCGGCCTCGAAAAACTCCCCGCCTTTTCCTGGCTCAATATCCCCTTCGTCCAGGCTTTCGTCTTCATCATCAAGGCCATGCTCGGTTACTGGGTCATCATGTGGGTCAAATATTCCATGCCGCGCATCCGTATTGACCACATGCTGGCCTTCAACTGGAAATTCCTCGTTCCGCTCTCGCTGGTATTGTTGGTGGTCACGGCCATCCTGCATAAGATTTTGATCGTCCTGCCGCCTTGGCAGTATGCGCTCGGCATGTTCTTTTCCAACGTGGTCATCATTGCCGGGACGATTGAGATTCTGCGCGCCTATGGCCGCAGCCAGCGTCGCGCGGAATATGCCGCACGGAGTGTCTAACCGTTATGACTGCTGAACAAATTCTCTTTCTTCTCACCGGCGCGGTCATCCTGATTGCCGCCTTGATGGTAGTGACCGTCCGCAAACTGTTGCACGCTGCGTTGTGGCTGGTCGTCGCCCTCTTTGGTGTGGCTGTTTTATATGCCCTGCTGCAGGCGAACTTTTTGGCTGTCGTGCAGATTGTGGTCTACATCGGCGCGATTGCCATCCTGTTCATCTTCGCCGACATGTTGACCCGCCGCGACCTGCGCGACCGCCCCGGGCAGACCCGCGCGAACTGGTGGATTGCTGCCCTCTTGGGCGCGTTCCTCCTGACCGGCTTGGCCTTCCTCGTCCTCTCCCTGCCGGGCGCGGAGCGGACGCCTGCCGCCCTGCCCGCCGACCTGGACGCGGTCAGCGCGCTGGGGCTGGCGCTTGTCTCGCCCGAGGCGTATGTCCTGCCTTTTGAAGTCGCCTCGGTGCTGCTTCTGGCGGCGCTCGTCGGGGCGGTCTATGTGGCTGGCATCGTCAAGAAATCGTAGGAGGCCTGCGGTGATCCTCTTGACGATTGGACAAAGTCTCTTCAACACAAAGGACACCAAGTCGCGCGAAGGGCTTGTAGGAGCCCTTCGTGAACCTTCGTGTTTCGATTCTCTTTCGGGGAGGTCACGATGACAATCCCGCTTTCCTGGTATCTCCTCCTGGCCGCGGCGCTCTTCTCCCTCGGTCTCTACGGTGTGCTGGCGCGCAAGAACGCCATTGCCATCCTGCTCGGCGTGGAACTGATGCTCAACGCCGTCAACATCAACCTGGTGGCTTTCTGGCGCTATCTCGACCCGGCGCAGATGGCCGGTCAGGCGTTTGCCGTCATCGTCTTTGCCGTCGCCGCCGCCGAGGTGGCCGTCGGCCTGGCGCTGATTATCTCGGTCTATCGCCGCCGCAAGACGGTGGTGGCCGATGAGATTGATTTGATGAAGTGGTAACGTGAAAACGCTCAAACGTTTGAACGTGACAACGTTGACACTTTGGAGGCTTCATGACTTGGATTATTTGGCTGTTACCCCTCCCGCCCCTGCTGGCATTTTTCTTGATCGTCCTCTTTGCCAACAAGAATAAGGCCCTCAGCCACAGCATCGCTGTCGGCGCGGCGGGACTTTCCTGGCTGGGGAGTATGATCGTCTTCGCCCGCGCCCTGGGGGTGGAAGAGTTCGGCAAACACGCCTTCGAATCGGCGATCAACTGGCTGCCGACCGGCGAGACTTGGTTCCAAATCGGCGTGCGCATTGACCCGCTCGGCGCGGCAACCCTCTTCTTCGTCGCCTGGACGGTGCTGATGATTTTCATCTACAGCATCGGCTATCACAACTTCGGCCAGCCCGCCGGCGATCACGACCGCCCCGGCCTGCCCCCGCACGGCGCCACGCTGACCGACGCACACGGACACAAGCATACCGTCCCCTCGGTCGAGCCGATGTACAGCCGCTTCTTCGCTTTCATCGGCCTGTTCGCCTTCGGCATGTACACGCTGGTCGTTTCGAACAACCTACTGACCCTCTTCGTTGGCTGGGAAATCATGGGGCTGTGCTCGTACCTGCTGATTGGCTTCTGGTACGGCAAGCCGTCCGCCCGCAACGCGGCCATCAAGGCCTTCATGACCACCCGCATCGGTGACGTGTTCATGCTGCTCGGCATTGCCTTCCTCTACTCGGCCACCGGCACCCTGACCTTCTCCGAAATCTTCACCGAGGAGATGCTCCATCACCTGGCGAGCATTTCGACCCCCATCCTCGGCCTTTCGGGCGCGGGACTGATCGGCCTGCTCCTGTTCATCGGAACAGTCGGCAAGTCTGCGCAGTGGCCGCTGCACGTCTGGCTGCCGGACGCCATGGAAGGCCCGACTCCGGTCTCGGCGATGATCCATGCCGCGACGATGGTCTCGGCGGGCGTCTACGCCGTCATCCGCATGTTCCCGCTCCTCAGCCTCGACCCGGCGACGATGTCCATCGTGGCCTTCATCGGCGCTTTCACGGCGCTCTTCGCCGCCACGATTGCCGTCGCCCAGAACGACATCAAGCGCGTCCTGGCCTACTCGACCATCTCGCAACTCGGTTACATGATTGCCGCCCTCGGCATCGGCGCCTATGTGGCCGCCGCCTTCCACCTGATTACCCACGCCTTCTTCAAGGCGCTCCTGTTCCTCGGCTCCGGCTCGGTCATCCACGGCATGGAGCACGGCGTCCTGCACACCGGCAACCATCACGTGGACCCGCAGGACATGTTCAACATGGGCGGTCTGCGCAAGAAAATGCCGGTCACCTTCTGGACTTTCCTCATCGGCGGCCTGGCTCTCTCCGGCTTCCCGGTCGTCACCGCCGGCTTCTGGTCGAAGGATGAGATTCTCGCCGATGCTTTCGCGCACGGTCACTGGGCGGTCTTCCTCACCCTGGCTCTGGCGGCCTTCCTGACCGCCTTCTACACCATGCGCCAGATCACGCTGACCTTCCTGGGCGAAGCGCGCACCGAGGAGGCCAAACACGCCCAGGAGACGCCCTGCACGATGACCGCTCCGCTCGTCGTGCTGGCCTTCTTTGCTGTGACCTATGGCTGGGTCGGCATCCCGGAGCATTTCCCCCTCCTCGGCGGACTCGTCCCCAACTGGTTCCACGAATTCGTCGGCAGCACCCTGCCCGAGGTCCCGGAAGCGGCGCCCTTCAGCATCTGGCCGCTCCTGACCTCGCTCGGCGTTGCCCTGGGCGGCTTGCTGGCCGGCTGGCTGGTCTATCGCAAGGTCCAATCGCCCGCCGAAGACAAATTGCAGATTCCGCTGCTGAAGAACAAGTGGTACTTCGACGAGGCCTACGACTTTCTGTTCGTCAAACCGGCTTACTGGGTGGCCGAAAAATTCACCTACCTGTTCATGGACCGCCAGGTCATTGACGGCATCCTGCACGTGGTGGCGCGTTTCTCGCTCTTCCTCGGCCGCGCCTTCCGCAACTACTTCGACAAGCCGGTGGTCAACGAACTCATCGGCGATGGGACCGGCAACCTGGTCAAGGCCTCCGGCAAGGGATTGCGTTTCATCCAGGCCGGGCGCGTGCAGTATTACATGGTCGTCTCGATGGCGCTGCTGGTCATTTTCGCCGTGCTGTATTACTTCTTGCTGGCGTAGGACAGGAGCAAAAAATGGACTTCATCAATCAACATCTCCTGACCCTCATCCTGTTCTTCCCCGTCCTGGCGGCGGTGATCGTCTTGCTCCTGCCGAAGGACAAGCCCCAGATCATCCGCTGGGCGGCGTTCCTGCTCAGCCTGGTGCCGCTGGCTTTGAGCGTCTATCTCTGGATTCGCTTCCAGCCTGGGCAGGCCGGTTTCCAGTTCGAGGAACGCTACACCTGGTACGCGGCGCTTAACTCCACTTTGCATCTCGGCGTGGACGGCCTGTCGTTGACCATGGTGCTGCTCACCACCCTGCTGACCCCGGTTGCGCTGCTGGCCTCCTTCAGCGTCAGCGACCGCGTCAAGGCTTACATGTTCCTCTTCCTCCTGCTGGAGACGGGCATGTTGGGCGTCTTCCTGGCGCTCGACCTGCTCATCTTCTTCGTCTTCTGGGAAGTCGGCCTCGTCCCGATGTATTTCCTCATCAACCAATGGGGCAGCGAGAAGGGCGAGCGGGAATTGTGGAAGGGCGCCAAAGTGCAGGCGCGCAACTATGCCTCGCTCAAGTTCATGATTTACACCATGGCCGGTTCGCTCGGCCTCCTGTTGGCGATTCAACTCCTGGGCGTCCTCTTCCAGACCTATGACCTGCCGACCCTGACCGAGAAGTGGACCGCCCTCGAGGGGACGCTGCTCGGCCTGCCGGTGGCCACGGTCAAGACGGTGGCTTTCTGGGCCTTTGTGGTGGCCTTTGCCATCAAAGTCCCGGTCTGGCCGTTCCACACCTGGCTGCCCGACGCCCACACCGAGGCCCCCACCGCCGGTTCGATGATCCTGGCGGGCGTGCTGCTCAAACTGGGCGCCTACGGTTTCCTGCGCCTCGTTTTGCCGCTCTATCCGGCAGAAGCGGCGCGCTACGCCGGGGCGCTGGCCTTCCTGGCGGTGATGGCGATCCTCTTCGGGGCGTTTGCCTCCTACGGGCAGAAGGACTTCAAGCGCCTGGTGGCCTATTCCTCGGTCAATCACATGGGCTTCGTCCTGCTCGGCATCGCCGCGGCCGCCAAAGCCGCCGGCACGCTCGACGCCACGATTGCCCTGAACGGCGCGGTCTTGCAGATGTTCAATCACGGCCTCTCGGCGGCGGGCATGTTCTTCCTGGTCGGCGTGCTCTACGAACGGACGCACACCCGCAACCTGGACGATTTCGGCGGCCTCTTCCCGCTGGTGCCGGTCTACGGCGGCATCCTCATCTTCACCAGCATGGCCTCGCTCGGCCTGCCGGGGCTGAACGGCTTCGTCTCCGAATTCCTGGTGGTGCGGGGATCCTGGCCGGTGCTGACCGTGTACACGGCAATTGCCATGATTGGCCTGCTCTTCACCGGCGCCTACATCCTGAAGGGCATCAAGCAGGTGCTGCATGGCCCGCTGAACGAGCACTGGACGCATGGCGAGCACAAACTGACCGAAATCAATTCCCGCGAAATTGTCGTCATGGCCCCGCTGATGGCGCTCATCCTCGTCATCGGCCTTTACCCGGCCTGGATTCTGGATGTAATCAACAAGGCTGTCATGAGGTTGTTTTAGTCTTTTAGCCTTTTAGTCTCATAGTCTCATAGTCTTATAGTCTCATAGTCTTATCGTTATCAGACTATCAGACTCCTGACTATCTGACTATCAGACTCACCGAGGTGAACATGCAATTTCCGTTACTGAGCGTTATCGTCTTCATCCCGCTGGCGGCGGGGCTGGTCATCCTGCTCTACAAGCCGGAGTGGAAAAAAGCCATCCGCTGGACGGCGCTGGCCGCCGGTCTGGCCGCGCTGGCGCTTTCCTTGTGGGTTTATTTCGCCTACGACAAGGCCGCCGCCGGTTATCAGTTCATCGAAAAATATGCCTGGATGCCGCAGTTGGGCATCAGTTTGCACTTCGGCGTGGACGGCATGTCGGCCCCGCTCGTCTTGCTGACCGGCGTGGTGATGGTCACGGGCGTGATGATCTCGTGGGGCATCGAAGAGCGGCCGCGTGAGTTCTTCGCCTTCCTGTTCATCCTGGCTTCGGGCGTCTTCGGCGTCTTCGCCTCGCTCGACCTGTTCATGCTGTTCTTCTTCTACGAAATCGCCGTCTTCCCGATGTACCTGCTGATTGCCATCTGGGGCTGGGTGAAGACCCGCGAGTACGCGGCGATGAAACTGACCCTCTACCTGTTCGTCGGCTCGGTCATCTCCCTCATTGGCGCACTCGTCATGTACTTTACCAGCGGCACGCATACCTTCGATATGCTCGTGCTGGAGACGGTCAACTTCACGCCCGAATTTCAGAAAATTTGGTTCCTGCCGGTCTTCCTCGGTTTTGCCGTGCTGGGCGGCATCTTCCCCTTCCACAACTGGTCGCCCGATGGTCACGTGGCCGCCCCGACTGCCGTCTCGATGTTCCATGCCGGCGTGCTGATGAAACTGGGCGCTTTCGCCGCCCTGCGGGTGGGCATCATGCTCCTGCCGGAGGGGGCCAAGTTCTGGGCGCCGCTCATCATGTCGCTGGCGCTGGTCAACATTGTCTATGGCGCCTTCATCGCCAGCGTGCAGATTGATTTCAAATACGTCATCGGCTTCTCCTCCGTCTCGCACATGGGGCTGGTGATGATGGGCTTTGCCACCCTCAACCAGGACGGTCTGCTCGGCGCCGGCTTGCAGATGTTCTCGCATGGCGTGATGACGGCCCTCTTCTTTGCCGTCGTCGGCATGGTCTATGACCGGGCGCACACCCGCGACATCCCCAAACTGGGCGGCATGATCAAGCCGCTGCCGTTGGCTGGCATCGGCCTGATCGTCGGCAGTCTCGTCTCGATGGGCATGCCGGGCTTCTCCGGCTTTGTGGCCGAGTTCCCCATCTTTCGCGGTATCTGGGCCACCGAGCGCTGGTGGATGGCCATCGTTGCCGCCATCTCGATTGTGGTGACCGCCTCCTACGTGCTGCTGGTCGTCCGCAAGGTCTTCTTCGGCCAAATGCCGCAGGAGTTCGAGGGCCACATCCCGCCGATTAACGTCTTCGACAAAATCGCCCTGGTGCTGCTGATGGCCTTCATGATCGGCATCGGCCTCTTCCCGGCCCTGATGGAACCCTGGGTGCTGTCGGGCGTGCAACACATCCTTGCCCTGTTGGGAGGTGCATAATGACCGGCATCTTGCCCATTCTCCCCGAAATCTTGCTGCTGACGCTCGGCGTCCTGATTTTGACCCTCGACCCGTTCCTGAAGCGCGACGAGGCGCGCCGCCCGTTCTTGGGCTGGTTCACTGCCGGCGGCCTGCTCCTCGCCCTGACCCTCAGCCTGCTCCTCGCCCGACCGGCCGCGCCGACCCTCGTCTTTGGCGGCATGATCCGCTTCGACGGGCTGGGCTTCCTCTTCAAGATGTTCTTCCTCTTCGCCGCGGCGGTGACGGCGCTCTTCTTCATGGACGAGGAGAAACTCGCCCGCCGCGCCGAGGCTTACCTGCTGCTGGTCGCCGCCACCCTGGGCATGTCTCTGATGGCCTCTGCCGCCGACCTGGTCATGCTCTACCTGGCCATCGAGACGGCTTCCATCCCGCTCTACGTTCTGGCCGGTTTCCTGCGCGAGGACGACAAATCTACCGAAGCGGGCTTCAAGTACCTGCTCTTTGGGGCGATGGCCTCCGCCGTCCTGCTCTACGGCTTCAGCCTGATCTTTGGTTTGAGCGGCAAGACCGGGCTGTATGAATTGAGCGCCTCCTTTAGCGAATTCAACCTGATCGCTCTCGGCATCACCTTCCTCGTCTTGGCCGGGCTGGCCTTCAAAGTGTCGCTCTTCCCGTTCCATTTCTGGGCGCCGGATGTCTATCAGGGCGCGCCGACCCCTGTCGCCGGTTTCCTCTCCACGGCCTCCAAGGCGGCCGGTTTTGCCGTGCTCATCCGCCTCTTCAGCGCCGTCTTCGTCTGGGTGAGCGAGGACTGGAGCCTCATCCTGGCCATCCTGGCGGCGTTGACGATGACGGTCGGCAACCTGATTGCCCTGGCGCAGAAGGACGTCAAGCGCCTGCTGGCCTATTCTTCGATTGCCCATGCGGGCTATGCCCTGATCGGCGTAGTGGCTTTCTTGGGCCTTGGCCTGCCCAGCGTCATCTTCTACCTGATTGCCTACATCTTGACCAACCTGCTGGCCTTCGGCGTGGTGTCCATCGTCGGGCGCGTCACCGGTTCGGACGAGTTCCCAGCCTACTACGGTCTCAGCCGGCGCAATGCCGGGCTGGCGCTGGCGGCGCTGGTGGCCTTCCTCTCCCTGGCCGGCATGCCGCCCTTTGCCGGGTTTGTCGCCAAGTTCTACATTTTCCTGGCGGCGGTCAACAATAACTGGATTTGGCTGGCCTTTGTCGGCGTCTTGAACTCCATCGTCGGCCTGTACTACTACTTGAACGTCTTGAAGTACGTTTACCTGTACCGGATGGAGAATCAGGACGAGGAGCGGCACCCGGTTCCGCTCTCCCGCCCCGTGGCGGCGGCGATGATCGTCCTGGTGGCGGGCGTGCTGCTCTTGGGGACCGTGTTCGGCCCCTGGTTTGGCTTTGCCAGCCGCGCCGCGGCGGCTTTGTTCTAGACGCCTCTTTGCGCCTCTGATATAATTCCGCCGCTATGACCGAGCCGCCAGAAGAACGCCCGAAATACTCCGTCCCGGCCGTCCTCAACCAGATGGGCAGCCTGGCGGCGCAGATTGCCGGTCTGAGCCTGGTGCTGATTTTGGGCGCGGTCTTCGGCGGTCAGTGGCTGGATAAAGTCTTTGGCACCGGCCACGCCATCCTGATTGCGCTGGTGGTGGCCATCGGACCGCTTTCTCTCTTCCTGACCTTCCGGCTGGCGATGCGGGCGGTGCAGAATCTGCCGCCCCCGCCGGTCTCTTCCGCTAAAAACCAATCTGACGAAAAGGAGGATTGACGGGTGAGCAGCGAAGCAAAACCCAAGAAACGTTTCCATATCAAGACGACGCTTATCCTGGGCTTGTTTGCCCTGGGGATTTACGCGGCGTTCATCGGCCCCTCCATCCTCAAGCCGATCAGCCCGGTGGTCGTCCTGCCGCCGGAAGAAACCGGCCTGAAGATTTTCGGCTTCCCGATCACCAACACGATTGCCGCCACCTTGCTGGCCGACCTCATCCTGATCATCCTGGCCATTTCTGCTTACCGCTTCTACCGCCAGCATGAAGACGCCCCCAAAGGCTTGCTCAATGCCTTCGAGGCGATTGTCGAGTTCCTCTGGAACACGGTGCAAGGCTCGGCGGGTAAGTGGGCCAAGCGCATCCTGCCCATCGTGGCGACCATTTTCCTGCTCATCTTCACCGCCAACATGGTTAAGATGATCCCGGGCTTCGAGAGCATCGGGCGCATTCAGCAAGTCCACGAGGGGACGGGCTACGCGCCGGTGGCCTTGCTGCACATCGGCGACTTTACCCTCTGGACGATTGACAAAGGCCAGCCGGTGGAGGCGGCCGCGCACGGCGAAGCGGCCGCGACCGAGGAACACGCCGCCGCGACGGAGGGTCATGCCGCCGAGGGCGCGCCCTGCACCGCCTGCGAGGTCGTCCCCTTCCTGCGCGGCACGGCGACGGACATCAACTTCCCCTTTGCCCTGGCGGTCATTACCGTCCTGCTGACTCAGGTCTATGGCGTTTGGGCGCAGGGGCCGAAGTATTTCGAGAAATTCTTCCAGTTCAAGCAACTCATCAACGGCGGGCCGTTCGGCGCCATCAACTTCGGCGTCGGCTTGCTCGAAATCATCCTCGAGTTCGCCAAAATTCTCTCGTTTGGCTTCCGTCTCTTCGGCAATATCTTCGCCGGGGCGTTGCTCTTGTCCATTATCGGCGCGTTGACGGCTGTGGCCGTCCCGGCCGGGCTGTATCTGTTCGAGGTCTTCTTCGGCATCATTCAGGCTTACGTGTTCTTCCTGCTGGCGACCATCTTCCTCAGCGGGGCGACCGTGGCCCACGGCCATGAAGAACATCACTAGAAAATAACATCCTACATCAAGGAGAGAACCATGGAATTCAATCAATTCTTTGTTGACGGGCTGAAACTTCTGGGCGCGGGCATCGCCATGCTGGGCGCCATCGGCGCCGGCGCGGGCGTGGGCATCGCCGCTTCGGGCGGTGTGCAGGCCATGGGCCGCAACCCCGACGCGGCCCCCATCATCCAGACCAACATGATCCTGGGCATGGCTTTCGCCGAGGCGGTCGCTATTTATGCCCTGGCCGTCGCCCTCATCATCATCTTCGTCGGCTAAAACCGAGAAGGAGTCTCGATGGATAAACTCGGTCTCAATCTAGGGTTCTTCCTCTTCCAGGTGTTCAACTTCACCGTGATGGTGATTTTGCTCTACGCCTGGGCCTACAAGCCGATTGTCCGCAGCCTCGAAAAGCGCCGCGAGAAGATCGCCCAGGGCCTCGAAGACGCCCGCATCGCGGCCGAGGCGCGCGCCAACGCCGAGAAAGAAGCGGCCAAAATCCTGGCCGAAGCCCAGGCCAAGGCCGGGCAGATCGTCCGCGAGGCGACCGAACGCGCCGAAGTGGCGGCCAAAGACGTGCGTGCCGCCGCGGAAGCCGAAATCGCCAAAGCGCGCGAAGCCGCCCTGGCCGAAGCCGAAGGCGAGCGCAACCGTATGCTCGGCGACCTGCGCGGACAGGTGGCCGCCCTGGCCATTGCCGCAGCGCAGAAACTGGTCGGCGAGGCGCTGGACGAAAAGCGTCAGCATGCCCTCATCAACGAGTTCTTCTCCGGCGTTAAAGCCGGCAAGGTGGTTGTGTTGGAAGGCGCGGAAGTCTCCGGCGCCGCCGCCGAGGTGACCTCGGCCCTGCCGCTGACCGCCGAAGAGCAGGAAGCCGTCAAGAAGGATGTCCTGGCCAAGATGGGCAAGCAGGCGACGGTTGCTTTCCGTGTCGATCCCTCCATCCTGGGCGGGCTGGTCATCAAGGTCGGCGACAAAGTGCTGGACGGTTCGGTCGCCGCCCAACTCGAAGGTCTGCGCCAGTCGCTGAAATGAATCTGGAATCACCACCAAGACGCGCAGAACGCCAAGCATCTTCCTAGAATCGCCAAGAGAATCCCTTGGTGGTGAAGATGGGTGTGAGTAAAATCCTCTGCATTACTCTTCAGACCTGACCGGTACGCCGCCTGTCAGGTCTTTGTTTTTTATGGTAAAACTTGCCTCATGAAGACTTTACCTGCCCTCTTTGATGGCTTTCCCTTCTCGTATTCTCCCGCTGCCTTGCCTGAAGTGCCCATCACCGGCATTGCGATTGACAGCCGCCGCGTGCAGCCTGGGAATCTCTTCATCGCCCGGCGCGGCGGTTCGGTGGACGGACACCGCTTCATCCCCGACGCCCTCGCCCGCGGCGCGGCGGCGGTGGTGGGGGAGGAGGACGTAGGGCGAATTGTCAATTCGCCCTACAGCGCGCCCTACATCCGCGTCCCGAACTCGGTCGAGGCCGTGACCTGGCTGGCAGCGGCCTTCTACGATTGGCCGGGCCGCCGCCTGACCGTCCTGGGCGTCACCGGCACCGACGGCAAGACGACCACCTCCAACCTGCTCTACCAAATCCTGTTGGCCGCCGGCCTGCGGGCGGGACTCATCTCCACCGTCAACGCCGTCATCGGTGACGAAGTGCTCGATACCGGCTTCCACGTCACCACGCCCGACGCGCCCGAGGTGCAGTTCTACCTCTCGAAGATGGTCGCCGCCGGGCTGACGCACGTCATCTTGGAGACCACCTCGCACGGCCTGGCTCAGCACCGGGTGGACGCCTCGCAATATGACATCGCCGTCGTCACCAACATCACTCACGAGCACCTCGACCAGCACGGCTCTTACGAGAACTACCGCGCCGCCAAAGCGCGCCTCTTCCAACTGCTGGAGCAGACCGAGCCGAAGCCATTGGGCAACCCGCGCCTGGCCGTCCTGAACCGCGATGACGCCTCCTTTGAGTTTCTATCGTCCCTCGTCCGCGGTCTCCGGTCGGTGAATTCCGTCAGTTACGGGCTCGGACCTGAGGCCGATGTTCGCGCCGAAGGGGTCGTCTATTCGCCGGGCGGAATCCAGTTCGAGGCGGTCGGGGCAAATTTCCGCGTGCCGGTCAGCAGCCCGCTGGTGGGGGCCTACAACGTCTCGAATTGCCTGGCGGCGCTGACGGCGGCGGTGCGCGGCCTGGGCGTGGACGCGCAAACGGCGGCGCGCGGCATCGCCGCTCTGACGGGCGTGCCAGGCCGCATGGAGCGCATTGACCTCGGTCAGCCTTTCACCGCCATCGTGGACTTTGCCCACACGCCCAACGCGCTGCGGGTGGCTCTTGAAACGGCGAGAAAAATGCTTCCCCCTCTCTCCTCGGGAGAAGGGCAAGGGGGGAGGGGGCGCGTGATTGCCGTCTTCGGCTCGGCGGGACTGCGCGACAAAGAGAAGCGCCGCCTGATGGCCGAGGTCTCCGCCGAACTGGCCGACATTTCCATCCTGACCGCCGAGGACCCGCGCAGCGAGTCGCTGGAGGGCATCCTCGAGGAAATGGCTGCCGGCGCCAGGTCACGCGGCGGACGCGAGGGACAGACCTTCTTCCGCGTCCCCGACCGCGGCGAGGCCATCCGCCTGGGGGTGCGTCTGGCCGGGCCGGGCGACATCGTCCTGGCCTGCGGCAAAGGTCACGAGCAGTCCATGTGTTTCGGCGAGACCGAGTATCCGTGGGACGACCGCACGGCGATGCGCGCTGCCCTGGCCGAGTTGCTGGGCGTGGACGGCCCGGCCATGCCCTATTTGCCGACACAGGAGGCAAAATGACGGTAAAACTGATTTTGCGCAACCGCGAATTTGAAGTCCGCCCTGGCATGGCGCTGGTGGATGCGCTCAAGAAAGTCAACATCCTGCCCGAGTCGGTCATCGCTTTGCGGGACGGCGAAGTCATCACCGAAGACGAAATTCTCGAAGACGGCGATGTGATCAAACTGGTGGCCGTGATTTCAGGCGGTTGAGATGAAGTGCAAGAAGTGTGGCGCGCGCGCGGCGGTCAACATGCCCCAGCATCACCTCGGCTTGTGCCGGGAGCATTTTTTGGAGTGGGTGCCGGAGCAGACCGAGCGCTTCATCAAAAAATATGCCATGTTCACCCGCCAGGAAAAGGTGCTGGTGGCGGTCTCTGGCGGCAAGGATTCGCTCTCCCTGTGGGACATCCTCCATCGCCTGGGCTACCGCGCCGATGGCCTGTACATCGCTTTGGGAATTGATGGCGGCCTCAATTATTCTGCCGAATCGCAGCGCCTGACGGAGAAATTTGCCGCCGAGCGCGGCCTAACCCTACACGTGGTGAACGTCCGCGAAGAGACCGGCAAGACCATCCCAGAATGGGCCGAGGCGACCCTGCGCGGCCGGCAGAAGCCGTGTGCCGTCTGCGGGCTGGTCAAGCGGCACGAGATGAACCGCATCGCCCGCGACCTGGGCTACGATGTGCTGGCCACCGGTCACAACCTGGACGACGAGGCGGCGGTGCTGTTCGGCAATACGCTCACCTGGTCGCGTGAGTACCTCTTGCGCCAAGGTCCGGTGCTGGAGGAACGCGAGGGCCTGGCGCGCAAGGTCAAGCCGCTTTGCCGCTTCTACGAGCGCGAGATGACTGCCTACGCTCTCTTGCGCGGCATCGAGTACATTTACGAGGAGTGTCCGTACGCGGTTGGGGCGACTTCTATCTACTACAAAGAATTGCTCAACCAACTGGAGCATGACCAGCCGGGCGCCAAACTGGCTTTCTACCTGAAATTCCTCGATGCCCGCCAGCAGGGATTATTCACCGGGCAGGAGGAGAAACCGGTGGAACTGCACCCCTGTCCCAACTGCGGGCAACCCACCTCTGCGCCGGGGTTGTGTTCGTATTGCCGGATGTTGGCGAAGAGTCAAGAGTCAGGAGTCGGATAGTCGGATAGGATGCGCGCCTGTTTGATTCCCTTGCGCACGCTGCCCCGTCGGGTGGAGGAAAATTTTGCCGAACTGGAACGGCGGCTGGAGGAGGCCGCCCGTTTTTCGCCCGACCTGGTCTGCCTGCCGGAATGCACGCTGAGCGGATACCTCTACGAGCCGGACGATTTCGACCGTTTCGCCGAGCCGCTCAACGGTCCGACCGCGCAGCGGCTGGCCGACCTGGCGCGGCGCTTCGGCGTCTATCTCTGCGCCGGGCTGCTGGAACGCGCTCTCGAGGGAGTCTACAATGCCGCCCTGCTTTTCGACCGGCGCGGCGACTTGATTCTCCATCACCGCAAAATCGAAGAACAGCCGCCCTTCCTGTGCGGCCGGGCTTTTCAGAGCGTGAAGACTGAACTGGGGCGGCTGGGCATCCTGATTTGCGGCGACCTCTTCAACGAATCGGCTGCGCGGCAAGTTGCCGCCTCGGTGGATATTTTGCTGGTGCCCATGTCGCGCGGCTTCGACGGGACTTCGCCGGACTCGGCGCGCTGGGAGCGGGAGGAGCGGCAGGCCTATCTGGATGCCGTTCGGCAACTGGGCGCAACTACATTGATCGTCAATGCGCTGGAGCCCATCCCGACCGAGGGCGCTTTTGGCGGCGCACTGGCAGTGGGCGCAGATGGCTCTCTGCTGGCCGAGTCGCCGCACGGAACCGATGAACTCTTGATTGTGAGGAATAAGTGAAAAACTACCGCTATCTTGATTTGATTATGGCCGTCTTTATCACCGTGCTGATCGTCAGCAACGTAGCCTCCTCGGCCAAGATTGTGGATTGGGGGGTTAATCTCTTCGGCGTGCCGATGGCCTTCGATGCCGGGACGCTGCTCTTCCCGGTCAGTTACATCTTCGGCGACATCCTGACCGAAGTCTATGGCTACAAAAATTCCCGCCGCGTCATCTGGGCCGGGTTCTTCTGCCTGGCGCTTTCGGCGGGCGTCTTTGCGCTGGTGCGTGCCCTGCCGGGCGAGGCGCAGTGGCAGCAATATGCCGGAGACGCGGCCTATCTTGCCATCCTGGGCGGCATGTCCAGCGGCGGGATCGTCCTGGCCAGTTTGGCCGGTTACTGGTCGGGGGAATTCTCTAACTCATTTACTCTGGCGAAGATGAAAATCCTGACGGGCGGGCGCTGGCTGTGGATGCGCACCATCGGCTCGACGATTGTCGGCGAAGGGGTGGATACGCTCGTCTTCGTGGCGGTGGCCTCACTCTTCGGCGTCTTTCCCTGGACTTTGTTCCTGACTCTGACGCTGACGAATTATCTCTTCAAAGTCGGCGTGGAAGCATTGATGACGCCGGTCACCTATGCGGTGGTGCGGGCGCTCAAGAAAGCCGAGAACGAAGATTACTACGACCGAGGAACAAACTTCAACCCGTTCCGCCTGCGCTGACGGCTTACGTTTCTGACACGGCTGTCTGTGTCTGTGTTGGCTTTCTGCTGTTGATCAGCATAACCGACCCGATGATGATCCCCGCGGCCACAACCACCCGAGCGGTGAGCGGCTCGTGCGCCAGCCAGTTGCCGAGCAGGATGGCGACCAACGGGTTGACGTAGGCATAGGTCGCCACCAGCGGGACGGGGGCGTTGCGCAGCAGCCAGGTATAGGCCACAAACCCGCCCAGCGAACCGGCCACGATGAGATAAACCAGTCCCAGCCCGGAGCGCAGGGATACAGCCGCGAGGTCGAAGTTCGCCGCCTCGCCGCTCACCAAGCTGACGAGGTACAGTCCGGCGCAGCCGGCCAGCATTTCCATGCCCGTGCCCAGCAGGGGGGAGGATGGCATATCGGCGCGGCGGGAGTAGATGGACCCCAGCGACCAGAAAAATGCCGCCAGCAAAACTGCGCCGATGCCGAGCAGGTCGTAGCCTCCCGGACCCGCGAACAGGCTCCCCGGTCCGACCAGAACGATGATTCCTCCGAGGCCGGTCAACAGGCCCATAACTGCCTGCCAGCGCGGTCTGTGGCGGGTGACAAACAAGGCGTCAATCAAAACCAGCCAAATGGGGGTGGTGCCCACCAGCAGGGCGGCGATGCCCGAGTCGACGCGCTGCTCGGCCCATGAGACCAGTCCGTTGCCGCCGAGGAGCAGGAGCAAGCCGATGGTCGCGGCGGAAACCCACTGATGGCGCGTGGGGGCGGGGTCTCCAGTGAGCCGCCTCCAGACGACCAGCATCAGCCCGGGGATGAGGAAGCGCGTCCCGGCCATGAGAAAGGGCGGGAGGGTCTCCACTGCGAAGCGAATGGCGAGGTAGGTCGAGCCCCAGATGAGGTAAACGGCAAGCAGGGCGATGGCGATACGGAGTTTCATGAACACCTGGTTTGATAGGGAGTATGGCGCGATTGTAACCAATTTGCGCACCGGGTGCGACCCGGAACTTGCGCTCTCACAAAACTGAACCAGCGGCCGGGCATGTTTTCCTGCCGCTGGTTGTCGAGAAATGCTGATTGCTGAAAGCGGGCGGCTGACTGTTTTCTATGCCACTTCCAGGTAGCGTTCAACTTCCCAGTCGGTCACATGGATGCGGAACTCGTCCCACTCGGCGCGTTTGGCGCGCATAAAGGCCTCGTAAATGCTTTCTCCCAGCGCTTCTTTCAGAACGGTATCTTTTTCGAGTTCATCCAGCGCTTCGGCCAGGGAGCCGGGGAGTTCGCCCACGCCCATCTTGCGGCGTTCTTCGGCGTCGAGGTGGTAGAGGTTGATGTTGTTGAGCGCTTTGGGCGGGGTGAGTTTGTTGTCAATGCCATCGAGGGCGGCGGCCAGCATGGCGGTGAAGGCCAGATAAGGGTTCGAGGACGGGTCGGGGAAGCGCAGTTCGGCGCGCATGGCCTTGTCGCGGCCTGGAGTGTAACGCGGAATGCGGATGAGTGCCGAGCGGTTGATCTGCGCCCAGCCGATGTAAACCGGGGCTTCGTAGCCGGGGACGAGGCGTTTGTAAGAGTTGACCGTTGGGGCGACGATGGCCGCCAGGGCGCGGGCGTGTTTCAACTGCCCGGCAATGAAGCCATACGCCAGGGGTGAGAGATGAAATTCATCCTTCTTGTCGTAGAAAAGGTTATCGCCCTTATTGTCGAAAATAGACTGGTGGCAGTGCATGCCGGAGCCGTTGATGCCGAAGATGGGTTTGGGCATGAAGGAGGCCACCAGGTCGTGTTTGGCAGCGATGGCCTTGACCGTGTACTTGAGCGTCAGGACGTTGTCGGCGGTGCGCAGGGCGTCGGCGAAGCGAAAGTCAATCTCGTGCTGACCGAGGGCTACCTCGTGGTGGCCGACTTCTACCTCCAGTCCCATCGCGGAGAGCGCGTCCATCAACTCGGTGCGAACGCGCACGGCTTCGTCGTCGGCGGAGAAGTCGAAGTAGCCGCCCACGTCGTGCGGGACGGGGTGGATGGCCTCGCCTCCGTTGCGGCGGAAGAGGAAGAATTCGGGTTCGGGGCCGACGTTGTAGGTCCAGCCGCGTTCGGTCAGTTTGGCGAGTATCCGTTTCAGGGTCCCGCGCGGGTCGCCCTCGAAGGGGTGGCCGGAGGGGGTGTAGATGTCGCAGAAGATGCGCGCCCGACGGCGTTCTTCCGATGTCCAGGGCAGGATGGCATAGGTGGACGGGTCGAGGCGCAGCATCATGTCACTTTCCTGGATGCGGGCAAAGCCTTCGACCGACGAGCCGTCGAACCAGACGCCATCTTCTAGCGCCTCGGGCAGGCGGTTGACGGGCATGTCCACGCTCTTGACTGCGCCGGTCACGTCGGTGAATTGCAGCGAGACGAACTTGATGTTGTCCTCTTCCACGCGCTTGAGTAATTCTTTGTTATTCATTTATGCCTCCGTTAGGATGAATTTTGGCAGCCGGGCTTTTGGGGCCTGGCCGTAATGGAAAACAAAAAAGGCACGCCAGGGCGCGCCTTCGTTGTAATACGTAGAGATAAGGCTGACAGCCCTTCCAGGAATCATGGCAGTTTCCTGCCAATCACTGCGCTGCGTTTGGCCCGCCCGTTACCGGACGGTTTTGTGCATGGCGCTTATTTCGGAAGGGAGAAAGGAGCCTGTGACCGGGCTCCGGAGGCATCCGCTGATCTACTCGATTTTCTCCCGGCGCTGCCGGGATTAGCCTCTGCTCGCGCAGAGGAACCTCCACCTCGTCATCCCGCTGCGGGCGGGATTCAGCCGCTATTTCTCCGGTTGTTCAATTGTAATCGTCCAAACAACATGGGGCGGATTATATATCAATTTTCAATCTTGTCAATTCGGATTTTACCGAGGCGTGCGCTCAAACATTGTAAATGGTGCGGCTCTGCATCCGCTCCCTTTGGGCAAGATTTATCGTCTGGACAGCGATACGATGATGCGCCGGACCACGCCATCGCGCCAGAAGATATGGCGGCTGGTCTCTTCGTCCAGGCTGCGGCCGGGCAGGGTGCGGGCGGTTTCATCGTTAAATTGAATTTCGATTTCGTCGCTTTCGCCCAGGGTGAGTGTGATGGGAGTCTGACAGACAAAATAGGTCAGCGAGCCGGCGGGCAGGGAGAGGGTCTGCTGTTCGCCGAAGACGTCGAGATACGTGAAGGTGCGCGGCGTGCGCAGCAGTTCGGCAGGGTCGAGCAGGAAGGGGTCAAAGGTCAGCCTGCCGGCGCTGAATTGCAAACCGACTTCGGCCTGGCGGGTGAGAATTTCTTCTTTGACCGTGCCGGTCATTCCGGGTTGGCGGGCGCCGCGCCCGGCCGGGGTGTGAGAGTAGGGGTCGGTGGGGAAGGCGCCGTATTCGGCGGGCGATTTTTGGTAGCCCAATCCGGCGCGAATATCGGCATAGGCGGCGCGCAGCCCCTTGGCGGCCGGTTCATGCTGACAGCGCAGGGCGGTTTCTTGCACCGCCAGCAGCAACTTGGAGACCATGTGCCAGTAAACGCTGCCCAGTCCCTCGTAGCCGAAAAATGTGCCGGAGCGCCCAGTAAATTCGGCATGGCGGAAGGTGGCTTCGAACAGGTCGAGGATAGCCTGTTCTTCGCTTTCCACAAGGGCGGTGTAGGCTGGGATTGTTTTCAGGGTTTCCAGCGCCCGGCGGACATCTTTGACGTTGCGCAGACCGGCGGCAAAGTGATAGAGGCCGTGCATATCCCGCGTAAACAGGCTCGTATCCTGGGCTTGCGTCAGAACGGCAGGGAGTTTGAGATGGCCGAACTGCTTCGCCGTCAGGCTGTTCTTTTGCAGGAAGGAGGGCAGAGATTTATCGGGATAGAGAATGTATGTGTGCTGGTCGGGGCGGTAGAGGGCGCTGTGGCGTAAACTGCGCAGTAGTTCGAGCGATTCCTGACCGTCGAGCAGGCCGGACGACAGGAGGGCGACCTGCCCTTCGAGCATTTCGTATAGGCGATCTATGTATACGCCGTCGGCTTCGAGGCGCAACAAGTTGTAGGCATGATAAAGGGCATCGGGACGGCGGTTGGCGCGCAGGCTGTGTTCCACGTATCGCTGCGCCAGCTCGAGGAAAATTTGCAAGTCAGCCGCCGAGAGTTGGCCGAACGCGCCCGAAAAACCGTTTTGGTAGTAATTCCAGCGGTAGGCGCTGCCTGCTTCGCCGAGAGCATCCATCATGGCGCGCCGTTCGGCAGGGGAGAAGGAGCCCGCCAAAGCCGGCTGAAAGCGCTGCAAGACCGCTGCGACCGATTTGAACCACTCGGCTACTTCTGCGTGTAGAGAAAAGTCCTCTCGTTCGTCTCGAATCAGGTCGCGGAAGAAAGTTAGGAAGCGGCGCAGGTAGCTAAGCGTCACCACCGAGAGGCCGCGCCCGACCAGGGCGTTGTTGGCATCGTTCCACTCGGGGCGCTGGGTGTTCATCCAGATGCCGCCTTCGGGGACGAAGTTGACCAGTTTTGCCAAGAGGAGGGTGAGCAGTTTTTCGGTTAACGAAGCGTGTATGAGGACGCCGTTTGCCGTGCAGAGCAGACGCGCATCGCTGCCAAACTCTTTCACGGCTTGCTCGATTTGTTCATGCAGAGCATGGTCGAAGAGAATGGTATTGTAGGGGTCTTTCAGCAGGTCGGCGTAGGGCTTAATGCGGTAGGGGACGTTGGCGTAACTCAAGCGGGGTTGGTTGAGCCGCTCTCTTAAGGCGCCGGGGTGAAAGCGCTCGTCGGCCTCGAGCAGTTTTTGCAGGTAGATGATTTGATGGTCGCTCCAATAGCCGATATTTGCCCAGGGGTTGCCATCTTCAGGGACTTCCCAATCCAGCCCGCTGCGGGTGATGCGGTAAGGATTGTATCCATCGGCGGTGGTGGCGCACAGGAAGGTGTCTATCATCGCTTCGATGTATTCAGGGTAGGAATAGGCCAGGGCCTCCCAATTTTGGAAGATGTCTCGCCAGTTGCCCTCGTAATCGAGGCGTTGTGAGCCGTTTGGGTTTTTCAGGTTGATGGAGAAACGATTCCAGGGACGGCTGGGATCGCCATGCCTGCGGCTAAAGGTGAGCGGCAGGTAGGTGTTCAACAGGCGGCGTAAGTTGGGAAAATTGCACTCTGCAGCGCGAGATTGTAGAGCGGACAGGTGAATTTTTTCGGGCAGGGCGGCAAAGAATTCAGCATGGGTCTGCGTCAGTCCGCGCTGATGAGTCTCCAAAAAGTTGAGCAGGTCAGCCTTGTCAATCCAGTATTGATTGGCAAATACGCCGCCGCGCATGATATTGAATAGGACGTTCGAGAAGTGGTGAGCGCCGGCAAGCATGTTTTCGGAAACTTGCAGGCCATCAGCGCAGGCGACAATTTTTTGCAAGTTGAAGGCGCTGAAGTCAATTTCTTGCTCGATAGTTTGCCGCTGGGCTTCTGCCGGGGTCTTGAGAAAGGCGCGTAGTTTTTCCAGGGAGGTATGATCTTGGTTTACATCGGCGACCAGAGACCAGGTGTGCTCCTGAGCGGCCTCCAAATGCAAATTGGCGTGGACGAAGTAGGCGCCGCGTTCGCCGCGCACTTCCTTTTCCGTTTCGAGGCTTCCGCCAAAGCGGAAGGAATCCAATTGCCTGGAGGAGAGCAAGATGCTGATGGGCGTGAGTCCTACCTGGAAGACGGTGTTGGCGGCTAACGATTCGCTGGGTTCTGCCAGGTCGGTCAGGCGCGAGTTGAGGGTGAAGAGGCCAAGGCCGGTTTCTTCATCCAATTCGCTGCGCTTGTAGGCATCGAGCAGACAACTAAAGAGGTTCTGGGTGGCGGCGCTGACATTGGCGGGCAGGATGTTTTGCAGGCCGTCGAGCAGTTCTATTTCGCAAGAGGCTTTCAGATGGCTGATGTTTTCCAGCCAGGCGGTTTTGACAAAACCAAAGCGGTCGCTGGTGCGCCAGGCGTAACGATAGATCAGTTCGAGCGAGTGGTTGATTTCTTCGAAGACCAGCGCCGTGCCGGGGACGTTTTTGTACAGATTGCGTTCTACGCGATAGATTCCTTGTTGACGGATGGAAAACGGTTCCCAGAGCCAGGTTTGCGCGCCGCGTGTGACGCGGAAAATGGTTTTTGCGCCTGTATTCTCACTGTTTTCTGTCAGTTTATCTTCGGTGTAGTAAGGAAACAGCGCCTGGTCGGCGTGGACGCGCCCGGCAGAGAGGCCGCCGGTAGAAGCAATGAACAGCCAATGGTCTGCGCCGCTGACGATGCTCATGAAAAACGGTGGCATGGCATCATAATGCTGGATTTTGTAGAAGGTTTCGCCAAACAGAGAAACATACCCTCCGACCGGTTCGGCAGGCGGGGGCGTCAGCAGGGTTTCGCCGAGATAGAGAGGGGAATGTTTGGGAGAGGACATGCGAAAATTCTCCAAGGCGCTTAGAGCGCAGTGATTTTGACCCAATCCACCACAAAGCGTGCCTGGTGGTTTTGAATTGCCTCCACAGCCTGATCCGATAGGCCGTAATAAGGTCGGTGCACGCCGTTGGTTTTGAAGGGATAGGTCCCGCCCAGAGCGAGATTGAGAATTACAAATTTATCGTTATCGAAGGCCCATGGTCCGAAAAAAGTGACCATCGGGCGGGTGACGCGATAGATTAACTCGTCATCCACAAAAAACAAGAGTCTATCAGGGGTGCATTCGGCAGTATAGATGTGCCAGTCGGCGATGCTTTGCGGCGGCGGAAAGTATTTTTTGTTGACCGGGGCGGCTTCGCCAGAATAGTTTTCTCCATGTATCGCCGCGCTGATCCAATCGGGTTCGCCTACGGATTCCATAACGTCAATTTCACCGCACGCCGGCCACTTTTCCGAAATGCCAAGCGTCCAAAAGGCAGGCCACAAACCCTGGATGGGCGGTATCTTCAGTCGAGCGGCAATGCGCCCATAGCGAAAGGTTATTTTGTTTCGGGTATCCACCCGACCCGAGATGAAATCCAGTTTCGTCCCTTGCGGGGTACAGAAGCCTGGTCGGTACTCGGCCTGCAGCACCAGCACGCCGCGTGCATCGGGTTCGTCTTGTGAAAGGAAAACGGTCGCCGGTGAGTCCACGTAGGCTTGTTGTTCGTTGTTGTGGATTTCACCGCTGACTTCAACGTTCCAAGCCTTGCGGTTGAGGTGCGCGTCGGTGAAATCGTCGAAGAACAGTGTCTCAGGGCTGTTTTTCATAGACGCGGACATAATCTACCAGATATTGCGCCGGGAAGACGGTGGTGGGGCTGACCATGCCGCCGAGGGTGCCGCCGACGGCCAGGTTCAGGATGAAGAAGAAGGGCTGGTCGAAGGCCCAGGGGCGTTCGCCGACGTCTTCACGGGTGACCGTGTGGTAGGCGGCGCCATCGTAGAACCAGGTAATTTGATTTTCGTCCCATTCGATGGCGTAGGTGTGGAAATCGTCGGCGACGTTGTAGCCTACCCGGTTCCATTGGCTGATGCCCAGCGCGCCGGCGTAGCCGGGGCCGTGCAGGGTGCCCATAATCAGGTCAGGTTCTCGCCCAACGTATTCCATGATGTCAATTTCGCCGCAATCGGGCCAGCCCACGCGGGCAAAATTGGAGCCGAGCATCCAGAAAGCCGGCCAGAAGCCTTTGCCTTCTGGGACTTTAATGCGGGCTTCAAAACGGCCGTATTGAAATTCTTGCAAGCCTTGGGTCTTGAGGCGGGCGGAGGTGTAGTAGGAGCCTCCATATTTTTCCTGGCGCGCTTCGATGACCAAGAGACCGTTTTCGATGCGGGCGTTTTCGGGGCGGTCGGTGTAATATTGCATTTCGCCGTTGCCCCAGCCATTGCCGCCCAGGTCGAAGGTCCAGTTTTGACGGTTGATTTCCGGGCCGTCGAATTCGTCGTGCCAGATGAGGGTCCAGCCGGCTAGCGTCGGGATAGGGGTGGGGACAAGCGTCGCCGTGGGAGGTGGAGTAACCGTCGGAGCGGGTGTGGCGGTGGGGGCGGGCGCGGATGGGGCACAGCCGGCGGTGTTCAAAATCAGAACAGAGCCGAGTAAGATGAGCAAAAAGGCAGGGGCGCGTTTCATGGAAGATCCCTTTTGGCAACTAACCTTTGACTGCGCCGGCGGTCAGACCGGAGACAATATATCGTTGCAGGAAGAGGAACAAGATGAGCATGGGCATGGCCAGCAAGAGAACGGCGGCGGCCAGAGTCGGCCAATTGCTCCCGTACACGCCTTGGAAGACAATCAGCCCGCGGGTGATGGGGTAGTAGTTCTTGTTGGTCAGGTAGATGGTGGGCGCGACTACTTCGTTCCAGACGCCAATGGCATGCATGACGACGACTGTGGCAATGGCAGGGCGAATCAACGGGATGATAATAGACCAGACAAAGCGGAAGTAGCCGCAGCCATCCAATGCAGCAGCCTCATCCAGTTCGCGCGGCACGGTTTTGATGTAGTTGACCAGGATCACAATCCCAACCGGGTTGACGATGAAGAGCAAAATATACCCGATTGGGTTGTTATATAGCCCCAGGCGGAGCATGAGTTGGAATTGGGGGATGAGCGCCGGCGGCAGGAAGAGGGCGATGACAAACAGGGTCAATATGGCGCGAGAGAATTTTATATAGCCGCGAGCAATGGGAAAGGCCACAAATACCGCCGCCAGGATGTAGATTGTGGTTGCCGCAAAGGTATAGAGCACAGAATTGAGCAGGTATTTGGGGAAATTGGCTTTTGTCCAGGCGTCCACAAAGTTTTGAAAGTGCAATTCTGTTGCCAGAGAGGTGGCATTCTTCATGAAGGAGGGCATGGATTTAAGCGAAGTGTTCACCAGCGTAAGCAACGGCCCCAAATACAGCAGGGCAAAGAAGATCATCACCAGGTAAGAGGCGACCACTCCCCAGCGAATTTTTGGAGATGAAAATTTTGGAGCAGATTGTGTTTTCATCCTAAGATCCTTTCTTCGCGGCGTTGCAACACGTATTGGACGATCATGCCAATCACCAATACGAGCAGGAACAACACAATCGAGGCCGCGGCAGCATATCCCTGCCGGAAACTGCTGGTGACGCTGCCGGAGGTTTGTCCAAAGCCGGTGGCGTAGATGAGATAACCAAGGACTTGAGTGCCGTTTCGATAACCTACCAGCACCAGGAAGAGTTGCCAGGCCTGCAAACTTCCAATGACATTGAGCAGTAAATTTGTATTGACGCTGGGCGTGAGCAGCGGCCAGGTAATGTTGCGAAAGACTTGCCAGGTGTTCGCGCCGTCAATGCGAGCGGCTTCATAGAGTTCTGCGGGGATGGTTTGCAAACCGGCAATAAAAATCATCATGGTGATGCCCATATTTGCCCAGATTTGGACAAAAGTCACCCAGGCAAAGGCTTCGGCAGGTTGTCCGCCCAGAAATTCAGAATGTATTCCAAACAGCGCAAGAACCTTTGCGACGGGTCCTCCCAGAGGGTAGAGAAACAGCGACCACATCAATCCCTGAATGACCACGCCAAGAATGACGGGCATGAAGTAGATGGTGCGGAAGATGTTCGTTCCCCTCAGTTTCTGGTTTACAATCAGAGCGACGAATAAACCCAGGGCGAACTGGACAACAGTGACAATGAGGCTAAAAATGAGGGTGCGTTTGAGAGCGTCAAAGTTGTCTGCCGAGGCGCGCCCCATAAGAAGAAATTCCCGATAATTTTCCAGGCCAATCCAATGAACAGGAGCGCCTTTGATGCCGATGGCATCCGTAAACGAAAAGACGGCTGTTGCCAAGGAGGGCCCGAGCGCAATGATGAAGTAAGCAAGCAGGCCCGGTAGAAGCAGAAGATAGGGCGTCAACTTTGCCCAACCACGGCCAAAATGATAAGACATGCGGCACCGGTTCCTTTCTAAAAAAGTCTGGGCTTCCTGCCGAAGCAGGAAGCCCAGAGAGAGAAGATGGCTTACTTGTTTACGGCATCTAGGCCAGCCTGCAGATCTTCCTGCACTTTGTTGGCCAGTTCCACCGGGTCATCAAACGTGCCGAAGGGCTTGAAGTAGGAAGCCCAGGGATTGGCAAACTGACCTGCGCCCTTGGGGGCGACCCAGTACTGTTCGTAGCCGACACGGAAGTTCGCCAGATAGGGGGCGATTTCGGCACCGATCTGGGTGTTGAGTTGAGCAGTTGGCTGGGTGGGGATGAAACCAACGGCATCTACGAACGCCTGATAGTTGGAGGGTTCAGAGAATTCGGCCAGGTAGAGCAGAGCGGCTTCGGCGTTGGGGGTGTTGGCGGCAATCGCCCAGCCCTGGTCGTATTTGCCGAACCAGTACTTGTTGTCTTCGGGATTGTCAGAGCCGGGGAAGGGGATGTAGCCCCACTCAAAGGCAGGCTGGGCAGCATCAATCGCCGGAGCATACCAACTGCCGCCGGGGAACATCGCCACCGCACCGGAAGCAAAGCGACCGGGAGCCGCGTCGCCGGCAATGCCGCTGGCGCCTTCTTCCATCATGTCACGGGCGTAGACCTGCATCTTGCGCCACATGTCAAGGGATTTCTCGTCATTCCACTTGATGGTGCCCGTCCACAGGCCCTCCACCAGAGCGGCCTGGTCGGGATAAATGGAGCCAAGCAGGCCGTAAGCGCCGACGAAAATCGGCCAGCCGTCTTTACCGCCGGCGGTCATGCAGGGGATGTTGGCGGCTTTGAAGGTCTCGCAGGCCGTAACCAGTTCCGACCAAGTGGTGGGAACTTTGACGTTATACTGAGCAAATAGGTTCTTGTTGTAGTAGATGCCGCTGTAGATGACGCGTCCCAGATTGACGGCATACACTTTGCCGTTGTAGGAACCGGCATCCGCAATGGTGGCGGCGTCGTAATACTTTAGAAAGTCCTGACCGGTGAGGTCCATCAGCAAGCCGGCTTCAATCAACTGTTGCCAGTTAGGCGGGTCAACCTGCTTCATGTAGGGCTGGGCAGCGTTGGCAAAGCCGAAGATATCCAGCACGTCAATGTCGTTGGCCGAAAGGCGGGTCTGCGAGACGGTGCTGAGTTCGTTGGCATTGACTACCGACATATCCACCGTGATGTTGGGGTGCTTTTCATGGAACTGCTGATTGAAAGTTTCCATGAAAGCCACCATCGGCGGGTTCTGATGCACTAGCACGCGCAAGGTGACTTTCTGTGTGGGTTCATTCCCCGTCTGAGGCTCATTGCCGGTTCCGGCTGTTGGGGTTGCCGGGGAGCCGCAGGCAGCCAGAAGGGTGGCCAAAACCACCACCAGGCTCAGAAAAGAAAATAGTTTTTTGTACATCGTTCTTCTCCTTCGTGAAAAACAAATTTGGAAATTCGGCTTTGGCGCAAAGACCTAGGCCTGATTACATTTTAGGAAAAGAGTGAGAGCGAGTCTTGAAGAAAAGCGTGAATCAATTGGACAAAACAGAGAATCGAGTCCGGCGAAGCAGGAATCCCCCCTCTTTTGACCCATTCTGGCTCTCAATCTACCGGCAGACCAGGCGAATTGACTCAAGCACGCCGGAAGGCTTCGGGCGATACGCCCGTTTCGCGGTGAAAAACACGGCTAAAGTATCCGCTGTCACTAAAACCAACTGCCGATGCAATTTCTGTAATGCTCAAGGCACTGTCTTTTAGCAATTTTTTGGCTTGATGCAGGCGATAACGTTGCAAATATTTGATGGGCGTTGTCCCCAATTCTTGCCGGAAACAAAATGTCAGATAATCTTCGGCAATGTTGATGTGACGGGCAATGTCCCCGCGAGTTATCGGCTGGGCGTAATTCTCGTGGATGAACAACATGGCAAGACGCACCAATCGCTGCGCATCCAGGCTTAGGCGGTGCTTGCGTTCCAGGGCTGCGCCAATGTGTGCAATGGTTTCATCAGGCCCAAACAAGCCCTTTTGCAGGACAACCGCCACTCCCTCGTTCAAGCGTGCCATATCCGATTCGGTCAGGTTTCTCCCTGTGATTACAATGACAGGAATATTATGCGTCCAGGGGGCTTCGCGCATCGCTTGCAGAACAGCAAAGCCATCCATTTCCGGCATTTGGAGGTCGAGAAGCACCAAGTCAATTTTTTCCTTGAGCAGGATTTTCAGGGCTTCGCGTCCATTTTGCGCTGCCAGGACGCGATTGCTTGGGGAGTGTAGTCTCAAGATACGTGAGTACAATTCCAAAGCATTGATGTCATCGTCCACGACCAGAAAGGTGCGTACGGCCTGCGCCGTGGGTTCAAGAATGGTCAAGTGTTGGTCTAGCACCCGTATCAGCGCTTCGGGTTCGATGGGCTTGGTCAGATAATCCAGAGTAAGTGTTGCTTCTCCTTCTGCCGATGCTCTATAGAAGATGACCGGAATATCTTGCGCTGCTTGTATGCTTTTGATGAGTTTCATCGCGCGCCATGCCAGATTAGACTCATCATGAATGGCCAACACAATGGCATCCGGCGGCGAAATGGCTAATTGCGGCTGCCATTCTGCCGGCTGGTCGAGCGGCGCTTGACACAATTGTATTGCCTGCTGACGCAACTTTTCTGCCAGCGCCGGGTAATCGCCGGGGGTTTGGAAGAGAAGCAGAATCTTTTTCCCTTTTGCTGGCGAATCGAGCGCGGCGCGCTCCGATTGCTCCGGCTGGAATTCGGGTAGGGCGACCCAAAAGGTTGCCCCTTCTCCCTCTATCCCCGTCGAGGAGACACCGATTTTCCCCCCGTGCATTTCCACCAGGGTTTTGCAAATCGCCAAGCCCAAACCCAGCCCAGGGTAACCTCCCGTCACGCTGCGTTCGGAGCGGTGAAAGGCCTCGAAGATGTGTGCCTGCTCTTCGATCGGAATCCCTAGGCCGGTATCCTGAACTTCAATTCTCGCCCATCCATCTTGCGTTATCAGTCGCAGGCTGACTTGGCCGCGGGCAGTGAATTTGATGGCATTGTTGACCAGATTTATGACAATTTGGCGTAAGCGAGTACGATCGCCCCACACCCAGGGACCGTTTTCCGGCAGGTCGGCCTGCCAGGTCAGCCCCTTATCGAGGGCTAGTTGTTGGCCGCTCTCGGCCACCACGCGCAGGGTATCGCCCAAATTCACGGCCTCGTATTGCAAGCGTAATTGTCCTGCTCCGCTGGAGGCAAGGTCAATGACATCTCCAATCAGACCGCCCAAATGTTGAGCATACGCATGAACTCGCTCGATGTCGCGGCGCGTCGTCTCGGGCAGGGAGACATTTTGCTCCTCGCTTTCTTCCAAAATCAATCCGCTCAAACCGACAATCAGGTTGAGCGGGACGCGCAACTCATGGCTGATGGTAGATAAGAAGCGGCTTTTCAGGGAGTTGGCCTCTTCGGCGGCGCGCCGCGCTTCGGTGGCCTGCCGATAGAGGCGCGCCGTGTTGAGGGCGCTGCCCAATTGCTGCACAATGGCGCCGTATAAATTTAGATGCGCTGCGTCGAAGGCCATGAAGCCAATTTGACCGGTCTGGTCGGTAACCGGGATTAAGGTCAGTTGAAACGACCGGTCATTGGGCAGCAATCCTTCGGGAGGAAAATCCTGGCTCCGTAAACGTTGCAATGCTTGCTTGGGATTGAGTCCGTCTCGTAACAGACACCAGGCGAAGGGGTCATCGCCTTCTGCCTCGAATAAGCCGACCTGGGCAAATTCGATGCCAAAGTCGGGCAAATAGCGGGCCAAAATTTCATAAATTTGCTCTTCCTCCAGGGCCGTGAGCAAGCGCGCGGTGAGCAGACTCAGCCGGCTCGAAGTCCATCGTTCACTCAATGCATACAGACGATACTGCTGTTGCATCTGTTCGCTAATGGATACACGCGCTTCGTCTAAAAGCGTCTTCGCCAGTGGCAGATTGCTGTGGTTTTCAAGATTTTGTGCAATCAACGAAATGGCGTCTTGCCAGATGTGGGCGCCATCCTCGTTTTCAACGGTTCGCTGGAGGACGCGGCTCAGAGCAGCGCGAAAGTCCGATGCGTCGCTGTCCGCTAGGCTTTTTTCGAACGCCTCCGTTAAACTGCGGCACAGGTCGATTGTTTCGGTTTCTTCCAGGCCGTAGGATTGCTTTCGAATCTGCGCCGCGATTTGCTGGTATAAAGGCTGTTTTGGGTGGGCAGGAATTTGGATCGAATTGCCTGTTTTGCAACCGCAGGATTGCCGCACAACCAGGTGGGTATCTACCTCCATCAATTCTGGGAGGGGCTGTCCCAGGGTCAGGTGACGCCACATTTGCTCAACGGCATGGTAGCCCATGTTGAACAGGGGTACATGCACACTCGTCAGGCCGGGCGTTTGTACGGCGCCCTCCAGGCGATTGTCGAAGCCAATGACGGCAATATCCTCGGGGATGCGTACTCCGGCCTGTTTCAAAGCGTCCATAGCGCCGATGGCCGATTCGTCATTGCTGGCAACCAGGGCGGTGAATGGCACGCCGCTGGCCAGAATTTGCTGCGCGCCGGCAAAACCTCCGTCGTATACGTGACGGCCATAGACTAACAGCCGTTCATCGAATGGAATGCCAAACATGCGGCAGGCAGTGCGAAAGGCGCTCAGGCGCATGCCGGAATCACCGCTCAGATCGTCGGAGGAACCGGCGATGAAGGCGATGCGGCGATGACCGTGCGCTGCCAGATGTTGCACGGCTGCCGTGATGCCGGCGACATTGTTGGCCATAATAGTCGGCCCCGGCTCGCCGGAACCGATGAACAAGACCGGTAAACCGGCAGCGCGTACCTGTTGCAGGTATTCCGCACGCATCGAGGAGTGCAGGGGAGTGGCGACAATCAGCCCGTGTGTGTTCCAGGGACCAATCGGGATAAAGTCCTGCTCAGGCCCCGGCACAGGCCATGCGGGTCGAAATGGGTCATTAGGGCTGGCCGAGGGGCCGATTCCGCAGCCGAACAACAAGTTACAATTCAATTTCTGCGCGGCGCGGCTCATCCCGCGAAAAATGGGGGCCAGGTAACTTAAATTGGTGGCTGTGCGGTAGAACTGCCAACCTGCTAAAACGCCAATGGTTGTCATGTACATCTCCCATCTTTAGCGGTCATCGAGGCTTGTTTCTTTGGCCGGGTCGGTGAGATGTGTCTCAAAGTGGTCGAGTGTCTTGATTAGCCTGGTCGAGTGGTCTCCCAAACGATAAGGCGGTGAACCCAAGTCCGGGGGCGAGTTTGGCTGTGGGTATATTAGCGTGCAACATACCGAATGTCAATACAGCCGGCTAAAGTTAACGGTGGCGAGTCTGCTGATTGCCTTTTCAGGGATGAAAAGTAACTGTCTGCCCTGGTCTCGGAAATTATCCTCAGATGTCGCAGATTGGGAGAAAACCGGCGACATCGTCCCCACAGGGTAAATCTGCGCAATCTGCGGATAAAGTTCGCGTCTTTTGCTGCGATTAACAAGTTCGGCCTCATTGGGTAGGCAGTTACGATGAAAATAAAAAAGCCCGCATTTAGCAGGCTTTAGGAGTGGCGAGGGTGAGACTTGAACTCACAACCAAGGGCTTATGAGTCCCCTGCTCCACCATTGAGCTACCTCGCCAGAGCGGGCTAGATATTACTATGAGCAGCCTATTTTGTCAACAATTCAATGGCTTGGGTTGGCCGGGTATAACAATACCCCGCTCGTGCCGTGTGCTGCTGGGTTCTGAACCTGCTTTCGCAGGTCAGGGTCCTACCCGGCAAATTCCGCCTTGGCCGAGGCCTATCGCGTCCTTGTCGCGAGATCGGACCCCTTTGAGTGGGTGTTGGCTCAGAACGGAGGTGCAGCATCGCGTACACAGCAGGGCAACTATTTTTATACCATAGAGTCAGATGCATGTGTAGAGAAAAATTAATGGCTGCTGGCTGCCTGTGACAGTCACTTTATGGCCTACGGATACACTCTCTTGATTGTGCGCGGATACGGAATCGCCTCGCGGATGTGTTCGATTCCGCAAATCCAGGCCACCGTCCGCTCCACGCCCATGCCGAAGCCGGAATGCGGGACCGAGCCGTATTTGCGTAGGTCGAGATACCATTTGAAGGCTTCTTCGGGCAGGTTGTGTTCGTGGATGCGCTGCAGGAGCAGGTCGTAACTGGACATGCGCTCCGAGCCGCCGATGATTTCGCCATAGCCTTCGGGAGCCAGCAGGTCCACAGACTTGCAGACTTCGGGCCGCCCCGGCCAGGGTTCCATGTAGAAGGCCTTGACCGCGGTCGGGTAGCCGTAGACGAAGACCGGTTTCTCGTACAGGTTGGTCAGCGCGGTTTCGTGCGGCGAGCCAAAGTCAATACCCCAGTCGAATTTGAGCAGTTCCTTCTTCTCTGGGTCGGTCTCGGCTTCGTAGAGGTCCTGCAGTTTCTTGGCCGCCTCGTCGTAGGAAATGCGCGGGAAGGGCGGCTCAATTTTTTCCAGCCGGCTGATATCGCGCCCAAGCGAGCGCAACTCAGGCATCCGCTCCCGCAGGACACGATGGACGATGTGCGTGACGAACTGCTCCTCAATTTCCATCAACTGGTCGAGGTCGCAGAAGGCGATTTCCGGTTCAACCATCCAGAACTCGGTCAGGTGGCGGCGGGTTTTCGACTTTTCCGCCCGGAAGGTGGGGCCGAAGCAATAGACCTTACCGAAAGACATGATGTTGGCTTCGTTGTAGAGTTGACCGGACTGCGACAGGTAGGCGAAGCCCTCGTCGAAGTATTCGGTGGCAAAGAGGGTGCTGGTCCCCTCGCAGGCGGCGGGGGTCAGGATGGGCGTGTCCATATTGATGAAGCCGTGCGTATCCAGCCACTCGCGGATGGCGGCGATGACGGTGGCGCGCACCCGCAGAATCGCCCACTGGCTGGGCATGCGAATCCACAGGTGGCGGTGGTCGAGGGCAAAGTCCACGCCGTGATCTTTGAGCGCCATCGGGTAGTCGGTTTCGGCGGTCTGGACGATTTCGATTGCCTTGACGCCGATTTCATACCCTCCAGGGATGCCGGGGGCGCGCTTATCCTCCCGCACCGCACCGGTGATGATCACCGAGGATTCCTGCGGCAGGCGGGTCAGTTGGTCGAAGGTAGCCTCGTCAAGGTCGCCCTTGAAGGCCACGCATTGGACAAAGCCGGAGCCATCCCGCACGAGCAGAAAGACCAGTTTGCCCTTATCGGTGCGGTTGTAGACCCAACCCTGGATGGTGACTTCTTCGCCAACATGTTTGGAAATTTCTTCAACGCGGATGAGTGCCATGGTTTACTCCTTTCCTTTAGAGAGAGTAGAAAACAGAGAGGGGAGAGTGATAACTGCTCTCTACTCTTCTCTCTACTCTCTGATTGTTATATGCAACTCCCTCAACTGCCGCGCATCGGCAGGGGAGGGGGCGTCGGCCATCACGTCGCGCCCGGCCTGATTCTTGGGGAAGGCGATGACCTCGCGAATGTTGGGTTCGTCGGCCAGCAACATCACCAGCCGGTCTATGCCGGGGGCCATCCCGCCGTGCGGCGGCGCGCCGTACTCGAAAGCCTCCAGCATGTGGCCGAACTTGCGTTGCGCCTCCTCTTCGCCGATTCCGAGCAGGCTGAAAACTTTCGATTGAATGTCTCGCCGATGGATACGAATCGAACCGGAGGCCATCTCGTAGCCGTTGCAGACCATGTCGTAGGCATCCGAGAGAATCGAGGCCGGGTCAGTCTCGAAACGGTCGAGATGCTCCATGCGCGGCATGGTGAAGGGATGATGGGCGGCATCCCATTTTTGCTCTTCCTCGTTCCACTCGAACATCGGGAAGTCCACCACCCAGGCGAAGGCCATCACGTCCTTGTCGGCCAGGCCGAGGGCGTCGCGGAACCAGACCCGCAGGGCGGCCAGCGCCTTGTTGACCATCTTCGGCTGGTCGGCGACGAACAGGAGCAGGTCGCCGGTCCGCGCGCCGGTGCGTTCCTGAAGGGCGGCGATTTCGCTCTCGGTGATGAATTTCGCTCCGGAGCCTTTCGGCCCCTCCGCCGTCAGCGCCAGGGTGACCAGTCCCTTGGCACCGAGTTCCTTCGCCATGACCGTCAGGTCCTCCAACTGCTTGCGGGTGTAACCGGCGCATCCCGGCGCAACCAGGCACTTGATGACGCCGCCGCTCTCCAGCGCCGACTTGAAGACGACGAACTCGCTCCTCTCGAAGATGTTACCCACGTTGTAGAGTTCCATCCCGAAGCGCAGGTCGGGTTTGTCGGTCCCGAAGCGTTCCATCGCCTCGGTGTAGGTCAGGCGCGGCCAGGGCGAGGCCATCAGTTTCTTGTGCGGGGCGACGGCCTTGAGCATCTCGGTGAAGAGGCCCTCCACCATTTCCAGAACGTCATCGCGCTCGACGAAGGACATTTCCAGGTCGAGTTGGGTGAACTCCGGCTGACGGTCGCCGCGCAGGTCTTCGTCGCGGAAACAGCGCGCAATCTGGAAGTAACGCTCCACACCGGCCACCATCAGCAATTGTTTGAGTTGCTGGGGGCTTTGCGGCAGGGCGTAGAACTGACCGGGGTAGATGCGCGACGGCACGAGGTAGTCGCGTGCGCCCTCCGGCGTCGTCTTGAATAGGACGGGCGTCTCGACCTCGATGAAGCCGCGCTCTGAAAGGTACTTGCGTATGAACAGCACCACCTCGTGGCGCAGCACCAGATTGCGCTTCATGCGCTCGCGGCGCAGGTCGAGGTAGCGGTACTTCAGGCGCAGATTCTCATCCACGCTTTCATCGTCACGGCTGACGACGAAGGGCATAACCTTGGCCGGATTCAGCACCGTGACCTTGCGCGCCACGACCTCGATTTCGCCGGTGGCCATCTTCGGGTTGAACTGCTCTGCCGGGCGCATCCGCACCAGACCCTCGACTTGCACCACCCACTCGTTCTTCAGCCCCTCGATGGCTTGGGCTGCCTCGGGGAAGTTCTCCGGGTCGGTGACGATTTGTGTGATGCCGAAGCGGTCGCGCAAGACGAGGAAGACCACCCCGCCGAAGGTGCGGAAGTTGTGCACCCAGCCGGCCAGCGTCACGCTCTGACCTGCGTGCCCGGCGCGCAGTTCGCCGCAAGTATGAGTTTTGTACATGAAGGCCTCCAAAAGATTCAACACGAAGTCATACGAAGGAAAGACCAACCTTTGTGTCCGTTGGGTCTAAAGTTACCTTTTTACAAAACAAATCGCCCTCCGCGGCTGCGTTGGGCGATTGATGTGTTTGTCTTGCCTGTTAACCGGCCAGGCTTCGCCCAACGCTCCGGGAGGGAACGTTATTCTCGCTATCGTTGTTGTTGGCGAAGCGGATTTGAGTCATTCTTGCCTCAGGTTGGCGGTATTATAGCATAAATTTTTCCGGTTGCCCCTCCCGCTATTGTAGGGTAGAATTCTTCCACGCTGTCCGCGGATACCTTCTTCCTTTCTCTCATTCCTCCCTTGTCCCGCACCTTCTCCCTTCTCGCTTCTGCCTTCCTCATCTTCCTCGCCCTGGCCGTCTTCGGGGGTATGCTCTGGGGAAATACCCTCTACGCCCGCCAACATCCCGGCGAGACGGATTTCCTCGTCCCCTGGCTCTCTGTCCAGACTTTCTTGCGCTACGGCGACCCCGCCTCACCCGACCGCATCACCCCCTACAGCGACCCGGCCGCCCAGCGCACGCAGATTGTCTATTATGGCCGCGTCGCGGCCGAGGATGAAGCCCCGCTCATCCTCTGGCTGCCTTTCCCGGCCGCTCTGTTTTACCTCCCCTTTGCGCTTATTCCCGACTATGCCCTCGCCCGTGGCCTGTGGATGACCCTCGGCGAAATCGCCCTGGTCGCCTCCGCCCTGGCAATTTTGAGGCTGACCGGCTGGAAACCGCCCCGCCTGCTGCTCCCGCTCGTCTTGCTTTTCCCTGTTGTGTGGATATTCGGCGCTCTCAATCTCTTATCGGCCAGCCCGGTGCCGTTTGTTCTCCTGGCTTCCGTCTGCGCCTTGCTGGCCTTGCGCGCCGGTCAGGACGAACTGGCCGGCATCCTGCTCACCCTGCCGGCGCTTAAACTCGGCGTTTTCAGCCTCTTCGTCTTCTTCCTGCTTTGGTGGATGCTTTATCACCGCCGCTGGCGCGTCCTGGCTGGTTTTGGCATGGCTATTGGCCTCCTCTTGCTGATTTCCTTCCTCGTCTTGCCCGGCTGGTTGCTGCCCTTCTTGCGTGGCCTCTACTGGCACATCCGCTTCAACCCGCCGCTCTCCACCTATAGCGTTCTCGGCGGCCTCTTCCCGGTCGCCGGGCCGCGCTTTGCGCTCATCCTGACGGGCTTCTTCTTCACCCTCCTCTTTGTGGAACTGCGCGACTCCTGCCGCCGCGACTTCCGTCATCTTCTCTGGACGGCCAGCCTAAGCCTTGCCGTCGCGCCCCTCTTTGGCCTTCCCCTCGGGGCGGACGATTTCTCAGCCCTCCTCCTGCCGCTCTTTCTCTTCCTGGCTGTGCTGAACGAACGCTGGCCGCGGCGCAGGCTCGCCGGTCCGGCCGCGACCGTGCTGCTTGTTCTCCTCGTCCTGGGCTGGATTCTCTCCCCCGCCCCTGGGCTGTTCCTCCTCTTCTCCCTTTTGCTCCTCATCGCTCTCTACTGGATGCGCTGGTTTGCCGTCCGCCCGCCGCGCACCCTGCTCGAAACTCTCTCATGAAACGGCGCGACTACTTCCTGCTCGCCTTGCTCGGACTGGCCGCCGTTGCCCTGGTCGGCGCTTTTCAGCTCTCGCCTGGCTACATGGACGCCGACTACTACTACGCCGGCGGACTCCAACTCGCCGCCGGACGCGGCTTCACCGAACCCTATCTTTGGAACTACCTCGACGACCCGGCCGGACTGCCGCACCCCTCGCATGCGTATTGGATGCCGCTGGCTTCTCTGCTGGCCGCGCTTGTCCCGGTGCTTTTCGGACCCGCCTCCTGGTTCGCGGTCCGAATTCCCTTTTTCCTCGCCGCAGCCTGCATCCCGCCCCTCACCGCCGCCCTCGCTTTTTCCCTCACCTCCCGCCGCTCCCTCGCCCTGACCTCCGGCCTGCTGGCCGTTTTCTCCGGCCTCTACCTGCCCTTCCTCGCCACCACCGACACCTTTGCCCTCTATATGCTCTTCGGCGGCCTGTTCTTCCTGCTTGTCGCCCGCTTCTCCACTTCTTCCCCTCTGCCTTCTTCCTTCTCCCTTCTCCCTTCTCCCTTCCTCCTCGGCCTCCTCTCTGGCCTCCTCCACCTCTCCCGCGCCGACGGTCTGCTCTGGCTGGCGCTGGCATTTACGGCGATCCTGTTCCTGCGCAAACCGGCTCAATCCCTTCCCTCTACTCTCTTTTCTCTATTCTCTGTTCTTCTTGGCTACCTCCTCCTCATGGCCCCCTGGTTCGCCCGCAACTATGCCGCCTTTGGCAGTTTTCTCGCCCCCGGCGGCTCGAAGATGCTCTGGCTGACCGCCTACGACCAGATTTTCTCCTACCCTGCCAGCGTGCTCACCTTCAAAGCCTGGTGGAGTGCCGGTTGGGGCGAAATGCTGCAAGCCCGCTTGTGGGCGCTGGGGCTGAACGCCGCCAACATCCTGACCGTCCAGGGCGGCATCTTCCTCCTGCCGCTGATTGTCAGCGGCGTCTGGCAACTTCGCAAGAACGCAACCGTTCGGCTGGCTGTGCTGGCCTGGCTGTTGACCCTGACCGTGATGACGCTGGCCTTCCCGTTTGCTGGGGCGCGCGGCGGCTATTTCCACTCCGGCGCGGCCCTGCAGACGGTCTGGTGGGCGCTCGCCCCACTCGGGCTGGAGCGCTTGCTTGCCTGGGGCCGGGCGCGCCAGGACTGGGACCTGCGGCAGGCGCGTCCGCTCTTCACCGGCGCGCTGATTGGCCTGGCTGTTCTGTTGACCGGTATGGCCCTTGCCCTGCGTTTGCCATCCTGGGACAACGAGCAAATTTCGTATAGCCAGATAAATGAGTATCTCGTCGGGCAAGGGATGTCGGGCGAGGCGGTTGTGATTGTCGCCAATCCCCCCGGCTTCTACCTTGCCTCCGGCAACCCGGCCATCGCCGTCCCCGCTTGCAACCCGCGTACCCTGCTCGACCTGGCGCGCCGCTACAATGCCGGCTACCTCATCCTGGAGCAGGGCAGCATTCCGGCCAGCCTGACGCCTGTCTATGAAAACCCGGCCGATTTCTCCGGCCTGACCTATCTCGGAGAAGTGGAAGGGGCGCGTTTGTATGCCATTCAACCCTGAACCCCGCCTCCCCCGCCGCGATCTGCTCATTCTGCTGGGGCTCTCGGCCTTGTCGGTTGGCTTCTACCTGACGATCAGCGTTCTCTACTACCGCCTCGGCTTCCCCCTCGATGACGCCTGGATTCACCAAACCTATGCCCGCAACCTGGCGTTGCGCGGCGAATGGGCCTTCCTCCCTGGCCAGCCCTCCGGCGGCTCGACCTCCCCGCTCTGGTCGGCGCTGCTCACCCCCGGCTTCTGGCTGGGCCTCGCCCCCCTCGCTTGGACGTACCTGCTCGGCTTTTTCCTCCTCTGGGGGACGGCCGTCGTTGGCGAACTTCTCGCCCGGCGTCTGAGCGACGCCCACCGGCCGCGCTTCCCCTGGGTCGGCGCGCTGCTGGCGCTGGAATGGCATCTGGTCTGGGCGGCCGTCTCTGGGATGGAAACTCTGCTCTCGGCCTTTCTCGCCATCCTGGTCTTTTTCCTCCTCCTGGGCCGTCCGCCTCGTTTCCTGACCCTCGGCCTGCTCATCGGTCTCTCGGTCTGGGTGCGCCCCGACGGGATTACCCTGCTCGGCCCCGCCGCATTGACCGCTCTCCTGCTCTCCGAACCCTGGAAGACGCGCCTGCGGCGGCTCTCGGCTCTGGCCCTGGGCTTTGCCGCCCTTTTCGCCTTTTATTTGCTCTTCAATCTAGCCGTGACCGGCTCGGTCTGGCCGAACACGTTCTACGCTAAGCAGGCCGAGTACGCCGTCTATCTTCGCTTGCCTCTCTGGCAGCGGCTTGGACAGGAACTGCTCCAGCCGCTGATTGGCGTCGGCCTTCTGCTTCTTCCCGGCGCGGTATGGATGCTCTTTCTTGCCTTTCGCCGGCGCGTCTGGGGCGCGGTTGCGGCCTTCCTGTGGGCGCTGGGCTTCCTGACGCTATATGCCCTGCGCCTGCCCGTCACGTATCAGCATGGACGCTACGTCATGCCGGTCATGCCGGTCTTCTTCCTGCTCGGCGTGGCGGGGCTGGCTCAGCTGGTTTCGCGCAAGGTGGGGGGGGCGGCCTGGGTGTTGTCCACGTTCTGGAAGGTAACAACCGGCCTGGTGCTGGTGATTTTCTGGGGTCGCGGCGCCTACGCGTACGCGCAGGATGTGGCGGTGATCGAATCGGAAATGGTAACGGTGGCAGGCTGGGTGTCCGAAAACGTGCCGCCGGGGGCGCTGGTGGCTGCGCACGACATCGGCGCGCTGGGCTACTTCGGCGGGCATGACCTGGTTGACCTGGCCGGTCTCATCTCGCCGGATGTCATTCCGTTCATCCGCGACGAAGCCCATCTCGCGGACTACCTCGATGAGCGCGGCGTGGACTACCTGGTCGCGTTCCCGGACTGGTATCCTTCCCTAACCTCAACCCTGACCCCGGTTTACTCCACCGCTGCGCCCTACGCGCCGCTCTTTGGCGAAACGAATATGGCCGTTTACCTCTGGCCAAGACCTTAATATCGAGTTTAATTGCCGCTGGCTGTGACCTGTGCTATACTCAAGGAAGCCCTAACCTTGGCAGGAGAAGATGGACGAGATAACCATTGTCGTTGTAGATGACCACCCCTTATTTCGACAGGGTGTGATGAACACACTCTCTCTGGAAGCGGGTCTGCATGTTGTGGGCGAGGCTTCTAATGGGAAGACGGCGCTCTCTGTTATCCGGAATCTGAAACCTGCCGTGGCTGTTGTAGATATCAACCTGCCGGGGATGAATGGTTTGCAAGTGACACATCAGGTCTATCAAGAAAAACTCCCTACCCGCATCATTCTCCTGACGGCTTATGACGACCAGGACCAGATTATCCACGCGGCCTGGGCCGGCGCTGCCGGGTACTGCTCGAAGGATGTAGACCCCTCGCGCCTTATTCGGGTAATTAAAGAAGTGTTTGACGGCAAATATGTGTTTCAAGACCAGGCATTTTATCCTCGTGAATTTTCGGCCTGGCTGGATGAAAAGATGGAAAAGGCCCGCCATTTGTATAGTGAGCCGGGAAGTCCATTCCACCCACTGTCTGACCGGGAGATGGAAGTGTTGTTCTGTGTTGTTAAGGGCATGAGCAATAAGGAAATTGCCGCTGCATTGGACATCAGCCATCAAACGGTTAAAAATCATGTCACATCCATCTTGCGAAAGTTCAATGTCGAAGACCGTACCCAGGCAGTGGTGTATGCCATCAAACACGGCTGGATTACACTTAAAGACAAGATTTTGTCTTCTCAGGAGTAACCTATGACTTTGCCCGAAGTGCATCAAGATACGGACTCTTCGGTTGACCTGAAAACCTTGCTTCATTCGGAACTCGATGAAGCCAATCGGGCTCTGAAAGAAATCAATCTCATGCTGGAACAAAGCCGCGTCGAGGTATCTAAGTTGACGCAGCGTAATGCCGCGGTGACGGCGCATCTCCAGCAGATTCGTAATCAGTTGGGAGCGTTGCCGGCAGAAGAAGTGCAGCAGGCGTATGATTCGGCTCTAGATGCCCAGCAGCGGCTGTTTGTGATGCGCAATCAACTGGAAAAATTACAGAACGACCAAGTGCACCTCGAAAAGCACAAAAAATTCTTGGAGCAAATGCAGACAGCGCTGGAGCAATCACAAGGCAGCGCAAGCCAGGGGCGTAATTCTGCGCTTGCCAGCGTGGAAATGCTTGTGAATGCCCAAGAGTCGGAACGTCAGCGGCTATCGAGGCAGATGCATGATGGGCCGGCGCAAGCGCTTTCGAATTTCATTTTACAGGCAGAAATTGTCATGCGCCTCCTGGATGTGGACCCTGTGCAGGCGCGCAAGGAACTGGAAAACCTTAAACTGGCGGCTTTCAATACTTTCCAGAAAGTGCGAGGTTTTATCTTTGAACTCCGGCCCATGATGCTTGATGACCTGGGCCTGGCGCCCACCATCCGCCGTTATGCTGAAACGTACAAAGAGCAGTCTGGTGTGGATATCAGCGTTACCTTGTCTGGGCAGGATCGTCGCTTAGAACCGTATATCGAAGTAATGGTCTTCCGCGCCATGCAGGAACTGCTGGCTGCGGCAGTGCACCAAAATCAAGCCACACTGGTCAAAATTCAACTTGACCTTGGCGATGCAATGGTCAAACTATCCGTAGACGATAATGGGCGGGGCTTCGATACCGATGCGCTCAACAAAGAGAGCAATCTGGGCCTGAAGTTGATTCGCGAGCGGGTTGGCATGCTTGGCGGCACCTTTACAATGGATAGCGCTCCTGGTATGGGTTCGCGCTTGAGTTTGTCCATTCCTATCCAGCCCACGTCCTAACCGCGCCCCTGTACCTTACGATAACATTATTGTAAAGACTTTGTAACGTTATCCTATTACTCTCTGATTGGTAAAATGCGTTATAATATAGACATCTCTGGATTGGCCTCCAGAGAAATCCTAAAGCGAAAGGAGGTGAAAGTCCATGTTGTTCGCCCCGAAGGAAAAAGGCCAGGGCCTGGTGGAGTACGCGCTGATTCTTGTTTTGGTTGCAGTCGTTGTAATTGCTGTTTTGCTGCTCCTGGGACCCATCATCGGCAATGTCTTCACCAAGATTAACTCCAACCTTGTTGGCCGCTAATCACCCAAGCCTTTAATGCTGTGGAGCCCCGATTTCCGGGGCTCCACTTTTTATTTTCATTGCAGGGGGCTTTTATGATTTTTTTCCCCCAACTCTCGAACAGTTTGCACTTGACTCAATGAGAGAGTCGCTTGATACTTGAAACGATTTTCAACTATGGAGTTGCTTATGAATCACTTTCTCGATATTTCCGACCATTCTTCTGAAGAATTGCAGGATTTGCTCGACCTCGCCATCCGCCTGAAGAAGGAGTACTTTGCAGGCGGAAACCCGCCCTTGTTCAAGGGCAAAGTGCTGGGGATGATTTTCCAGAAGCCCAGCCTGCGGACGCGCGTTTCGTTCGATATGGCCATGCGTCACTGCGGCGGCGACGCGCTCTATCTCTCGCCCAATGAAATTGGCCTCGGCAAGCGCGAATCCATCGCCGATGTAGCGCGCGTCCTTTCCGGCTACGTCCAGGCCATCATGGCGCGCGTCTTCGAGCATGCTCATGTGCTGGAACTGGCGAAGTGGTCTTCTATCCCGGTCATCAATGGGCTGAGCGATTACAGCCATCCCTGCCAGGCGATGGCCGACGCGCTGACCATTCAAGAGAAATTCGGCAAGGCCAAGGGTTTGAATGTGGTTTTCGTGGGCGACGGCAACAATGTGGCCGTCTCGCTGATGCAGATTTCCGTCAAACTGGGCTGGAATTTCACCATCGCCAACCCGGAAGGCTACGACATGCCCGCCGGGGTGGTGGAAGCGGCCAAACAAGTCGCCGCAGGCAGCGGGTCCAAACTGGCTTTCCTGCGTGACCCGCATGAAGCCGTCAAGGGCGCTCAGGTCATCTACACAGATACCTGGACCAGCATGGGGCAGGAGGAAGAGGCCGCCAAGCGCGAGGCCGTCTTCCCGCCGTACCAAGTCAATGCCAAACTTGTTTCCGAAGCGGATAAGGACGTCATCGTTATGCACTGCCTGCCCGCCCACCGCAATCACGAACTGACCGACGAAGTGGCCGACGGGCCGCATTCGGTCATCTTCCCGCAGGCGCACAACCGGCTGCACGCCCAGAAGGCGATTCTGGCGCGGCTGTTTGGCGTGGCGTGATTTTTTGCATCGAAGGACACGAATTGAACGAATCACGTTTGATGTCTACCCAATTGCCTCTCGACTGCGTGGCGCTCGGGGCTGAGAAATCTATTTTTTGAAAGGTGAAACCATGAACACGCAGGAATTTATCCAAATCGAAGAGCAGTATGGGGCGCACAATTACCACCCGCTGGATGTGGTCATCACCCGCGCCGAAGGGGTGTGGGTCTATGATGTGGAAGGCCGCAAATATCTGGACTGTCTCTCGGCCTATTCGGCGGTCAACCAGGGGCATGTGCATCCCAAGATTTTGGCTGCGCTGGTGGAGCAGGCCGGCAAGGTGACGCTCACCAGCCGCGCCTTCCGCAACGACCAGTTGCCGTTGCTCTACAAGGAACTCTCCGAACTGACCGGCTATGAAATGTCCCTGCCGATGAATTCGGGGGCCGAGGCGGTCGAGACGGCGCTCAAGATTGCCCGCAAGTGGGCCTATCAGGTCAAGGGCGTGCCGCGCCATCAGGCGGAAATCATCACCGCCGCCGGCAACTTCCACGGACGCACCGTGACGGTGATTTCGTTCTCCACTGAACCGCTCTACCGCGATGACTTTGGTCCGTTCACGCCGGGCTTTGTCACCGTGCCGTACGGCGATGCCGAGGCAATTGCCCGCGCCATCACACCCAACACGGCCGCCGTTTTGCTCGAACCGATTCAGGGCGAGGGCGGCGTCATCATCCCGCCGGCCGGTTATCTGAAGAAAGTAGCCGAAATTTGCAAGCAGAACAACGTCCTGTTCATGGCGGACGAAATTCAGACCGGTCTGGGCCGGACGGGGAAACTGTTCGCTGCCGAACACGAGGGCGTGCGCCCCGATGTGACCATCATCGGCAAGGCGCTGGCGGGCGGCTTCTACCCCGTCTCGGCGGTGCTGGCCGACCGGGAAATTTTGGGCCTCTTCACCCCCGGTGAGCACGGCTCGACTTTTGGCGGCAATCCGCTGGCGGCGGCTGTGGCGCGCGCCGCGCTGCGGGTGATTGTGGAAGAGAATCTCGTCCAGCGCGCCGCAGAACTGGGCGAATACTTCGTTGAGCAATTGTCCGAGATCGCCAGTCCGCACGTCAAGGAGGTGCGCGGCCGCGGCCTGCTCATCGGCGTGGAACTCAAGCCCGAGGCGGGCGGGGCGCGGCGTTTCTGCGAAGCCCTGCAAATGCGTGGCATCCTGGCGAAGGAGACGCACGAACACGTCATCCGCTTTGCGCCGCCGCTGGTGATTGACAAAGCCACGATTGACTGGGCATTGCCTTTTATTCGTGAAGTTTTGAACAATCCTGGTGTATAATTCAAGTATTGTCAGGTTGAAAAGCAGGACAATATCCACTTTCTGATGAAATTGGAGGCTTATTATGAATATTGGCATTCCCAAAGAATGTCGCCCGTGTGAATATCGCGTTGGCCTTTCACCGGCAGGCGTCGAAATTCTGGTCAAAGCAGGGCATCGCGTTTACGTCGAACACAATGCCGGCGCGGGAGCAAAATTCCCCGATGCAGAGTATGAAGAAGTGGGGGCAAATATCGTTTATTCCAGTGACGAAATTTATGGCCGGTCAGATTTAATTGTCAAAGTGGCTCGTCCGACCGACAGCGAAATCGAAAAGATTCGCCCTGGTTCGACCATTGCCGGCTTGCTTCACTTCGCCTCAGCCCGGCGCAGCAAGGTCGAACAACTTCTCAAAAACAATATCACTGCAATTGCCTATGAGCAAATTCAGGAAAGCGACGGCTCTTTGCCGGTTCTTCGCCCGCTCAGCCAGATTGGCGGCGCAATGACGGTCGAAGTGGCGGCGCGTTTCCTGCAAAGCCATTTCGGCGGCCGCGGTGTTTTGCTGGGCGGCATCCCCGGCGTCCCCCCGGCAGAGGTGGTTATCCTCGGCGGCGGCACGCTGGGCAGTTTTGCGGCCCGCGCTTTCTTGGGGCTGGGGGCGCATGTCACCGTCCTCGACCAGGACGTGAATGTTTTACAGCGCATCAACTTGTACATGCCGGGCGCTGTGACAATGCTTTCCACGGAGCGCAATATCCGCCGTGTGTGTAAATATGCCGATGTCCTCGTCGGCGCGGTTTTGAAACCCGGCGAGCGCGCTCCCATTCTGGTGACGCGCGAAATGGTGCGGAGCATGCGCCCGCAGTCGCTCATCATTGACACCAGCATTGATGAGGGCGGCTGTGTCGAAACCTCGCGTCCCACCACACACGATGTCCCCACGTTTGTCGAAGAGGGCATTATTCACTACTGCGTCCCGAATATGCCCGGTGTGGTTGCGCGCACAGCGACTCACGCTTTTGTCAACCCGGTCATTCCCTATGTTTTGCAAATCGCCAACCTCGGCGTGGAAGAGGCCATGAAGAACAATCCGGCTATTGAAAAGGCTGTCAATACGCACAAGGGCGAACTGCGTCATCTTTCCCTTGGCTGAACTTTCAGGAGACGAATATGGACTGGATGAAAATTTACGAATCGCGTAAAACCACGGCGGAGGAAGCAGTTAAAGCCATTAAGTCCGGAAACCGCATCTTCATGACCGGCAACGTTTCCGTCCCGCAAAAACTGCTGGCCGCGCTTGTGGAGTACGCGCCCAATCTGAAGGATGTCGAGATTTGTCAGGCGCTTTCTATCGGGCCGGCGGATTACGTCAAGCCGGGCATGGAAAAGCATATTCGCGTCAACACCCTTTTCATCAGCGCCAACGTTCGCAAGGCAGTTTGGGAAGGACGGGCCGATTTTACCCCCGTGCTTTTGTCCGAATTCCCTCTACTTTTCAAGAACGGCATCCTGCCTGTGGATGTGGCCATGATTCACGTCTCTCCGCCCGATGAACACGGCTTCTGCTCGCTGGGCGTGGAAGTCGGCCTCACAAAATCTCCCGCCGAGTCGGCAAAAATCATCATCGCCGAAGTCAATGAAAAAATGCCGCGCACCCTGGGCGACTCTTTCATTCACGTCAGCCGCCTGACCCATATCGTGCCGGTGGATTATCCCATTGTCGAGATGCCCATGGCCGAAGAAGGCGATACTGTTGCCCGCCGGATTGCCGAACACATTGCCGAACTCATCCCGGATGGAGCCACGATGCAGATGGGCATCGGCGCCATCCCCGATGCCGTGCTGGGATTTCTCTACAGCAAGAAAGACCTAGGCGTGCATTCCGAAATGATTTCGGATGGAGTCATTGACCTGGTCGAAGCAGGAATTATCACCAATGCCCGCAAGACTCTTCACCAGGGCAAGATTGTTGTCGGCTTCATTCTCGGCTCCCAGCGCCTCTATTCCTGGGTGGACAACAACCCCCTGCTCGAATTCCACCGCACCGAATATGTCAACGATCCCTTTGTTATTCAGCAAAACGAGCGCATGGTTGCCATCAACTCGGCCATCGAAGTGGACCTGACCGGTCAGGTGTGCGCCGACAGCATCGGCCCGAAATTCTTTAGCGGCGTGGGCGGCCAGTTGGATTTCATCTACGGCTCTTCACGTTCCAAGGGCGGTGTGCCTATCATTGCAATGCCAAGCACGGCCATTATGAAAGACGGCACCCCTGTCAGCAAGATTACTCCCCTGCTCAAACCGGGAGCAGGCGTGGTGACCAGCCGCAACCATGTTCATTACGTAGTTACCGAATATGGCGTAGCCGACCTGTACGGAAAATCCATCCGCCAGCGCGCTCGGGCGCTGATTGGCATTGCCAACCCCGATTTCCGCGCCGACCTGGAGAAACAGGCCAAAGAACTCAACTGGATTTAACTCCCTCTTGAGGTTCTCGCGCGCCGCGCCGATGGGACGAGTTTCCTGTAAGCGCGGCGCATGCGCGTATAATAGCCTTATGGACAGAAGAGTCAAAATTGTCGCCACCATTGGCCCTGTTAGCGACAGCGAACCGGTCATGGAAGCGCTGATGCAAGCCGGCATGAACGTCGCCCGGCTGAACTTTTCGCACGGCACGCACGAGGCGCACGCCGCGCGGACCTCGCGCCTGCGCGCCGTTTCGACGCGTCTCAACCGCCCCCTGGCCGTCCTCCAGGACCTGCAGGGGCCGAAAATCCGCGTCGGCGTTTTGCCGGAGCCGCTGAAACTCACCCCCGGCCAGCAGGTCCGGCTCTATCCAGAGGGGAGCGCCCCGCCCCCCGAAGGCGGGATTCCGGTGGACTTTCCCCAATTGTTCTACTCGGTCAAAACCGGCGACCGCATCCTCCTGGATGACGGACGGCTGGCGCTCCTGGTTTGCTCGGTGCAGAAAAGTTTGGTGCTGGCCGAAGTACAGACCGGCGGCGAACTGACCTCCAACAAAGGCATCAACCTGCCGGGCGTGCGGCTCAACCTGCCCGCCTTCACCGATAAAGACGCCGAAGACCTCGAATTCGGTCTCTCGTTGGGTGTGGATTTGGTGGCTGTCTCCTTTGTCCGCCAGCCCGAAGATGTGGCAATAGTCAAGCAAATCGTCCTCACCCGCTGCGGCAAACAGGCCCCGCTGGTGATTGCCAAACTGGAACGTCCTGAAGCGCTCGACAATCTCGAAGGCATTCTCGATGCCGCCGACGGCGTGATGGTGGCGCGCGGCGATTTGGGGGTCGAGATGGCCCCGGAGGAAGTTCCCGGCGCGCAGAAACGCATCATTCAGGAAGCCAACCGCAAGGGGAAACTGGTTATTACAGCCACGCAGATGCTCGAATCAATGATTCAAAACCCGCTTCCCACCCGCGCCGAAGCCTCGGACGTAGCCAACGCCGTCTATGACGGCACGGATGCCGTCATGCTCTCCGGCGAAACGGCAGCGGGCAAGTATCCGGTCGAAGCCGTGAAAATGATGGACCGCATTGTCCGCCATGCCGAGTCCGATTTCCACCGCTGGGGGCATGAGCAGATTATCCAGGCCGGCCACGACGACGCCATTGCCATTTGCCTGGCCGCGCGCGAACTGGCCCACGACCGGGATGTGGAAGCGATTGCCATCTTTACCCGCACCGGTCGGACGGCGATTTTGCTCTCCAAAGCGCGTCCCTGTGTGCCGGTGCTGGCCTTTACGCCGGTGGATGAAACCTACCGCCGCCTGGCCGCGGCCTGGGGCGTCATTCCTCATCATGTCCCTTGGGCTGATACAGTCGAAGAGATGATTGCCCATGTGGAAAAAGCGCTCAAGGAAAAGGAGACCGTCCAACCCGGCCAGCAGGTGGTGATTGTTTCCGGCTTTCCGGTGCGCGATTTTCCCCAGCCAAACATGGCGCTCCTGCATACGGTCAAATAAACGCCGCCGCCCTCCACAGTTCAGACGGAGGGCGGTTCGATGCCCCGTCGCTTGCCTGTCCTTCCTGCTCGTTTCTTCTCTTTGTCTCGCCTATCCATCATGCGATTATAATTGTGCAAAGAAGGATGTCCTCATGAACCTGCGCCGTCTCTCTTTGCTTGGACTGATTGCCGTTTTTTCTCTCGCCTGCGCGGCATTTCCACTTCTCTTCGAGACCCCCGCGCCTGCTACCCTCCCCCCTGCCGACGAAACATCTACGTCCGCTCTGCTTCCTACTCCTACGCCGAACCTCGAAAAGCGCAGTTTGACCATTTGCGTCGCCAGCGAACCCTCTGACCTGTTCATTTACAATGAAGCCAGCCTTGTTAAACAAGCCGTCTTCGCCGCCATCTACGACGGCCCGATAGATTACCGGGACGACGGCTACCGCCCTGTTTTGCTCAAAAAGCTCCCCTCTCTTGCCGACGGCGACGCCTTTCTCGAAACCATCGAGGTTCATGCGGGCGACCTGATCGTCAATGCCGACGGGCGTCTGGTTCCGCTCCAGCCCGGCGTCGTTGTCCGTCCTGCCGGTTGCCGCTCCGGCGGCTGTGTTGTCACCTATGAAAGCGGCGTCCTCCAAATGGACCGCCTGCGCGTCCTCTTTCATCTCCGCCCGGATATCCGCTGGGAAGACGGCGAACCGCTTACGGCCTGGGATTCCGTCTTTAGTTACCGCATCGCCTCCGACCCCGAAACCCTCTACGGCAATCTTGGCCTCATCACGGCCAGCCTGGCCAGTCTTCTCTTCACGGCCGATTATTCCGCGCTCGACAACTTCACCGTCCAGTGGACCGGCCGACCCGGCTTTCTCGACCCCAATTACCAACTCAACTTTTTCCACCCTTTGCCCGAACACATTCTTGCTGCTTACTCACTCACTGACCTGCTTGCCTCCAATGAAGCCCTCTACCGGCCAACCGCCTGGGGCGCCTACCGGGTGACCGATTGGCAGGTCAATGAGCAGATTCTCCTCGAACCCAACCCCGCTTATTTCCGCCGGAATGAAGGTCTGCCGGCTTTCGAAGGACTTACCTTCCGCTTCATCGGTCAGGACGCCGAAACTGCTCTGGCCGAGTTACGCGCCGGGACCTGCGACCTGCTCCTGCCCGACGCCCTTCCCGATACCCTGACGCCCCCTCTGCTCGAAGTGCTCGATTCGGGCGCCGCCCGCGCCGTTCCGGACCCTCGTCCGGCCTTCGAATACCTGCTCTTCGACCTCGCCCCGTCTGATCCGGCTTTGCCTCCCATTTTCGCTGACCTGCGCGTCCGCCAGGCCACGGCCGCCTGTCTCGACCGCTCCGTCCTAACCGATGCTATTTACGCCGGCTTTGCGCCTGCTCTGGAATTCCCCATCCCCTCCGGCGACCCGCTTTTGACCGGCGCATCTCTTCCGCCGCTTGTCTACGACCCGCTGCAAGGCACGGCTCTGCTTGAAGAGGCAGGCTGGCGCGATGCAAACAGGGATGGAATCCGCGAAGCCGTTGGCGTCGCCGGAGTTCCCGATGGCACGCGTCTGCAATTTGCTCTCTATACGACAGACGCCCCTCTGCGCGACCAACTGGCGCGCTGGATTGTCTTTCAATTACAGAACTGTGGCATGGAAGTCAATGTGATACAGGCCCCGGCGCGTGATTTGCTGGCGCAGACTGCCGAAGCACCGCTTTCTGGACGCAAATTCCAGATGGCGGTAATTTCTGCCCCGCTGGGCGTTGAATCGTTGTGCGCTCTGGGAATGACAAATCGGATTTCGTCCGAATCCAACGGCTGGAGCGGCTCCAATTTGAGTGGATATTCTAATCCGCAATTTGACTCGGCCTGCGCTGCTGTTTCCACTTCCCTGCCCGGCGAGGCGCAATACCTGACCTCCCGTCAGGAAGTTTTGCGCCTGATGATGCAAGATTTACCCATCCTGCCGCTTTTTGTCCAGACCCGCTTCCTGGTTGCCTCGTCTGCTCTGATTGGCCCCGAATTGCCTGGCGGCATACAAAATCTCGAAATCTTTCGCCTCGAACCATAGATGGAGAAACCCTCATGACCTTTGACCCTGCCTCTCTGAGTGGGTTTGCCCTCATTCTGACGGCCTTTGCGGGCGCATTTTTGGTAGCCCTGTGGGTGGCCCTTGTTGTCTGGACTTATCGCGATATTCGCGCCCGCGCCCGCGACCGGCTGGTTCATCTCCTTGCCGCGTTGCTTGTCGCCCTGCTCAATTTGCCCGGCGTGCTTGTCTATCTCGTTCTGCGTCCGCCGCGCACCCTCGAAGAAGAATACCAGCAAGCCCTGGAGGAGGAGGCCCTGCTCCAATCCATTGAGGACCAGACCGTTTGTCCCGGTTGTGGACGGCGCATCCGCGAAGACTGGCTGGTTTGTCCCACCTGCCAGACGAAACTACGCAAGCCTTGTCAGGAATGCGGCAGACTGATGGAACTGGCCTGGAACATCTGCCCCTTCTGTGGAACGCCTGCTCCAGGGATGCGCCGCGAGGACACCACCATTGAGGACGCCGTCGGCGGATTGAAAGCATAAGATGGATCGGCATAACGCGCCCTGTTTGGCGGCGCTGTTGTCTTTTCTTGAAGCCGGGTAAAACACAAATGCCAAAGACCGGCCCAGCCCTGTTCCTGCTCTGGACGCGAACCTTAACAATTCTGATAACGCGATTTATGCGAAATTTGCGGAATTTCGTGTAGAATATTAATATTCACGCCGACATCCTCAGGATATTTATGCCCGAACCAGAATTCAGATATGACGTTTTCATCTCTTACAGTCACAAAGACGGGGAATGGGTCACCAGGACACTCCTGCCGCGTCTTGAAAAAGAAGGACTCAAGGTCTGCATTGACCAACGAGATTTTACTCCCGGGAAAGCCGCACTTCTCAACATGCAAGATGGTATTCGCGAAAGCCGCCACATCTTGCTTGTTCTCACTCCCAATTGGGTAGAAAGCAGTTGGACGCAATTCGAAGCCGAACTGGCGCGCACCAGTGACCCGGAAGGCATCAAAGCCCGCACCATTCCTTTACTGTGGAAGCGCTGTGCTTTGCCTGAACATATTGCCATGCTTACCTATGTTGATTTCACCCGCAAAGAGACCCTCGATCTGGCATGGTGGAATTTGCTCAAAGCGCTGGGGGTTCCAGAGGAAAACATCCGCGCCCCCAAAAAAGTTCATCCTGGCCGCCACAAACCCAAACTTCGCCGCCGGCCGCGCAGTTTAAGCAAGCGCTGGAAGAACCTTCTGCAATTTTCAGCGATTGGGTTGTCAATTGTGACCTTAACGGTTATGGCGACAATCTGGAGCGTGTTGCGCTTCAGCCCTCCTCCTGATGCCGCTCATGTTGTCACTGATGCCCCTACAGAAACATCTTCCCCGACTCTTACCCAAACCCTTGCCGTTCCGTCCTCCACGCAGATGCCGAGCCTGACGCCTTCCGAGACTGCTTCTCCCACCTTGCCTGGCACGGCGACGTTTACGCTCGTCCCCGGCTGTATCAATGCCCAGACATGGACGGCTTTCACTACCGATAAGAAATACTCTTCATTCCAACCTGAAGGGAAGTGCTGGTCGTTGAGTGATTGGGGGATATCCCTCTACGCTGGGGAATTTTCTTTTCTCGATAATGCTTTCCCCCGTGCAGAAAAATACGGACTCTTGCGCTCTGTTCCTTGGAGCGCCACGATAGAATTCACTCTTAATATTTCGTACCTGCGGGATGTTGAAATCTGGATGGGAATCACCAAGGCGGACGACGCGGCTCACGATGGTGTATTTTTTGTGCGCCGGCCAAACGGCCTCTTTGATGTAAGAACTGTGGATGAAGCAGGACGCATTTGGCCGTATTCGAACGGCCATAAGATAGACTCCATCAATAACAAGTACATCATCAAGATGGTTCTGGCAGGCGAAAGACTCACGATTTATGTGAACGGGTTGATATGGTCATTGAAAGATATTCCCGCTCCCTATAAAACACCGCGTTTTTATCTGGGATATCAGAGTCTGCCCAACGGACAGGTAAATGTCAAAATTTCTGTCCCAACGGTAACAGAGAACACGCCCCGCTGAACGGGGCGTGTCATTTTTAGGCTCTGGTGATCACCACGAAGACCATCGGCCGGCGGCGTGTCTCGTTATAGAGCAGACTGCGAACGGCGTCAGCAATCACTTTCTCGTCATCCAGACCGCCGCCGTTGACCAGGTCGCTCACCTTTTTCTGTACGGCCGGAATCAGCCCATCGGCATCCTCGGGGGAGATGAAGCCGCGCGTCAGCACCTCCGGCTCTTTCAACAGGCGGTTCGAATATTTATCCAGCGTGACGGTAATCAGCACGATACCCGAACGCGCCAACTGCTCGCGCTCGCGCATCACATCCAGGTCTATCTCGCCGACCGACTGGCCCTCGACGAAGATGTACCCGCCGGGCAGGCGTTCCCCCAGCCGCACTTCGCCATTGCTCAGTTCAACTACCTGACCATTTTCCACAACGAAGATATTTTCCTCGGGAATCCCCACCTGCCGCGCCAGCACAGCGTGACGCTTCAACTGATGCAATTCACCGTGGATGGGGACGAAGTTGCGCGGCCGAACCAGATTGAGCAGAAGTTTCTGCTCCTCCGAACTTGCGTGGCCGGAGACATGCACCGGCAAAATGGCCTCATACAACACTTCCGCGCCGCGTCGAATAAGACGATCAATTGTCCTGTTGACAACTTCTTCGTTGCCGGGAATAGGATGTGAGGAGAGTACGATTGTGTCGCCGGGTTCTACGTCGAAGAAGCGGTTTGTGCCGGTGGAAAGCCGTCCGATGATGGAGGAGGGTTCGCCTTGCGAACCGGTGCACATCAGCACAACTTTATGCGGCGGCAGGCGCAGGGCCTCCTCGATGCTGACCAGGGCGTTATCGGGGATTTCCAGGTAGCCCATCTGACGGGCAATTTTGGCGTTGTCCACCATGCTTGTTCCCACGAAGGCCATCTTGCGCCCATGGCGAACGGCGGCGTCGGCCACTTGCTGCATGCGGGAGATGAGCGAAGCGAATGTGGCGATGATGATGCGTCCCGGCGCGGTGCGGAAGACCTCGTCGAAGGCCGGGCCGATGACCCGCTCGGACTGCGTCCAGCCGGGGCGCTCGGAGTTGGTCGAATCGGCCAGCAGAATATCCACCCCGCGCGCCGAAAACTCCGCCAGTTTGGCAAAGTCGGTCGGCCAGTTATCCACCGGCGTCTGGTCGAATTTATAGTCGCCGGTATGGACAACTAGCCCGGCCGGGGTGGTGATTCCCAGCCCGATGGCGTCTGGCACAGAGTGGCAGACGTGGAAGGTTTCCACTTTGAAAGGCCCAATTTGAACCGTATCGCCAGCCTGAATTTGAATCAGTTTGGCGCGATTGGCCATCCCGTGACGCGCCAGCTTAACCTCCACCAGGCCGCGGGTCAGGCGTGTGGCATAGACCGGGGCCGGCACGTCGGCCAGCAGGTGCTGGATGGCGCCGATATGGTCCTCGTGGCCGTGGGTGATGAGGATACCCTCCACGCGGGCGGCGTTGTCGCGCAGGTACTGGAAGTCGGGGATGATGTAGTCCACGCCAAGCATGTCGTTTTCAGGAAACATCAGTCCGGCATCCACCACCAGAATGCGACCGCCGTACTCGTAGGCCATCATATTCTTGCCCACCTCGCCGAGGCCGCCGAGGGGCAGAATGCGCAATGCGTTTCGATTGTCTTTACTCATATTTTCCTTTTCTTGCTCTCCCGCTGTTAAATGCAAAACACAAAACGCCCCCTTTTGGGGGTTGGGAGAAGTTGTCTTGATTGTAGATTCCTAAACTGCCTGAGGCAGTAAAAGTCAAAGTTATTCAAACTGTACAAGTATAGCAGGGCAGGCGAGGATTGTCAAACGCTCTTTCCCGCAATGTAGGGCAATCGCATTTCAACCGCTCAACACCTTGAGCAAGTAATCTTCATTCCAACCGGCCTGTAGGCGTTTGGCTTGCATGCCACCTTTGGCAGTTTTCTCTTGTTTGAGCAGGTTCACCGCCATATGCCGCAGGATGGCAAAATTCTCCGGCGCATGAT
>DAOTVO010000048.1:0-91537 GCA_034436335.1 Anaerolineales bacterium | reverse complement strand
ATCATGCGCCGGAGAATTTTGCCATCCTGCGGCATATGGCGGTGAACCTGCTCAAACAAGAGAAAACTGCCAAAGGTGGCATGCAAGCCAAACGCCTACAGGCCGGTTGGAATGAAGATTACTTGCTCAAGGTGTTGAGCGGTTGAAATGCGATTGCCCTACGTTAAGGGTGATTTTCGATTTCCTCCCCTACTCCTTTGTTATAATTGTTTCTTTGAAGAAATCAAAGGCATAAGACCAGCGGCGTAGTACGCCGAAAGGATATAGAAATGGACGCTTCTGACACCCCAAAACTCGCCAGTTTCATTCTCGAAGAAGTTGCAAAAGATTTGAAGAGCGGGCGTTTCAATTACGTGCGCACCCGCCTGCCGCCTGAGCCAAACGGCTACCTGCACATCGGGCATGTCAAAGCCTTTTTGATAGATTATTTTACCGCAAAGGAATTCGGCGGCGAATTATACCTGCGCTTCGATGACACCAATCCCACCAAGGAAGAAACCGAATTTGTTGAGGCCATCAAGGAAGATATTCAATGGATGGGAATTCGATGGGTCAAGGAGACATACGCGTCGGATTATTTTGACCAATTGTATGAGTGGGCCGTTCGCCTGGTCAAGATGGGCCTGGCTTACGTGGACGACCAAAGTCCCGAAGAAATGAGCGCCAGCCGTGGCACTCTGCACAAAGTCAAGTGGGGCGAAACCGAAATGGCGCTCAAGCCGGGCATCGACTCTCCCTATCGGAATCGTTCGGTTGAAGAAAATCTCGATCTGCTCGAGCGCATGAAGAACGGCGAGTTTCCCGAAGGCAGCCGGGTTCTGCGCGCCAAAATTGATATGAGCCATCCCAACATCCTGATGCGCGACCCGGTTATGTATCGCATCCTCCGCACCCCCCATCACCGCACAGGCACCAAATGGTACATCTACCCGACCTATGACTGGTCGCATGGCCAAAACGACTCGATGGAAGGCATCACACATTCGCTCTGCTCGAATGAGTACATCATACACCGTCCGCTTTACGAATGGTTCCTGGAAAAACTGCAAGCCTTTCCCTCCCGCCAGATTGAATTCTCGCGTCTCAACCTGACCTATGCGATGATGAGCAAACGCAAGGTGCGCAAACTGGTAGAAATGGGCATCGTGCGCGGGTGGGACGACCCGCGCCTGACCACACTGCGCGGCCTGCGCCGGCGCGGAGTCACACCGGAGGCCATCATCAATTTCGTCATCCAGACCGGCGAAACCAAGAACGACAGTTGGGTGGAAATGGCTCAATTGGAAGCGTGTATCCGCGACGACCTGAACAAACGCGCCCAGCGCCGCATGGCCGTCCTGCATCCGCTCAAACTGGTCATTGACAATTACCCCGAAGGCCAGGTGGAATGGATGGATGCTATCAACAACCCCGAAGATGAAACCGCCGGCACGCGTAAAATCCCGTTCTCGAAAATTCTGTATATCGAACAGGATGACTTTCGTGAAACGCCGCCGCCGAAATACTTCCGCCTGTATCCCGGAAACGAGGTCCGCTTGCGCTACGCCTACCTGGTCACCTGTACCTCGGTCGTGCGGGACCCCGCAACCGGCGCGGTGACCGAGGTGCATTGCACGTACGACCCGGCCACGCGCGGCGGCGACGCCCCCGACGGCCGGAAAGTCAAGTCCACCATCCATTGGGTTTCGGCGCAGCATGCCGTTCCGGCGGAAATTCGATTATACGAACAACTTTTCACTGTACCAAAGCCGGATGATTTCGAGGATATCGAAAGCATCATCAACCCCCATTCGCTGGAAGTTTTGACAGACTGCTTCGTGGAGCCATCCCTTGCCGAAGCGAAACCAGGCGACAAATACCAATTCGAGCGCGTTGGCTACTTCTGCGCCGACCCAGACTCTGCACCGGGCAAACCCGTTTTCAATCGCACCGTAACGCTGAAAGACAGTTGGGCAAAGGTGGAAAAGAAAAACGAGTAGCAAACTATAGAGGGCGGGATTTCATATCCCGCCCTATAGTTCAAAAAATCCCCGCTTATTGGAAATTCGGCTGACCAGAGTGGAGTCATGCTCATTTATCCATCTCCCTCCACAGACTGGCTTCTGACAAAAAAAGACTCCTTCGGGCAAAAGGAGTCTTGGGTGCCCAGTGGGGGTCGAACCCACAGCCTTCTGATCCACAGTCAGACGTTCCGCCATTGAACTATGGGCACCACGATGAAAGCGGGCGGATTATACCACCCCCATCACCGGCTTTCAAGGAAATTGACAGGCTCACGCATCATCTCGAATCACCGTCTTTGCTCTTGTAAATTCAGATAAAAGGGGAAACGTTATTCTTATGTTCACAAACGCCCGGTAATTCGGGAGCAATTCACAAAAAGCAGTTGCTGTAATCTTAAAATTTTTTTCATCCTTATTGACAAACCCATCGAGATATGATATTTTAGAATAGTAAAACGTTTTACTAATTTCTTCTTTCCCTGTTCTTCCAAATATTGATACTCCGTACTTCCGCTCAGTAAAAAAACTCAGAGAAAAGGTGAACGTGAGCGCAAAATTCCAAAATCCGTACGGTTACTTCTCTGAAGGCGGCCGCGAGTACGTCATCACCACCCCCCTCACACCGCGCCCGTGGAGCAATGTCATTAGCAATGGCGATTATGGGATGATTGTTTCGCAAACCGGCTCCGGGTACTCTTGGCGAGGCAACGCCGGTCAAAACCGCCTCACCCGTTCTTTTCAAGATTTGATCAAAGACAATTGGGGGAAATACGTTTATCTCCGTGATCTCGAAACAAACGAATACTGGTCGGCCACCTACAAACCCGTCATGCATTCCTACGAAGCCTATCAGGCCGTGCATGGGGTGGGGTATTCGCGCTTTCTTCAAAAGGTAAACGGCATCCGCAGCCAACTGACCGTCTTTGTTGCCGCGCACGAACCGGTGGAAATCATGGCGCTGACGTTGACCAACGAGAGCGGCCGACCGCGCCGCCTGGACGTGACCTCCTACGCCGAGTGGCTGCTCGGCTTTGCCCCCGATGAGCACCGCGAATTTCACAAACTCTTCATGGAGACCTGGGCCGAATCTGAGCAGCGCGCCGTCTTTGCCCGCAAGTACCTGTGGGGCTTCCCGGATGACAAGGGCCGCTGGAACAACATAGACTGGCCCTATATGGCTTTCATGGCAGTCAGCGAGCCGCTCAAATCTTTCGATTGCGACAAAGAATCTTTCATCGGCCTCTACAACAGCGAGGAACATCCTCAAGCCATGCGGCAGGAACGCCTCGCCGGGCGCAGTGGACGTTTTGGGGACGCCATCGCCGCCCTCCAGGTCGAGGCAACGCTCGCCCCCGGCGAAAGCCGAACGATCGTTTTCACCCTGGGCGCCGCAGAGCAGGACAAAGAAGACCCGCGCGCGCTCATCGAGCGTTACACCTCCGCCGAAAAGGCCGCCGCGGCGCTGGAAGAAGTGCATGCCTTCTGGTCGCGCTTCGTAGACGCGGAACAGGTCAAGACGCCCGACGAGGCGCTCAACTTCATGACCAACACCTGGCTCAAATATCAAGCCATCTCTGGGCGCATCTGGGGCAAACTGGGAGCCTATCAGGTCTCGGCCGGATACGGCTTTCGCGACCAGTTGCAGGACTGCCAGATTTTCCTCGTCAGCGAGCCAGAGTACGCCCGGCGGCAGATTCTCCTGCACGCTTCACAGCAGTTCATCGAAGGCGATGTGCTTCACTGGTGGTTCACCATCCGCGGCGGCGGTCCGCGTACCAACTGCTCCGACGACCTGCTCTGGCTGCCCTTTATCCTCGACTCCTACCTGAAAGAAACCGCCGACTACGCCATCCTGGACGAACCGATTCCCTACCTGAACGGCGCGGCCGAGCCGCTCTACGACCATTGCAAGCGCGCTATCGAACGGTCGTTCTCGCGCTTCTCGCCGCGCGGCATCCCCCTGATGGGTGACCACGACTGGAACGACGGTCTGAACGCCATCGGCACCCTGCTCAAGGGCGAGAGTTTCTGGATGGCTGAGTTTCTCTACGTCATCCTGGGCAACTTCACCCCGCTAGCCGAGCGGCGCGGCGACCTGGCCTTTGCCCAAAAATGCGCCGACGTGCGCGCCACGTTGAAAGATTCCCTCAACCGCTTCGGCTGGGACGGTGAATGGTATCTGCAAGCCACCACCGACGACGGTCTGCCGGTTGGCTCCAAAGAGAACGAGGAGGGCAAAATCTTCCTCATGCCCAACATTTGGGCGGTCATCAGCCAGGCAGCGGAGGAGGAAAAAGCCCGTCTCGCCATGCAATCGGTGACAAAGCATCTGCTCAAGGATTACGGCGCGCTACTCAACTTCCCGGCCTTTACCAGACCGCGCCCCGACATCGGCTATGTGACCCGCTACGCGCCAGGCCTGCGCGAAAACGGCGGCGTCTATACCCACGCCACCACCTGGGCCGTCTGGGCATATGCGCTCCTTGGCGAAGCAGAACTGGCCTACGAAGCCTATCGGCGCATCTGTCCGCCCAACCGCAGCGCCGATATTGACCGCTACAAGGCCGAACCCTACGTCGCACCGGGCAACATTGACGGCCCCATCTCGGAATACTACGGGCGCGGCGGCTGGACCTGGTACACCGGCTCGGCGCAGTGGCTGCATCGGGTGGCCACGCACTGGATTTTGGGCATCCGCCCGCAGGAGGACGGGCTGCTGGTGGACCCGTCCATCCCGGCCGAGTGGCCCGGCTTCGAGGTCCGGCGGACGTTCCGGGGAGCGGTATACCGCATCGAGGTCCAAAACCCGCAGCGGGTCAGCCGTGGCGTCAAATCCGTCACCGTGGACGGACGCCCCATCGAAGGACAACTCCTTCCCGTCCTTGCAGACGGACAAACGCATGTCGTCAACGTGTTGATGGGAAAATAAATTCTCGCAACATTCTGAAAGGAGGTGATTTTCGGAGAAGAGAATATCGTTTTGTCGAAGTTGGTTCCTGTAAGATTGACCCCAAAATCACTATTATCTCGTGAGGAGAGAAGAAAATGAAAAGCATGAAATTGCTCAACCTGTTCGTCGTCGCCGTGACCGTGCTGGCGCTGGTCGTCGGCTGCGGCCCCAAGACCACCCCCACCCCTGAACCCACTCAACCGCCCACCGAGAAGCCGACCGTTGAACCGACCGCTGCTCCCCAACCGGTCACCCTGCGCTACGCCAACTGGAACGTTGGCACCGAAGAAGAGAACAACATCCAGCGCCAATTGGTCAAGAAATACATGGAACTGAACCCGCACGTCACGATTGAATTCGTGGACATGTCGGGCGAAGGCTCCTGGGATGACAAACTGACCGCCTTGGCCGCCAAGGGCGAACTGCCGGATGTCTTCATGGCCGATAAGACCCCGCTCTACGTCAAGAACGGCTGGCTGGCCGACCTGACCCCGCTCGTCAGCGCCGACCCCGACTGGCAGAATGTCCCGGCCGTCCTGCGCGATTCCGTCACCTACAACGGCAAAGTGCTCGGTCTGCCTGCGGCGCTCTTTGTGATGGGCTACTTCGTCAACAAAGACCTCTTCGAGGCCGCCAACCTGGACGCCCCTGCGTACGGCGTCTCGGTGGATGAGTTCTTCGCTTCCACCACCGCCCTGACCGATGTGCAGCAGGGCCGCCTGGGCCTGGATGAACTCGAATTCATCCTCGGGTGGTATCCCAGCACCCAGAATCCGAAACTAAAGTGGTTCTCCTTCGACGGCCAGCACATGAATTACAACTCCGATGCCTTCAAAGCCGGCATCGCCAAGCAAATCGAGGTCGTCTCTCACACCTGGCAAGGCCTGAGCGACGAGCAGAAAGCCAACTTTAAATCGGTCGGTCCGTGGGAACTGTTCCTGAACGGCGAAGTCGGCGTCCGCTGGGACGGCGGCTGGGCGATTCCGAACTACGCTCAGAACGCGACCTTCAACTGGGACTTCATCGGCATCCCCGGCGGCAACCAGGCCATCGTGGGTGACTTCATCGTCGTTTCCAAGACCACAGCCAACCTGGAAGAGGCCTACAAGTTTGCCAAGTGGATGACCTTCTCGCGCGAGGGTTATCTGGCCGAGGCCGAACTCGCCAAGGCTGCCGGCGTCGTGCCGAGCCGCATGCCAGTCTTCATTGATGCCGATACGATCAATTTGTACCTCTCCTTTGTCGGCGACAAGCCCGGTCTGCGCGCTGCCCTCGAGAACCTGGACAACAGCCTGCTCGAATCGCTGGCCAAGATTGTCCCCGGCTACGTGGCCGCCCGCTGGGAAGGCAAACCCGGCATTGACATCGGCGAAGACAAAGATGTGAACATGTGGTACATGTTCAACTTTGCCTACGACGGCCGCTTCAAGTACGAAGACCACTCAGCGCAGTTGGAAACCTTCGCCAACAACCTGCTCGATCAGGCTCGCGCCGAACTCAATCCGTAGTCGTAACAATCAGGGGGCTGTGAAGTTCACAGCCCCCTTTTTTCTTACCTGACGGAAGCCGCTCGAAGGGTCTGAAACTATGAGACGTCCTGCCCTCCCCCATTTCTTCTTCAGGTTTGTGGGAATCGTCCTTCTCCTGTTCTCGAACACTGCCGCCGAAGCGCTGACCGCAAGCGCCCGGCAAAAGACCCATCCCATTTTGTCCGCTTCCGTCTTCACCGGCAGCGGGGGCGGGAGCGTAGAAATCGGCGCCGAGACCTTTGGCCTGCCGCTCGCTGAGGACGCCCTGGCCCGCCAGTACGACAAGCCCAGCGTCCGGCTGGAAGCGGGCGAAAGCATCCGCTTCACGGTTTCGATAGAGACGGAGGGCGACTACGTCCTGGCCTTCGACGCCGCTGCGCCGGAAGAAGTGCTGATTACCGCCCCGGAAGGGGAACTGCGCGTGGACAGGGCGCTGCCGGCTGAAGACGCCCGCCGCGTCATCTTTCCGCTCTATTACCGCAACAGCACAAACGAATTTCCCCTCGATCGCTACGGCAACCAGACGCTCATCCCGCCCGTCCGCCTGGCGCGCTGGACGCGCACCTTCATGCGGGATGTGGACTTCAGCCGGAAATATCCCCTTGCAATTCATCTCACCGCTGGCGAGCATGAATTCCAATTCACGCTCAACCGGCAAACGCTTCTGTTGGGAAGCATTTATCTTCAGCCTTTTTCGCCTGAAAAACCTTATCAGCAATATCTCGAAGAAATCGGCGCGGCAGACACCTCCGGCGTTCTCGTCGAACTCGAAGCCGAATGGCCGGCCTACAAGAACAACGTCTCCATCCGCCCGCTCTCCAGCCGCAGTCTGGAGGTCACGCCTTACGACACCTACCAACTGCTCCTGAACACGATGGGAGGCGAGAGTTGGCAAAGCAGCGGGAGCGCCGTCTATTACGAGGTCGGCGTTCCGCAGGACGGCCTGTATCTCATCACCCTGCGCGTTCTGCAAAACACGAAGAACAATTTCACCGTCTTCCGGCGCATTACGGTCAACGGCGAAGTCCCCTTCGATGAGTTCAACACTGTGCCGTTCGTTTACAGCACCGACTGGGTCAATGTCACCCTACCCTACCGCGTCTACCTGCACGCCGGAGTCAACGTCATCGGCCTGGAGGCAACGACCTCCCCGTATGATACGGCCATGACGAATATCCGCCAGTCCATCAACGACATCAACAACCTTTCGCTGGAAATCAAGCATCTCACCGGCAATCAGACCGACCGCTACCGCGAGTGGGAGATTGCCGAGTACATTCCCGACATCAACGAGCGCCTGGCCGTCATGGCCGAAAAACTGGCCGCAGACAAAGCCGCCCTGCAGGCCGTCAACGGCGGCCTCAACTCGCAGGAAATTTTGAACTACCAGATGGCGCTCGATAACATCCTTCTGCTGGCCGCCGACCCGAACAAGATTCCCATCCGCATGAACCGCCTTTCAGAGGGGCCGCAATCGGCCATGCAATTGCTGGGCAGCATCCTCGCTTCGCTCCAGAAACAGCCGCTGACGATGGACAAACTCTACGTCCACTCGCCCGATGTCACGCCGCCTGCGCCGAAAATTTCGGCCTGGATGGCTTTCAGCGAGGGCGTAAAGCGCTTCTTCCACTCTTTCCAACGCAACCCCTATCAGTCCATCGGAGCGGGGGAGGATGAAATCGAGGTCTGGGTCAACCGGCCACGCCAGTATGTGGACCTGATGCAGCGGATGGCCGACCAGAATTTCACGCCACAGAGCGGCATCCGCGTCAAATTCTCCATCATGCCCAACGAGTCAAAACTGGCGCTAGCCATCGCTAGCAACATCGAGCCGGATGTGGCCCTGGGCATTAGCACCAACATCCCCTATGAACTAGCCGTGCGCAACGCCCTCTACGATCTGCGTTCCTTCGAGGATTTCGATTCGTTCATCCGCATCTACTCACCCGGCTCCCTCCTGGGATATATCATCAACGATTCGGTCTACGCCATCCCCGAAACGCAAGACTTCTGGGTCACCTTTTACCGCCGCGACATCCTCCAGCAACTCGGCCTGCCCGTGCCGCGCACCTGGGACGAGGTGATTGCCATCCTGCCCGAATTACAGCGCTATGGCATGAATTACTATACCCCGCTCTCTACCGGCAGCGGCCTGAAGGGCTACCTGGTCACCGCTCCTTACATCTGGAACTTCGGCGGCGAACTCTACAGTCCCGACGGTCTGACCACCGGTCTGGGCAGCGACGCCTCCATCACCGCCATCAAATTCATGGCCGAGCAGTTTACCGTGTACGGCATGCCGCTCACCGCCGCCAACTTCTACGACAGTTTCCGCAACGGGACTCTGCCGGTGGGTGTCTCCAACGTGGAGACGTATATCAAACTCCGCACCGCCGCGCCCGAAATTGAAGGGCTGTGGGGCATTGACCTTTACCCTGCCACCGTCCTCCCCGGCGGCATTCAAAAGCGTTACGCCACCGGCTCGGCGCAGACCTGCATCATGCTCGCCGACACCGACAAGCCGCAAGAATCCTGGGAATTTCTCAAGTGGTGGATGTCCACCGAGACGCAGGTAGAATTCGAGCGGCAACTTATCATGAACTACGGGCCGGAATACCTGTGGTACACCGCCAACCTGGAGGCCTTCCGTTACCTGCCCATACCGGAGGAGGACAAGGATGTCATCCTGGCGCAGTGGCAGTGGCTCCAGGAGCCGGTCAAACTGCCCGGCACCTACATGCAGGAACGCTCGTTGAGCAATGCCTGGAATCAAATCGTTTTCAACGGCGTCAACCCGCGCGCAGCCATTGACGATGCCATCCTGACCATTAACCGCGAGATGGCGCGCAAGATGGAAGAACTGGGTTACACCCGCAACGGCGTACCGATCAGGGAAATCAAGATTCCCACCATTGAGACGGTCAAACGATGGATGGAAGAGGCTGGAAAATGAACGCAAGCGTCCCTAAAAAACAGCAATCCGAAAAGTCGCGCTTCCGCGCCTGGCTGGAAAAGGAAGGCAACGCCTACGCCTTTCTTTCTCCATACGCCATCTTGTTTTTGGTTTTTATCGTGATTCCGGTAGCGGTAGCCGTCCTGCTTTCGTTCACCTATTTCGACACGATCCAATTCCCCAAGTTCATCGGCCTGCGCAACTACATCGCCCTGCTGACCGAGGACGAAATTTTCATGAAGTACGTCCTGCCCAACACCATCGAGTTTGCCGTTATCATCGGTCCGGGCGGGTACATGCTCTCCTTCCTGCTGGCGTGGATGCTGGCGCAACTGACGCGCGCCCCGCGCACCATCCTGGCGCTGATTCTGTATTCCCCCTCGATGACCTCCGGCGTGACGATGGCCGTCGTATGGCAGACGCTCTTCAGCGGCGACCAGAACGGCTACTTGAACAGTTTTCTGCTCAATCTGGGCGTCATTCAAGCGCCGATTCAGTGGCTGCAATCGCCGCAATATTTGATGCCTATCATGATTATCGTTACCCTATGGAGCAGTATGGGCGTGGGCTTTCTGGCGATGCTAGCGGGCATTCTGGAAATCAACCCCGAACTCTACGAGGCCGCCGCCATTGACGGGATGAGCAGCCGCTGGCAGGAAATTTTCTACATCACCATCCCCTCGATGAAACCGCAAATGCTCTTCGGGGCAGTGATGGCCATTGTTGGGGCCTTCCAAGCAGGCGCCATCGGCGTCACCCTTTCAGGTGCCAACCCCACGCCGCAATACGCCGGTCAACTCATCGTCAACCACATCGAAGATTTCGGCTTTCTGCGCTATGAGATGGGGTATGCAGCGGCAGTATCGGTCGTGCTGCTCTTGATGGTCTTGTTCTTCTCCCGCATCGCCAACCGTTTGTTCAGCAGCGAGGAGTAAAGCGCCGATGAAAACGAACTTCTTACGCAAACTGCGCGGCGTGCGCAACAGCGGCATCAATCCGGCCGGCTTCCACCCCAGCCAGATACAGTTCTACATCATCCTTGCGCCGGTGGTGGCCTTCATGCTCCTGCCCATCATCTTCATCATCTCCAACGCCTTCAAACCGGCGGAGGAACTGTTTGCCTACCCGCCGCGCTTCTTCGTAGTGAACCCGACCTTCAAGAACTTCGTGGACCTGTTTACCCTCATGTCCACCGCCGACGTGCCGGTGAGCCGCTACCTGTTCAACAGCATCATCGTGACCGTTCTCTCGGTGGCGGCTTCGGTTGTTGTCTCCACAACAGCGGCCTACGCCCTCTCGAAGAAACGCTTCAAACTCAAGAAGGCGCTTTTTGCCGTCAACACCGTGGCGTTGATGTTCGTGCCGATTGCCGTCACCATTCCACGCTTTCTGATCATTGCCAAACTGGGACTGATCGACTCCTTCGCCGTGCACATCCTGCCTGCCCTGGCTATGCCGGTAGGCTTGTTCCTACTCAAACAGTTCATGGACGGCATTCCGGACGAGGTCATCGAAGCGGCGCAGATTGACGGCGCATCGGACGTCTGGATTTACTGGCGCATCATCCTGCCGATGATCAAGCCGGCCATCGCCACCATCGCCATCCTGACCTTTCAGGCCACCTGGAACAACGCCGACACCTCGTCCATGTACATCAACATCGAAAGTCTAAAAACCTTCGCTTTCTACCTGAGCACACTCTCGGCCACCACGGCCGGGGCGAATACCGTCGCCGGTCAGGGAATTTCCGCCGCCGCGGCGCTCATCATGTTCCTGCCCAACTTGATTATCTTCATCTTCCTCCAGAGTCAGGTCATGAGCACCATGTCACATTCGGGGTTGAAGGGATGAAACGCTTCTTACGCATTCTCGGCCTGTTGACCCTGCTGGTCTGCCTTGCGCCCGTTGCGCCGGCCGGGGCGCTCCCACCCTACACCACCTGGGCGCTCGGCCCCGGCAAACGCCTATATCTGACCCAGGATGCCTATACCCCCGTTAAGCAGGTTGGCCTGCCCATTTCGGGGGCAGAAGATCTCTTCATCACCCCGCAAGGAATCCTCTACATTGCCGATACCGGCAACGCCCGCGTCATCCGGTTGAGCCGCAGCATGGAAGTGCAGGCTGAATACGGGAAAGGCATCCTCTCCAAGCCAACCGGTCTGTTCGTGGACGAAGACGGGACGATGTACATTGCTGACGCAGGAACAAATACCGTCGTCATCCTCGACCGGTTCGGCAACCTGGCAGCGCAATACGGCCGCCCCACCGAAACGCTATTTGGCAAGAAAAACGAATTCCTGCCACGCAAAATTGCCGTGGACGCCCGCCAGAACATGTACATCGTCAGCGAAGGCTCCACCAACGGTCTGGTGATGATGAACGCCGACGGCCACTTCATCGGCTATTTCGGCGCCAATCCGGCCACGATGTCGCTAAAGATGGTCCTTCAGCGCATCTTCCTGACCGAGGAACAGTTGGCGCAGTTCATCAAGAATGAGGCCGCCTCGCCCTCCAACGTGACGATTGACTCCGAGTCGATGGTCTTCACCGTCACCGCCGGAACAGCCCCAACACGCAGCATCCGCCGCTTCACCGTCGCCGGCAACAATATCTTCCCCGAAGTTTTCGGCTCGAAATCCTTCCGCGACATCCACGTCAGCGAGGGCGGGCTGGTCACGGCCGTGGATAGCGACGGGCAAATTTACGAATACGACCTGAAAGGGATGCTGCTCTTTGTCTTCGGCGCAAAAGACCAGGGCGATCAGCGCCTCGGCACACTGAGCAACCCCACCGCCATCGCCCGTTACGAGGATTACATCTACGTTCTCGACAAAGACAAGAACGCCCTGGTTCTCTACAAGGCCACTAATTTCGCCAACCTCGTACATAACGGCGTGCGCCTCTATGTAGAAGGCTTCTACACCGAAGCCAAACCCTACTTCGAGGAAGTCCTGCGCTACAACGGCTCGTTCATCATGGCCTATCAGGCCATTGGCGATGCCTACTTCAAAGAAGGCGACTACGCCCGCGCCCTGACCAATTACCGCTACGCCGAATACCGCGCCGGTTACTCAGAAGCCTTCTGGGAATTGCGTAACGTCATCCTGCAACGCTACCTGGCGACCGGCCTCCTCGTCCTCCTCGGCCTCTCGCTGACGCAGGGCATCGTGAAACGCCTCGACCGGCGCTACGGCTGGTTCGAGCCGGCGCGGCGCTGGCTGGACGGTCTGACCCGCTACCGGCTGGTGGACGACTTTCTCTTTCTCTTCCGCTTCATCAAACAGCCTACCGATAGTTTCTACTACATCAAGAAAAAACAGCGCGGCAGTTTGGGCTTTGCGCTCCTGCTCTATCTATGGATTCTCGCCGTGCGGGTTGTCAGCCTCTATCTGACCGGCTTTATCTTCAACCGCTACGCCAATCTCTCCGACATTCGCGCCGAAAACGAACTCGCCTACACGCTGCTGTTCCTCCTGCTGTGGAACGCCGCCAACTACCTTGTCTCCACCATCAGCGACGGCGAGGGCCGCCTGCGCGACGTGATCATCGGCACAGCCTACTCGCTCTTCCCTTATGCCCTCTTCGCCTTGCCGCTGGCCCTGCTCTCCAACGTCCTGAGTTTCAACGAGGTATTCATCTACTCCTTCTCGCTCAATCTCATTTACGTCTGGAGCGGCCTCATGCTCTTCCTGATGGTCAAGGAGGTTCATAACTACTCCTTCGGCGAGACCATCCGCAACGTTCTACTGACGCTCTTCACCATGGCCGTCATGATGCTGACCGGTTACATCCTCTACGTCCTGTTCGTCCAACTGTTCGACTTCATCGGCGCACTTTTCCGCGAAGTGCAACTGCGGGGCTGATATGCAAAAATTTCTGTTGCTCTTCCTGACCTCTATCCTGCTCCTGGCCTTCAGCGCGCCGCCGGCCGCCGCAGCTGCATCCCGGCCGGAGGGCATCCCGGAGACCTACGACCTGACCGCCGAGAACGAAAATTTCCAGTTGTACGTCAACGCCGAAACGCTGGCCTTCCAGGTAGTGGATAAGCGCAGCGGGTACATCTGGCGCTCCAACCTGGACGAAAAAGCCGAGGGCGACCGTCTCAACAAGACCTGGACGGCCTTCGCTCAGAGCGGCTTCAGCATTGACTACCTCGACCAGAAAGCCAACACCTCGCGCGCCTCCATCACCAACGCCGAGCATACTATCGAGAGTCAGCCCATCGAAAACGGGATTCAGGCGCAGGTCACGTTTCCCGCAGCAGCCATCACGGTCGGCCTCCGCCTCCAGTTGGAGGAGAGCGGCGTGCGGGTCGAGGTGCCGTTCAACTCCATCATAGAGAACGGCGATTACCGCCTCGAGTGGCTGCATCTCTATCCCTGGATGGGCGCCACGCGCGGCGCGCAAACGCCGGGATACATGTTCATCCCCGACGGCTGCGGCAGTCTTATCCCGTTTGCCGAGCAGACCCAGGCCAAGAACATGTACTATGGCCGCTACTACGGCGCGGACGTGGGCATGCTGGAGACCCTGCCCTTCAACCCCACCCTGCGGCGGCCCTACACCATCTCCATGCCGGTCATCGGCATGACGCACGGCGAGGGGCAGAACGCCTACCTGGCAGTCATCGAACGCGGGGCTTCCTACGCCGAACTCCGAGCGCATCCTTCCGGCGTTATCACCAACTTCAACTTCATGTATAACGCCTTCTTGTATAACGAAAGTTACTTTCAAAAAACCAGCCGCTCCGGCGATGGCGTGACCGTCATCCAGCCGCGAACCAACCGCTACGATATCGTCCTGCACTACCGCTTCCTGACCGGCGCAGAGGCCGATTACGTCGGCATGGCGCGCAGTTACCAGCAATACCTCGTCGAGAAAGGCATCCTCCATCCGGCGGCGGCCGGCGGCGGGTCCGGTATCGGCATCCGGCTGGAGTTTCTCGCCGCCGAGCAGGAGAAAATCCTGTTCTGGAACCGCACCATCCCCATGACGACCGTCGAACAGGCCAGGGCCATCCTGGAGGCGCTGGATGTCTCCAATCCGCAGGTCATCTACTACGGCTGGCAGCCCGGCGGGGCTTCGGCTATGCCGCCGCAACGGGTCAAATTGGACGGCAAACTGGGCAGCCTGGCCGACCTGAAGGCGCTGGCCGATGTCATCCAACAGCGCGGCGGCAGTCTAAGCCTGTACTACGACCCGATAGCCGCATTCGTCCACGACTCGAGCGCCTATTCGCGCTACGACCTGGCGATGGCCATCACCACCGCCTACAGCAAAGGCTACCAGCGCCACAAATTGAATTATTACTTCAACGTCCCCGCCATCGAAGACCGCTTTTCCTCGCTTAGCGAGTCGCTGAGCGAGCGACTGCCCGCCGGTCTGGCGCTCGATGATATCGGCAAAACACTCTACTCAGACTTCCGCCGCGGCCAGACTCTCACTCGGGAGGAGATGATTGCCGCCCTCCAGTCTTTGTTGAGCGGCAGTCAGGTCCCGCTCTCTTTCTACACTCCCAACGATTACCTCTTTGCCTACACCAGCGCATATTACGACATCCCGCTCGATAGCAGCGGCTACACCTACGCCGGCCAGGCCGTACCTTTCCTGCAAATCGTACTCTCCGGCTACATCCCCTACTACGGCGAGGCGCTCAACTTCTCACCGGACCTGGAAGGCGACCTGCTGAAGCACGCCGAGTACGGTGCTTACCCATCTTTCTTCCTTACCTACGAGGAGACCGCCCGCATCCTCGACACGCGTTCGAGTTGGATTTACGTCTCCGCCTACCATCAACTGGAACCGGATGTCGAGGCCGGTTACGCCTGGTTAAACGCCCTGCTCGCAGCGGTGAAAGGGGCGAGCATCATCGGGCATGAGGAAGTAGCCTCGCAGGTCTTTGCCACCACCTACAGCAACGGCTGGCAGATCATCGTCAATTATCGTGACCGTCCCGTGGCCCTGTACGGACTGACCATTCCGGCGCGGGACGCCATTGCGAGAGAGGTGACCCCATGACCCTCCCCTCCCGTCCACGTTTTTCGCTCAGTTACCGCGCCCGTCAGGCGCTGCAGGGATACGCTTTTGTCCTGCCCTGGATTATCGGCTTTGCCATCTTCACCATGCTGCCGATTCTGCAAACCTTCCAGTACAGCCTGAACAAAGTGCTCGTCTCGGCCAACGGCGTGGAACAGACCTACATCGCCTGGCAAAACTACACTCACGCCCTCTTCACCGACCCGACCTTCATCGAACTGCTCATCGAGTACAGCGTCGAGACGCTGGTTTCGGTGCCGATTATCCTCATCTTCTCGATGATTATCGCCCTCTTCCTGAACCTGAAACTGCCGGGCAAGGGATTGTTCCGCACCATCTTCTTCCTGCCGGTGGTCATCACCAGCGGGCCGGTCATCCGCGAACTGGTCTCACAGGGGGCGACCTCTGTGCCGCAAATAGCCTCCTCTCCCGCCGTGCTGGAATTCGTCGCGCAAATGCCGCGCGCCCTGCGCGGCCCCACCGAGTACCTGCTGACCTCGTTCATCCTCATCCTCTGGTTCTCCGGCGTGCAGATTTTGATTTATCTTGCCAGTTTACAGAAGATAGACCGCAGCATTTACGAGGCCGCGGCCATTGACGGGGCTTCCTCGTGGGAGGCCTTCTGGAAGATTACCCTGCCCTCCCTTTCGACGACGAATGTGGTGGTCGCCATTTACACCATCATCACCCTCTCGCACTTCTCGGAAAACAAAATCGTGCGCTACATCTACGCCCAAACCTACGACATCAAAGGCGGCATCGGCTACGCCAGCGCCATGTCCTTCCTGTATTTCGCCGCGCTAACGTTGATTTTGCTCCTCGTTTATCTCCTGCTCGCCTCGCGAGCCAAAAAGGCGTGACCTATGAGCCTGCAAACCCTGAAAAAGAACGATTTCCTCGTCTCGGTACGCGAGCGCATCGAGCGGCCCGTCCGCTACATCGTCGAGCGCCGCGAACATCTCCGCGGCCTCCTGCTTGGCACGCGCGAGCGCTACGGGTTGATTTTCATCATCCTGGTGTACGTTCTGCTCATCGCCATCGGATTCGTCTATCTCTATCCCCTGCTCTTCATGCTCATCACCAGTCTAAAAAGCCCCTCCGACCTGCTCAACCCGATGGTGCAATGGGTGCCAAGCGAACTCTACTTTGGCAACTATGTCAAGGCCTTCCGCGTGCTAGACTACCCCTCCACGCTGATGGCCTCCATCGCCGTCAGCGTGCTTCCATCTATCATCCAGACGGTCATCTGCTCCATCATCGCCTACGGGCTGGCGCGATACCAATTCCCGGGCAAGAATCTCCTCTTTGCACTCATCCTGGCGACCTTCATCATCCCGCCGCAGAATACCGTCATCCCGCAACTGCTCACCTACCGCGACCTAGGCCTGCTTGGCAGCATCTGGTCCATGCTCCTGCCCGCCCTGGCCGGACAAGGCTTCCGCAGCGCCATCTTTATCCTAATTTTCTACCAGACCTTCCTCTCCCTGCCCAAAGCCCTCGAAGAAGCCGCCCGTCTGGACGGAGCCTCGGAATTGACCGTCTTCCTGCGCATCGCCGTCCCGGCCGCCGTCCCGGCCTACATCGTCTCAGTCATCTTCTCCATTGTGTGGTATTGGAACGAGACCTACCTGACCACCATCTTCCTGGAGGGCGGTATTCAGACCCTGCCGATGCAACTCTCGAAATTCGTCCAGGCCTACCAGAACCTCTACCCGCCCGGCACGGTCAACATCTTCGACCGCCTCAATGAGGCCGTCAAACTAGCCGGGACATTCCTGAACATCCTGCCGCTCCTGCTGATGTACTTCGTACTCCAGCGCTGGTTCGTCGAGTCCGTCGAAAGGACGGGTATCACCGGTGAATAAACTCTCGAAAATAACGACCCTTTTCCTCCTGCTCGTTCTTCTGGCCGCGGGCTGCGCCCCGTCCGGGACCTCCACGCCGGCCGCCGTTAAAACGGCCACGCCGCCGCCCCCCACCCCCACCGTTCCCACGCCCACGCCCACGCCGGCCAACATCGAAGACATCATCGAGAGGGAAATGCGTTCGTCCTTCGATTTCTTCTGGGAGCAGGCCAACACCACCCCCGGCAGTCCGGGCTACGGCCTCATCCGCGACCGCTACCCCGGTTCGGAAGGCATCGCCAGCATCGCCTCGGTCGGCTTTGGGCTGACAGCCTACGTCATCGGCGTCGAGAAAGGCTACATCACCCGCGACCAGGCCTGCGAGCGCATTGACGGCACGCTCGATACCCTCCTTGCCCTCAACCGCGAACACGGCTTCTACTTCCACTTCCTCGATATGCAGAGCGGCAAGCGCGCCTGGAACAGTGAAGTCTCCAGCATCGACACCGCCATCCTGCTGATGGGCGTCCTGACTGCCGGCGAGTATTGCGGCGGCGAGACCCAGGCCAAAGCCGAGGAAATTTACCTCGGCGTGGACTGGCCCTGGTTCGTGGACCCGGAGCGCAACATGTTCTACATGGCCTACCGCCCCGGCGAGGGCTACGGCGGTCACTGGGATTTCTACGCCGAGCAACTCATGCTCTACGTCCTGGCCGCTGGCTCGCCCACCCATCCGATTGACCCGTCGGTCTACTACACCTTCACCCGCCACTTCGCCAAATACGGCGATGGGAAGCCATTCATCCACTCCTGGTTTGGCTCCATCTTCACCTACCAGTACAGCCACGCCTGGATTGACTTCCGCAACCGGGTGGACCGCAAGGGCGTCAACTGGTTCGACAATTCGGTCGAGGCCACGCTGGCGCACTACAACTTCGCCGTCGCCATGGACGCGAAATACCTCGGTCTCGGCCCACTCGCCTGGGGCCTGACCGCCTGCGACAGCCCGCACGGCTACGAAGGCCGCTACGGCGCGCCGCCCTCTGGCTACGACTATAAACAGCACCTCGTGGACGATACCATCGCCCCTGCCGGCGCTATCGGCTCGATCATTTTTCTCCCTGACCAGGTCAAGCAGGCAATGTTATACTACGACACGCTCGACCGGCTCAAGGGGCGCTATGGCTTCCTGGACGCCTTCAACCTGACCGAAAACTGGTTCGCTGGCGATGTCATCGGCATAGACAAGGGCATCTCCCTGCTCATGCTCGCCAACTATCAGGGCGACATGGTCTATGCCGTGAGCATGCAAAATCAATACATCTTGAAAGGTCTGGAAACGCTGGAAATCAAGTAACACAACTGCAAGCAGTTGCGCCAGAAAGGTCTATGATTACTATCCGAGACGTTGCCCAACATGCCGGGGTGAGCATCACCACCGCCTCGCTCGTGCTGAATGGGAAAGGCCACATCAGCGAGGCCACCCGTCAGCGCGTCCTGGCCGCGGCGGAGGAATTGAATTACCATCCCAACGCCCACGCCCGGCACCTGAAGAAACGCCGCACGCGCACCATCGGCGTCTTCATCGCGTCCCTGGGCGGCCTGTTCTATGAAGAAATTCTGGAAGGCATCCACAGCGTCATCCTGCAGACCGACTACGAACTCATCGTCTGCCCCGAAGCGCGTACCCCCAGCCGCATCCTCTCTAACCGCCAGGTGGATGCCGCCATCGTCTTCGATCTCCAAATTCCTTCTGACCTGCTCATCAGCCTGTCCTGGAAGCATTTTCCCATCGTTGTCTTCGACCGCGACTTGAAAGCCGACTACGTCTTTCCCCTCCTGATTGACAACCCCGGCGGCACGCGTGCCGTTTTCGAGCATCTCCATCAACAAGGCATGCGCCGCTTGGCTTTCCTTTCCGGCTCGCCGGATTCCTTCGACAATGCTGAGCGCCAAAGAGTCTTTTTGGAAGAAGCCGCCCGCTGCGGAGCAGAAGTCCATTGCTATCAAGGATATTTCACCGAGGATTCCGGCTACCAGGCTGCCCGGCACATCCTCGCCGGAAAAGAATTGCCCGAGGCCGTCTTCTGCGCCAACGACCAGATGGCTATCGGCTTTCTCAAAGCCATGAACGAACGCGGCCTGAAAGTGCCAAAAGATGTGGCCATTGTTGGCTTTGACGACATCCCGGTCGCCCGCTACCTCCAGCCGCCGCTTTCCACCGTGCGCATCTCGCGCACCACTTGGGGCGCGCAGGCCGCCCATCGCCTGATTGAACTTCTCGAACACGAGACCCCCTTCCCCACTGAACGCATTCCGACGCAATTCATCCCGCGTCAATCTTCGCTTCGTCAATCCATCTCTTCGCCGCCTTCGCCATGAAAACTGATTCGCTCCTGTTGAATGAACTGCAAGCCTCGCTTCAATTCTTTCTCGACTACACCAACCTTGACAAAGAAACCCCCGGCTTCGGACTGACGGCAGACTCGACCCAAAAGCCCACCGTCGCCTCGATTGCCTCCACCGGCTTCGCCCTGACGGCCTGGGTCATCGCCGCCGAGCGAGGCCTCCTCGACCGGCAGACTGCTCGCCGGTTCACGCGCGGGACACTGCACACCCTGCTCCACCGCGCCGCCCACTACCGCGGCTTCTTCGCCCACTTCCTGCACATCGAGAGCGCCGACCGGTTGCGCAGGTGCGAGTACTCCACGATTGACACCGCCCTATGCCTGAACGGCGTCATCACCGCGGCCGCCTACTTTCACGAGGACGCTGAGATCGCCGACCTCGCCCCCCAACTGCTTGAGCGCCCCGATTGGGAATGGCTGCTCTTCGAAGAGGAAGGCAAGACCCTCTTCCACATGGCTTATAACCCCGACCGGGACGGCGACTATGTGCACGGAGAGCCGGGCTTCATCAGCCAGTGGGATATGGCTGCCGAGCAGAAGATGATGTACCTGCAGGCCGCCCCCCGCCTCGAGGCAGACACCGCCCGCCGTCTCTACGCCGGCTTCCGCCGCGACCTCGGCGACTTTGAGGGGCAGCCCATCATCATCAACCCCGGCGGCAATCTGTTCGCCTACCAGTTCAGCGAAGCCTGGCTCGATACCGCCCGCTTCCTCGACCCCAACGGCGTGGACTGGTTCGAAAACACCCGCCGCGCCGCCCTCGCCAACCGTGCCTTCTGCATCCAGAACGCCTCCCGCTTCAAGACCTACGGCGAGCATTCCTGGGGCCTGAGCGCCGGCGATAGCCCGCATGGCTACGATGTCTTCGGCGCGCTGCCCTGCTTGGGCCAACCGCACCACGATGGCACAGTCTCCATCTACGCCGCAGTTGCCTGCCTGCCCTTCCTGTCCAAGGAAACGCCGGCCTTGATGGAATACCTGCACCGCCAACACCCCCAAACCTGGGGCAAATACGGCTTCTTCGACGCCTACAACCTGGACGTGACCCCGCCCTGGTACAGCCGCGACACCTATGCCATTGACAAAGGACTTTCCCTGCTCATGCTGGAAAACTACCTCACCCGCCTGGTGTGGGATGTGTACACCAACAGCCCTTTCATCCGCCGCGCTTTAGAAATTTTGAACTTCCACTCCCGCCCATCTCCGCCTCCAACCTTCTAACCTTCTCACTTCTCACCTTCCAACCTGCCAACCTATGGACTTCACCTTCCGCAACAACCTTTTTTGGCTCAACGACCGCCCACTGCTCCTTCAGGCAGGGGAATTTCATTACTACCGCACGCCTCCCCAAGCCTGGGCACACCGCCTCGGCTTGCTCAAACAGGCCGGCTTCAACGCTGTCGCTTCTTACATCCCTTGGCGCTGGCACGAGGTCGAGGAAGGCGTCTTCGACTTCGACGGCCACAGCCACCCGATGCGCAACCTGGCCGGCTTCCTCGACCTGGCCGCCTCGCTCGACCTGTGGATCCTGCCCCGCCCCGGCCCCTACATCATGGCCGAGACCATCAACGAGGGCATCCCCGACTGGGTCTTCACCCACTACCCGCAAGTCGCCTTCGTTGACCAGCGCGGTCAAACGCAAAATATCGTCAGTTACCTGCACCCCGATTTCCTCGCCTGCGCCGCCCGCTGGTACCGCGCCGTCTTCGCCATCCTCGCCCCGCGCCAGGTGACGCGCGGCGGACGGATTCTCGCCGTCCAACTCGACAACGAGATGGGCATGCTTCATTGGGTGCGCAATATCTTTGACACCAATCCCGACACCCTCGCCCGTTTCGCCGAGTACCGTAGGTCAGGCTTTCAGCCTGACTTACCTAGGTCGGATTATCAATCAGACCTACGCGCCTCGGATTTCCAAGCCGATGCCCATCTGGTCGAGGCCTACCGCCGCTTCTTCCGCGGCTACCTGCGCGACTACGCTGCCTTTCTCATCGAGCAGGCGCAAACCAACGGTCTGGAAACGCCGCCCATCATCAACATCCACGGCTTCGGCAACGGCGGCAAGACCTTTCCCATCGGCCTTTCGCAACTGGTCGAAGTGATGGAACTGCCCGGCGTGCTCTCGGCCACCGACGTTTATCCGATGTTCATCGGCGAGGGCAACTACCACGAACTGATTCTGGTCAACGAGATGACCCGCGCCCTGCAAGCCCCCGCCCAGCCGCTCTTTTCGATGGAATTCCAGGCCGGCGGCAATCACGACTTCGGCGGCGCGCAGACCTCCTTCTACGATTTGCACACCCGCCTGAGCCTCTCGGTCGGCATGCGCGCCGTCAACCACTACCTGTTCTTCGATGGCGAGAACGACCCGCTGCTCAGCCCGGTGAAGCGCCATGACTGGGGCCACCCCGTCCGCAAAGATGGCTCGCTGCGCCGCCACTACCACCGCTACCCGAAACTCTCCGCCGCCCTGTCCGCTTATGGCGACGCGCTGACCCTCGCCCGCCCGCAAACCGTCACGACCATCGGCTTCCGGCTGGACGACTTCATGACCGAGGTCAACTCCCCGGCCACCGAAGAAGCGACCCGCATCATCACCCACCAGCGGGAGGTCGTCCTCTTCGACTTCATCGCCCGCGGGCTGGCGCTCACCCACCGCCCCTTCCGCGCCGTGGAACTGGCGCGTGCCGCCCTCGACCCGAGCGAGACGCCGACGCTGTGGGTCATGACCGACCAGCGCTGCGAGGCGGCCATTCAACAGAAACTGGCTGAGTACGCCCGCGCCGGGGGGCTTCTGGCGCTCATCGGCCGCCTGCCTTTCGAAGACGGCGACGGCACCCCCTGCACAATCCTGCACGAGGCCCTCGGCCTGACCGCCGTCCGGAGTGACCCGCCCTTCACCCCCACGCATATCACGGCTTTCGGCTACGAAGAGGTGCCGGTTTCGTTCGTCGAGACCTATCGCGGTGACTTCGACCAGGGCTTCGCCTCCCGCAACGGCGAGACGGTCGGTTTTGTCAAGCAGTTGGGGGCCGGCAAAGTCCTCGTCTTCGGCGCGGCGCTGGAAGCGAACACGCTCGAAGACCTCGATCTGCTGCACCGCATGGCGCTCGAACTCGACCTGCCGCCCGTTTTCACCCTCAGCGACTGGGCCGATGTGCGCCTCAGCCGCGGGCCGTTGGGCAGTTTTCTGTTCATCAACAACTACCAAGATGACCCCATCGAGACGACCATCGCCTGGCAGGGAAAGACTCTCTTCGGCGGCGAGCCGATCCGCCTGCCGGCGCGCCAAGGGGCGATTTTGCCCCTCGACTGGCAGGTGGCCGAGGGCGTCACCGTGCATTACGTCACCGCTGAAGTGCGCGGCGTGGAACAGACGCCAGATTCCACCGTCCTGCACCTGGCTCAGGACGATTTCGTTGCCGAATTGAGCCTCAGCGGCTGGGAATGCCCGGGCGCGGAAGCAGGCCTGGGGTCCGGCCCCGCCCGCCTGCGCCTGCGCGGACACGATGCTCGGCTTCGCTTCACGAAGTCCTGACTTCACCGCCCAACAACTATTTGGCTAGAGACTATCTAACTAGCGACTATCCGACTTTTTCAGGAGACCTTCATGCCTTCTTCCGAATCCTTCATCGAAAATCTTCTCGCCAAAATGACCCTCGAAGAAAAGATCGGGCAACTCAACCAGATGAATCCAGGCCCGGCGTTCGATCCCGAAATGCTGCGCCAGGGCAAGGTTGGGTCTGTCCTCAACGCTTCTGGCGCCCTGACCGGGCAGGGGATCGAACAACTGGACGATGTCGAGACCGCCAACCATCTCCAAAAACTGGCGCTCGAGGCGCGGCTCAAAATCCCGCTGATTTTCGGGCGGGATGTGATTCACGGCTACCGCACCATCTTCCCCATCCCGCTCGGGCAGGCGGCTGCCTTCGACCCGGCCTTGAGCGAAGCCGCCGCCTCGGTCGCGGCCCGCGAGGCCAGCGCCGAGGGGATCAAATGGACCTTTGCCCCGATGGTGGACATCGCCCGCGACCCGCGCTGGGGGCGGATCGCCGAAGGCAGCGGCGAGGACCCCGTGCTGGGGGCGCGGCTGGCAGCGGCGCTGGTGCGCGGCTTCCAGGGCGAGGACATGGCGCAGCCCGATAAACTCGTCGCCTGCGCCAAGCATTACGCCGGTTACGGCGCCGCCGAAGGTGGACGCGACTACGAGAACGGCGAAATCTCCGAGGCGACCCTGCGGGATGTCTATCTGCCGCCTTACGAAAGCGCTGTCCGCGCCGGGGTCGGGACGCTGATGGCTGCCTTCGTGGACCTGAACGGCATCCCCGCCACCGCTCACCGCGGCCTGCTCACCGACATCCTGCGCGGCGAGTGGGGGTTCGACGGCTTTGTCGTCTCGGATTGGGAATCGGTCAAGGAACTCATCTATCACGGCGTGGCCGAAGATGAAGCCGAGGCGGCTGCGCTGGCCCTCCACGCCGGGGTGGATATGGACATGGCTAGCCATGTGTACCTGCGCACGCTGGGCGAAAGCGTCCGCAACGGACGCGTGCCGGTCGAGGAAGTGGACGAGGCCGTGCGGCGCATCCTGCGCATCAAGCAACGCGCCGGTCTGTTTGAGAATCCCTTCACCGATCCGGCGCGCCGCAGCCGCGATCTGCTTACCCCCCAGGCACGGCAGTTGGCACGGCAATTCGCCCACCAGAGCATGACCCTGCTCAAAAACGAAGGCGGCCTGCTCCCACTGCAGGGATTCCGCCGCATCCTCGTCGCCGGGCCGTTTGTGCATGCCCGCGGCGAACTGTTCGGCACCTGGACGCCCAACGGCCGCGCCGAGGACGTCACGCCGCTCGATGAAGCCCTGCGGCAGGTTGCCCCGAAAGGCACCGATTTGTGGTTCGCCGATTACAACGATTTGGCGTTGCATCTCACCCATGAGTGCGAGGCCGTCGTCCTGCTGATGGGTGAGCATCCCGTCCGCTCTGGCGAAAACTGCAATGTCAGCGACCTGGGGCTGCCGCCCGGTCAAGCGGAATTCATCCGGGCCGTTGCCGCCCTGGGCAAGCCGGTCGTGCTGGTGGTCTTTGGCGGGCGTCCGCTCGTCCTGACCTCGTTGCTGCCCTGGGTGCAGGCCGTCTTGTACGCCTGGCATCCGGGGATTGAGGGCGGGGCGGCGCTGGGCGAAGTTCTCTTTGGCCAGGCCGCGCCAGGGGGCAGACTGCCGGTCACCTTCCCGCTCGCCACCGGTCAGGTTCCCATTTACTACAACCATAAAAATTCTGGCCGTCCGATTGGCCGCGAAGGCGGTTTCTTCTTCACCCGCTACAACGACCTTCCGCCGCGTCCGCTTTTCCCCTTTGGCTACGGGCTGACGTACACTACCTTCGAGTACAAGAACCTGCATTTGAGCAGTGACCAGATGCGCGACAGCCTAGAAATTAGCGCCGAGGTGACGAACACCGGAGCGCGCGCTGGCCGCGAAGTGGTGCAACTCTACGTGCGCGACCTGGTCGGTTCGCTGACCCGTCCGGTGCGGGAACTGAAGGATTTCCAGGCGATTGAACTACGACCCGGTGAGACTCGCCGCGTGACCTTCCTGCTGCGCGAAGAACAATTGGCCTTCACCCGCGCTGATGGCGGGCGCGGCGTGGAGCCGGGGCGTTTCCACGTCTGGGTCGCGCCGGATAGTCAGAGAGGCCTGCAGGGGGAATTCAGGTTGTAGTCATCGCTACAAAAGCGACAGAACTCCTCCCGCGATGGAGGAGTTCTGCTTTTAAGGCGGTCGGATTGTCCATCCAAGTTACTTCGGATTCTCAAGAATGCGCCTGACGGCGTTGGGGACTTCGTCACGTGCTACAATGACCTGCGTCCCACTTGCCAAGTCTTTCACCGCTGCCTGGCCGGTTGCGGCCTCGTCGGGGCCGATGACGATGGCGAGGCGCATTCCCATCCGGTCAGCGTATTTGAACTGTTTGGGAAGTTTGGCAGGTTCGGGGTAGCAGGCGGCATTGAGTCCCTCCCGGCGCAGAAGAGCGGCCAGTCCGAAGGAAGCAGGCAGGAGATCCGGAGAGAAGACCGTGACCAGTACCGAGGCCGGGTTGACGCTTAGAGGTGGAATGAGGCCAAGTTCATCGAGGATGATCCCGATGACCACATCCCCCATCGCAAAGCCGACCCCGGCGAGGGGTTCGCCGCCCACGTCGGCCAGCAGGTTATCGTAGCGTCCGCCGCCGAGAATGGCGCGCCGCACGCCGCCGGTCACGTCGAAGGCTTCGAAGACCGTGCCGGTGTAGTAGAGCAGGCCGCGCATGATGTTCGCGTCGAATTGAACGTATTCGGCCGCGCCCAGGGCTTCGAGAGCGGCGAAGAGGCGGACAAGTTCTTCGGATTTTCGCCAGCGCTCGCCGTCGGCCAAGAGGCTCTTGAGGCCATCGAGTTGGGCAGCCGTCAGACCGATCTCGGCTGCATAGGCATCCCACTCGGCTGGCTCCATCTTGGGGCGACGGTCTACCAGGGTGGCCACCTCGCCTTTTTTCTCCGCCGCGATGCCCAGCGCCTCGAATTCGGCTTCCATCAAGCGGCGGTTATTGACGTAGATGCGCGCCTGAGCGGGAGTCAGGCCGACGATGCGCAGGAAAGCGGCCGCAATGGCCACCAATTCAGCATCCGCTTCGGGCGAGTTGACGCCGAGCATGTCAATGTTCCACTGGAAAAACTCCCGGCTGCGACCGCGTTGCATTTTCTCGTAGCGCCAAAAAGGGCCAAACGACCACCAGCGCAAGGGAAAGACCAGTTCACCCTGCTTTTGGGCGACCATGCGCGCCAGGGAGGGAGTCAATTCGGGACGCAGGGTGATTTCATCGCCGCCGCGATCGGTAAAGACGTAGGATTGCTTCTTGACCAGTTCCTCGCCGGATTTGGCGGCGTACAGATCGAGGGACTCCAGAAGGGGGGCTTCGTATTCCTGATAGCCAAACGACTCGGAAACGCGTCGCACGGTCTGATAGAGCCAGGTGCGGACGGCCATTTGGGGAGGATAAAAGTCGCGTGTACCTTTGACAGGCGGGATGACAGTCTTCATGAAAAATACCAGGCTGAAAGAATTTGCCGCTTAGAGGCTGGGGGCATTTTAGCACATTTTCGAGAGGCACAAGGACAGAATCTGGCTCTGTTGCGAACCCTGTCATTGCGAGTCGCTGCAAGCGGCGAGGCAATCTCCTCCCAGGCCAGGAGACTGCTTCGCTGCACTCGCAGTGACATCCTTGCAACAGAGCAACAGAATCTCGTTATTTTTGGAAATTTGAATCACTGCAACTGCCTACCCTGGTCTCGGAAATCATCCGCAGATTGCGCCGATTTACCCTGTGGGTACGATGTCGCCGATTTTTCCCAATCTGCATCATCTGCGACATCTGCGGATAAAGTTAGCGTCTTTTGCAGCGATTAACAATCCCGGCCTCATTGTGTAGGCAGTTACGAATCGCTTCACAATACAGCCATTCACTGCATGAAACGTTGCATCGTTAAAACAAAGAAACCCGCCGAAAGCGGGTTTTTTGTTTCCTTGCCTATTTCAAGCCCAATTATTTTTCTTAATCATGTCGGTCACGATCGGCACGGTCATTGTCTCGCCGCCGTAGGCCTTGATGCCAATAACAATCATGTAGATTTGGACAGCAAGTCCGAGGCAAAGGCCAACGATGATCCAGCCAAGCGCCGCGTACAATACCGTAGCAAGGATGCCAAGGACAAGCGACTGCACCGCGTGGAATTTCAGGAATGGGCGATTCTTCTTTTCATCAATCAACAGCACGATGATCGAGATGAGCGGAGCAAAAATATAGGAGAGCAAAGCCCACAACTTGTCATCTTGAGTGATTTCAGGGGCAAACGGCTGGTCGGTCATCTGTTCCTCCTTAGGGATTTTTTTTTGGTGATCCCTTTTATTGTATACCCAAAATGGACAAAAAGCAATCAAATTGAACGCCGCTTAAGTACTACTCCCTGGCAGACAGCGCGTTAATCTTTCGGGAAAATCGAAGTAAAATCAGACCATGACTTATCTCCCCCGCCTCGTCTTTATGGGATCGCCGGACTTCGCCGTCCCCAGCCTGGAAGCGCTGGCGGCGCGTTACCCCATCGTCGGCGTGGTGACCCAGCCCGACCGTCCGGCCGGGCGCGGCGGGACCCTGAAACCGCCCGCCGTCAAACAGGCCGCCCTGCGCCTCGGCCTGCCCGTCATCCAGCCCGAAAAACTCCGTCAGCCCGAGGCGATGGACCAACTGCGCGCCTGGGCGCCCGACCTGATCGTCGTCGCCGCCTTCGGCCAGATTCTGCGCCCCGAGGTGCTCGACCTGCCGCCCTTCGGCTGCCTCAACGTCCACGCCTCGCTCCTGCCGCGTTGGCGCGGCGCGGCGCCCATCCAGGCCGCCATTTTGCACGGCGACCGCGAGACCGGCGTCACCATCATGAAGATGGACCCCGGGGTGGACACCGGCCCGATCCTTGCCCGGCGCGCCCTGCCGATTGCGCCCGACGAGACCGGCGGCTCGCTCTTCGAGAAACTCGCCCGCCTCGGCGCCGACCTCTTGCTCGAAACCCTGCCGCCCTACCTGAGCGGCGAACTCGTCCCGCAGCCCCAGCCGGAGGAAGGCGTCACCTACGCGCCGATGCTGAAGAAAGAAGACGGGCTGCTCGATTTCGGTCAGCCCGCCGCGGCGCTGGAACGGCGCGTGCGGGCGATGAACCCCTGGCCGGGGGCGTACTTCGAGTGGAACGGCGCGCCGCTCAAGGTGCTGCGCGCCCGCCTCGAGCAAGAACCAAGCCCGGGCGCAGGACGCAGGCTGACGGTCGAGGGACGCCCCGCCCTCGGCTGCGGGGAGGGGATTCTCGTCCTCGAAGAAGTCCAACCGGCGGGCAAACGTCCCATGTCCGGCAAGGCTTTCCTGGCCGGAGCAAGAGACTGGATGTAAACACAATGGACACAAGGATACACAAAGATTCTTTGTGTGCCCTTTGTGCTATCTTCGAGACCTTTGTGTTGAAAAGGAGACCCTATGCCAGAGTATATCGCCGCCATTGACCAAGGCACCACCAGCACCCGCTGCATCCTCTTCGACCACGGCGGGAATGTGATCGCCGTCGCCCAGAAGGAACACCGCCAAATTTATCCCCGCCCCGGCTGGGTCGAACACGACCCGCTGGAAATCTGGCGCAACACCCAGGAAGTCATATCGCAGGCGCTGGCTTCGGTAGAGCATGGACCGTTGACCGAAGACCGTTCCTCCTCCACCGTCCACCGTCCACCGTCCATCGTCAGCATCGGCATCACCAACCAGCGCGAGACGACCGTCGTCTGGGAGCGGGCGACCGGCAAGCCGGTGTACAACGCCATCGTCTGGCAGGATACCCGCACCGACGGCATCTGCAACGACCTAGCGCAAGGCGGCGGGCAAGACCGCTTCCGCGCCCAAACCGGCCTGCCGCTGGCGACTTATTTCTCCGGTCCGAAAATCAAGTGGATTCTCGATAACGTCCCCGGGGCGCGGGCCAGGGCCGAGGCGGGCGAGTTGCTCTTCGGCAACATGGATACCTGGCTCATCTGGAACCTGACCGGCGCGCACGTCACCGACGTCACCAACGCCAGCCGCACGCTGCTGATGAACCTGCACAGCCTCGACTGGGACGAGGACATCCTGCGCCTGCTCGGCATCCCGCGCGCCATGCTGCCCGAAATCCGCTCGTCTGCGGAAATCTACGGCACGGCGCAGGGCGCCCTGGGCGGAGTCCCCGTTGCCGGCGACCTGGGCGACCAGCAAGCGGCGCTCTTTGGCCAGACCTGCTTCAGCCCCGGAGAAGCCAAGAACACCTACGGCACGGGCTGCTTCATGCTGCTCAACACCGGCGCGACGCCCGTCCCCTCGACTTCCGGCCTGCTGACCACGCTCGGCTACAAAATCGGCAGCGAGAAGCCGGTCTACGCGCTGGAAGGCTCGATTGCCATCACCGGCGCGCTCGTCCAGTGGCTGCGCGACAACCTCGGCCTCATCGCCAAATCCGCCGAGGTCGAAGACCTGGCGCGCACGGTGGAGGACAACGGCGGCATTTACTTCGTCCCGGCCTTCAGCGGCCTGTTTGCTCCCTACTGGCGCTCCGACGCGCGCGGCGTCATCGTCGGGCTGACGCGCTACGTCACCAAGGGGCACCTCGCCCGCGCCGCCCTGGAGGCCACCGCCTACCAGACGCGCGAAGTGCTGGACGCGATGGAAAAAGACTCCGGCGTGAAACTGACTGCCCTTAAAGTGGACGGCGGGATGGTCTTCAACGAACTGTTGATGCAATTCCAGGCCGATCTTCTTGGCGTGCCGGTCATCCGCCCGAAGGTGGCCGAGACGACCGCCCTGGGCGCGGCCTACGCCGCCGGGCTGGCGGTCGGCTTCTGGAAGGACTACGACGAACTGCGCGCCAATTGGGGAAAGGACAAAGAATGGACGCCGCAGATGGACGCAGGGAGGCGCGAACGTCTCTACGCCGGCTGGAAAAAGGCTGTGACGCGCACCTTTAGTTGGGTAGAGTAAAACTTCAGCAGAAAATACAAGAGGAGAAATGGAGAAAGCCATTCAAATCGGTCATCTTCTGCGCTCCGGCACGACCGGCTTCGTGGCCGGCTGCTCGGTGGCGCAACTGGAAGCCCCGGCGCTGGGGGCGCTCGTCCGCGCCCCGCTCGAGGACGGCTACGCCGTCTATGGACTCATCATTGACATCCACATCGAGGACGATGGCCTGGTGCGGCAACTGGTCACCGCCGGAGACATCAGCGCGGAGGTGATGCGCGACAACCGCGAGCGGCGTATTGTGCCGGTCGAGATGAGCGTGCTGGCGGTCGGCTACGAACAGGGCGGGAAAATCTATCACCTCCTGCCGCCGCGTCCGCCGCTCAGCCTGGATGTCATCTATCTCTGCTCGGCGGCGGAACTGAGGCGCTTTGTCACCGCCGGGCGTTTTGGCTACTTCCGGCATGTCCTGCAGGCCAAAGACCTGCCGGTCGGCGAGGTGCTGGCGGCGCATCTGCTGGAGGTGAAGCAGAAGACGCAGGAGGCGGGCTGGGTCGAGGCAGCGACGCGCGAACTCATCACCTTGCTGCGCGACGATTACCCGACGCTGATGGCCGTGCTGGGCGCGCTGGGGGAGGTGGTTTAGGTTTTTAAAAATCCATGACCAAACGCAAACCCACCCGCACCTCTTCCTTCGGCTCTCCCGGCCGGGTCAGCCACGACTCGACGCCGTTCTACAACAGCCGCCTCTACGCCGACCAGCCCCAAGAGCAGGAAGTCGCCTACGTCGAGACTCCCCTCCCGCCCGACTGCCTCGACCGCATCTTCTGTCACTCCGCCGAGGCGATGACTGAACTCCCGGACTGTTCCGTCCATCTCATGGTCACCTCGCCGCCCTACAACGTGGGCAAGGACTACGACGCCGACCTCTCGCTGGAGGAGTACCTAGCCTTCCTCGAGCGCGTCTGGAAAGAGACGTATCGTGTGCTCGTGCCGGGCGGACGCGCCTGCATCAACATTGCCAACCTGGGGCGCAAGCCCTATCTCCCCCTGCACTCATTCCTAATCCCTGATTTACTGAACTTGGGCTTTCTGATGCGCGGCGAAATCATCTGGAACAAGGCTGCCAGCGCCTCGCCGTCCACCGCCTGGGGATCGTGGAAATCGCCCGCCAACCCGACCCTGCGCGATGTCCACGAGTACATCCTCGTCTTCTCGAAGCAGACCTTCAAGCGAGAAAACCCGGCCAAGCGCGCCAGCACCATCAGCCGCGAGGAGTTCCTCGAGTACAACAAATCCATCTGGACGTTCCCCGCTGAGCCGGCGCGCAAGGTTGGGCATCCGGCCCCGTTCCCGGTCGAGTTGCCGCGGCGGCTGATTCAACTCTACACCTTCGCCGGCGAGGTCGTCCTCGACCCGTTCATGGGCAGCGGGCAGACGGCGATTGCGGCGCGCCAGAGCGGCCGGCGGTACGTGGGGTATGAAGTGGATGAAAAGTATGTACAATTGGCAGAGAGAAGAATCGCCGACTACCAACCAGCCGAGGCGCCGCTATGACAAACACAACGGACACAAAGGAAACACAAAGGCCACAACTAACTTTGTGTTCCATAAAAACAAAAACTTGATCGTGTCCTTCGTGCCCTTTGTGTTTTCACACGCACAGACTTCTTCGTACCCTTCGTGCCACCCTTCGTGCCCTTTGTGTTTTCACACGCACAGACTTCGTCGTGCCCTTCGTGCCACCCTTCGTGCCCTTTGTGTTTTCACACGCACAGACTTCTTCGTGCCCTTCGTGCCACCCTTCGTGCCCTTTGTGTTAAAAAAACTCATGGTGAAAAATATGACAAATACTCCTAACCCCATTGGCTACATCATCGGCGGCGGGCTGAAAGAATCCTTCCGCGCCCGGCTGACCCTCCCCGCGCAGGAAGTGCAGGAGGGCGCCTTCGTCGTGGTCGAGAGCGGCGAGTGGCTGTTCTACGGCCTCGTCACCGACCTGCAACTGGGCGCCACCGACCCGCGCTTCGCCGACGAACAATCGGAGACGCGCCTCCCGCCCGCCCTGGCGCGCGCCCTGCACGGCCAGACGCTCTACACCAACCTGGAAATCCTCCCCGCCCTGATGCTCGAACGCGGCCCCGAGCCGGGGACGCCGGCGTATCAGGCCTGGGCGGAAGAAAAGGCCAACCATCCGCCGCGCCCGCGTCCGGTCAAGACCGTGCCGCCGCATCACGCCCCGGTGCGGCTGGCCTCGGCCGGCGACATTGACGAAATCTACCGCGGCGACTTCGTCATCGGCTACACCCGCGAGCAGGGCCACCCCGTGCGCGTCGACCTGGATACCTTCGTCCAGCGTTCGGCGGGCGTCTTCGGAGCGACCGGCACGGGCAAATCGTTCCTGACCCGTCTGCTGCTGGCCGGCCTGATGCACAAGGGCAAGGCTTCGGTGCTCGTCTTCGACATGCACAACGAGTACGGTTTCGACGACGTCGCCTCCGACACGGGCGAAAAGGTGACCGGCCTGAAGACCAAGTTTGCCGGCCGCGTGCGGGTGGTCGGGCTGGGGCCGAAGGCGCTGATTCGGAACAACACGCCGGACTTCAACCTGGAAATCGCCGCCTCTGAGATCACCCCCGCCGACATCGAACTGCTCACCGGCGAACTCAACCTGCGCGAGACCGCCCCGACCGTCCTGCATGCCCTCGAACACAGCCTGGGCCGCGGCTGGTTTGCCAAATTCAAGGCCATGAACCGCGAAGAGATCGAAATCGAGGACGAGCGCGGCAAGACCAAGCGCGTCCCGCATCCGGAGAGCGTCGCTGCCTGGGCCAACGCGCACGGCGTCAACGTCATGGCCGCCGAGGGCCTGCACGACAAACTGCGCCGCCTGTTCGACAAACCGTACATCGTCGAGCAGCCCGCCGCCGACTCGCTCGGGGAAATCGTCCGTTCGCTGGAGGCGGGCAAGCACATCATCCTATCCTTCGGCCAATTCGAGAGCGACCTGGACTATCTCTTCGTCTCCAACCTGCTGACGCGCAAAATCCGCCAGGTGTGGGAAAACAAGACCAACGCCTTCCGCTCCAGCGGTCAGGACGAACCGCGGCAACTGGTCATCGTGCTGGAGGAGGCGCACAAACTGCTCAACCGCGAGATGGCCGCCCAGACGACCTTCGCCGCCATCGCCCGCGAGATGCGCAAGTACTACGTCACTTTGCTCATCGTGGACCAGCGTCCCTCGCAGATTTACGACGAGGTCATGTCGCAGTTGGGGACGCGCATCTCCGGCTGGCTGGGCGACGAGGACGACATTCACGCCGTCCTTTCGGGGCTGGCGGGACGCGAGTCGCTGCGCGGCATGTTGGCGCGGCTGCAGCCGAAGGAAGAAGTCCTGCTGCTCGGCTGGGGCGTGCCGATGCCCCTGCCGGTGCGCTCGCGGCGCTACGGCGAGGACTTCTGGCGCGAGTTGCTCGGCGTCGGCGGCAAGAAGGACGAGGCGCAGATTATGAAGGAGTTGGGGTATTGATTCTTTGGACGCGGATTGCGCTGATTTTCGCGGATTACCAAAAAAATTTCACGTGAATCCGCGTCATCCGCGGCTGCGCTTTTGCTTTTCCCGTCAAAATGGTAGAACCCAAAAATCTTTCTCTAAATGAGAAGTATCCCCACCACTGCGCCCATCCACGCGCAGCCCAGGTTGACCAGGTCATTGTTCAGCCACTTCCAGCCGCGGATTTGCTCCGTCTGCGCGCCGCAGGTGTGCAGGGGATGCTTCTCGGTCTCTTTGTTGCACTGCGGACAGCGGTAGATGGCCTGCACGGTGGCGCCCAGCAGCGAGTCGAATAGCGCACCGATCAGCCCGGCCAGCGTGAGGAAAGCAAAGAGCAAGATGGGAGAGAAAAATGAAAACAGGGAGGGGGTGACAAGGACGGCCAACAAAGCAATAAAGCCTGCCCCCGCCGTTGCGGCTAACGTGCCGTAGAGGGAAACTCCGCCCGATGTGCCACGCTCAACCGGTTTGCCCGTGGTGATGAGGCGCGGCAGATGCGGGTTGAGAACGCCCAGTTCGGTCGCCCAGGTATCAGCGTTGACCGCCGCCAGCGAGGCCGCGAACCCTACCCAGGTCCAGGGCGAGGCGGGGAAAAAGGGAGAAAGCGCCGCAAAGAGAGCGCCCACGCCCCCGTTGGCCAGCACCTGGGCGAGGTCGCGCTGTCCGCCCTTTTCAAACTTTTCGTTCAAGGACGCTTTGCGCCGACCGAAGAGACGCGTCAACAGGCTGGAAGAGATGAAAAAGCCCAGTAAAAGTACCGCCCACTGCCAGCCGCCCACGCCAAAAATGAGCGTACCGGTGAGCAGAGCGCCCCACGCGCCCGATTTGCTCAAACTGCGAGCGCGGTAAGCGGCATAGGCGATGACGGCTGCTAGAGCAAAACCGAGAAGTAATTTAGCCATATTGCACTCAAGAAGCAGAGATAAGGAACAAAACGGCAATCAGGAACAGAATCGTGCTGACCAGGCTGCCGGCCCAGAGCATTTGCGAGAGCGGACGCTGTTCAACGCGGCGATAGAAGACCAAGCCAAGCAGCCAGGCCAGCGCCGTGAGAAAGAGGCTGATGATCGGCAGGAGCATCAAGCCCGCCGCCGGCACCGCTGCGCCCGCCTCGCCTGAAGGCAGAAAGCCCAGCGGGACGCTCTCGAGACTTGGCACCAATAAACTCACCCAGGCCAGCAAGCCGATATTCAAAAACAGCGTCGCCATCCACAAATAGCGCGTCAGTGCGCTTTCCCAAGCCTCAGCGATGATGAACGAGGGATATACCGATTGAGGCAGGACGGGAGAAAGACTGCCCATTTCCATCACATGTTGCAAGTCCTGAACAAAGGCCGCCGGATCGGCAGGAGAGATGGCAAAGATGCGTCGGCGGGTAGCAACCAGCAGCAGGGTATCCACTTCGGCAGCGATGAATTCCACCAGCCCCAGGTTCGGCACGCGGCGGTAACCGAGCAAGGAACCGGGCAAATGAAAGAAAGGCAACGGCAGCGCAGATTCCAACAAACTTGGCGGACGCACCCATTCGATATCTGAGATCGGGATTTGCTCGCTGCGCAATCCCCACAGGATAGTCAATTTGTCGCGGTCGATCCGGTACACGCCACGCTGCAACACGTATAAGCGATAGCCCAACACCGGCAGGGGCGCAAAAGCCAGTCCGGCGACCAAAAGGTACAGGGTAAAACGCGGTCCGATGGGCGTATTCGTCGCCAGCCAGGCAGCCGTGACGGCAATGAGCGTCAGAGCGACAACGAGCGTAGCATGGATTGCTGTCCCCTGTTGCCGAGGCGGGAAATAATCGCGCTGCACCGAACTGCTCACAGACAAATCTCCGCCGAACTCAGATGGGCCTGCTCAAAACAGGCAACAAAGAAAACCAGGGAAGAGGGCCGATTCATGCAGATGTTCCGTTTGCCCCGGCGAGTGCGGCCTCGGCAGAAGAGGTTTCGGGTCGGTCGAACCCCAAGTCCACCGCCTCTTCCATGCGGATTTGGCCACGCAGGAACGCGCCTTCCTCGGTGGCAAAGGCCATCGTGACGATATCACCCCAAACCCGCCCTGTGGAGCGGATTTCGACCTTCTGCGCGGTGATATTTCCCTTTATCGCCCCCGCAACGATCACCGTCTGCGCGCAGACATTCTCGCAGGTCACTTTGCCGGTTTCGCCCACCACCAACAAACCTTTGAGAGCGATCTGTCCTTCGAAAACGCCTTCCACGCGCACACCGCCGGAGCCGCTAATGTTGCCTTGCCAGATAATGCCTGCACCCAGCACAGAAGTAATTCGCTCCACGGCCTGCACCACGGGAGGGGGAGTGCTTGAATGGTTGCGTTTGAACATAGACGAATCTCACCGGCTTCATTTTACCATTTTCTGCTGCTCTCTTGCCGCCGCGTCGCGCGACCTGAGACCTGCATCCGCCAGGGGATGGATTTCCACGGCTCGGGGACGCGGTTCAAGCCCACGCGCGGCCCGTAGCGGACATTCTCTTCTGCCACCGCTTCGCCCGTCTCGATCCACAGACCGGAAGCCGGGCTGCACAAATCCAGGCCGTTCTGTGCACCGGTAATTCCCAACGCCTGGGTGAGTTTGGCCGGGCCGTAGGTATCCCGTCCATTGCGGCGGGCGGCAATGATTTCCACCCCCTCCACCGGCTCGATGGCGCGGATCAACACGGCAGCCGGGACTCCCTCCGCTTCGGTAACGGCGTTCAAACACCAGTGCATGCCATAGGTGAAATAAACGTAAGCGCGCCCCGGCGGCCCGTACATGACTGCGTTGCGCCGCGTCCGCCCGGAATGCGCATGACAGCCTAAATCCTGCTCGCCGATGTAGGCCTCCGTCTCGGTGATGATACCGGCCAGCCGCCGACCGTCAAGAACGCGCACCAGGCGCGCTCCCAGCAATTGACGAGCAACGAAAAGCGTGGGTTGAAGGTAAAAATCGGCAGGAAGAATCATCGAGGCCGAAACTATATCACACTCATGTGCCGCCCTCAAGCGCGGCTGCTTCGTCTTAGGGGCAATGGAAGTGAACTAACGGCAGGAAAGTTCCTCAAAGAGAAAGAAGAAAAGTATAATTGCGCCCGGAGTTATTTATGTTTATCGATCAGGCAGAAATTGAGGTCAAATCAGGTCGCGGCGGCGATGGAATGGTGCACTTCCGCCGCGAAAAATATGTCCCGCGCGGCGGCCCCGACGGCGGCGACGGCGGCCGCGGCGGCGACGTAGTTCTAGAAGTCAAGCCGACCCTGAATACCCTGGCTGCCTTCCGGCATGTCTTTCGCTATGTTGCGGAAGACGGCCAAAACGGCGGCAGTCAGAACCGCACCGGACGCAGCGCCGAGACGCTGGTCATCCCCGTCCCACCCGGCACGGTCGTCTACGACGCCGGAACCGGCGAGTTGCTTGGCGACCTGACCGAACCTGGGCAGCGTCTGGTAGTCTGCAAGGGCGGGCGCGGCGGACGCGGCAACACCCACTTCAAGAGTTCTACCAACCAGGTGCCGCGCACCGCCGAACGCGGCGAACCCGGCGAGGAAAAACGTCTGCGCCTGGAACTCAAACTGATTGCCGACATCGGCATCGTTGGCGTGCCCAACGCAGGCAAATCCACCCTGCTCTCCGTGTTGACCAACGCCAGGCCCAAAATTGCCGATTATCCCTTCACCACCCTTGAGCCGAACCTGGGCGTGGCCGAAGTGGATGACGAGACCACCGTTGTGCTGGCAGACATCCCCGGTCTCATCGAGGGCGCCAGTCACGGCGCGGGACTGGGCTTCGACTTCCTGCGCCACATCCAGCGGACGCGCGTCCTCATCCACCTGCTCGACGGTCTCTCCCCCGACCCGCTGGCCGACTACGCCCAGATCAACGCCGAGATGGCGCTTTTCGATCCGTCCCTGGCGCGCAAGCCGCAGATCGTGGCCGTCAACAAAGCCGACCAGGCCGAGGTGCAGGAACGCTGGAAGACGTTGAAAGCAAAATTCAAAAAACAAAAAGTGGATGTGCGGCTGGTCTCAGCGCTGGCACGCACGGGCGTGCGCGACCTGTTGCGCGATGCCGCCCGCTTGCTGGCCGAGACCCCGCCGCCGCAGCCGCTGGGCGAACAGTTGCCCGTCTACCGTCCCGAAGAAGACCCGCGTCAGTTCGAAATCCTGCGCGAAGCAGCGGGCTGGCGCATTCGCAGCCGAGCCATCGAACGCGCCGCCGAGATGACCCCCTGGGACCAGCCCGGGGCGGTGCGCCGCTTCCAGAAACTCATGGAGCGCCTCGGCGTGGATGACGCCCTGCGCGAAGCCGGCGCCCAAGAGGGAGATACGGTCTACATCGGAGAGTACGAATTGGAGTATCAAGAGTAGTTAACCTCGCCTATTGCGTGGGGAAGATAAACCGAGCGGTCTCGCTGAATGGGTGCAATTGCGCGGAGAATAGTTGGCAAAGGCGCTGGGGCTGAAGCGTGGCGCAAATCTAGAGACTTGCGCCACCTCGCTCCACCCGAATCGTCTCGCCCTCGCGGAACTCGCCCGCCGGAATTTTGAGCGCCGGCGGGTTTTGCAGCCTGTCTTGATTTTTTGCTCCCTACCCCTTGCTCTTACTCCCCGCGCCCTTCTTCTCGATATACTTGACACCCTCGACATTTTTGAAATGCTCATCCTGCGTCCACAAGGTTGCGCCATAAGTGCGAGCAGTGGCCAGGATATACCACGATATTTTTGCAGGACAACTCCCAAGAGTTGTCCTGCAGTATAAGCGTTGCGCTGCTCACGGCAAAGTCGAGCGGGCGATTCCGAGCAGCGTCTCGGGGTCAATGTTGAGTCCGCCCAAGTCATAGTCCACACCGTCCAGATGCCATTTGAGGCGCACCGAACCATATTTGTAGGTCCACATCTTTTTATCGGCATCCCATCCGCCGCGAATGAGCGCCGCCGGATGCTCGGCATCCAGATAGACTTCCTCCGCCGCCTCAGGAGCGATGTACTCGCCGTGTTCTGTGTTGGGATGGGTGAGCAGGCTGAGCGAAATCCACTTGCCATCGGCGGTGTACCCATGCAGGAGGAAAACAAAATTGAGCGTGGCGGCGTCCAGTTCAATGACTTCTGCCTGCGCTTCCCACTGCACGCCGGACGGCAGATGAATGGGGAAGGGAGAAAGCGCGAGGGCTTCCTCCAGCGGGAGACGCTGCGACTCCAGTTCGGTGACGGGTCCATCATCTGCGGGGAGGCTGGTCGTCACCTCAAAGGGCAGACCGCCAATCTGCTTCAGGTAGGTCATGACCGCCGAACGCACCGGCGAGACGCTCATCATGCCCGCCGCCACAATCACAAACGCCAGCAGAGCAGCCCAAGCAGGCTTCCAACGCCTGGAGGAGCGCACCTCCCCGTTTTGCAGCCGCCGGTAGAGTCCTTCGGCAAAGTGCGGGCGCGGCGTTTCGCGCAGTTGATACAGAAATTTATCGTCCATCGTTTGCCTCCAGTTTTTGTTTGAGCAGGTTGACCGTGCGATGCAAAATCGTGCCGACATTGCTTTCCGAAAGCCCGCTGAGGCGGGCGATTTGACGGTTGGTTAATTCTGAACCGTATTTGAGGGCAATCAGTTCCGCTTCTCGTTCGGGCAGGGCGCGCAGCAGGAGACGCAGCCGATGCTTGAGGTCATGTTCCAGATACACATCTTCAACGTGTTGGGTGGAAGGAAGCGCATCATTCAATTCCTGCGCCTCATGGTGATTCGAGCGTAGATGTTCGCGCCAGACATTGCGGGCAATGCCCAGCAGCCAGACCACAGGCGAGCCGCGTTGAAGATTGAACCACGCTCTTCGCCGCCAGGCGCGCTCAAAAGTCTCGGAGGTCAAGTCTTCTGCCAGGGAACGGTCGCCTGCGCGATAGAGGAAAAAGTTGTACACGCGCGGCAGCGAGGTGGAGTAAATTTCCTCCCAATCCAGGCGGGAAAATAAGGTGTAGGTGACTTCGGAAATCTGTTCGCTCATCTCATTCTTTTATTGCACTTTGCAGGCATGGTATCACAAAGGAAACAGGGCGTTTATTGTATAATCCATTCAGGATGCTGCCATGCAAGCCCTGACCTTTTGGAAAACCGTCACCATGGACACGACCAACCTGCTCGAAACCCTGATTGCATTCTTGCATTAGACCGATGAGCGTTATCGCGCCTTCATTGTGGACACTGTAGAAGCCGAAGTACTTGACATACAACGAGCCGACTACCCGATTATCTTCCTCGGAGAGTTTCCTATGTCCCCTCGCGCATTTCTGATTGCTTTCTTAGGCGGCGCATTGACGGCGGCTGCGGGCGGCATCGCCCTGATAGCGTCGCCGTGTTTGGTTCTGTACCCGACTCTGCCGAACTGGACTCCGTTCCCCTCCCTGCCGGATATTCTACCTTGGAGCGGCGCGGCATTGACTTTGCTCTTGTTCACCGGGCTGGCGGCTGGATGGTTCAGCCGTGGGCGCACGACATGGGGGAGCATCGGCGCGGGCGCGCTGGCTGGCTGGACAGCCGCCTGGATTGCCGAAGCGCTGCTCGTCGGTCCCGTTGCCGGGATGTGGGGCGCGCAAACATTGCAGGCGCATGGTCTCGTTCCAGCAGCCAATGAAACCGCGTTTGTCCTTCTGGTTGCCGAAAGCGTACAATCTATCATCCTCTGGGTACACGCTTCGATGGCGCTCACCGCGCTGGTAGGGATTCTATTCGGCGCGCTGGGAGGCGCCCTGGGCGGCCTGGGCGCGCGCCGCGCAGCGCCTGACGTTGCCTTTGGCTTGCGTCTGAGCGGGGCGATGACTTTGCTTTCCGGCCTGGCGCTGGTGGTGATGATTGTTGTATACGACTTGCTCGTGTCAACCTTGCAAAGAACCGTAGAAAAAGCCAATTTAACATTCCCCTACCCTGCAAACTGGATATTCGATGCGCCTGTGGCGCTTTTCCTGCTCTGGTGGCTGCTCTGGGTGGTTCTGACCTGGGCGTTTGTGCGTCAGGCGCCCGCTGCCGCGCCGGTAGGATTTTTCTCCTCGCTGATATTTTTAGGGTTTCCAATTCCGATGTTTGTTGCCGGGCTTACCCAAGCCCCTCTGGCGACTTCTCCAATCAGCCTGCTGCAGTTTCTCGTTGCTGGGCTGTTGTTTCTGGCTGTGGGGCTTGGGTTCACGCTGCTCATTCCCCGGCGAGTGTGGGATTTTTTCAGGCGGCAGGGTGAACCGCGCCTGATGGCATGGTCTTTGTTGGGACTGAACGGATTGCTCTTCCTTGCGGCTTTCAACGCCGGGCCAGGCGAAGGATGGCGCCGCCCCTGGCTGACCTTGGGGCTGCTGATTGGCGTCTTATTCGCCCTGGATTCGGTCCGGCGAACACGTCCCGCCGAAGAGCCCCTCGAAGCGCCGCCTGCTCTCACCGCCTCGCACCTGTTTCGGACGGCGTTTTCCGCGCATCTGCTGGTCAACCTGACCCTGGCGCTGACCACCCTTGCGCCGCTGGCGTTGGTGATGCTGCTAATCGTAGCAATTAAATATCTCATACCCGATGCCTCCCTGACCGAAACGGGGAATTGGGTAGAAATCGCCAGCACATATCTTTCTATTACGCCCGTGCTGATGGGTAGACTGATTTTTATCGGAACGCCAGCCGCCAGCCTGACCAGCCTGCTGATATGGACGCTCTGGCAAAAGATGAGCCAATACATAGACAATCGGGGCAGGCGACTTCGTGCAAATGACCCTGCTTGACTTGTTCCAGCAGGTCGGGGCGCTCGGCGGCGTCCACGATGAGCCAGAGTTCGGCGCGGAAGTGCGTTCCGCAGCGGGGGCAATCCAATTCGGCGGTTTGTTAGAAGGAGTGGGATATGGGCTTCTGCCGCCTGTGCGTTTGTACCTCTCCGGTGAGGGCGTTTTTGGGGCGGATGGGAATGCGATTTTCTATAAAGTATAGTGCAAAAGCGCGCTGGTAGGACAACTCCTCAGGAGTTTTCCTACCCACATCAGGCAGGGCGCGCGCGATAAGCCATCTTTGGAAGTATAATTTGGGTTACAATGAAAACGCTAGAGCAGATTCTTCGACAACTATCGAACGGCGAATTTGAGTTTACCCGTCATGCCTTGCGCAGAGTTGTCGAACGGAATATCAGCGATATGGAAATTCAGCAAGCAGCAAGAAATGGAAAGATAATTGAAGATTATCCCGATGACAAATACTCGCCCAGCTGCCTGATATTGGGATTTAGCGACTCTGGTCGTCCGGTGCACATACAGGTCTCTTATGCGGAGACGGCGAAAGTGCGCATTATCACGTTGTATGAACCTGGGCTAAATGAATGGGAAGCATTTTCAAAACGGAGGTAGTCATGTTCAAGTGTCATGTTTGCGGGTCAACGGAGGGGCGGCAGGAATTGGTTGACGAAGTTTTCCAGATTGATGGGGAATTCGTCCTGGTGGAGGGGATTCCCGCCACCGTTTGCGTTCGCTGTGGAGAGACAATCTTCAGCCGCGAGGCAGCCGAGCGGGTGCGCCGCTTGGTGCGCGAGAAGCGCAGCCCGCTGAAATCGGTGCAGGTCAATGTGTTTGCTTACGTATGAGAAGAACAGATGCTAAGCCAACAGGATAGGCTCGCCGCCTGTCCTGTTTTTTTACGCCGCCGCTTCGCCTTCCACTACCTCCGTCCCCTGTGGCGCAGACGTGCGCTGGTCCTATCACTATGGTTGTTATTGCAGCGCGGGACCACTCATTGAGTTGTCCCACAACCACTTTACGCCACCACTTCGCCTTCCACCACTTCCACGCCCGCCGAAAATGTCAGCCCCTCTGCGCCGCGCTCCACCCGAATCGTCTCGCCCTCGCGGAACTCGCCTGCCAAGATCTTGAGCGCCAGCGGGTCTTGCAGTTCGCGCTGGATGGCGCGCTTGAGCGGACGGGCGCCAAAATCGGGATCGTAGCCGACTTCTGCCAGATGCTCGCGCGCGGCTTCGCTGACTTCGAGCCGATAGCCCTTGTCTGCCAGCAGTTGACGGACGCGGCGCAGTTGGATGTCCACGATGCCGGCCAAATGTTCCCTGCCGAGCGGGTGGAAGACGACAATCTCGTCAATGCGATTGAGGAACTCCGGGCGGAAGTGCGCCTGCAAAATGCGTGTGACGTTGTCACGTGTCACGTTGCCGCGCTGCCCTTGCCACAACTCGTTTCCAAGATTGCTGGTCATGATCACGACCGTGTTGCGGAAATCCACCGTGCGCCCCTGCCCATCGGTCAGGCGGCCATCATCGAGCAGTTGCAGCAGGACGTTGAAGACCTCGTGATGCGCCTTTTCGATTTCATCGAACAAGACCACGCTATAGGGGCGGCGGCGGACGGCTTCGGTCAACTGCCCGCCTTCCTCGTAGCCCACATAGCCCGGCGGCGCGCCGATGAGACGGCTGACGGTGTGCTTCTCTTGATACTCGCTCATGTCAATCCGAATCATGGCGTGGTCGTCATCGAAGAGGAACTCCGCCAGAGCGCGTGCCAGTTCGGTCTTGCCGACGCCCGTCGGGCCGAGGAAGATGAACGAGCCGATGGGACGGTTCGGGTCTTGCAAGCCGGCGCGGGCGCGGCGCACGGCTTTCGAGACCACGCTCACCGCTTCGTCCTGACCGACCACGCGCTGATGCAGACGTTCCTCCATGTGGATTAACTTCTGCGTCTCGCCTTCGAGCAGCCGCGAGACGGGAATGCCCGTCCAGCGCGCCACAATGGCGGCGATTTCCTCCGCATCCACTTCCTCTTTGAGCAAGGCGCCTTCGCTCTGCATGGTCTTCAGGCGGCTTTCGGCGGCTTGAATCTTTTGCTCGATTTCGCGCAAGTCGCCATATTTCAGCCGCGCGGCTTTTTCGAGATTTGCCTCGCGTTCGGCGCGTTCGATTTCGACGCGGGTTTGTTCGAGTTTCTCTTTCAGCGTGCGAAGTTCGGCAATCGCCTGTTTCTCGGTTTGCCAGCGCGAGGCAAGCGCCTTCGATTTCTCGCGTAAATCGGCGAGTTCTTTTTCGAGACTGGCAAGCCGCTCCTTCGACGCCTTGTCCTTTTCCTTCTTTAACGCCTCGCGCTCAATCTCCAACTGCATGATGGCGCGGTCCACCTCATCCAGTTCCTGCGGCTTGGAATCAATCTCGGTGCGCAGGCGGGCGGCGGCTTCGTCAATCAGGTCAATGGCTTTGTCGGGCAGATGGCGGTCGGCGATGTAGCGATGGCTGAGGGTGGCGGCGGCAATCACGGCGGGGTCGGTGATGCGCACGCCGTGATGGACTTCGTAACGTTCCTTCAGCCCGCGCAGAATCGAGATCGTGTCCTCCACGCTCGGCTCGTCCACCAGCACGGGTTGGAAGCGCCGCTCGAGCGCGGGGTCTTTCTCGATGTTTTTGCGGTACTCGTCCAGCGTGGTCGCGCCGATCATGTGCAGTTCGCCGCGCGCCAGCATGGGCTTGAGCATGTTGCCGGCGTCCATGGCGCCTTCGGCTTTGCCCGCGCCGACGACGGTGTGCATTTCGTCAATGAACAGGATGATTTCGCCCTGCGCTTCGGTCACTTCCTTGAGGACGGCTTTGAGACGTTCCTCGAATTCGCCGCGATACTTTGCGCCGGCGATGAGCGCGCCCATATCGAGTTGAACCAGCCGCTTCTTTTTCAGACCTTCCGGCACGTCGCCGTTGACGATACGCTGCGCCAGCCCCTCGACGATGGCGGTCTTGCCGACGCCCGGTTCGCCCACCAGCGCGGGGTTGTTCTTGGTGCGGCGCGTGAGAATCTGGACGACGCGGCGAATCTCTTCGTCACGCCCGATGACTGGGTCAAGTTTGCCCTGACGGGCATAGGCGGTCAGGTCGCGCCCGTAGCGTTCGAGCGCCTGATAGGTGGATTCCGGAGTGGGGGAGGTCACTCTCTGGGAACCGCGAACAGATTTCAGGGCGGAAAGAATCGCATCCTTCGTCAAACCAAAGGAGGCGAGACGTTTGCCCTCCATGGATTCGGTCAGACCGAGCAGGATGTGTTCGGTCGAGACGTAGTCGTCCTGCATCCCTTTGGCGTAACGTTCGGCGGCGGTGAGGACATCGGCGGCGGCTTGCGAAAGCCCAACCTGCAGATTCGCGCCGTGAATCTGCGGACGGCTGGCAAGTTCGCGTTCCAGTTCCTCGCGCAGGGCGAGGGTGGAGCCAGCCACTTTGGTCACGATGGCTGGGACGACGCCGCTCTCCTGTCGAATTAGCGCCAGTTCGAGGTGAATCGGCTCGATGGCTTGATGATGATGTTCCTGGGCGATTTGTTGGGCAGCGAAAATCGCTTCCTGGGATTTTTGGGTGAATTTGTCGAGGTTCATGCTGTTTCTCCTTACCAATAAGTGCTTATAGGACAACTGCGAGCAGTTGTCCTATAAGAATATAGTCAGGGTATGTTGGAGGAGGATTGGAGAAAAGTAAAAAATGTATAATACGGTCACACGCTGTGACAAACAGAGCCATGCCTGCCGCCCTGCTCAAGCATCAAGTCCAGCCTGGTCAGGTGGAACTGACAACCAACGGCTGATAACTGATCACTGCATCCCCCCTTTGTGCTACACTAAAAACAAACCGTGTTCCGCAAACTTCTGCCTCTCCTCCTTCTCTTCGCCCTCCTCCCCACCCCCGCCGCCGCCCAACCCAGCCTGCGCTTTGCCCATCTCACCACCGCCGACGGCCTGCCGCACGACCTGGTCAACTGCCTGCTGCAGGACAGCGTCGGCTACTTGTGGTTCGGCACCCAGCGCGGCCTGGCGCGCTACGACGGCTACGCCTTCACCGTCTTCCGCCACCGCCGCTCGGACCCCGCCTCGCTCGTCAACGACACCGTCCACGCCCTCCACGAAGACCGCCGCGGCCGCCTGTGGGTCGGCACGGTCAGCGGCCTCGACCACTACGAGGCGGCATCCGGGCGCTTCGTCCACCACCCCGAAATCTACGAATCCGTGCGCGCCTTCGCCGAGGACGAGCAGGGCAACCTATGGATCGGCACCGCCGGCAGCGGCCTCTTCCGCTACGACGCCGCCTCCGAGACCTTCACCCAGTTCCGGCACGACCCGGCCGACCCCGCCTCGCTGCCCGACGACCACATCAACGCCCTGCTCTTCGACGCCGAGGGGACGCTCTGGATTGGGACGGAATACGGCGGCCTGGTCAGCCTCGACCCGCGCCCCGGCCGCTTCGCTTCGTTTCCGGACCCGCCGCCGGGCGCGCCGTCCCTGAGCCGAGTCGCCGCCCTGGCGCTCGCTCCCGACGGCAATCTCTGGGTCGGCGGCGGCGATTTCCACCGCCCCGAAAGCGGCGGCCTGGCGCGCTTCGACCGCGCCCGACGCGCCTTCGTCGCCTTCTACGAACCCCTGCGCGGCCAACAGGTCAACGCCTTGCTCTGGGAGGGCGAATCGCTCTGGCTGGGCAGCGCCGACGGCCTGCATCGCTTCGCCCCGGCCTACGCCCGCCTGGAGACCTACCGCCACGACCCGCTCGACCCCTTCAGCCTGAGCCGCGACGCCGTCACCGCCCTGGCGCTCGACCGCAGCGGCAACCTGTGGATCGCCACCAGCGGCGGCGGCGTGAACCAGTACCCGCGCGCCCGCCTGCGCTTCGACCGCTACGCCCCGCGCCCCGGCGACCCGAACTCGCTGGCGTCTCCCGTGGTGGGCGCCATCTTGAAAGACTATCAGGGCTTCGTCTGGGTTGGCCTGCACGACTGCGGCCTCGACCGCCTCGACCGCCGCACCGGCCGGGTGACCCACTTCCGCCATGACCCCGCCGACCCCTCCAGCCTCAGCCACGACCACGTCACCGCCCTCTACGAAGATTCCCGCCGCGACCTGTGGATCGGCGTTCAGACCGGCCTCGACCGCCTCGACCGCCGCGCCGACCGCTTCGAGCATTTCGCCTGGGAAGGCGGCGGCGCGGTCAAAGTCATCCTCGAGGCCTCCGACGGCGCGCTCTGGATTGGCACGGAGGAACCCGGCGCCCTGCTGCGCCTCGACCCGCAAACCCTGACCTTCACCCGCTACGCTTACACCGGCGCGCCGGGCGGCTTCCCCAGCACCTACGGCGTGCGCGCCCTGCTCCAAACCCGCGACGGCGCCCTCTGGATCGGCACCTACAACGGCCTCCTCCGCTTCGATGTCCACACCGAAACCTTCACCCAATACCGCGCCGACCCCGCCAATCCGCGCGCCCTGAGCCACGATTTCGTCTGGTCGCTCTACGAGGAGCGCAGCGGTCAGGTCTGGGTTGGCACGCACGGCGGACTGAACCGCCTCGATTGGCCCCTCGCTGCGCTCGGGGCGGCGCCCTGCGGCCGGGCCGGCGCCTGCGAACCGTCCTTCACCGTCTTCACCATCGAAGACGGCCTGCCGGATGACTCCATCGTCGCCATGCTGGGCGATGAAAACGGCGAACTCTGGCTGGCGACCATGGGCGGCGGGCTGGCCGTTTTCGATCCGCAGACCGGCGCGGCGCGCGCCTACACCCCGGCCGACGGTCTGCAAAGCAGCGCCTTCATCATCGGCGCCGCCTCCCGCGCTGCCGATGGCGAGATGTTCTTCGGCGGCGTCAACGGCTTCAACGCTTTCTACCCGCAGCGCATCGCCGCCAACCCCCTCCCGCCGCCGCTCGTCCTCACCGCTTTCCGCGTCTTCGACCGGCCGCGCGCCTTCGCGGGCGGCTTACAGGATGGCGCTGAAATCCATCTCACCCATCGTGAAAACTTCTTCGCCTTCGAGTTTGCCGCCCTCGACTTCACCGACCCGGCCCGCAACCAGTACGCCTACCGTCTGGAAGGCTTCGACCCGGATTGGGTCTATTGCGGCACGCGCCGCTATGCCAGTTACACCAACCTGCCGCCCGGCCGCTACGTCTTCCACGTCAAGGCCGCCAACAGCGACGGCGTCTGGAACGAGGCAGGGCTGGCGGTGACGCTGGTCATTGAGCCGGCCTTCTGGCAGACCGGGTGGTTCCGCCTGCTGGTGGCGCTGGCCGCGCTCGGCCTGGCCTCCGTGTACCTCGGCGGGCGGATGCGCTACGTCGCCGCGCTGCGCGCCAGCGAGGCGCGCTTCCGCGCCCTCTTTGAGAACGCCCCGCTCGGCGTCTGCGAAGCGGACTTCAGCCGCGACCCGCCCGAAGCGCGTCACACAAATCCGCGCTGGGCGCGCCTGTTCGGCGTAGGACAGGCTTTCCAGCCTGTCACAGAAAAGACAGCCTCGAAAGGCTGTCCTACATCCAGTATAGGACAGGCTTTCCAGCCTGTCGAAAAAACGGCTTTCCAGCCCGATGTAGGACAGGCTTTTCAGCCTGTCACAGAAAAGACAGCCTCGAAAGGCTGTCCCACGGTTCTCACTTCCTTTTTACCTGCCGAGGCCCTGGCGCGCTGCCGCGCCGCGCTGGAGGCCGGCGAGAGCGTCACCCTGGAGACGAGCGGCCGCCGCGCCGACGGGAGCGAGGTGCCGCTGCGTCTGAGCGCCGCCCCGGCGCCGGGCCGCGGTCCGACGCGCGGCATCCTGGTCGTGGAGGACATCAGCGCCGAGAAGGCGCGCCGCTCCGAGGAACAGGCCATCGCCGAGGAGCGCCGCCGCATCGCCCATGAGATTCACGACGGCCTGGCGCAAGACCTGGCTGCCGTGCGCCTGCAAATCCGTCACTGGCAAACGCTGGTCGAGCGTGACCCCGCCCAAGCCAAAGCCGAATTGGACAACCTGCACCGCCTGCTGGGCGAGAAGATTCGCGAAGTGCGCCGCGCCATCTTCGCCCTGCGCCCGGTGGCGCTGGAGGAACTCGGCTTCTGGGCCGCGCTGGAGAAATTCCTGGCCGAGTTCGGCGAACAAAACCAGTTGCGCGTTTCGCTCGACGTGCAAGGCGAACGCAGCCGCCTGCCCCCGGTCCTCGAAGCGACTCTCTTCCGCGTCCTCCAGGAGGCGCTGCACAACGTCGCCAGGCACGCCCAGGCGCGCGCCGTCTGGGTGACGCTCGACCTGCGGCAGGGAATCGCCCTCTCCGTGCGCGATGACGGCCTGGGCTTCGACCCGGCCGGCCTGCCGCGCCTGGAACGTCAGGGCCACCTCGGCCTGCGTCAGATGCGCGAGCGCGTCGAGGCGCTGGGCGGCCAGCTCGAGGTCCGCGCCGCCCCGGGCGAGGGGACGGAGGTGAGGGCGGGGTGGTAGGAAAACAAAAAGGCGCGGATGTTTTATGATATATTTGAGAGAGGGAATCTGACGGCCAAATCTCACCCCTTGAGAGGTTTATTTCAATCATCATGGACACCCAAACCCTCGAAACCTGGCTATGGGACGCGGCGTGCGTCATTCGCGGCCCGCTGGACGCGCCCAAGTTCAAAGATTACATTCTGCCGCTGGTCTTCCTCAAACGTCTCTCGGATGTGTTCGATGACGAAATCAAGCGCCGCGCACAAGAGTTCGGCGGTGTAAAGACCCTGCTCGACCTGCTGGAACAGGAGCGCAAACGCGGGCAAGTAACGCTGGTGCGCTTCTTCATCCCCGAAAACGCCCGCTGGGAGGCTATTCGCCGGAAGACGGCGGGCTTGGGACAATACCTGACCGACGCGGTGCGCGCTGTGGCGCGCGAAAATCCGCGCCTGACCGGCGTGATTGATATGGTGGATTTCAACGCCACCGCGGCCGGTCAGCGCATCATCTCCGACGAACACCTGGCGGCATTGATCGAAGTGCTTTCGCGCCAGCGGCTCGGGCTGCGCGACGTGGAGCCAGATATCCTCGGCCGCGCCTATGAGTACCTGCTGCGCAAGTTCGCCGAGGGGCAGGGACAATCGGCAGGCGAGTTCTACACGCCGCGCGAGGTCGGTGTGTTGATGGCGCGCCTGCTGGCGCCGGAAGCGGGCATGACGGTGTACGACCCGGCTTGCGGTTCGGGCGGGCTGCTCATCAAGTGTCACCTGCGGCTGGTGGAGAGGTTCGGAACCACGGAGAACACAGAGAGCACGGAGAAAAGTGAAAACCTCTCTGTGTCCTCTGTGCGCTCTGCGGTGAAACGACTTCCCTCCTCGATTGCTCCGCTGCACATCTTCGGGCAGGAAATCAACCCCGCCACTTTTGCCATGGCGCGCATGAACGCCGTCATCCACGACATCGAGGCCGACATCCGCATCGGCGATACGATGCGCCAGCCGGCTTTTAAGGATCGGGCGGGGCGGTTGCAGACCTTCGACTTGGTCACCGCCAACCCGATGTGGAATCAAAAGTTCGGAAAGGAACTCTACGAGAACGATCCCTTTGAGCGCTTCCGCTACGGGATACCGCCTTCCTCCAGCGCCGATTGGGGCTGGCTGCAGCACATGCTCGCCTCGTTGAACGAACGCGGACGGATGGCGGTGGTGCTGGATACGGGCGCGGTCAGCCGCGGCAGTGGCAACCAAGGCTCCAACCGCGAGCGCGACATCCGCAAGGCGTTCGTCGAGGCCGATCTGATTGAGGCGGTGCTCCTGCTGCCCGAAAATCTCTTCTACAACACCACCGCGCCGGGCGTGATCCTTGTGGTGAACCGCAAAAAGCGCCATGCGGGGGAAATCCTGCTCATCAATGCCAGCCAGCAGTTCGCCAAGGGACGCCCCAAGAATTACCTGGCGGAGGAGCATATCGAGACGATTGCCGCGCTGTATCACGCCTGGGAAGCGCGGGAGGGTATTTCTGCGATCATCACGCGTGAAGAAGCGGCGCGCAACGATTACAACCTCTCCCCCAGCCGCTACGTGAGCGTGAACGGCAACGAGGAGACGCTGCCGCTGGAGGAGGCGCTGGTGCGGCTGGAGGAGGCGGAGGAGGAACGCGCCGAAGCCGAGCGCGCCTTGCGAGAGATTCTGCGCGGGTTTTTCACCACAGAGAACACGGAGAGCACGGAGGAAGAAAAATGAAAAACTCTGTGATCTCTGTGCGCTCTGTGGTAAATCTCAAAGACACCGAACTCGGCCCCCTGCCCGAGGAGTGGCAGGTGGTCAAGTTGGGGGAGGTGGTAGAAGAAATAGATTCTGGTGACTGGGGTAGCGAAAACCTCATCGAACATAAAAATAGCGTGCGCTGTTATGTCTTAAGGGGAACCGATTTCAATCAGATTTCTCGCAACAGCATAACGAATTGTCCGATTCGCTACCTAAGTTGGAAAAGCTATCAGCAAAGAAAAGTCCTTCATGGTGATTTGCTCGTTGAGATTTCGGGTGGAAGCAAAGATCAGCCAACAGGTCGTATTGTTCTAATAAAAGATGATTTGCTATTAAAATCAGAAATTCCTGTGACATTTAGCAATTTTGTAAAGAGATTACGCATTGCGAAAAGTTGTGATCAAGAATTCTTTTATCAGTATTGGTCTTTTCTTTACCACAATGGCGTCACTCGTACTTATGAAAAGCGAACCACAGGCATCCGTAACTTCAAACTAATTGATTTTTTGAGTAACGAGTTTATCCCCCTCCCCCCACTCGCCGAGCAGCGGGCGATAGCGCACGTGCTGCGGACGGTGCAAGAGGCCAAGCAGGCCGGCGAGCGGGTCATCGCCGCCCTGCGCGAATTGAAAAAGAGCCTGATGCGCGCTCTCTTTACCTATGGGGTGAAGGGATTCACCACAGAGAACACGGAGAACACGGAGAAAATCTCTGTAAACTCTGTGCGCTCTGTGGTAAATCTCAAAGACACCGAACTCGGCCCCCTCCCCGAGGAGTGGCAGGTGGTCAGGTTGGGGGATCTTGTTGCAAAAGGCGCTCTTTGGATGAAGAACGGTTTCCCGCAAGGAGAACACAATCAGACAGGTCTAGGTATTCCGCATCTACGGCCTTTCAATATTACTGACACTGGCGACATTACTCTGTCTCAAAGCAAATATGTGTCTTCTCCAGCCGAAAACAGTCCCTATTGGGTTCTTCCAGGGGATGTCATCTTCAACAATACCAACAGTGAAGAACTCGTTGGCAAAACAGCATATTTCAATCTGAACGGTAAATTTGTAATTTCCAACCACATGACCCTGATACGAGCCTCTTCTGATCAAGTAAATGCCTACTGGCTTTCAAGGTATCTCTATTGGCTTTGGAGTCAAGGAGTATTCCAAGGTCTTTGTCGTCGTCATGTCAATCAAGCAAGTGTTAGCCTTGAGCGCCTAAAACAATTAACCATCCCCCTCCCCCCTCTCGCCGAGCAGCGGGCGATTGCGCGCATCCTGCAGGCGGTGGATCGGCGCATCGCGGCGGAAGAAGCCTATGCCCGCGCCCTGGGCGATCTCTTCCAAACGTTGCTGCACGAGTTGATGAGCGGGCGGAGGAGAGTGAAATTTACCACAGAGAACACAGAGCACACGGAGAAAAAACAAAAAACTCTGTGTTCTCTGTGAACTCTGTGGTGAGACAAGGAGCCCCTATGTCCGATTTTCAACAACTCAACGCCATTACCGAGCAAATCATCGCCGCGGCCATTGAGGTTCACCGCGCCCTCGGCCCTGGTCTGCTCGAATCGGCCTATGAACCCTGTCTTGTGTACGAATTGGTACAGCGAGGGCGACAGGTGGAACAACAAAAACCCTTGCCGGTGGTGTATAAAGGCGTACACCTTGAGGTAGGTTACCGGCTGGACTTGCTGGTGGATGGTCTCGTCATCGTCGAACTCAAGGCGGTTGAGCAACTCCTTCCCATCCATGAGGCGCAACTGCTCTCGTATTTGAAACTATCAGGCTGCCGCGTAGGATTGCTCATCAACTTCAACGTGCGGCTGCTGAAAAATGGCATTCGCCGCTTTGTACTTTGATTCACCACAGAGAACACAGAGAGCACGGAGAAAAAAAACAAAAAACTCTGTGTTCTCCGTGCACTCTGTGGTGAAAAAACACTCTGTGTTCTCCGTGCACTCTGTGGTGAAAAAAACTCTGTGTTCTCCGTGCACTCTGTGGTGAAAAAAACAAAACACTCTGTGTTCTCCGTGCACTCTGTGGTGAAAAAAACAAAACACTCTGTGTTCTCCGTGCACTCTGTGGTGAAAAAACACTCTGTGTTCTCCGTGCACTCTGTGGTGAAAAAAACTCTGTGTTCTCCGTGCACTCTGTGGTGAAAAAAACTCTGTGTTCTCCGTGCACTCTGTGGTGAAAAAACACTCTGTGTTCTCCGTGCACTCTGTGGTGAAAAAAAACAAAACACTCTGTGTTCTCTGTGTACTCTGTGGTTAATATCGGGAGCCCCGCATGACTCTCTCTTCTGAACGTCACGTCGTCCAAAACCCGCTCCTCCGCTACGCCATCGAGGCTGGCTGGGCATATCTCTCCCCCGAAGAAGCCCTGCGTCTGCGCGGCGGCGACGATAAACCTTTTCTGCACGCCGTGCTGGTCGAGCAACTCCAGCGCCTCAACCCCGGCGTGGTGACCGGCGCTGCCAAAGCCGAGGAAATCGTCCGCCGCCTGTTGACCGTCCGCGCCGACATCGAGGGCAACCGCGAAGCCTGGGAATATCTCAAAGGGCTGAAAACCGTCTTCGTCGAGGCCGAGCGCCGCGAGCGGAACCTGCGTCTGCTTGACCCTGAGCGGGGGGAGGTGAATCGCTTCCACGTCACGGATGAATTTACCTTCCAGAGCGGCGCCCGCCGCATCCGCGCCGATGTCGTCTTCCTCGTCAACGGCATTCCCGTCATCGTCATCGAGACGAAAGCCGCCACGCGCCTGGAGGGCATCGCCGAAGCCTTCGACCAAATCCGCCGCTACCACCAAGAAGCGCCCGACCTGATGGCGCAGGCGCAAATGTTTGCCCTCACGCACCTGGTGCAGTTCTTCTATGGCGCCACCTGGTCGCTCTCGCGCAAGACACTCTTCAACTGGAAAGAGGAAAGCGGCGCCGCGGACTTCGAGACGCTGGTCAAGTCGTTCATCGCGCCGCGTCGTGTCCTGCGCGTTCTCACCGATTACATCCTCTTCGCCCGCAAGGACGGCGAACTGAGCAAAGTCATCCTGCGCCCACACCAGATGCGCGCCGTCGAACGCGTCCTCGGGCGCGCCCGCGACCCGCAAAAAGTCCGCGGCCTGATCTGGCACACGCAAGGCTCCGGCAAGACCTACACCATGCTCACCATCGCCCGCCTGCTCCTCGCCGACCCGCGCTTCGAAAACCCCACCGTGCTGCTCATCGTGGACCGCAACGAACTGGAACAGCAACTCTTCCAGAACCTGGAGGCGGTCGGTTTTGGACGGGTCAACTTGGCGCTCTCCAAGCGCAATTTGCGCGACCTGCTCAAGCGCGATACGCGCGGCCTCATCGCCTCGATGATTCACAAATTTGATGACATGCCGGCCAACCTCTGCACCCGGCGCAACGTCTTCGTCCTGGTGGATGAGGCCCATCGCTCCACCGGCGGCGACCTGGGCAACTACCTGATGGGCGCGCTGCCCAATGCCACCTTCATCGGCTTCACCGGCACGCCCATTGACCGCACCGCGCACGGCAAAGGCACCTTCAAGACGTTTGGCGCCGACGACCCGCAAGGCTACCTTGATAAATACTCCATCCGCGAATCCATCGAAGACGGCACCACCGTCCCGCTGCACTATCAACTCGCTCCGAACGACCTCCTCGCCGACCGCGAGGCAATGGAAAAAGAATTCTGGGCCGCGGCCGAACTGGAGGGTGTGGCCGACGTGGAGGAACTCAACCGCGTCCTCGACCGTGCCGTGACGCTGACCAACATGCTCAAAAACCGCGAACGGGTGGAGAAAATCGCCCGCTTCGTGGCCGACCATTTCCGGGCGTATGTCCAGCCGATGGGCTACAAGGCCTTTCTCGTCGCCGCCGACCGCGAAGCCTGCGCCTTCTACAAAGAAGCCCTCGACCGTTACCTTCCGCCGGAGTGGAGCGCCGTGGTCATCAGCGCCGGGCACAACGACCCGCCGCATCTCAAGCGCCATCACCTGAGCGAAGAGGAAGAAACCCGCCTGCGCAAAGCCTTCCGCAAATCGGGCGAAGACCCACAAATTTTCATCGTTACCGAAAAACTGCTCACCGGCTACGACGCGCCCATCCTGTACTGCATGTACCTCGACAAACCGATGCGCGACCACGTCCTGCTGCAAGCCATTGCCCGCGTCAACCGCCCCTACGAGAGCGAGGACGGTCAGCGCAAGACGACCGGCCTGATTCTGGACTTTGTCGGCGTCTTCGAGAACCTGGAGCGGGCGCTGGCCTTCGACTCGCAAGACGTGAGCGGCGTGGTGGAGGGCGTCGAGGTCTTGCAGGCGCGCTTTATGGAGTTGATGACGCAAGGCCAGGCAGTGTATCTCACCACAGAGCACACGGGGAGCACAGAGAAAGGCTCTGTGGACTCTGTGCTCTCTGTGGTGAACAACGACAAACTTGCCGAAGCCGTCCTTCAACGCTTTCGCGATAAGGAGCAACGCGAAGCCTTCTACCGCTTCTTCCGCGAACTGGAAGAACTCTACGAAATCCTCTCCCCCGACCCCTTCCTGCGCCCTTACCTGGAAGACTACCAACGCCTGCTGGAGATGTATCGCCTGCTGCGCGCCGCCTACGAGCCGCACGTCTCCGTGGACAAATCCTTTCTGCGCAAAACCGCCGAAATCGTCCAGCAGCACAGTCACGCCAGCGCCATCGGCGAGCCGCAAGCGACCTACGAACTGGGGCCGGCGGCGCTGCTAACCCTGCTCAATGACGAAAAGCCCGAAACGGTCAAGGTCTTCAACCTGCTCAAAGAACTGCACCGTCTGGTGGAACGAGAGGGGCGCGCCGCGCCGTACCTGCTCTCCATCGGCGAGCGCGCCGAGGAAATCCGCCGCCGCTTCGAGGAACGCCAAATCGAATCCCAGCAAGCGCTGCGTGAACTGGACGATCTGGTCAGGCAACTGAACGCCGCCCATGCCGAGCGTCAATCCAGCCCGCTCTCGCCGCAGGCCTTCGCCGTCGAGTGGTGGCTGCGCACCCGCCAGATTGAGTCTGCGCCAGCCCTTCAGGTGGCGCAAGCAATGGAAACCGCCTTCACCGAATTTCCCCATTGGATGACCGGTCAAAAACAGGAGAGCGAACTGCGTGCCCGCCTCTACAAATCTCTGCTGGAAATTGGCGTTGCTGACGTCGTCGCCTGGGCCGATGCCATCCTGAACCTGCTGCGGAGGGCTGCCGAATGAGAAAAGCCGCCCTCCCCGAATGGCAACCGTTGGAGCAAGCTGTGCCCTTCGACCTGTTTCGTACCGAGGTCGAAGCCTGGGCGCGGCAAATGGGCGTGACCCCGCGCGAGGTTCGCATCCGCCCGATGAAACGCAAGTGGGCGAGTTGCTCCTCGCATGGGCGTCTCACCTTCGATACCGACCTGCTGCATCAGCCCGCCGAGTTTCGCCGCGAAGTCATCGTCCACGAGTTGCTGCATCTCAAAGTGCCCAATCACGGGCGGCTGTTCAAGGCGCTGCTCAAGGCGTATTTGCACGAAAGTTAGGAGGTCCCTTTCCCATGCCTCCCCTCCGCCTCCTCCTCGCCGATGACCACCGCCTGTTCCGCTAAGGACTGCGGTTGAGCGTTGACGAAAATCGTTTCATTTTTGCAGTGGGACATGCCGATTGCCCATGCTGCGATATAATTTCAAATAATGAGCGCATCCTTCTCGATTACCGGTGACCAACTGGCAAACACCTTGAATGTGCTGGGGGTTCGCTTCATCATGGGCGGGCAGGATAAAGACGAAATGCTTTCCAGACAACCGGAGCACTTGCTAGCCGCCCTTGCCCAGAGCGATGAAGCGCGCCTACGGCTGGCGCTTATTCCCCTCTTCTTGGAGCACCCCGAATTCGCTTTGTATGCGCAGGCTGCTGCGCATCGGCTGCAACCCGCAGCGCGGCTCACACTTCAGTGCTATTACACGGCGGCGCTTTGCCTGCAACAAATCTTTTCCCCGCAAAGCAAGCCGTTGCCCGATCTGTTTTCGGGTGAATTAAATCTAAAACTCGGAGAAGACCCCGAGGAAAACCTGCGCGCATTGGCAAAACGGCAGCGGGAATTGAGCGGCGCGCAAGTCAACTGGTTTGGCACATACCACCACGCAGCGCAAGTCTGGCGCAAGGGACTGGAATGGAGAAAGGCTTGACAGCATGGACAACCTGGAAATCCGTACTGTACTGAACATGCTGGGAAAGCGAGTCCCGCCCGGTTCCCAAGTGATTCTCATTGGTGGCAGTGCTTTGGCTCTTCTAGGAAGTCCGCGTCCAACGATGGATGTTGACTTCTTCGGCGATGATGTAAATCCCAGTGAATTGCATCGAACTATCCTGCAGATCGCTAGAGAACTGGAAATCCACCTTGAGCCAGTCCCTTTAGATCGCTTTATCCCCTTGCCGGAGGGAAGCGAGAAACGCCATGTTCGCATCGGTCAATTTGGGAACCTAGAAGTATATGTCGCTGATCCGTACAGCATTGCGCTCAGCAAATTGGATCGCGGCTTCGATACCGATCTTGCCGATATTGTTTTTCTTGTTGAAAACGGTTTCGTAGAAGCGCAAGCATTCGAGCGCGTCGTCGAATCAGCATTGACGCAGGCGGGTAAATTTGACTTCCATCCTGAAATCCTTGACCATCTGCAAGAATTGAAGAAACGCTTGAATAGATCATTTTCTGATGCAGCGCATTCCCCTCCGCCTCCTGCTCGCCGATGACCACCGCCTGTTCCGTCAGGGATTGCGGCGCGTCTGCGAGGCCGCCGGCGGCCTGACCGTCGTTGCCGAGGCCGAAAACGGGCAGGAAGCCGTCCGCCTGGCGCGCGAAACCTGCCCCGACGTCGTCCTGATGGACATCCAGATGCCCGCCCTGGACGGGGTGGAGGCGACGCGGCAGATCGTCGAAGCCTGCCCCAGGGCGCGCGTCCTCGTCCTGACCATGTTCCGCGAAGACCGCTACGTCTTCGAGGCGCTCAAGGCCGGCGCGCAGGGCTACCTGCTCAAGGACATTGACGAGCGCGACCTGGTCGAGGCCGTCCGCCGCGTCGGGCGCGGCGAGGCGCTTCTGGACCCTGGGCTGGCGGCCCGTTTGCTGGACGAGTTCCGCCGCCTGAGCCGCGCCGCAGAAAAGGCCGAGGGCCTGGAAGACCTGACCGAGGGCGAGATGCAGGTCCTCCGTCTGGTGGCGCAGGGGGCCGATAACAAGACCGTCGCCCAGACTCTGCACCTTTCCGGGCGCACCGTCGCCAACCGCCTGAGCGAAATCTACCGCAAACTGCACGTCAACAGCCGCACCCAGGCTGCCCTGCTTGCCCTGCGCAAGGGCTGGGCTTCGCTGGAGGAGTAGGACAGCCTTTCCAGGCTGTCAGACTTCGGAAGTCTGCAATGGGGGGTACTTTTTTCTTCCCAAGCGTGGGTATTTTTTCTCTTGCCGTTACTGAGGCAGGGACGCTATGCTGGTATTGCGCCGGTTTGCCTATTCCCCCGGCGCAGGAGGCAGCAATGAACAGGCCGTTTCTGACCGCCTGGCGCGGCCCAATTCTGATGATTTTCATCCTGATGGCGCTGTTGGGCGCCTGCAATCTCAGCCGCTCCGATGGCGGGGGTCCAACCGACATGCCCGTTCAGCAGACATGGGAAGGCGGGGCAACCGGCGGCAGCCCCGGCCCGACCAACACCGACGGCGCCGCCGTCACCTACATTCCGCCGACGACCTTCGTCATGGGCGCTGCAGCCAGCGACACCCTGGCAGACGACGACGAACACCCCGCTCACCAGGTCAGTTTGGATGGTTTTTACATCTACACCCGCGAGGTCACTAACCGCATGTACGCCGAATGCGTGCGCGCCGGCGCCTGTTTCCCCGTCCAGCCGCTGCCCAACGGCCCCACCTCGCACTACAACGACCCGGCCTATGCCGACTACCCGGTCGTTGGCGTGGACTGGAACATGGCGCGCGACTACTGCCATTGGGCGGGCGGACGCCTGCCAACCGAGGCCGAGTGGGAACTGGCTGCGCGCGGCGCCGAAGGATTTCTCTATCCCTGGGGGGACGATCCCGGCCCGGCCTGCGACCGCCTCAACATGTTCGGCTGTCTTACCCCACCGGATACGCGCCAAGTAGGTGCCTATCCGCTGGGGATCAGCCCGTTTGGCCTGCTCGACATGTCCGGCAACGTCTGGGAATGGGTCAACGATTGGTACGGCGCCGACTACTACGCCGCTTCGCCGGCGGCCAATCCGTTCGGGCCGTTCACCCCTTCGAATCCGGAGCAACCCTTCAAGGTGGTGCGCGGCGGCAGTTGGAACTCTTACCCGCAGGACGTCCGCGCTACGGCGCGCGCCTTTGCTCATTCTCACTTCCCCTATGATGATCTCGGCTTTCGCTGCGTGGCTCAAACCGAATCCTGGCCCATTGACCTGACCCTGCCGGCGCCGGGACACGCCTTGCCCGATTCCTCCGGACCATCGCAGGTGGGAGCCAGGATAGGAGAGAATCCCGATCTTTGGGCCGAACTGGCAGAAGTCTTTTCGACCTGCCCGGATGCAAGCGGCAACGTTCATCTTCACATCCGCTTCGATGTCTCGGAAGAGTTCGAGAATGCCTACCGTTTCAGCGGTGCACTTTACTCGACCGGCGCCGATACTTTCCCCTGCGCATACGATTCCACCCAACACTTGCTCCACTGCGCCGGGCCTGCCGACCGTCTGGGAACCCGCCCCGGCGGCATGGGCGATAGATACTATGTCGCCCAGGTCTGTACGATGGACAGGGCGACCAACCGGGCTGTTGCTTGCAGGGAGTTGTACGTGCTCCAAGAGACTCACTGCACCAGCGAAAACTGGATGACCGGCTGCGATGTGGTGTGCAACCAGGCGGCCAGCATTGACCTGGTCTGCAAATCGAACGATCCGGCGCTCATAGAATGGGTGGAGGAGGAGTTGACGCATGTTTTGATCGGCAGCGGCGAAGGGATCGTCGGCGGATGGACCGTCCCGTCCGATTGCACACGTATTTATGAGCCGCCGGGCGGGCCGCCACAAGATGTGGTCCTGATCTGCCCGGGAACAGTACCTTTCCAGCCAGACCCCGACGGGAATCTCACTTTCCACTTTTGTGCCGAATCCGCCTGCCCGCATTTCGTGAGCCTGCCCTATCCGGCAAATTGTCTGCCTCCTGATATATCCTGGCAACTGCTCGGCTACGGCTGCCAGAATGAAAACATCGCTTTCGTCACCATCGACACCGGTCTCTCCGACCTACAAGACCGACTGAACGGGTATCGAGTGTATGACTGCGAGAACACCTGCGCCTGCGTTCCCGTGGGCGGACATCCCTCCTGGTTGTACTGCTATTGCCCGGAGCCGACCACCGAGTGCCCGATGACGATTTGCCTGACCATCGGAGGGGTAGAGCATTGTCAAGAATTCCCGCGCGCCGGCTTCCTGCCCTGCGAAGCGCCACAACAGCCCGAAGAACCGCAACCGGTGGATCCCTGCAACCAGTACACCACGCCGGATACCTGCAAAGAGCACGGTCTGCCGCCGGAATCCTGCTGGTGGGATAGCGCTGCCGGGGTATGTAAAAGCCCGTAGCCAGTTCATTCCCTTTTGGAGAAACGCAGATGAACCGAAAACGTCCTCTTGCCGTTGTATTGCTCTGCATTCTGGTGGTCATGGCCTGCGGCCTGCCGCCAGCCGCAGGCCCGACGCCGATGAGCGTCATTGACACGTTGGTCGCCCAGACCGTCACCGCTGCGGCTGGAGCGAATCTGCCTGCCAGCCCTTCCGCCAGCCCTTCGCCTACGGTTTTCGTCACCCCGCTGCCCCAGCCTGTGTTGTTGACCGTCTCCGCAGCCACCAATTGCCGCGCTGGCCCGGGAAGGGAGTATGACCTGCTCGATGTTCTTAACGTCGGAGAAACTGCCGAGGCGGTTGGGCGCTATCCGGCCGCCAACTACTGGATCATCCGAACACCGCACGGAACAGGGCTGTGCTGGCTGTGGGGCGAATATGCCACCCTTGTTGGCGGGGATGCGCTTCTCCTGCCAGAGATGACCCCGCCGCCCTCCCCAACTCCGCAGCCCTTGACGGTGACCTCCGTCCGCGCTTTTGTGCCCTCCGAACCCTGGCAGGGGACCTGCCCGCACACCTTTCGCGTCTGGGCTGAGATTACCCTGAGCGGCGAAGAAAGTGGTATACTACACTATCGCTGGCATCGCAGCGACAACTTCGTCGGGCCGGAGCATTCTCTCGAGGTCGCCGCCGGAACGTACACCGTGGAAGGCGAGTGGCGGGTCACGGGAGATGGCAGTTACCGAATCCGCATCGAGATTCTCTCCCCTGTCGCCATCTTCTCCGAGTGGAGCGCATTTCATGAAGTAGATTGCCGATGATCATAAGAGATACCCTCATGAACCAGAAAATGAGCGTGCTCGTGTCGCTGGGCGCTATTCTCTTTCTGACGGCATGTAATCTATCCATACCCTCGGCTCCAATGATCGAGACCGACAACGCGCCCGAATCGGGCGAGGCAACGTCTCTTCCCTCCGGCCCCGGCCAGACCTACTACGTCGCCCCGAACGGCTCGGACTCGAACCCCGGCACGCGCGAGCAGCCCTGGGCCAGTCCCGGCTACGCCTCGCGCCAACTCCGGCCGGGCGACACGCTCATCATTCAGGGCGGGCGCTACGTCTTGACGGAATACGACGCCGACATCCTCACCCCGCCCTCCGGCGCCCCCGAGGCCTGGATCACCATCCGAGGCGAGGAGGGGGACCGCCCCGTCCTGGCTGGAGGCGAGAACCTGATGACCGCCGTCAACCTGGCCGGCGTCCGTTACGTGCGCCTCGCCAACCTCGAAATCACCCACGACGACTCAGCCCACGGCCAGGCAGCCTGGTTCCGCGACGGACTCGAAATCCTGGGCGCGCCCGCCGCCCACATTATCCTTGAGGACCTCTATATCCACCACGTGGACGAATTCGGCATGAACATCCAGGACGTGGACGACCTGCAAATCCTGAATTCGCGCATCGAGTACGCCGGCTTCGGCGCGCTGGGCGGCCCGGCCGGCGAGGCCGGCGGCTGGCGGAACGTGATCATCCGCAACACCTCCCTCTCCTGGAGCGGACACTACTACCAGGGCGGCGACGGCGCCAACCGTCCCTACGACCGCCCGGATGGCTTCGGCATCGAACCATCGCAGGGCCCCATCCTGCTCGAGGGCGTCCTCGCCGAACACAACTACGGCGACGGCCTGGACTCAAAGGCCGCCAACACCACCATCCGCCAGACGATTGTGGCCAACAACTCCTGCGACGGCGTCAAACTGTGGGGTCCCGGCAGCCGGGTCGAGAACACGCTCATCTACGGCCGCGGCGACGGGAACCCCGACCCGACCCCCTGGGCGGCCATCGTCATCGCCCCCGAAGAGCAGGCCGGCGCCCAGTTCGAGATTATCAACGTCACCGTGGACGACTTCCTCGGCCACAACTACCTGATGTACGTGCAGTATGACTTCCCCAACGTCCCTGCCCATGTCACGATGCGCAACGTCATCTTCAGCGCGCGTGGCCCCGAATCGCCCATCTACCTCGCCCCGGCCAGCACGCTCACGCTTGACCACACCCTGTTCTTCTTTCCGCAGAACGACATCTTGCTGATTCACGGCGAACAGACCTACACCTGCGCCGACCTCGCCTCGCTGGGCGCGGCGAATTTCTGCGGCGACCCGCGCTTCGTCCGCCCGGCCTGGGGCGAGACGGGCGACTATCACCTGCAAGCCGGCAGCCCGGCCCTGGGAACGGGCACCCCCGACGGCGCTCCAGCCGTTGACCTGGAGGGGCGTCCGCGCGCCGCTCCGCCGGACCTCGGGGCGTATGAGCAGTAGGACCACTGCTAGCAGTTGTCCCACTTGGCTTCAAAACGATACCCAAGCCCGCGCACGTTGTGGATGTATTTCGGATTTTCTGGTGCCTTTTCCACCTTTTGGCGCAGATGCCAGATAGAGCGGCGCACAAAGCCAATCTCGTTGGCGTATTGCGGTCCCCACACTTCGCGCACCAAGTCTTCGGCAGAGATGACCTCGCCCGGATGGCGCATGAGAGTCGTCAACCCACATTCCGCCCCTCAAAAATAGCGGCGGGGGCAATTATGGGATAGGCTTGGGGAATGGAGAGTTATGAGACACGCAGGCTGGATCATCTAGGCATCGTGGCGGAGATCGGCCGGGAAATCGGCCTGATCGAGCAAGTGGAGCGGCGGGTGGCGGCGAGCAGACGGAAGGTCAGTTGTGCCAGGCCGTTCAAGCGCTGGTGCTGCCCATTATCAAGATTTTCCTCCTCGCCTCCCCTTCTACCAACGCGCCCAATCTTCGATGTAAATGACCGGCGGCTCGCGTCGGCGCAGCAACGGCCCAACAACCGCCCCAAAAACAAAGCCGCCGATGTGCGCCCAAAAGGCCACCCCGCCCAGTTCGGCCATGCCCAGCGCCAGCGTCCCCTCCCAGAGTTGAGACAGGAACCAAAACCCCAGCACGATCGCGGCCGGGATGCGCGCCATCTGGATGAAAAAGCCGAACGGGATGAGCGTCACCACGCGGCGCTGCGGGAAGAGGAGCAGGTAAGCGCCCAGGGTGGCGGCAATCGCCCCGCTGGCGCCGACCGTTGGGACGGTCGAGGCCGGATAGAGGAAGACGTGCGTCAGCGAGGCCGCCACGCCTCCGGTCAGGTAGAAGAACAGGTAGCGGGCGTGTCCGAGGGCGTCTTCCACGTTGTCGCCGAAAATCCACAGGTAGAGCATGTTGCCGAGCAAATGCGCCAGCCCGGCGTGCATAAACATGCTGGTGAAGAGGGCGCGCACGTCGCCCAAGTCAAGACCGATGGTGAGGTTGCGCGGGATGAGTGCCATCCAGTACAGCGCCTGTTCGCCGGAAGGACCTAGGCTGACCTGCCAGAGAAAGACCAGCACGTTGACGGCAATCAGGATGTAATTGACGAACGGGACGCGGCGAGTGGGGTTTTCATCACGAATAGGAATCATGGGTATCTCCTACAAAGAATTGTACTCCAAACCGCTCGAAAGAAAGGACTTGACAAATTGCGCATTTATTTTATAATAAGTACAAATCTATAAAGAGTATAAAGAATGAATTCCCGCTCCACATCCCTGGCCTCCGCCCTGAAACAAGCCGGCCTGCGCCTGACGCCGCAGCGACTGGCGATTTGCCGTTTCCTGGCCGAGAGCCACGAGCATCCCACCGCCGCCATGATTTACGAACACTTGCGGCCGGAATATCCCTCGCTCTCGGCGATGACGGTCTACAACACCCTCAAGGTGCTGGTCGAACTGGGTCAGGTCAACGCCCTGGGCGATTGCGGCGACGACAACGTCCACTACGACGCCGACACCTCGCCGCACATCAACCTGGCCTGTATTTCCTGCCACCGCATCATGGACCTCCCCGCGCCGCAAATCGAGGCGCTGGACGGCGAAATCAGCCGCGCTTCCGGCTATCAACTGCTTGGCGCGCGGATGATGTTCTATGGGCTTTGCCCCGATTGTCAAAAAACCAGAGTTCTATAAGTTTCAAAAAGGAGAAACACAAATGGACACCCCCGAAACCCAAATTACTCCCATGCCGCGCATCGGCGACCCCGCCCCGGCCTTCAAGGCCGTCACCACCCAAGGCCCCATCAACTTCCCTGAAGATTACAAGGGCAGTTGGGTCATCCTCTTCAGCCACCCGGCTGATTTCACCCCGGTCTGCACCTCCGAGTTCATGACCTTCGCCACGCTGGAAGAGAAGTTTGCCGAGGCCAACTGCAAACTGGTCGGCCTCTCGGTGGACGGTCTCTACAGCCACATCGCCTGGCTGCGCACCATCAAAGAGAAAATCGAATACAAGGGCATGAAAGATGTCGAGGTCAAGTTCCCGCTCATCGAAGACATCACTATGGAAGTGGCCAAAAAGTACGGCATGATTCAGCCCGGCGAGAGTTCCACCAAGGCCGTGCGCGCCGTCTTCTTCATTGACCCGAAGGGCATCATCCGCGCCATCATCTACTACCCGCTCAGCCTGGGCCGCAACTTCGACGAACTGTACCGCGCCCTGATCGCCATGCAGACCGCCGACGCCTTTGGCATCGCCACCCCCGCCGACTGGCAGCCCAGCGAGGACGTGATTGTGCCTCCCGCCGGCTCCTGCGGCGTGGCCAAGGACCGCATGGAAGGCAAAGAGAAGGACGTCACCTGCCACGACTGGTTCTTCTGCACCAAGCCGCTGCCCAAAGAGACCGTGCTGAAGACCGTCCTCAAAAAATAATTACTCCCGCCTCGCTCGATTACAGACTCACCCCGCTCCATCGGGGTGAGTTTTTTGATTCGCTCTCGATTCATGACATTTGTCACTTGAAATCGCTCATAAAACACGCGAGAATATGATTGGTTTTGAGCGGTTGCGATTGATTAAGAGCGATCTACATGAACAACATTCTTTCTAGCCCTGAACGACAGACTCAAATTCTACAAATCCTCGCCCGCAACCAGCGCATCAGCGTGGCCGAACTGTGTGAGACCTTCGACATCAGCGAGGCCACCGCTCGCCGCGACCTGGAAGCCCTGGCTGAACAGGGCAAGATTCAGCGCGTGCATGGCGGGGCAGTGGCGATTAAGCAGGCGCCGCCCGAGGCGCCGCTCTTGCAGCGCCAGCAGGAGCAATTCTTCGAGAAGCAGCGCATCGGTCAAGCCGCCGCCGCGCTGGTGGAAGATGGCGAGACGGTCTTCATCGCCTCCGGCACCACCACCCTCGAAGTTGCCCGCTGCCTGACCGCCCGCCAAAATCTGACGGTGATTACCAACTCCCTGCCGGTGATGAACACGCTGGCGAATCTGCCGGGCATTCACCTGATTGGCATCGGCGGCTTGCTGCGCCAGAGCGAACTCTCCTTCGTCGGGCATATCGCCGAGCAAGCCATCGCCGAACTGCGCGCCGACAAGGTCATCCTCGGCGTTCACGCCCTCAGCCTCGAACACGGTCTCACCAGCGACTACCTGCCCGAAACCCTCACCGACCGCGCCATTCTCAAAATCGGGCGCCAGGTCATCCTGGTAGCCGACCACACCAAGTTCGATAGCGTTTCCACTGCCTTCGTCGCCCCCCTTTCCAGCATCCATCACCTTGTCACCGACTCCGCCGCCCCCGCCGAATTCATCGAATCCCTGCGCCAAATGGGCATCGCCGTCACCCTCGCCTGACCTGCCTGCCGTTCACTGCTCACTGCTCACTGCTCACCGCTTACTGCTCACCGCTCACCGCTCACTGCTCACTGCTCGCTGCTCACTGCTCGCTGCTCACTGCTCGCTGCTCACTGATAACTGATAACTGATAACCGCCATGCTCCTCCAACACTTCCGCCCCCGCTCCCAACTTGTGACCAAAACCACCCTGGTCGAAAAGCCGCGCTTCCCCGTCTTCGACGCTCACAACCATCTCGGCGAACCGTTCGGTGGCGGCTGGGATAAAAAACCCCTCCCCGAACTGCTCGACCTGCTCGATGAAGCCGGCGTCGTCCGCTACGTGGACCTGGACGGCGGCTGGGGCGAGGACATCCTCAACGCCCACCTCGACTACTTCAAAGCCAAAGCCCCCGAGCGCTTCCTCATCTTCGGCGGCGTGGACTGGAGCAAGTGGTCCGAATTGGGCGAGGATTTCCCCCAATGGGCGGCAACCCGGCTCAAGGTCCAGAAAGAGCGCGGCGCCGAAGGACTGAAAATCTGGAAGCCCTTCGGGCTGCACGTCCGCGACCAGCACGGCAAACTTGTCGAAGTGGACGACCCGCGCCTCGACCCCCTCTGGCAGACGGCGGGCGAGTTGAACCTGCCGGTTTTGATTCACGTCGCCGACCCCGCCGCCTTCTTCGACCCGATTGACGAGACCAACGAACGCTGGGAGGAACTCGGTCAGCATCCCGATTGGGCTTTCACCAGCCCGCCCTTCCCACCTTTTCTGCACATCATGGAGTCCTTCCACCGCCTGGTGAAGCGCCATCCGAACACCACCTTCATCGGCGCGCACGCCGGCTGCTACGGCGAAAACCTGACTTGGGTGGGCAACATGCTGGACGACTGCCCCAACTACTTCATTGACATCTCCGCCCGCCTGGGCGAACTGGGACGGCAGCCCTACACCGCGCGGCGATTTTTTCTTCAATACCAAGACCGTATCCTCTTCGGCTCCGATTTTGGACCGCACCTGGAAGCCTACCGCCTGTACTACCGCTTCCTCGAAACCGACGACGAATACTTCAACTACAACGCCGGCGAAGTTCCCATGCAAGGGCGCTGGTATGCCTACGGCATCTGCCTGCCCGATGACGTGTTGAAGAAGGTCTACTACGAAAACGCGGTGCGCTTGTTAAGTAGGACAACTCAATGAGTTGTCCTACAGCGAGCTTGCTATTTGGAGAGAAGCGCATGAAGTTTTCCATTCTGCCTGACGGCGACCTGGCGCTGCAAGAAGAGCAATCAACGCTCGCCCTCCTGCGCCTGCAAGTGTGGCAGGAAGAGCAGCCGCTTGCGCTGCACGCGCCCGCCGTTCAACCTGCCGAAAATGGGGCTGCTCTTTATACCTGGCAGCCGGCGGACAGGCTAGAAGCCGTCTGCCGACTCATCCCCGCAGAAAACCGCTTCTGGCACATACAACTTTCGCTCGCCAATCACGCCGACCGTCCGCGAACGTTCACCCGCCTGCGCCTCGAACTCTTCCTGCCCGCCGAACGCTGGGAGGGGACGCTCTGGACGCTGCAAGGCGCGGCAGTGGGCTGGGGGCAGGATTTTGCCTTCCCGCTGGAGCCGGGCTTTCGGCGCGAAAACTACCTCGGTCACTTGCAGAACGCCGAGGGCGGCGGCGTCCCCCTTGCTTACGTTTGGAATCGAGAAGGCGGCTTGGCGCTCATGCACCTCGAAACGACGCCTATCGAATGGTACCTGCCTGTTGAGCGCGACAAGACGGGCGTGCGCCTGGCGTTTGAACTGCGCTGCCCTCTCACGCTTGCCCCCGCCTCCGCCTGGACCTCGCCGCTCTTTGCCCTTTCCCGGCATGAGCGCAGCGATTTTTTTGCTCCGCTCGAACGTTACCGCCAGGAGATGAACCGGCGCGGTTTTAACCCTGCCGCGCCCGTTCCTGCTAGTTACGAGGCTGCCTGGTGTTCGTGGGGCTACGAGTTCGATGTCACTGCCGACGAAGTCCTCGCCGCCCTGCCGCCCGCCCGGGAAATGGGCATCCGCTGGTTCACCCTCGATGACCGCTGGTTCGACGCCTACGGCGACTGGAACCCGCGCCGCGACACCTTCCCCAACGGCGCCGCAGACCTGAAGCGCATGAACGAAGCCATTCATGCCGCCGGCGGGCTTTCGCAACTTTGGTGGTACCCGCTTTGCGCCGAAGACGGGCAGGGCGAATGGTCAAGTCACCGCTATACCGTCTCCCGCCTCCTGCAGGAACATCCCGATTGGGTGGTGATGGATGAACAAGGGCGCGTGGCACGCAATAACCGTCATCTTGCCATGCTCTGCCCGGCTCTGCCCGAAGTGCAGGAATATACCCTGGGGCTCGTCCGCCGCTTTCTCGAGGACTGGGGTTTCGACGGCTTCAAACTCGATAACATCTACACCATGCCCGCCTGCCACAACCCGGCGCATCGGCACGCCTCGCCGCAAGACTCCATCCGCGCCTTTGGCGAACTCTACCGCCGCCTCTTCGACCTGACGCGCAGCCTGCGCCCCGAAGCGGTGATGCAGATTTGCCCCTGCGGCACGCCCCTGACCTTTAGCCTGCTCCCCGCCGCCGACCAAACCGTCACCGCCGACCCGACCTCCAGCGCGCAGATGCGGCAGCGCATCAAATTCTACAAAGCCCTGACCGGGCGGCGCGCCGCCGTCTTCGCCGACCATGTGGAACTCTCCGACGGCGGCACAGACTTCGCCTCCGCCATCGGCGCGGGCGGCGTGCCGGGCACCAAATTCACCTGGCAGGTCCCGCCCGAACGCCGCTCCCGCCTGCAAGAGAACCCCGAACTCACGCCGCAAAAACTGGAAACCTGGCGCTTCTGGTTCGACCTCTATCAAAAATACCGCCTGGCGGAAGGCGAATACCTGCCGCTTTATGATATTGCCTTCGACTTCCCCGAAGCGCACCTCATCCGCAAGGATGGGCATCACTACTACGCTTTCTTCGCCGAAGACTTTGACGGCGAAGTAGAACTGCGCGGGCTAAAGCGAGGGCGCTCCTATCGCTTGCGCGATTACGAAAAGGAGCAGGATTACGGCATCGTTCAGGGTGAGGTTCCCCGTTTCCCTGTCCGCTTCAGCCGTCACCTCCTGCTGGAAGCCGCCCCATCCTAATCCTCTATTTGCCCAACTATCCGACCATCCGACTATCCGACTATGACCCACACCCTCACCGAAATCCTCTCCCAACCCCTGGCTTGGCAAAGCGCCTTGCGCGAAGCCGAACGAACGCAAACGGCTGTACGCGCCCTCTTTGAAAAGCAGACCCCGCTCGTCTTTACCGGCTGCGGCTCCACCTGGTACCTGGCTGAAATCGCCGCCTCGCTCTTTCGTCGCATCACCGGGCGCATGACCGTTGCCATCCCCGGTGGAGAGTTGCTCCTCTACCCACAAGACTGGCTTGGAAACCTTTCTGCCACCTTTCCTGGTGCTGCCCTAATCGCCATCAGCCGTTCTGGAACCACTACAGAGACAGTGCAGGCCGTTCAGTCCTGGCGCGCCAACGGTGGAGAAGTCCTGGCGGTAACCAATTCCCCGGATTCACCTTTAGCCCATCTTGCCGATGCGGCCTTGCTTTTGCCCGCAGGCCGCGAAGAAAGTGTGGCGCAAACGCGCTCCTTTGCTTCTATGCTGGTAGGGTTAAACGCTCTGGCAGTTTTGCTCGCCGGGGAAGCGAGCGTCTGGCAGGCTATGCAGCGTTTACCGCAGGTGGGCGAACGCCTGATACATGAATATCGGCCATTGGCACAAGCCCTCGGGGAAGACCTCTCGCTGGAACGCTTTTATTTTCTAGGGAGCGGGGTACGCTACGGACTGGCACGCGAAGCCAGCCTGAAGATGAAAGAAATGTCACTCAGCCACAGCGAACCCTTCCCCTTCTTGGAATTCCGTCATGGGCCGATGAGCATGGTTGACAAGAATACCTTGATCTTGGGATTGCTCTCAGAGGCGAATCATTCTCACGAAGAGAGAGTGCTTGAGGAAATGCGCGCCTTGGGCGGGCGCTCCCTTTCGCTGGGCGATATGGGGGCAGAAGTTTCGTTCCAATCCGAAATTCCCGAGGAAGGTCGTCTGGCGCTTTTCCTGCCCGTTCTGCAACTCATCGCCGCCTATCGTTCCCTTTCCAAGGGCTTAAACCCCGACCGTCCGCACAACCTGACGGCCGTGGTGACGCTAAATCTTTTTCCCAATCAGGAGGCTTGACATGAAACGCTATTGGATTTCCCTGCTTCTCGTTTTGCTGATGCTCCTGGGCGCTTGTACCCCCAAAACAAGCGGCTCTGAGACACCTGCTCCGCCCTCCGAGGCTGGAACAGGCGAGGGGAAGATACTCATCCGCGTCTGGGGTCATCAGAACAACTCGTTCAACCAGGCTCACCAGGATATTATCAACAAGTTCATGGAAGAAAATCCCAACGTGGAAGTCAAATTCGAGACCTTCCCGTGGGACGTTTTCATCCAGACCATCCAGACGGCTCTGCCGGCCGGTCAGGTGGCAGACATTATCGAGATGCCCGGGGGGATGGGCCTGCGCTATGCCAAAGGTGGACAATTGCTCGAAGTTCCGGCCAGTGTGATGACCCTCGAACAGGCGCACGACACCTACTTTGAAGCGCCGCTCGGCGGTTACATTTATGATGGCAAACTCTACGGCCTGCCGATTGAGTACAACCTGGAATACGGCGGCGCGTATGTCAACCGCACGATGTTCGAGGCGGCCGGTTTGCCCTACCCGCCGCAATGGAAGACCTGGGACGATGTGATTGCCGATGCCAAGAAACTGACCAAGTATGACCAAAAAGGCGCCATGGAAGTGGCCGGGCTGCACTACACCAACAACGACCAGTTGTACACCTACTTCCTCTCCGGCATTTTGGAGCAGGGCGGGCAATACTTTGCAGAGGACGGGCAGCATTTCAACTTCAACACGCCCGAAGCCCTGGCAGTCGTCCAGAAGATGGTGGATATGGCACAGAAAGACGGTGTTGTGGACCCGGTCACCTACAACGCCGAGAGCAACTGGGTGGGCGCTTCCTTTGCCCAAAAACTGACCGCTATCGCCGTGCTTGGCTCGTGGTTTGCCGGCGAGGCGCGCATTACGTATCCTGACCTGCAATTTGATTACGTCAAACTGCCGCCCTTCATGGGCAGTGAATATAAATTCACTTCCGTTTCCGGATGGGGCATTGTAGTCACTCAATACACCCAGCACCCCGACATCGCCTGGAAACTGGCCGCCGCGATGGCCGCCGACCCGGAAAACGCCTATCACTTCAACACCACCACCGGCACCATTCCGGCGATGAAGCAGGTCGCCAACGACCAGCGCCTGCAAGAGGCTCATCCTTTCATGAGCGAACTGGTGCAAATCCTGCCTTACGGCGTCTTCCAGGGCGATATTGTTGACCCCTCCCAACTGGAGTTCGACATCGTTTATCCCAACCTCATCCAAGCCATTCAGGGCATGATCAGCCCCGAAGAAGCCATCCAAAACATTCACGATGAGGCCAATGCGATGGTGGATAGCGCAAAATAAACTCTGTTTTTCTGGCGAGATGTTCATGTCGCTCTGGCGGGCTTCAGAGCGACATGAACTCCCTTCGAAGCGATTTATCGCCCTACAGTTTGGTTGCAGCCGGAGACCGCATGAGAAATTTTTCGCTCAAACAAACCCTGCTCGAATGGATTGGCACGCATGACGGCGGACAACTCACCGCCCATCAGCGCCGCTTTGCCTTTTGGAGCCTGGTGCCGATTTTGCTGTGGGTACTGGTATTTGTGCTCTTTCCGATCTTCTGGGTAATCTTAATGAGCCTGTTCTCTTACACCCCCATTCGGGAAGGCGGATGGTTCCTGGGACTGGGAGGCAAAAATCCGTTTGTCGGCCTGGAAAATTACATCGAGTTGTTCACCGGCGCTACCAAGCCGGCGCGCATCTTCCGCCAGGCGGTTGGCAACACCTTCCTGTTCTCCGTGCTGGCCGTACCTCTTTCGGTCGGGACGGCGCTCCCGATGGCAGTGGTGCTGGAAAGCGTCCATCAACGCGTCAAGTCGCTTTTTCGTTTTATCTACTTCCTGCCGGTAGTCACCGGCAGCGTGGCGGTGACCATCATCTGGCAATACGTTTACGCGCCCAATTGGGGGCTGCTCAGTCAGTTGTTCAAATTGCTTGGGCTCACTCCGCCCCGCGCCTGGCTTTCGGACCCCACGCAGGTTTACTTCGGCGTCCCGCTGGCGATGCTTGCCGTCACGGTGGTGTACGTCTGGGTGACCTTTGGGTACAACACGGTACTTTTTATCGCCGCCCTTCAGGGCGTCCCCTCGGTCTTTCGCGAGGCGGCGCGCATTGACGGCGCCAACGCTTGGCAGGAATTTTGGTACATCGTTACTCCCTTGCTCATGCGCACCATCCTGCTCGCCTCCGTGCTGACCGTGATTTCCACCCTTCAGCAATTCGTCCTCTTCTGGCTCTTGACGCGCGGCGGACCGGCCTACCAAACGCAGACCATCCTGCTCAGCGTCTATCAGAACGCCTTCGTCTATTCCGAGAACATGGGCATGGCGGCAGCGATGTCTATCTTCCTGTTCGTCATCCTGTTCATCCTGACCATCATTCAATTCCGCCTGCTGCGCAGCGAATGGGAGTATTGAGCCATGAAAAAATTCCAACCGTTTCTCCTGCTCTCGCGCAGCGCCTCGTACATCGTCCTGCTGGCCGGCTTGGTATTCACGCTCTTGCCGTTCGTTTATATCCTGCTGGCTTCGTTCAAGACCAATGCCGAACTGATGCGCGTCCCGCCGACCTTCTTCCCGGAAAAACCCATCATCGAAAACTACACCACCGTCCTGACCGACCCGCAGGTTTCTCTCAGCCGCATTTTCTACAACAGTGGCATGGTGGCGGTGGTGCGCACCTTCCTGACGCTGTTCATCAGTTCCTTTGCCGGTTACATCTTTGCCCGTTACCGCTTCACCGGCAAGAACCTGTTCTTCGGCATGATTCTGGCGCAATTGATGATTCCCTTCCAGGTGGTGATGATTCCCATCTACCTGCTGACGGTGAAGATGAAACTGATTGACAGCCTGTGGGCGCTGGTCATCCCCATGCTCATAGACTCCTACGGCATCTTCGTCGCCAAGCAATTTGTGGAAGGGCTGCCCGGCGAAATCCTGGAAGCGGCGCGCATAGACGGCGCCTCGGAGTTCGGCATTTACTGGCGCATCGTCCTGCCGCAACTGGGACCGGCGCTGGCTTCGCTGGGCATCTTCACCTTCATGGCTTCCTGGAACGATTACCTCTGGCCGCTCATCGTCATCACCTCGCCCGAAAAGCGCACCATCCCCCTGCTTCTGGTCTGGTATTCGACGCAGCACGGCGCCAACCAGGGGCTGGTGCTGGCGGCTTCCATCCTTACCTTGCTGCCTATCTTCGTTGTGTATTTCATCGCCCAGCGCTGGATTGTGCAGCAAGCCAGTCAGAGCGCTTTCAAATGAAAGGCTGCGAACCGGGTTTGTCTGTTCGCTTCTAGAAAATTGTTCAGAGGAGGAAGAAAGATGAAATTCAAACTGTTGATCGGATTAACGCTCGCCGCCCTGCTGCTGGCTGCCTGCGGGAAACAAGCCGCGCCGTCGCCCACCGCCACCCCCATCCCGCCCACCGCCACCCCCGTCCCGCCCACCGACACTCCCATTCCCAGCCCCACCCATGCCGCGGCGCCGGTCACCGCCGGAGAAATCTCCAACTTCAAGGTCGAGCAGGATGGCAATCTGTTGACAATTTCTTTCGAATTTAGCGGCAAAAGCAGCGACTATAATGCCTTCCATGTCTTCATAGATGCTGACCAGGCAGCCACAACCGGCTACAAAGTCAGCGGCATGGGCGCCGAATTCATGATTGAAAACGTCAGTCTGTTTGCCTACAAAGGCGACGGCAGTTCCTGGCAGTGGGAACAGGTGACTGTCACCAACCTGGAATATCAGCCCGGCGAAAACATCGCCCTGTGGAAAATCAGCCGCGCGGATGTCAACCTGACGCAAGCCAAAGCCGCCGATTTCGTCGCTCAACTGGTCAACACCAACTGGGATGCCGTTGGCACCACTCAGAAACTAACCGTTGAATTCAAATAGATGCTCGCAGCCGGTTCGCAGCCTTGCCCCGGCGCGCATCGCACCTCACCGCTCGGATAACGCTATGACCAAAAACCTTGCGCTTGTTTTCCTGCTCACTGCCGTTTTGCTCGCTGCCTGCCAATCTCCATCGGGAGCAGTATCCGCCCCGCCCGCAACAGAACCTCCCCCCGCTTGGACGCCTTCTGCAGCCGAGATGCAAACGCGCTCCTACCAGCCCCTCGATACAGACGTCCTCAACCCGGAACGCGGGCTGCGGTTTTCGCTCGATTACCTCGACCCGGAGACCGATTATTCCACCTATCGGCTGATGGGCGTTTCATTGGTTTACTCCTATGTGCGCCTGGATGACTACCGCGAGAGCGATTTGCCGCCCGAACTGCTCGAAAACCTGGAGAAAGCCCTCGCCGCCATGCGCCAGGGCGGAATCAAAGTTGTGTTGCGCTTCTCTTACAACTTCGGACCCTATCCCGATTCCGAGCCGGACGCCTCGCTCGAACAAATTCTGCGCCACATCGAGCAGCTCAAACCCGTCCTGCAACGGAACGCCGATGTCATCGTCTGGCTTCATGCTGGTTTCATCGGCGCCTGGGGCGAGTGGCACTCCTCCACGCACGGTTTGGACCGGGACATGAACGCCAAGCGCGCCATCCTCGAAGCCCTCGCCGATGCCCTCCCGGCCGACCGCTTCATCCTCCTGCGCTACCCACCCGACCTGATGACCCTCTTCCCCGAACCGCTCTCCGCCGAACAAGCCTTCAGCGGTTCGTTCCAGGCACGCTTGGGTTTCCACAACGACTGCTTCCTCTCCTCCGATACCGATGTCGGCACGTACGGTGGTAACCGGCAATCAGACATCGCCTACCTTTCGGCGCTGACGCAATTCGTCCCTGCCAGCGGCGAAACCTGCCAGGTCTATCCGCCGCTGCAGTCGTGCGAAGCCGCCATCCGCGAAATGGAGACCCTGCACTGGACCGACCTGAACCAGAGTTACCACAAACAGGTCATCAAGAACTGGCAGCGCGCCGGCTGTTTGGAGGAGATTCAAAAGCGGCTGGGCTACCGTCTCGTCCTGGAAGAAGCGACCTTCAACGCCGTTGCCAAACCGGGCGGCATCGTCAACCTTTCCTGGAAGATGCGTAACGAAGGCTTCGCCTCCCCGCTCAATCCGCGTCCGCTCTTCCTCGTGCTGGATGGTCCCGCCAACGTCACCCTGCCGCTCGAAGGCATAGACCCGCGCACCTGGCTGCCGGGCGAATGGCAGCTCTCTACCTCTGTCCAACTGCCCTCCGATTTGCCCGCCGGCGAATACCGCCTTGCCCTCTGGCTGCCGGATGGCTACGAAAGCCTGCGCGCCGACCCGCGTTACAGCATCCGCTTTGCCAATCAGGATGTGTGGGATGAAACCCACGGCTGGAACGTGCTGGGAAACGTGCACGTTGAACCTTAAGAACAAATATCCGTAGAAATGCTCTGCTCTGAGCAGCAGAGCGCTTCATTCTCTCCCGAAAGGGTAACACCGGCGAAAGCCGGCTGACACAAAGCCGCGGGCCTACAGCGCTTTTCGCGCTATGGCTGCCGGGCTGCCGAAGGAGATTCACATGTCCCGCTCTTTGCCTTTTCTCTTGCTTGTTGTGCTGTTTGCCGCCTGCATGTCCCTGTCAGGATGCGCGCCAACTGTCATGAACACAACCGAAATGATTCAACAGACGCCCACTAAAACGCCTGCTTCCTCCTCGGCGGAGGCGCAGGTTCTTGAGCAGCGCTCCGTCTTTCTGGCGACCCTGTCCCCCTCCGCCTCTGCCTGGGCAGATGCGCCTCAGCCGGCTCGCTGCGCCGAACAACGGGCTGCTACTCCACTGCTCGCTTCGCCGCTGTTCAAGCAAAAGGGACAAACCACCTTATTGAGCATCTGCTTCGCCGGTCAACCCGAAGCGTATGCGGCTTTTCATATCTATCTGGACAGCGGCGAAGCAGGCGCAGCCTACTACGTCAACGGCATGAACGCCCAATGGATGATTGAAAACGACTCTTTGTTCCGCTACAGCGGCGACGGGCGCTCCTGGTCTTGGGAATTTGTTGCCCCGGTTCTTTCGTTCGACGCCTGGCAAAACGAAGCCGTCTGGGAGGTCGTCTTCCCCTTCACGCCTCGCAAAGCAGTCTTCGAGGTCACCGACCGGAAGTGGAACCGATTGTTTACAACCGCGCCCTTAACGCTTGGCTCGTCTATTTCAGAATAACGTAACGCGAAATTTATTCCGCAACCAAAGGCAATATAAATATCGCGCTACAAAATCTTCGCAATCGGCGTAGTTTTCACAGAGCAATACTATAGGAGGCCCTAATGAAACGCATTTTGCTTTTCAGCCTAACGATTACTCTTCTGCTGTCTCTCTTGCCCGGCGGGAACAGCGCGGCTCAAACGTCGCAGCGAATCGCCATCCCTTCCTACTTTTACCCCGGCAGTTTTTGGACGCAATTGGTAAGCGGCGCTCCCACTGTGGGGCTGGCGGTGATTAATCCTGCCAGCGGGCCGGGCAAAAAGTTAGATAACAACTATCTGCAGGTGGTAAAAAGCGCCCAAGCCGCCGGTATTAAGGTGCTCGGCTATGTTTATACCAAATACGGCTCGCGCCGTTCTACAACAGTCCAGGCTGATATTGATAAGTACTATACCTGGTACAGCGTGGACGGCATCTTCTTCGATGAGGCCAGCAATAGTTGTGCCAAACTATCCTACTATCAAGGCCTCTACAACTACGTCAAGCAGCGCGGCGCACAAAACCTGGTCGTGCTGAATCCCGGCATCAACACCGAAGAATGCTACGTCAATGCCAGCGACATCCTGATTACCTTTGAAGACACCTTTGACGCTTACACAACCTGGTCGCCCAGCGGCTGGGAAGTCAACTACCCCGAGAGCCGCTTCTGGCATCTGATATTGAATACCTCCTACGCCGACATGCCGCAGGCGATTGCCCTCTCCAAAGCCCGCCACGCCGGTTGGGTATACGTCACGCCCGACGCGCTGCCAAACCCCTGGGATACGCTGCCATCCGACCCATACTGGAGCGATGAACTGACGCTGGTTTCACAACCCTAAGTGAACCTATGGCTTTCTCAAAGTTTAAATACAAGCCTTCTTCATACCCGAATTTCGCGGAACGAACGGATTTCTTTCCGTTTGCACGGTTCATCCTTTTGCTGCTTGCGCTCATATTTCCCGCATCGGCAGGAAGCGCTGCCGTCTCGCAAAAGGTTGCGGTCCCCTCTTACTTTCCGCCGGGGACGGTGTGGACGCAATTGATCGCTGGCGCTCCTACGGTCGGTTTGACTGTTATCAACCCGGCCAATGGCCCGGGCAGCGCCTTTGCCCCCAGTTATTTGAGCACAGTGCAATTCGCTCAGAGCCAGGGTATTCAAGTTATTGGTTATGTCTTCACCAATTTCGGCTCCCGTCCGTTGAGCGTTGTTCAAGCGGAAATTGCGCGCTATTTTTCCTGGTATAGCGTGGATGGTATCTTCTTCGACGAAGCCAGCGTCAACTGCGCCGACTTGCCTTACTATACTTCTCTTTATAACTACGTCAAATCGTATGGCAGCAATAAGATGGTTGTGTTGAATCCGGGTATGAACACCCAGGAATGCTTCATGAGCGCCAGCGATGTCATCATCATCTTTGAAGACATCTTTTCCTCCTACGAGAGCTGGACTCCTAGCAATTGGGTGTATAACTACCCGCCTAACCGCTTCTGGCATCTCATCTACGACACTTCTCTGTTGGATATGCCCATTGCCGTCGTTTGGTCTGGAATGAGACACGCCGGCTGGGTATATGTCACTCCCGATACGCTGCCTAACCCTTGGGATACTTTGCCGACCTCATCCTATTGGCAAGCGGAAATACGGGCTGTGAGCCGCACGCTCACTGGCTATATGACCTCTGGCGGCAAGCTGTATGACGGCAGTTCCTCTGTGCAAATTATCGGGCTCAACTGGTTTGGCTTTGACACTCCCGATCACGTCGTTCATGGGCTCTGGACGCGCAACTGGCGCGACATGATTGCCCAAATGAAAAGCCTGGGCTTCAATGCCGTCCGTCTGCCATTCTGCCCAGACACACTCCGGAACACCAGCGTGACCAGCATTAACTATGCGCTTAACCCCGACTTGAGCGGCAAGAACAGCCTGGATATCTTGGACATGGTCATGTCTGAATTGAACAACCAGGGTTTTTACATTTTGCTCGACCACCACAGACCGGATTGCAATGCCATCTCAGAACTCTGGTACACCAGTTCCTACAGTGAGCTAGATTGGCTGCGCGACTTGGTTTTCATCGCCCAGCGTTATGCACACCTGCCGCGCTTCATCGGTATTGACCTAAAAAACGAACCGCATGGCGCTGCCACTTGGGGGAGCGGCAATACCGCCACCGATTGGGATCAGGCTGCCGCCCGCGCCGGGCAAGTTGTGCTGGCTGCCAACCCCAACCTTTTCGTCTTCGTTGAAGGCGTGCAGGAGAACCCCGTTTGCAGCAGCACTATTCCCCATTTCTGGGGAGGCAACCTCGAACCACTGGCTTGTGCCCCATTAAGCCTACCCGCGTCGAAACTGGTTCTGGCTCCGCACGTTTATGGTCCAGATGTATATGCCCAATCCTATTTCAACAGCCCAACTTTTCCGGCCAATATGCCCGCCATTTGGGAGCAGCACTTTGGACAATTCAGCAACAATTACACGATTGTCATCGGTGAATTCGGCGGGCGCTATGGTCATGGCGGCGACCCTCGCGACCACACCTGGCAAGATGCTTTCGTCAATTGGCTCAACCAGAAACAAATATGCAATTTCTTCTACTGGTCTTGGAACCCCAATAGCAGCGATACCGGCGGACTCCTCCAAGATGACTGGCAAACAGTGTGGAGCGACAAACTGGCGTTGCTACGGCGCATCCGCTGCGCCCCCCTTCAGGAAACGCTGCCGCAAACCGGCTTCCCGCCTGGGAAAATCACCCATTTACACGCTTCCAGCCGCCCCAACACGGCAATCAATATAACTTTGGAAATTCCGCTCCTCAAACTACAGGCCCCCATTTGGGGCGTCCCCAAAACCGGCAATTCTTGGGATGTCTCCTGGCTGGGCAACGCGGTCGGCTGGCTGGAGGGCAGCGCCTTCCCTACCTGGAGCGGCAACACCGTCCTGACCGCCCACGTCTGGAACGCGGATAACACCCCCGGCATCTTTGCTAACATCAAACTCCTGAAATACGGCGACCGCTTCTACATTCACGCCTACGGTCACACCTATGTTTATGAGGTGCGCGAAAATGTGCGTTTATGGGACATGAGCCGTGTGGATAAGGTCTTCAAGCACGAAGAATTGGATTGGGTGACCTTGCTCACCTGCGAAGGCTACAATCCATTGAGCGAAAGCTACTCCTTCCGCCGCATGGTGCGGGCTGTTCTGGTCGAAGTGCGCCCTGAGCGCTAGGCGAAACAGCCTTCCGAAGACTTGGCAGACTTTGGAAGGTGGAAAATTTGGTAATTGCCTGCCCTCATGCTAACCTTCCCCTAAAGGGAGAGGAGATAGACAAACAGAAGAAGCAAAAATCGGTCATTGTCGCCAAAAACGATAATTCCCTTGCTCTCTCTCATCTCCCTGGGAGAGGAATCGGGGAGACAGCTACAATTTGTCTATTTTGGAGGTTGCTATGTCTCACACAAAATTGTTTTCACCTTTCTGGATTGGCTTGCTTTTGCTCACGGCTTGCGGCCAGGCTGCCGCGCCTGCGCCAACAGCGACTGTCCTGCCGCCTAGCCCGACTGCCATGCCAACCCTCCCCCCCACCCCTTCAACGACCCCATCTCCTATTCCCCCCTCCGAACTGCGCCGCCCGGCCGAAAACGGCCTTGACTTGTCCGCTGTCCAGCTGGCTGCCCCGCCCGTCCTCGATGGCAGCCTGGACGAGTGGGCAGGCTTCCCCTGCTACACGCTCGACCAGAAAGAGCAGATCGCCTACGGCGACCCGGCCTCTTGGGGCGGCCCCGCCGATTTGAGCGGCTCTCTCTGCTGGGGCTGGGATGACCAGGCGCTCTATTTGGCGGTCGAAGTTCGCGATGATGTTTTGCGTATCTTCTCCCGGGGTAACTTCTGGGAGAACGATTACATCGAACTTTGGGTAGACGTTGACTTGGCCGGCGATTTCGACGAAGCCCAGAACAACGGCGATGACTTCCAGTTCGGCTTCCTGCCGGGCAATTTCTCGGATATCCCCGCCCGTGCCACCGTCTTCGTCCCCGGCGTCTCCACCAGCAAACTGCGCCAAATCGAAGTAGCCTTTGCCCCTCTCGAAGGCGGCTACCGCGGCGAAATCAAAATCCCCTGGGACGTCTTCGGCGAACATCTTGACCTCTCCAACCAACGCTTGGGCGTGGCGCTAGCCTTCTCCGATTGCGATGCCGAGAAACCCGCTCAAGAGATGATGATTTCTACCGCGCCAAAATCTATCTCTCAATGGGGCAACCCCATGCTTTGGAACAATTTGTCGCTCGTTGGCGCCTCTTCCTCCCCGGCCCCAACTGAAACTCCAGCGTCCGCCGCCGTCTCGACCGACGCGCCGCCTACAACCGGTTCGGGACCGACCTCAACGCCTGCCCCGTTTGTCAGAATCACCTTCAATCACTTCACCCCCGCCGACCATCAATTTGTCTATCTCGACACAGATAACAACCCCATGACGGGCAGCCGCTCTATCTACCCTGGCCTGGGAGTAGACTATCTTATCCAGGATGACAGCCTGTATTACTGGACTGGCCTTGCCGACCCCTACACCTGGGCACCGAACGCCTGGAACTGGGTCGCTGTCGTGCGCGTCAAAAATACAGCAACTCAATCCGTCTGGAAATTCTCCCCCGTCGCTATTCGGCGGCTGGATATTTCGGCCTCCCATCCTATCAAAGCAGCCTTCTCCCGTCAGGACGCCACATGGAACGGCCTGTATTTCAGCCCCGTAGTTTCCATACCCTATTACGATTGGGTCCACACCGAACCGCCTCCCGCGCCCACGCCGACTCCTGCCCCCGCCTACACCTTCACCTTCAACAACAACTACGCTGCTGGCGACCATCTATTCCTCTTCTTGGATACCGACAACAGCGCTAGCAGCGGATTTGCCATTGGCGGAATCGGCGCTGATTACATGCTGCAAGATGGCGCGCTCTTCCAAAGCACGGGCGGCCAGGCTGGGGTTGGAATTCTATAGTGTGTAGTGTGGGCTTCACAAGCGGTGCAAATGCATCTTGGAATTTCCCCGCCTCGTGCATTGGCTCCCCAGCCTTTGGCTATCCGGTCGTGTTCCACCGTCAAAATAGCACATGGGTTCCACAATATACTAGCCCATCCGTGACGGTCTCCGGTTACAGCGTCTCTCACACAGAACCCTAAAAAAAACGCGCCGCGTGGACCTCGCCGCCTCAGACGCTTGTCCACGCGGCGCACCTCTTCCTCAACCTGCCTTGCAATGATGACCCCCATCCACGCCAGATAACTTCCGAAAACTTTTCTCGGTGGACTTGAACTTCCGGCTGATGTTTTTCAACAGCGTGCTTATTTCTACTTTTTTAACTCCCCTCGGACAACTGCTGACCTGCTCCGTGGCTATCTTTTGCTTTGCCGTTGTTAACTTCAAAGGCCGCGACCTGCTCTTCGGCGTCCCGTTCTGACTGCCGGCTTTCTGGGGCGGCGTGTTTGGCGCCTTTCTCATCCGCGAGTACCTCCTGACCATCCTGCGCGACCTGGTGGATACCGCCCGCGTGGACGGCGCTACGCTTCTGCGAATCTTCTGGAAAGCGTACCCGCCGCTGGCCAAACGGGCGCTAGCAGCGAGGGCCATCTTCACTTTTTAGGGCGCGTGGGATGACCTTCTGCATCCGCTCATCTACATGCCTGCCGCGCCAAACACACCCTGACCGTCGGCCTGGCGTTCTTCCAGCAGCAAATGCAGCACGGTGGCCAGTTCACCGTCCTCATGGCAGGCGTGCTTTTGAGCATCCTTCCGCTGGCCTCGTCTTCTTCTTCGCCCAAAAACTCTTCATCAAAGGCGTGGCCCTGAGCGGCGTGAAACGGTAGACTTTGAGAGATGACCGTTGCTCGGCTGCGCAAAAGCCAAACTTATCCGCAGACTTTACCAATTTCTTCTCCAAAATCTGCACAATCTGCGACATCTGCGGATGAATGATAAGCAATTACAATTCGACCAGGAGACCCTATGACCAAAATTACCTTCATCGGCGCCGGCTCGCTCGGCTTCACCCATGAACTCGTGCGCGACATCCTGACCTTCCCCCTGCTCGAAGACGCCCACATCGCCCTGATGGACATCCACGCCGAGCGGCTCGAATGGGCCAAAGTGGGCGTCGAGAAACTCATCGCCGCCGGGGAGCGTCCTGCCACCGTCTCGGCCACCCTCGACCGCGCCGAGGCGCTCAAAGGCGCGGATGTTGTCCTGACCACCATCCTGGCCGGTTCGACCGAGGTCTGGCGGCACGATATCGAAATCCCCAAAAAATATGGCGTGGACATCAACGTCGGCGACACGCGCGGCCCGAGCGGCATCTTCCGCTTCCTGCGCACCATCAACCCGATGATGGACATCGTCCGCGACATGGAGAAGTATTGCCCAGATGCTGTCCTGCTCAACTACACCAACCCGATGGCCATGCTGTGCGGCGCGCTCCAGCGGCAGACCCATATCCCAGTCACGGGACTCTGCCACTCGGTCCAGGGGACGGCCATGATGCTCGCCATCTGGATCGGGGCGGCCTACCCGGAGGTAGATTACATCTGCGCGGGCATCAATCACCAGGCCTGGTATCTCAAGTACGAGGTCAACGGCCAGGACGCCTACCCGCAAATCCGCAAGGCCATCACCGAAAATCCGGCCATCTACAACGAGGAGCAGGTGCGCAACGAAATGTTCCTGGCGCTCGGCTACTACGTCACCGAGTCCAGCGGCCACAACTCTGAGTACAACTGGTGGTTCCGCAAACGCCCCGACCTCATCGAAAAGTACTGCACGCACGGCACAGGCTGGAATCCCGGCGAATACGCCTACATCCTGAAAGAGTACCAGCATAACGAGGCCACCTGGAAGGAGCAGGTGCGCGAGCGCCTGGCCCAGCCACTCACCCGCGCCGACCTCCAGCGCGGCTCGGAATACGCCGCCTATATCATCAACGCCCTCAAGGGCGGCGAACCGTTCAAGTTCAACGGCAACGTCCCGAACACCCACCTCATCACCAACCTACCGGAGGACGCCTGCGTCGAAGTTCCGGTCTACGTGGACAAGGCCGGCTTCCATCCCATTCACGTCGGCGCGCTGCCACCTGAATGCGCCCTGCTGACCGGCCTCTCCAGCGGCATCGAGGAGATGGCCATTCAGGCCTCCCTGACCGGCGACCCGGTCATGGTTTACCGCGCCATCTGCCACGACCCGCTGACCGCCGCCGTCCTCTCGCTGGCCGAAATCCGGGAGATGACCAATGAACTCTTCGCCGTCCACCAGGACTACTTGCCCCAGTTCAAAGTGCATAAAGTAGGACAGGATTTCATCCTGTCCGCTTTCTCCTTTTGGCCTTTCTCCTCCTCGCCTCCTGCGCCCCTGACCTCGAGCCTGCCCCCATGACCCCCGCCCTCTCCTCCCCTCCCCCCGCCGCGGACTGGTGGCGTCCGGCCCCCGGCCTGACCTGGCAATGGCAACTCGATGAAGAAGTGGACACCTCCATCGAGGCCGAAGTCTATGACATTGACCTCTACGCGCCGCAGGAGGTCATTGACGCACTCCACGCCCGCGGCGTGCGCGTCCTGTGCTACATTTCGGTCGGCTCGTGGGAAGACTGGCGTCCCGACGCCGATCAGTTCCCCGAAGAAGTCCTGGGCCGCGACTATGACGGCTGGCCCGGCGAACGCTGGCTCGACATCCGCCGCCTCGACCTGCTGGCGCCGATTATGCGCGCCCGCCTCGACCTGTGCGCTGCCAAAGGCTTTGACGGCGTCGAACCCGACAACATCGAAATCTACACCAACCGCACCGGCTTTCCGCTCACCTACGCCGACCAACTGGCCTACGCCCGCTGGCTGGCCGAGGAGGCCCACGCCCGCGGCCTGGCCATCGGCCTCAAGAACGCCCCCGAGATGATCGCCGACTCGCTCGACTTCTTCGATTTCGCCATCACCGAAGACGCTTTCTATTACAATTGGGTTGAGCAAATGCTGCCCTTCATCGAAGCGGGCAAAGCCGTCTTTGCCGCCGAATATACCGACATGCCGGTTGATTTCGCCGCCGCCTGCGAGTGGGGCCGGGCGCACAACATCAGTTTCATCCTCAAGCCGCGCATCCTGACCGCCTGGCGGCAGACTTGCCCGTGATTCGATAGCGAGGTATCTCTTGACGATAAAAAAATCCCTGCCACAGGGGCAGGGTTGAGTTAGTCGGTTGAAATGAGATTTGGCACCTGATAAATAATGGGACGATATCGCGGCGCCGGAATAGGTTTTCCCTCTGCCCGCGCCGCTTCCAGCCAGGCCTGTTTCGCGCGTAGCGCCTCAGCCAGGGCTTCTTCTGGCGTCCGCCCAAAAGCGGAGCAATGAACCAGATCAGGGATATCGGCAATATACCCGCCGTCTTCTTCGCTATAAAAAATATTAATGTGATAATCTTTCATGGTCATTCCTCCAGATGGAGATTATACCGTTCGACAAGTTCCATGAACTGACGCACTTGATAAGGTTTCACTTGACCGTCTACATTTTGTAAATTGACCAGTTCTTTGATATCCTCATGTACGAAAATATGATGACTGCCGTTGATGCGGGAAAGGCGAAACCCGAATCCCTCAACGAGCAGAACAAAATCGCCAAAGGCGATGTTCTTGGAGCCTGAAAACACTTTGGTCAAGATTTTCTTGAGTTTTGTCATGCAAAGTAATTATACGCCTATTCTTCACGCTGGAGCACTTGACGTATGAATCACCTCTCCCTCGCCAAATTCCGCTCCCTGCAGCAAACCGCCTCCCCGCGCGGCACGTTCACCTTCCTCGCCCTCGACCATCGCCAGAACCTGCGCCGCGCCAACCCGCGCTTTCAGGAGGACGCCGAACTCTCGCGCTTCAAACTGGAAGTCGTCTCGGCGCTCGCGGACCTGGCCACCGGCGTCCTGCTCGACCCGGAAGTCTCCGCCGCCCAGGCCATCGCCGCCGGCGCCCTGCCCGGCGACCGCGGGCTGGTGACGGCTCTCGAATCCACCGGCTACACCGGCGAACCGACCGCCCGCAAAGCGCAACTCCTCCCCGGCTGGAGCGTGGAAAAGGCCAAACGCATGGGCGCCCAGATGGCCAAACTGCTCGTCTATTACCACCCCGATTCGCCCGCCGCCGCCGAAATCGAAGAATTCACTGCTAAAGTGGCCGCCGAATGCCAAAAGTATGACCTGGCGCTGATGCTCGAACCGCTCTCCTACCCGCTCACGGGCGAGAAACTTCCCGCCGAGGAGAAACGCCGCCTCGTGGTCGAGACCGCCCGCCGCTTGACCGCCCTCCCCGGCGTGGACCTGCTCAAGGCCGAATTTCCACTCGCTGCCGATTCCCCCGAATCCGAGTGGGCCGCTGCCTGCGCCGACCTGAACGCCGCCAGCCGTGTCCCCTGGATTGTCCTCTCCGCCGCGGTCGCCTTCGAGACCTACCTGCGCCAGGCAGCCGCCGCCTGTCAGGCCGGAGCAAGCGGAGTTGCCGTCGGGCGCGCCGTCTGGCAGGAGGCTGTGCATCTCGAAGGTCAGGAGCGCCTCGACTTCCTGCGCGGCGCGGCCCGCGAGCGCCTGCTGCGCCTCAACGCCCTCTGTCAGGCCCTCGCCCGCCCCTGGACGGATTTCTACGCCACCGAAGCCCCCTTCGACTGGTACAAAACCTATTAGACAACGGACGGCAGACAACAGACCGCAGACTATCCGACTACAGACTATGCGACTACTCGACTTATTGATCCCCGGCGAAATCAACCCCGACCTCATCCTTTCCGGCGACGTCGAACCGCAGTTCGGTCAGGTCGAGAAACTGGTCGACTCGGCCGCGCTGACGGTTGGCTCGTCCTCGGTCATCACCGCCTGCGGCGCAGCAAGGCTCGGCCTGCGCGTGGCCTTTGTCGGCGTCTGCGGCGATGATCTCTTTGGCCGCTTCATGCTCGATGAGATGACCCGGCGCGGCGTGGACGTCTCCCCCGTGCATCTCGACCCGGCCCAACAGACCGGCCTGACCGTCATCCTGAACAAGGGCAACGACCGCGCCATGCTCACCTTTCCCGGTGCGATCTCCGCTCTGCGCGCCGAAGACGTGACCGACGACCTGCTGGGGCGCGCCCGTCACCTGCATGTGGCCTCCTACTTTCTGCAAGACGCCCTGCGCCCCGGCCTGCCCGACCTCTTCGCCCGCGCCCGCGCCCTCGGCCTGACCATCTCCCTCGACACCAACTGGGATCCGGCCGGCGAGTGGCGCAGCGTGCTCGATTTGCTGCCGCTTGTGGACGTTTTTCTCCCTAACCGCGCCGAGGCCTGCGCCCTGGCCGGCAGCGACGAGGTCGAAACCGCCGCCGAACGCCTGGCCGAACGGGCCGGCACGGTCGCCGTCAAACTCGGCCCCGAAGGGGCGCTGGGCGTCAGCGAGGGCCGGATGGTCAGGGTCGGCTCGATTCCGGTCGCGGTCGTGGATACCGTCGGCGCAGGCGACACCTTCAACGCCGCCTTCCTTTACGGCTTCCTCCACGCCTGGCCACTCGAACAATCCCTGCGCCTGGCAACCGTCTGTGGCGCCCTTTCCACCCAGGCTGCAGGGGGAACAGCCGCTCAACCAACACTGCAGGAGGCACTTCGTTATGTTCCATCCACTTGATGAAATCCTTCAGGCCCATAAACGCGGAGAAGCGCGCGGCATACCATCCATTTGCTCCGCCCATCCCTGGGTACTCAAGACAGCCCTGCAGGGGAACTTGCCTGTACTGGTCGAATCCACCTGTAACCAGGTCAATCAATTCGGCGGCTACACCGGCATGACCCCGGCAGATTTCGTTCGCTTTGTGCGCGCCATCGCTGCCGAAAACGGCTTTCCGCAAGAAAAGTTGATTCTGGGCGGCGACCACCTTGGCCCTTCTCCCTGGCAAACCAGCCCCATCGAGCGCGCCATGGCGCGGGCTGCAGAGATGGTACGCGCCTACGTCCAAGCCGGCTACACCAAGATTCATCTGGATACCAGTATGAAATTAGGCGATGACGACCCCGACCGCCCACTGGAGCCAGAACTCATCGCCCGTCGCGCTGCCTGGCTGGCCAAAATCGCCGAGGAGACCTTCGCCCAATTGCCTGCCCCCTCCTTCCCCCTCCGCTACGTGATCGGCACCGAGGTCCCCCCTCCGGGCGGGGCAACCGACCCCCACGACAGCCTGCGCGTGACGCCGGTCGAGGAAGCGCAACGCACCCTTGAGGTCACACGCGCCGCCTTCTTTGAAGCGGGGCTGGAATCCGCCTGGGAACGCGTCATCGCTCTGGTCGTCCAGCCGGGAGTCGAGTTCGGCGATAGTTTCATCCACGAGTACGATCCCGCCGCCGCACGTCCGCTGGCGCGTTTTTGTGAGAGCACGCCTTTTGTTTATGAGGCCCATTCCACCGATTATCAGACGCGGGAAAAGTTGACCGCCCTGGTGCGCGACCACTTCGCCATTCTCAAGGTCGGGCCGGCGCTGACCTTTGCCTTCCGCGAAGCAGTCTTCACCCTGGCCATGATTGAAAGTGAGCTCTTCCCACCGGAAGAGCGTTCACGTTTAATTGAGACGCTGGATGCGGCCATGTTGCGCGAGCCGGCCCACTGGAAAAGACATTACCGCGGCGATGAACGCCAGCTGGCATTGGCGCGCAAATACAGTTTGAGCGACCGCGTCCGCTACTACTGGGGAGAGCCGGACGTGCAGGCCGCTCTCAAAAAACTTCTCGAAAATCTGGAACGCGCCGCTCCCCTGCCCATCACACTTCTCAGCCAATATCTGCCGGAAATCAGCCCCGAAATACGTCAGGGGCGCATTCCCAACCAACCCGCCGCCATCCTCTCCCACAAGATTGAAGCCGTGCTGGAAGATTACCGCGCCGCGTGCGGAGAAACTTGAAAATATGGCTTCCCCTACTCACATCCTCCACGCTCCTCGCGCCGCCCGGCAGGGAGAACTGCGCCTGGGGTGTTCGGCTGTGCTCCTCGATGAAACCGGCTCGCGCGTCCTGCTCACCCGCCGCAGCGACAACGGTCAATGGTGTTTACCAGGTGGTCGGGTAGACGCAGGCGAATCGGTCGCCGAGTCCATCGAGCGCGAGTTCTACGAAGAGACCGGCTTGCGCGTCCAGGCGAAACGCCTCATCGGCGTTTATAGCGACCCCGACCAGTTGATCGTCTATCCCGACGGTAACCGTGTGCACATGATTGTGCTGACCTTTGTAGTTGAGCGTCTCGGTGGTGAAATCGGCTTGAGCAATGAGACAACCGACATCCGCTTCGTTCCGCTCGAAGAAGCCCTGGCGATGGACCTTTTCCACGACCACGTCACCCAATTACGCGACGCTCTCGCCGGTCAGGAGGCAGCCTTCATTCGGTAATCACTGATGACAAAAAGACTTCCCGCCAGGGTCAACTGGCGGGAAGTTTTTTCACTCTAGAATTTCTTTGGCCTTCTTGGCCTGTTTGCCGCGTTCATCAGTATCCAAAATGCGCTTGCGGATGCGGAATGAAAGCGGGGTCACTTCGAGCAGTTCATCTTCGGCCAGGTACTCAATGGCCTCATCCAGGCTCATCTGGCGCGGCGGCGTCAGGCGGATTTCCATCTCCCCGCGCGCCGCGCGGACGTTGGTCAGGTGTTTCTTGCGGCAGACGTTGAACGGCACTTCCATGCCCTTGTTGGCCTCGCCGATGACCATTCCCTCATACACATCCACACCGGGGCCGATAAACAGCGTACCGCGTTCCTCGGCTGACTTCAAGGCGTATGAAGTGGAAACGCCCGTCTCCCAGGCGACAATCGAGGCCGTTGTGCGGGTCGTCATCGGGCCGGCCATTTCGTCATAACCGTGAAAGACGGTATGCATCACCCCGGCGCCGCGTGTGGCGGTCAGAAACTGGTAGCGGAAACCGAGCAAGCCGCGCGTCGGAGCAATATAAATCAGCCGCGTCGTCCCCTGACCGGTATCCTGCATGTCCACCATTCGGCCGCGCCGCGCCCCGAGCATTTCCACCACCACCCCCACTGTCTCGTTGCTGGTCTCGATGTGGACTTCTTCGTAGGGTTCGAGCAGCGTGCCGTCGTCCGCCCGGCGGAAGATGACCTCCGGCCTGGAGACCTGGAATTCATAGCCTTCGCGACGCATGGTTTCGATCAGGATTCCCAAATGCAATTCGCCGCGTCCGGAGACGAGGAAAGTGTCGGGGCTGTCGGTTTCCTCAACGCGCAAGGCAACGTTGGTGCGCAACTCATCGAAGAGACGCTCGCGCAATTTGCGCGAGGTACCCCATTTCCCTTCGCGGCCGGCAAAGGGCGAAGTGTTGACGCCGAAGGTCATGCGCACCGTCGGTTCTTCGACCTTGATGCGCGGCAGCGGGCGCGGGTCGGCGGGGTCGGTCAGGGTGTCGCCAATGGCAATCTCCTCCAAACCGGCCAGGCTGACGATTTCGCCCGCCTCGGCTTCTTCGACTTCCACCTTCTCCAAGCCCTGATGGACATAGAGATAGCGAGCGCGTTCGGCGCGGAGGGACCCGTCGGCAGTGACACGCGCCAGCGCCTGCCCGGCGCGCACCCGCCCGGCAAAGACACGTCCTAAAACCGTGACGCCGCGATAGTCATCGTAGCCGAGGCTGGTGACGAGAATCTGCAAGGGGGCATCCAGGTCTACCTTCGGAGGGGGGATGTGTTTCAAGATGGCACGAAACAGCGGCTGGAGGTCCGGGCCAAGCGCGGGTGTGAGCCCGGCCTGGCCGGTGGTCGCCTGGGCATAGATGACGGGAAAATCTGCTTGTTCATCGGTGGCGCCGAGTTCGATAAACAAATCAAAGGTCTGGTTAAGCACGCGCGCGGGTTCGGCATCCTTACGGTCAACCTTGTTGATGACAACGACGGCTTTGTGACCGCGTTCGAGGGCCTTCTTCAGGACGAAGCGCGTCTGCGGCATGGGGCCTTCGGCAGCGTCAACGAGGAGCAGGACGCCGTCCACCATGTTCATGACCCGTTCGACTTCCCCGCCGAAGTCGGCGTGGCCGGGAGTATCAATGATATTGATTTTGACGGTCTGGTGGGTATCGGCATCGGGAAGGGTAATGGCGGTATTTTTAGCGAGGATGGTGATACCGCGTTCGCGTTCCAAGTCATTGGAATCTAGGATGCGCTCGGCGACCTGTTGATTTACGCGGAAGACGCGCGCTTGGCGCAGGAGGCCGTCCACAAGGGTAGTTTTGCCATGGTCAACATGGGCGATAATAGCAATGTTGCGGAGGTCGGTTCGTTCGGTGAGCATGAAAAAAGTTTCCAAAAAATCGAAAAAGCCCCGATTTGTTGTACGGGGGGCGGGTTAAATTGAAAAGTCCCTTTGGCAATGACCTACTCTCCCAGGCAGTCGCCCGCCAAGTACCATCGGCGCTGTCGAGCTTAACTTCCGGGTTCGGGATGGGACCGGGTGTACCCTCGACGCTCAAATCACCAAAGAGACTTATTCACAAGTCCTGATTGAATAGTCTTGATTATTTTGTGGAACAGTATCAAGTTCTCCGCACCACGCGGAACGAAGCCCTCGACCATTAGTACGGCTTAGCTCAACGCATTACTGCGCTTACACATGCCGCCTATCAAGCAGGTGGTCTACCTGCGGTCTTACTCCATTACGGATACAGGGATCTAATCTTAGGGCGAGTTTCCCACTTAGATGCTTTCAGCGGTTATCTCTGCCAGACGTAGCTACCCAGCGATGCCGTTGGCACGACAACTGGCACACCAGAGGTCTGTCCACCTCGGTCCTCTCGTACTAGAGGCAGCTCCCTTCAAATCCCTTACGCCCACAGCGGATAGAGACCGACCTGTCTCACGACGGTCTGAACCCAGCTCGCGTACCGCTTTAACGGGCGAACAGCCCGACCCTTGGGACCTTATCCAGCCCCAGGATGCGATGAGCCGACATCGAGGTGCCGAGCGAGGTCGTCGATGTGAACTCTTGGACCTCACCAGCCTGTTATCCCCGGGGTAGCTTTTATCCGGTA
>DAOTVO010000047.1:0-87083 GCA_034436335.1 Anaerolineales bacterium | reverse complement strand
ATCATGCGCCGGAGAATTTTGCCATCCTGCGGCATATGGCGGTGAACCTGCTCAAACAAGAGAAAACTGCCAAAGGTGGCATGCAAGCCAAACGCCTACAGGCCGGTTGGAATGAAGATTACTTGCTCAAGGTGTTGAGCGGTTGAAATGCGATTGCCCTACGGCTTTTTCGGCCATGTTTTGCATCCCTGCTCCCTTTTGGACCAGTCAGGTATAATACTGCCGATGATTGAACTCGAAATTCCCGGACGCGGCAATTTTCAAATCAGGCATCTCGTTTTGGATGTCAACGGCACGCTGGCGCTCGACGGTCAACTGCTCGAAGGCGTGGCAAAACGTCTCTCGGCCCTGCGCGACCGGCTAGAGGTCCATTTGGTGACCGCCGACACGCATGGCAAGCAGGCGCTGATTGACCGCCAGTTGAATTTGCAGGCCGTCCGTCTCCAGCCGGGGAACGAAGACATGCAGAAAGCCGCTTTCATCCGCGACCTGGGGGCCGCCAGCGTTGCCGCCATTGGTCAGGGCGCAAACGACGCTGAAATGTTGCGCCAGGCTGCGCTGGGGATTTGCGTCTTCTCGCGTGAAGGCGTGGCCGTCCAAACGCTGATGGCCGCCGACTTGGTGATGCCCGATATCTTCTCCGCTCTCGAATTGTTCGAGAAACCTTTGCGATTGGTAGCGAGTTTGCGAACATGATTCTTCCCGAAGAACCCCATCCTGCAGAAGAAGAAGAAGGGAAAGGCAAAGGTGAGTTTGCCGAGGTGGAATTCCCGGCCGTAACTGACCTGCCGGAGGATTTTACTCCACTCGTTCGCCCCGAAGACCTGGCCTCGCCCTCCCGCGCCCGCCGGCGGCGCGCCCGCCGTACCCTGCTCGTTCCTGGCGCGGACGAACGCGCCCGTCTCCTCTCGGACCTGGCGCGGCGAACCACGCCGGCCTACGATTTCTTTCTCTTTGCGATTTTCAGCGGCGTGCTGCTTGGCGCAGGCTATTTGCTCGACTCGCATGCGCTCCTGCTGCTTGGCCTGCTTCTCGCGCCTTTCCTGACCCCCTGGGTCGGATTGACCCTCTCGGCAGTCACCGGCGGCTGGCGTTTTTTTCTACAAATGCTGGCCAGTCTGCTGGTGGCGGTGGGGTTGGTTTTTCTATTCAGCCTTCTGGTCGGTCTGCTGGGACGCGCTTTTCTGCCTTTGCCGCTCTTCAACGCCGATATTCACTCCCATCTTTGGTGGCCTGACCTCCTGCTGGCCGCGGCGGGCGCTGTCCTGTTGGCGCTGGCCTTCGTGCGCGGCGAGAATCGTCCGCTTCTGCCGAGCATCATGCTGGCGTATGTCTTCTTTCTGCCTGCGGCCGCGGCCGGTTTTGGGCTGGGAATCGGCGCTTTGGCTCTCTGGCCGGACGGTTTGCTCGTTTTCCTGACCTATCTGGCGCTCGCCACGCTGACCGGCATGATTACTCTGGCGGCTATGCGTTTCAAGCCGCTCGACCTTGCCGGTCATCTCCTGCCCGTTTTGCTGGGTCTGCTTTGTGTGGCGGCTTTGGCTGTCTTTACGGGATTAGCGGGCTGGATTCTCGGCCGCGTTCGAATTGCCGAGTCGTTCTACACGCCTACACCGCTTCGCCTCGCCTCCCCGACCCCCGGTCTGCCGCCCTCGGCTACCCCCGGCGCTCCCACGCGGACGTTTACCCCGGCTCCCTCTGAAACGCCGACTGCCACACTGACCGGCACTCCCACGCCCGCCTATGCGGTGATTGCCGCTTCGACAGGCGGCGGCGCGCTGGTCCGCACCGAACCGGCCGGCGGGGAGGTGGTCACTACATTGCTCAACGGCACGCTGGTGCAGGTTTTGCCCGAAATCAAAATGGCAGGGACGATTCCCTGGGTGCGCGTCCGCACCGAGAAGGGGCAGGAGGGCTGGGTCTTGCAGACTGTATTGTCAGCGGCTACCCCGGCGCCCACATTGAAACCCAGTTCGACTTTGACATCCACTCCGTAATCCAAATCACCCTGGAGTTTATATGACGATTCATTTTGGCACCGACGGCTGGCGCGCCGTCATTTCAGATACGTTCACGTTTAGCAATCTGCGTATGCTTACCCAGGCGATTGCCGATGCAGTTGCTTCTGAGCACTGGGATAAGTCCGGCAACGGCGGCCCGGCGCCGGATGCGCGAAAAATGGTCGTCGGCTACGACACGCGCTTCCTTTCTGACCGGTATGCAATTGATGTGGCGCGCGTGCTGGCTGCCAACGGCTACACGGTCTATCTGGCGCAGTCCGATGCGCCGACCCCGGCCATTTCCTACGCCGTCAAACACATGAATGCTGTTGCTGGCGTCATGATCACTGCTTCGCACAACGCGCCGCGCTACAACGGCGTCAAACTCAAGGCCTCCTATGGCGGATCGGCGTTACCCGAACAGTGCCGCCGCGTGGAAGTTTATCTCAACGACAACGAGGAGCGAGCGCGCGGGCCGAACCTGATGGACTTTGACCTGGCGCGCGGAAAGGGGTTGATTCGCAAGTTCAATCCTCTGACCGACTACTTTGAGCATCTGCGCTCGCTTATCCGCACCGACATCATCGCCGATGCACCGCAGCGTTTCGTCGTTGATTCCATGCACGGCTCGGGGCGCGGGGTCATCAAATCGTTCCTTCAGGGCACCGGCTGTGAAATCACCGAAATACGCGGCGAGATGAACCCCGGCTTTGGCGGCGTTCACCCCGAACCGATTGCCAAGAACTTGGGCGCCCTGGCCGGGGCAATTGCGACCGGGATGGGCAATTTCGGCCTGAGCACCGACGGCGATGCCGACCGCATCGGCGCAATGGATGAAAACGGCGTCTTCGTTGACCCACACAAAATCATGGCTTTGGCGCTCAAATACCTGGTTGAAAAGCGCGGCTTGAGCGGCGCGGTGGTGCGCACCGTCTCGACGACGCGCATGATCGATCGCCTGTGCCGGCGCTACGGTCTAAAACTTTACGAAACGCCAGTCGGCTTCAATCACATTGCCGACTACATGCTCAGCGAAGATGTCCTCATCGGCGGCGAAGAATCCGGCGGCATTTCGTTCAAGGGACACATCCCGGAGGGCGACGGGCCCATCATGGGGCTGTTGCTGGTGGAAATGATTGCCGCCAGCCGCAAGCCTCTGCGCGCTCTTGTGGAGGAACTCCTTGCCGAGGTCGGCCCGGCTTTCTACGAGCGCACCGACATGCGCCTCAGCCGACCGGTGGCAAAGGCTGAAATGACCGACCGCCTGACCAAACAGGCCCCGGCCTCGATTGGCGGGCAGGCGGTTATCGAAGTCGCGGCCATGGACGGCGTCAAATACATTCTGGCCGATGATTCCTGGCTGCTCATCCGCCCCTCCGGCACCGAGCCGGTGCTGCGCGTTTACGCCGAAGGCCGCAGTCCGGAGATGGTCAAGGCCCTGCTGGCGTACGGCGAGCAGGTGGCTGCCGGCGTGACATAATCTGATTGAAACGTGAAAATCTTTCTCGATACGATTGGCTGCCGCCTCAATCAGGCGGAAATCGAAACCCTTGCCCGACAGTTCCGCGCTGCCGGGCATGAAATTGTGCCTACGGCTGCCGAGGCCGACCTGGCGGTGGTCAATACCTGCGCCGTCACCTCGGAGGCGGCCGCCGACTCGCGCAGCAAAATCCGGCAGGCAGCGCGTCAGGGGGTGGAACGCATCGTTGCCACCGGCTGTTGGGCCACCCTCGAACCCGACAAGGCCGCCGGCCTGCCCGGCGTGGCGCGCATCGTCCCCAATCTCGAGAAAGATGCCCTTGTCGCCGACCTGCTCGGTCTGCCTCGCGAATTTTTCGACCTTGAACCGTTGGCGCGTCAACCGCTCCCTGGCCTGCGCGCTCGCACGCGTGCCTTTCTCAAAGTCCAGGACGGTTGCGACAATGCTTGTACCTTTTGCGTCACTACCCTTGCGCGCGGCGCTTCCCGTTCCCGCCCCCTGGATGACGTTCTGCGTGATGTGCAGTCTGCGTTGGACGGCGGGGTGCAGGAAATTGTCCTGACCGGCGTGCATCTCGGCGCGTGGGGACGCGACTTCGCCTCCCCGCTGCGGCTGGCGGACCTGATATCTGCTTTGCTCAGCCGGACGCCGGTGGCGCGTCTGCGCCTGTCCTCGCTCGAACCCTGGGATTTGGACGCCGCTTTCTTTCAACTCTGGCAGGAGCCGCGTCTGTGCCGTCATCTGCACCTGCCGCTTCAATCCGGCAGCGCGAACGTTCTGCGGCACATGGCGCGCCGGACGACGCCGGCCTCCTTTGCCGCGCTGGTCGAATCTGCCCGCCGACTCATTCCCGAAGTTGCGATTACCACCGATGTCATCGTCGGCTTTCCGGGCGAAACGGAAACCGAGTTTACCGAAACGCTCGATTTCGTGCGGGCGATGGATTTCGCCGGCGGGCATGTCTTCACTTACTCCCGGCGTCCGGGCACGGCAGCGGCGCGTATGAAGAACCAAATTCGCGGAGATGTCGCCCGCGAGCGCAGCGCCCGCCTGCGCCAGGTTTTGGCCCAATCGGCGGCTGCCTATCGTCGCCGCTTCCTCGGTCAGACAATGACCGTCCTATGGGAAGCGACCGACCGCCTGAACGACTCCGGCTGGCGAATGGAAGGGCTGACCGATAATTACCTGCGTGTCACTGCTCTTGCGCCTGAACCGCGCTGGAACCGCTTCGACCGGGTGCGCTTGACGGGAGAAGGGGAAGATGGACTGACCGGCGAGATCGTTGCAGCATGAAGCCCGAACGACTTTGGGGCGACAGCCTCTTCTATGCTTTATAATTGCCGCAAGAATGCTGTGGACACACTCTCTTCAACCGATTGCTTGGTTTGCTCTGCAGACGCAACGGTCAAACGTTTCAGGAGATTGCAATGAGCACAGAACTCTTCCAGAAAATGTCCCAGTCCATCATTGACGGCGACTCGGATGCCGCCGCCGAACTGGCCAAGCAGGCCGTCGCAGCCGGCATTGACCCGCTGGAGGCCATCAACCAGGGCTTCGTGGTGGGCGTCAACACCGTCGGCGACGCCTTCGCCCGCGGCGAGGCCTTCCTGCCCGAACTGGTCATGGCCGGCGAGGCGATGAAAGCCGCCGTCGCCGTCCTCGAACCGGAGATGAAAAAGCGCGGCACCGAGCGCCAGATCCTCGGCAAGGTGGTGCTGGCCACCGTGCAGGGCGACATCCACGAGATCGGCAAAACCCTGGTCGGGACGATGCTCTCGGCCTCTGGCTTCGAGGTCTATGACCTGGGCGTGGACGTGCCGGCCGAAAAGATCCTCGCCAAGGCCAAGGAAGTGGACGCCGATATCGTCGGCCTTTCGGCCCTGCTGACGACCACGATGGTGAAGCAGCGCGAAGTCATCGAAGTGCTGGATAAGGAAGGCCTGCGCCGCAAAATCAAGGTCATGGTCGGCGGCGCGCCCGTGACCCGCGACTGGGTGCAGCGCATCGAAGCCGACGGCTACTCCGAAGACGCTATCGGCGCGGTAGCGGTGGCCAAGCAACTTGTCGGAGCCGCTTAGCCCTCGCCCGCGGCTCCTCTCCCATTTTGGGAGAGGGGAGAAGTTGGAACCATGCCCATTCCCATCCAATCCATCACCAACCCGAAACTGCGGCTGGAAGTGCTGACGCCGGAGGAAGTGCAAAAAATTCACGACGCCACCCTTTGGATTATCGAGAAGGTTGGCGTTCGTTTTCCCTCACCGCGCGCTCTTGACATCTGGCAATCTTTCGGGGCGAGCGTGGACGCCGAAAAGATGGTCGTCCGCGCCAAACCGCATCTCATCGAGGAAGCGCTCAAACAGGCGCCCGCCGCCTACACCCTTTGCGCCCGCGACCCCTCCCAGGATTTGCCGCTGGACGGCAACCACGTCTTCGTCGGCACTGATGGCTGCGGCGTGGAAGTGCTGGACATCGAAAGCGGGGCGCGCCGCACCTCCACGCTGCGTGACGTGGCCGAAATCGCCCGCCTCGCCGACGCCACCCCCGAAGTGGCTTTCCACTGGGTGCCGGTCAGCGCGCAGGACATGCCGCCCGAAACGCGCAGCCTGCACGAAATCAAGGTCATCTGGGAGAACTCCACCAAGCACGTCCAGACCGAAAGCATCTACAATGCGCGCGAGGCGCGGGCTGCTATCGAAATGGCGGCGCTCATCGCCGGTGGACGCGACGCCCTGCGCAAACGCCCCGTCCTCTCGCTGATGCAATGCTCCGCCCCGCCGCTCGGACACGACGGCGGCTCGCTGGATGCCGCCCTGCTGGCCGCCGAGGCCGGCGTCCCGACCGGTTTCATGACCATGGCCGCCAACCTGACCACCGGTCCGGCCACGCTCGCCGGCAACCTGGCGGTGGGCAACGCCGAGGTCATCGCCGCCACCGCCCTCCTTCAACTGGCCTACCCCGGCGCTCCGGTCTTCTACGCCGCGGCGCAGACCGCCTCTGACCTGCGCACCGGCGCCTACACCGGCGGCGGCCCGGAAGATTTCCTCTACGGCGCGGCCCAGAACGCCCTGGCCGATTTCTACAACCTCCCGATCTCGATGGGTTCGTTTGCCACCGGCGCCAAAGAACCCAACTGGCAGGCAGGCGTGGAAAACAGTCTCTCGACCTTCATGGCGAGTGTCGTCATGTCCGATATGCTGCTGGGCGTCGGTCTCCTGCACGGTAGCCGCATCTGGTCCTACGCGCAGATGATGATGGATTGCGAGATTTTCGCCATCATCCACAAGACCATGCAGGGCATCGTGGTGGACGATGAGACGCTGGCGCTCGACACGATTGCCGCGGTCGGCCCCGGCGGCAACTTCCTGACGCAAAAACACACCCTCAAGCACATGCGCGAGATTTTCGTCCCGCAGTTCATGGACCGCCGTCCCTATAACGAGTGGGAGGCGAAGAAAGACGATGCCCGCGACTGGGCGCTGGCCAAAGCCCGTAAATTACTCGCCGAACACCGCCCCGAACCGCTCGACCCGAAGTTGAGCGCCGAGTTGAGGAAGATTATTGAAAAGAGTGAGAAGTGAGAAAGAAGAAGTGATGAGTGAGAAGTGAGAGAGTGCTACGAGAGTGTGGTGTATGGCAGGGCAAACTGTCCACCACTAAGGTCACGCATGCTTGAATGCAAAGAGCGCAAAGAGAAAAGCGCATTGGAACGGATACGCGAGTCTGGTAGTTCGTTGTCTGGTGCTTTTGACCTGGCGCAGGAAAAATTCTGACCGGCCACCAACCTCTCAAGTTTCCAACCTACCCCCCTTCCAATTTTTCAACCTTCCAACCCTTTATGCAACCCAAACTCGAACTCCTCTCTCTCGACCTCATCAGCCGCATCCTGGACGAAGCCTTCCGTTTGCTGATGCAGCCCGGCGTCAAGGTGCAGGACACCGAAGCGCGTGACCTGCTCGCTGCGGCAGGCGCACGCGTGGACGGCGAGATCGTCCACCTCCCGGAGACAGTCATCCGCCGCGCCCTCGAAACCGTCCCGGCGGAATTCTGGCTCTATGACCGCGCTGGCCGCCCGACGGTGCGCTACGGGGGCGACGCGGTGCACTTCGACCCCGGCTCCTCCGGCGTCCACGTCCTCGAGCCGGAGACGCTGGAGCATAAACCCTCCGAAACCGCCGACCTCGTCCGGCTGGTCAAAGTGGCCGAGATGCTCCCCGCCTACGATGCCCAGTCCACGGCGGTGGTCTGTAATGAGGTGCCGAAGGCCATCGGCGACCTGTATCGGCTCTACATTGTTTTGCTCTACTCGCGCAAGCCCATCGTCACCGGCGCCTTTGCCATCGAGACGCTCGAACACATGCTCGACATGCTGGCGATTTTCGCCGGCGGGCGCGAAGGGCTGGCCGAAAAACCGCAGGCAATCTTCGATGTCTGCCCCTCGCCGCCGCTCATCTGGAGCGACTTCGGCGCGCAAAACCTGATTGCCCTGGCGCGCGCCCGCGTTCCGGCGGAACTCATCTCCATGCCGCTGGCCGGGGCCGCCGCGCCGGTCACCTTGCTGGGATCGGTCGTCCAGCACGCCGCCGAGAGTTTGAGCGGCATCGCCATTCACCAACTTGCCAACCCCGGCGCGCCGATTGTCTGGGGCGGAGCGCCGGCGATCTTCGATATGCGCCGCGGCACCACGCCGATGGGCGCGGTCGAGACGGCCATGATTGACATCGCCTACGCCCAGGTCGGCAAGTCGCTTGCCCTGCCCACCCACACCTACCTCGGCGCGTCGGACGCCAAAATCGTGGACGCCCAGGCCGGGCTGGAGAGCGGCGTCAGCGCCCTGCTCGGCGCGCTGGGCGGCATCAACATGATTTCCGGCGCAGGGATGCTCGATTTCCTGGCCTGCCAGAGCGCCGAGAAACTCGTCCTTGATGCCGAGGCGATCGGCATGGCCAAACGCCTGCTGGCCGGAATCGAGGCGCGCACCGAGACGCTGGCGGCGGTCTTCTACGAAAATTTCAACTTCAAGGGCGACTTCCTGCGCCAGAAACTGACCCGCGAACTGTTCCCGCTGGAGCAGTACCTGCCCTCGCCGGTCATTGACCGCGACTCCGTCCGCGCCTGGCAGGAGGCGGGCCGGCAAGATGCCTTCGCCCGCGCTCGCGCCCGGACCCGCGACCTGCTCGCCGCTTACGAGCGCCCGTCCCTCCCCCCGGAGCAGGAGCGCGAACTGCGGGCGATGGTCGTCTCGCTGGCCAAACAGGCCGGGATGGATTCTTTGCCGCCCCTGCCATGAGCCTGACCTTTTTCTCCGCCGAACAGATTGAATCCATCCACCAGGCCACCCTGCGGATTCTCTCCGAGACCGGCATCCTGCTGACCTTTCCCGACCACGAAGCCGCGGCCATCCTCGAAATTGCCAGTTTGGGAATCGCGTTCGGGCCGCTGCCCTGTCCGACGGCCGGGACGACCGCAATGAATGCTTCAACACAAAGGGCGCCAAGGTTGTCACAAAGGACACCACGGAAGAAGCCTTTATAAAATCTATGTAAATCCTGCGTGTTGAAAGGATTTTTATGCTCAATAAAGCCCAAGCCATTCAAGACCAACTCATCGCCTGGCGGCGCGACTTCCACATGCACCCCGAACTCGGCTTCCGGGAGACGCGCACTGCCGCGCGGGTGGCCGAAATCTGCGAGGAACTGGGCTGCCGCGTCCGGCACGGCGTCGGGCGGACGGGCGTGGTGGCAGACCTGGGGTCCGGCGCGCCGCGCATCGCCATCCGCGCCGACATGGACGCGCTGCCCATCCAGGAGGCCAACGAGACGCCGTACTGCTCGCAGGTCCCCGGCGTGATGCACGCCTGCGGCCACGATGCCCACACGGCTATGGCGCTCGGCGCGGCGCTGCTTCTTTCGCGGGAGCGTTTCCCCGGTTCGGTGCGCTTCCTGTTCCAGCCCTCGGAGGAGGTCGGCGACGAAGAAGGCATCTCCGGCGCGCCGCGCATGATTGCCGACGGGGCGCTGGAGGGCGTGGACATGGCCCTCGCCCTGCATGTGGACCCGGCGACGCCGGTCGGCGATATCTGTATCGAGGCCGGGCCGGTTTCGGGCGGCGTGGACTCGTGGTTCGGCGCGGTGCTCGGCAGGGGTTGCCACGGCGCGTATCCGCATCTCGGTCTCGACCCGTTCGTCCTGACGGCGCAGGTCATCCTGGCGCTGAATAACATCGTCTCGCGGCGGCTGCACCCCTTCGACCCGGCGGTGGTGAGCCTTGGCTCGCTGCACGGCGGGCAGGCGGAGAACGTCATCCCGGAGCGGGTCGAGATGAGCGGCACGCTGCGCTACACGGAGAAGCGCGTCCAGGAGCAGATTCACGCCGAGATGCGCCGCGCCTTCGAGGTGGCCCGCGCCCTGGGCGGCGACTACGAACTGCGCTTCGAGATTGGCACGCCGCCGATGGTCAACCACCCGGACGCGGCGGCGCTCATCGAGCGCGCGGCCGCGGCGTTGCTTGGCGGCGAACACGTCCGGCCGTTCCGCAAAGACCTGGGGGCGGAGGACTTCGGCTGTTTCCTGGATGTCGTTCCTGGGGCGATGTTCACGCTGGGGACGCGCCTCGAGGGGGATGAACGCGTCGGCCACAATCCGCGCTTCGACATTGACGAGCGCGCCCTGCCCATCGGCGCGGCGATTCTGGCCGAGGCGGCGCTGCGCTTCTTGGCTCAAAAATCGTCGGTCTAAATTCGCCTGTTCTCTACTCTCTCTGGAGCCCCATGCACACCATTTTGAAATCTGCTACAAAGGAAGTTGTCATTGCCCCCGAAAAGCCTTTCATCATGATCGGCGAGAAAATCAACCCCACCGGGCGCAAGAAACTCGCCGCCGCGCTGAGCGAAGGCAACCTGAACTACGTCCGCCAGTTGGCGCTCGACCAGGCCGCCTGGGGCGCGGACGTGCTGGATGTCAACGTCGGCGCGCCGGGCATTGACGAGGTGAGCGTTATGCGGCAGGTGGTGGAACTGCTTGCCTCGGTCACCGACCTGCCGCTGTGCCTCGACTCGGCCAACCCGGACGTGCTGGCGGCGGGTCTGGCGGCCGCGCCGGGCAAACCGCTGGTCAACTCGGTCAGCGGGGAAGAAAAACGGCTGGAGGCCGTCCTGCCGCTGGTCAAAGAGCGCGGCGCGGCGGTCATCGGCCTGACCATGGATGACAATGGCATCCCCAAGACGGCCGAGGAGCGCGTCGCGGTGGCCGAGAAGATTCTCGAGCGCGCCGCCCGTCTGGGCATCCCGGCCGAGGACGTGGTCATGGACCCGCTGGTGCTGACCGTCGGTTCGGACAGCAAAGCCGCCCTGGTCACGCTCCAGACCATCGAAATCCTGCGCAAGTCGCTGGGCGTGAACGTCAACGTCGGCGCCTCGAACGTCTCGTTCGGCCTGCCGGAGCGTCCCACGGTCAACGCCGCCTTCCTGACGCTGTGCATTCAGGCCGGGGCGACCTGCGCCATCACCGACCCGGCCAAAATGGGAATGACCGTCCGGGCGACCGACCTGCTCCTGGGCCGCGACGCGAATTCCATGCGTTACCTGAAGTATTTCCGCGCGGCGGAGAAATTGAAGCAAGCGGAGGCTTCATAGAGTGTTGTAAGGGAGGGCGGGATTCGAATCCCGCCCTCTCTACTACTACCATTCCTCGGCGTCCAGATCTCCAAACCATCCCTCCCCCAGATAACGCACGCTCTGATGTCCCTGCGCCGGGATGTCGCGCCCCGGCTGCTCCCAGCCGCCCGCGTAGCGCACCAGCCAGCGCGCCCAGTCGAGGCCCTCGTCGGGCGGGGCGGATGCCTCGACTGCTTCGATGGCGGCGATCTTTGCCCGCCCGACAATTTTGCGGCGATAAATCAGGTAGATGTAATCGCCCGCACGGGCTTGCGTTGGTCTGTAGGCTAGCGGGATGAAATCGTTTTCCCGCCGCAGGAGCGCTTCGACTTCCTGCGGCGTTTTGTAAGCCGGGATGGTGCGGGTGAAACTGCTCATGCCTATAGGGGGCTAAGTCCCTGCTTTCAGGAGTTCGATGACTGCATCTATTAACCTGTGCAAGATTTCCTGGCTCAGCGTTCCTGCCTTGCCGGCGATTAATTCCTCGTTGGCTGTGAAAAGTTTGCCGGGACGGGCGTAACTGGTCATGCGCAGAGAACCGCTTTGGAAATCCGTGTCGGTTATCTCGATTGCGTGCCGGTCGCCGTAAGGGTTGCTGGTAATCTGGCAAAGAATCCAGTCCTTGCATCCGGCATCAGCGAGGACCACAACGGGACGCATTTTTGCTTGGGATAAATTCGAGAAGGGGAAGGGAACGAGAACTACTTGCCCGGCTGCAAGTGCACCCATGCTTCCTCCTCTTCGGGACGGCTCCAGTCTTCCAAAGCGCCTTCGCTCAACAAAGCCGTTTCTGAGACAAGATAGGCAGGCTCATCCAGGATGATGACAAGCGCCCGGCGCGGCTCAGGCAGGCGGATTGGTTGACGCAGAATAATCCGGCCGTCTCGATCAACTGTGGCTTCCAAAGTTTGGAACATATGCGCCTCCAAGTAAACTAATTATACAGCACCATCATCCCCTGCGTTTACAAAGCCAGATGCTTCATAAACGCATCCATAAACCCCTTATCCGTCGCCAACTCGATGTAACCGAGTTGACGCGCCAGCGCCTCGGCCTCCTGCCGTTTGGTTGCCGAGAGGAGCATCTGCTTTGCCCCCACGCCCGCCGCGTTGCCCACCTGGCGGAACGTCTCCATCGGCAGGGAGGGGAACATGCCCACGCGGACGGCCGAGCGCAGGTCGAGATACGTCCCGAACGCTCCGGCCACGATGAACGCATCCAGGTCGGCGGCGGCGAGACCGGCGCGGCGCAGCAGCGCCTCGACCCCCGAGCGGATGGCGGCCTTGGCGAGTTGAATCTCGTGGATGTCGCGCCGCGTGACCACCAGGTCACGTCCCAGCCCGGTCTGCGCGGCGGGGACGAGCGTCACCTCCCCGCCGGGGAGCAACTGCCCGTTGGCGCGCACCAGACCCGCCTCCAGCAGCGCCGCCACCGCGTCCAGGATGCCCGATCCGCAGATGCCGACCGGCGGCTGGTTCTCGATGGTCTGCCACAGGAACTTCCCCTCGCTCCAGCGGACGCGCTCCACTGCCCCGGGCGCGGCGCGCATCCCCTCGTGGATGTGCGCCCCCTCGAAGGCCGGGCCGGAAGCGCACGAACAGCAGGTGATGCGCCCCTCGGCAAACAGGGCGATCTCGGTGTTGGTGCCGATGTCGAGGGCAACGTAGGTCGGATTGTCAATCTGACCTACAGCCAACAGCATGGCGAGATGATCCGATCCGACGTACCCGGCGATGACCGGCGGGAAATAGACCTGCGCGCCCGGCCCCAGTGCCAGGCCCAGCGCGGCGGCCGGCAGGGTCAGCGGCTCGGTGGTGGCCGGGGCAAAGGGCGCGTGACCGAGTTGCTCCACCGGCAGACCGGCGGCCAGGTGGTGCATGGCGGTATTGCCGACCAGCACGGCGTCCAGCACGCGCGCCGGCGGCACGTTTGCTTCGGCGCACATCTGCTCCAGCAGGCTGTTCAAGGTGTCCACGAGGACGCTTTGAAGCCGCTTTGCGCCCTGCGGCTCGCGCCCGGCGTAAGCGATGCGGCTGACCACGTCCTCGCCGTAGGCAATCTGCGGATTCATCGCCCCGGCGCGGGCAACCGTCTCCCCGCTTTCCAGCCGCACGAGATAAGCGGCCAGTTTGGTCGTGCCGATGTCCACCGCCAGCCCGTAGGCGCCCGGCGCCCGGACGACCGGCTCCGGGATGATTTCCGCTTCCAGCCCCTCGGTTTGCAGGCGCTGGGGGGCAGTCAGCGACTCGGGCGGGATGTGCAGGCGCACGTCCGAGCGCGCCTCGGCCTGACAGGCCAGCCGCCAGCCCTCGGCCAGCGCCGCAGCGCCCAGGGCGGCCTCCTCGCTTGGGGTTGGCGCGGACAGGCTGCCGGTCAGGACCCGCACCCGGCATTCCTCGCACGTCCCCGCGCCGCCGCAGACGGAGGCCAGTCCCACGCCCGCCGCCTGCGCGGCTTCGAGCAGCGTCTGCCCGGGGCGGATGACGCCGCGCCGTCCCACCGGTTGAAAGTCCACGCGAAACTCAGGCATGGCGGTAGCGGCACCTTTCCTTCAGACTGCACAATTCGCACAGGTCGGTCTGCGTCACATGCCGCCCGATGCCGACCACGAAGGAGAGCGACTTTTGCGGAAGCATCATCCCGCTCTCGCTGAGACGCACGCCTGCCGGATTTGGCTCCAGCAGAGAGAAGATTTGCGGCTGACCCACCTCCACCGGCCAACCCGCCTCGCCGGGGGAAAGCGGCGTGCTCGTTGCCAGACCGGCGGCCTGCGCCCGTTCCCCGAGCCGCGCGCAGACCTGCTGGGCGACCGTCTCCACCGCGGCGTTGCCCAGCCCGTCGAGGGCCAGCATGAGCAGGGAATTTTCCTGCGCCGCGGCCAGTTTCTCCAGTTCGGGCCCGATGGTGCAGACGACCGCCGCGACCCGCTCCGCCCCGGCCAGGTGACGGGCGGCCAGCGGCCCGCTCAGTTGGCCGCCTGCGAGCAGAACTCGCTCGTGACGCTGTTCGAGGACGTTGATTTCCCGGACGGCTGCCGCCGGAGCGAGGACGGGCAGCCCCAGGCGCAGGGCCTCGGCGGCAGCCGCCTCCAGCGCCGGACGGCGAGCGCGAGCCGATTCAGGGTCCGCGCCCTCGCCGCGCAGGATGTCGTCCGGGCTCAGGGGGAAGGTGAAATCCGTCCAGAGTTCCATCACTCGGATTTTACCCCATACCCGCCGCCGCCCGGCGTGCGGATCGAGAGCACGTCGCCGGCTTTCAACTCCACCGAGCCTTTGCCGGGGAGGGGAATCTCCTGCCCGTTGCGCAGGAGCACGTTTTCGCCGCACGCCCCGCATTCGCCTCCGGCCAGCCCATAGGGAGCCAGGACGCGGCGCTCGGTCAGCAGGGTGACGGTGCAGTCGGTCAGCGCTTCGATCTCGCGCACGATGCCGTCCCCGCCGCGGAAGCGTCCCTCGCCGCCCGAGCCGCGCCGGATGGCGTAGCGGCGGACGCGCAGCGGGTAGGCGTATTCGAGCGCCTCGACCGGCGTGTTCAGCGTGTTGGTCATGTGCGAATGGATGGCAGAGATTCCATCGGCTGTGGGCCGCGCCCCCGTCCCGCCGCCGATGGTTTCGTAGTAGGCGAAACGCCCCTCACCCCCGACCCCTCTCCCGCAGGAAGAGGGGAGAAGGCCGCCGATGGTCACATTATTCATTGTCCCCTGGCTGGCGGCCGGGACGCGCTCCGGGCAGGCCTGCGCCAGCGCGCCGAGCAACACGTCCACGATGCGTTGACTGGTTTCCACGTTGCCCCCGGCCACCGGCGCGGGCGGCCGGGCGTTGACCACCGTGCCGGGCGGGGCGATGACCTGTATCGGCGCGAGACAACCGGCGTTGTTAGGCGCGTCCAGCCCCAGCAGGCAGCGGAAGACGTAATAGACCGCCGAGAGGGTGATGGCTTCCACCGCGTTGACGCTGCCCTGCTGCTGGGGAGCCGAGCCGCTGAAGTCCACTACGGCTTCCTCGCCGCAGATGGTCACGGCGACGCGTATGGGAACGGGCGCCTCGCTCACGCCGTCGTTGTCGAGGGCGTCTTCGAAGCGGTAGGTGCCGTCGGGCAGGGAGGCCAGCAGGCGGCGCGTCAGGCGCTCGGTGTAGGCAAGCAGTTGCGCCATGGCCTGCTGCACCTCGTCCGCGCCGTAGCGGGCCGCCAGGTCGAGCAGCCGTTCGGCCCCGCGCCGGTTGGCGGCCATCTGCGCCAGCAGGTCGCCGCGCCGCTCCTGCGGCGTGCGGACGTTGGCCAGGATGAGTTCCAGCAGGTCGGCATCCACCTCGCCGCGCCGCGCCAGTTTGACCGGCGGCAGAATCAGCCCCTCCTGGTAGATTTCGCGCGCCACCGGCATCGAGCCGGGCGTCATCCCGCCCACGTCGGCATGATGGGCGCGCGAGGCCACAAAGCCGACCAGGAAATGGTCTTTCTCTGTGCTCTCTGTGTGCTCTGTGGTGATGAAAACCGGCGAGACCATCGTGATATCCGGCAGGTGCGTGCCGCCGCGGAAGGGGTCGTTGAGCACGATGAGGTCGCCGGGGTGCAGGTCGGCGCCGAAACGTTCCACCGCCGCCCGCACCGAGAGCGGCATGGCTCCCAGGTGCACCGGGATGTGCGCCGCCTGCGCGGCCATGCGTCCCTGGGCGTCGAACACGGCGCAGGAGAAATCGCGCCGCTCCTTGATGTTCGGCGAGTAAGACGACTTGCGCAGCAGCGTGCCCATCTCCTCGGCGATGGCGGCGAAGAGATGTTTGAAGATTTCGAGTTGGATGGGGTCGTAGGTCATGGCAACCGGAGATGAACAAAGATGAACGGAGACATCTGTTGACAAAGAAGGTCAATTGACTTCAATCAGAAGATTACCGAATTCGTCCACCTCGGCGCGGTCGGACGGCCCCAGCAGGACGGTGGTATCGGCGCGCACGATCACGGCCGGACCTGCGAGCCGGTTGCCCGGACGGAGCGCCTCGGCGCGGTAGAGCGGCGTGGGGAGGAGACCCTGCTCGAAGCGCACGGGACGCGTCTCCAGCCGCGCCGCCTCGGGGTCCGGACCGGCGGGCGGCTCGCGGCGGAGGGGCGGGGGAGTCGTCGCCCCGACCGCCCGCACCCGCAGGTTGACCACCTCAACCGGCGCGTCGTTATTCGCGTATCCATATTGACCGAGATGCTGTTTGTGGAAGTCTGCGTACACCGTCTCGCTGAAGGGGACGATGAGTTCGTAGGACTGGCCGCGGTAGCGCATGTCGAGGAAGCGCTCGATGCGGATGTCCTCTGCCGGGACGCCCTCGGCCAGCAGGTCGCGGCGGCCGCGCTCGGCGAGCGGTTCGAGGCGGGCGGTCAGTTCGTCCACGGGCGTCTCGCCGGGGAGCATGACCGTCAGGGTGTAATCCTTGACCACGTCGGCGGCCAACATGCCGAAGGCCGAGAGGGTGGAAGCCAGCGGCGGGACGAGCACGCGGCGGATGCCCAGGGCGCGCGCCAGGTCGGCGGCGTGCAGGCCGCCCGCGCCGCCGAAGGAGAGCAGGGTGAAGGCGCGCGGGTCGCGGCCGCGCTCGACCGAGATGACGCGCAGGGCGCGCTCCATGTGGGCGTTGGCCACGGCGACCACGCCCAGGGCGGCCTCCTCCGCGGAGAGGCCGAGTTCCCGGCCCAGGCGTTCCAGCGCGGCGCGGGCGCGCTCCAGGTCGAGCGGCATCTGCCCGCCGAGGAAATGCTCCGGCGGGATGCGCCCCAGGACGAGATTGGCGTCGGTGACGGTGGGACGCGTGCCGCCGCGCCCGTAGCAGACCGGCCCGGGGGCCGCGCCGGCCGATTCGGGTCCGACGCGCAGCGCCCCGCCCTCGTCCACGCGGGCAATCGAGCCGCCTCCCGCGCCGATGGTGTGGATATCGAGCAGCGGGACGCGGATGGGGCAGCCGCCCACGACCGCCTCGGTGGTGACCTGCGGCGCGCCGTCAATCAGCGAGACATCGGTGGACGTGCCGCCCATGTCGAAGGTGATGACCCTCACCCCTGGCCCCTCTTCCCCAGGGAGAGAGGAAGCGGCGAGGGCCTTTGCCACGTATTCGCATCCCACCACGCCGCCCGCCGGGCCGGAAAGGATGCAGCGCACCGCCTCGCGCCGCGCCTGCGCCGGCGAGATGCTCCCGCCGTTGGATTGCATCACGCCCAGTCTCACCCCGGCAGGGAGGTGGGTTTCGAGTTGGGAAAGATACCTGTCCATGATGGGCGAGACGTAAGCGTTGACAACGGTCGTGCTGGCGCGCTCGTACTCGCGGTATTCGGGCAGAATCTCGGACGAGAGCGAGACGAAATAGCCCGCCCGGCGCAATCTCTCGCCGATGGCCTGTTCATGCTCCGGGCGCAGGAACGAAAAGAGCAGGCAGACGGCTACACTCTCCACCCTTCGCCCTTCTCCCTTCTCTCCTTCTCCCTTCTCCCTTCTCACTTGCCTCACCACCTCCTCCCCCTCCTCCAGTACCTTCAAGACATGGCCTTCGTGATCCACGCGTTCCTCCACCTCGAAGCGCAATTCGGCGGGGACGAGCGGCGGAGGCGGGTCGGCGAAGAAGTCGTACAGGGCGGGGCGGTTCTGGCGTCCGATTTGCAGCACGTCGCCGAAGCCGCGCGTCGTCACCAGCGCGGTCGGTGCGCCTTTGCGTTCCAGCAGGGCGTTGGTGGCGATGGTGGAGCCGTGGATGACAGTAATCGGTGAACAGTTATCAGTGTTCAGTAACTGGCTGCTCTCGAAAATCCGCTGCAGCCCGTCTAGCACAGCCTGCGCCGGGTCGCGGGGGGTGGAGAGCAGTTTGAAGGTCCGGAGTTGACCGGAGGCGGGGTCGTAAACGACAAAGTCGGTGAACGTCCCGCCGATGTCTATGCCGATGCGGAGAGAGGTCATGCCTGAATTATAACGTCTGGCGTTGACATCTCCCGTCATCCGCACTAAACTCGAACCAGACCACTTCAACAGAGTTTCAGCCTTAGATTTCACGGATTGGCGCGGTTTTCAGTCCCAATCTGTGAAAATTCATGTAATCTGTGGCAAGTGAGAGAAACCATGCAAACCGAACTGACCCGACCTGGTCCCCTGCTCAATCCCGATGGCAGCCTGGCGCAAATTGGCTGGGCGCGCCAGCCGCTGCTGGATTGCAACCTTGAGTCTGCCCGTTTCTACGCCCTGCGTCCGCTCCAGCGCTTTCGCATCAAACGCTGGGACTATTACGCCATCTTCACCCCGCGCCGCTTCTACTCGGCCACCATCGCCGACCTGGGCTACGCCGGCAATATCTTCGCCTACGCCCTCGACTTCGAGACCGGCGACCTGCACGAGGAGGGGCTGGTGATTCCGCTGGGGAAAGGCATCCAACTGCCGCGCAACTCCACCGAGGGCGACAGTTCCTTTGCCGATGAGCGGGCGCGCCTGACCTTTCGCCTGCTCCCCGGCGAGCGGCATCTCTCCGTCTCCTGGCCTGGTTTCCACGACGGGCGCGGCCTCGAGATGGATCTCCGCCTGGCCTGCCCAGCGGAGTACGAGTCAATGACGATCGTCATCCCCATCGGGAAGCGGCGTTTCTACTACAACCGCAAAATCAACTGCCTGCCCGCCAGCGGGACGGTCAAATATGGCGACCTGACCGAAAGTCTCGACCCGCGCACCTGTCTCGGCTCGCTGGACTGGGGGCGCGGCGTCTGGGAGTACCAATCCTACTGGAACTGGGCTTCGGCCTCCGGCTTCCTGCCCGATGGGCGGACGATTGGCCTGAACCTCGGCTGCGGCTTCGGCGACCTGTCGCGGGCGGGCGAGAACGCCCTCATTCTCGGCAACCGCATCCACAAACTGGAGCAGGTCAAGTTCGATTACGTCTCCGGCGACTACATGAAGCCGTGGAAATTTACCGATAGCGAAGGCCGCCTCGACCTGGTCTTCACGCCGTTCAAAGAACGCACCGCCGTCACCAACCTGGGCGTGATTTACAGCGAAGTGCATCAGATGTTCGGACGCTACAATGGTCGGTCAGTTGCTGATGACGGCGAAGTGATAGAAATCAAAGACCTCATCGGCTTCGCTGAAGAGCATCGGGCCAGGTGGTAATCGGATAGAGACTGTTGTTCTTAGATATAATTTAGTTGTTGATTGAAGGAAAGGTGAATTGTGGCCAAACTTTTACTTGTCGAAGATGATGCCCTTCTTCTAGAACTCATGAAAAACATCCTTGAGGGGGAGGGCTATCAGCTATACTGCGCTTCAAACGGGAAGGTGGCATTGGATTTATTTGCCGCTAATAACCCCGATATGGTCATCTCAGACGTAATGATGCCGGAAATGGACGGCTTTGAATTGTTGCGCGTTATCCGCATGATGCCTGCCGGAGTGACTGTGCCGTTCCTGTTTCTCAGCGCCCGCACCGAACGCTCGGATGTGGCAGCGGCACGCAAACTTGGGGTGGACGATTACCTCTTCAAGCCCTTCGACGCCTCTGAACTCATCGATGCTGTACGGGCGCGTCTGGAGCGGCGCCAGGCCGTGGAATTGTTCGATACCCGCGCCGCGCATCTGCAAACCGTGATCATGCTGGCAAATGTCATTGAGACGCGCGACCCCTACACCGCCGGCCATCTGGAGCGCGTCCGCCGTCTGGCGCTCAACCTGGCCTTCGCGCTCGATTGGAGCATGGAAGAGATTGCTATCCTGGAATTCGGCGCTATTCTACACGATATTGGCAAAATCATTGTCCCCAGTCATGTCCTGAATAAAACCGGCCCTTTGGACGGAGATGAATGGAAGTTAATGCGCCAGCACCCGGAAGCGGGCGCCAAGATGCTTGAAAGTGTGGCTCATCTTCGCCCGGCAATTCCGTATGTGCTGTATCACCATGAGTTGTGGAATGGAAATGGCTATCCGTTCGGCCTGAAAGGCAAGCAGATTCCGCGCGAAGGACGGTTATTAGCGATTGTAGATGCTTTCGATGCAATGACAACGAACCGCCCGTATCACGTCAGCATCTCCGCTCAGGAAGGCTTGGACGAAATCGAGCGGGGCAAAGGCATCTTTTTCGACCCGGAGATGGCAGATGTGTTTATAAAAACTTACCGTCCTTGACGAAAATTAGCCGGTAAACATGAAACGAAAAAAACTTTGGAGGCACGAGGTATTGCGCCTCCAAATATTTTGGTGCGCGACTAATGTAGGCCGATAATTTTGGAGAGCGGCTTTCCGCCCGATGCGGATAATGTTCTGTTATTGGTGGCGGTGCAGGTTTGTTTTTCTATTTGCACTGCAAGAAAAAGACCGCCCCGCTTTCCTGACACTCTTGAGGCCCCCAGACGGCTTTTGAGCCGGGATGACTCTGTCAGCGTACGCGCATCTCCCGTTCGCGCTCGCGTTCGGCGTCGCGGCGGGCGATGGCTTCGCGCTTGTCGTAGAGCTTCTTGCCTTTGGCGATGGCTATTTCTAGTTTGGCGCGCCCGTTCTTGAGATAAACGCGCGTCGGCACTATCGTCACCCCCTTTTGGCGGACGGCGTTCCACAGTTCGCGGATTTCCTTTTTGTGCAGGAGCAAACGGCGGCGGCGCTTCGGGTCGTGGTTGAAACGGTTGGCCTGCTCGTAAGGAGCGATATGCGCTTCCACCAGCCAGGCGTTGCGGCCGTCCACTTCCACGTAGGCTTCGGTGATGCTCATCTGCCCGGCGCGGATGGACTTGATTTCGCTGCCCTGCAAAGCAAGCCCGGCCTCGAAAGTTTCCAGCAGGAAATACTCGAAGCGGGCTTTTTTGTTGGTGGCGACGACTTTGACATTCTCGCTCATGGCATCTCAGGAGGCCTGATTTTAATCCAATTTCCCTTGCTGTAGGGCGGAATTTTGCGCCTGGCCTGTCCTATCCCCATTTCCATACTATCAGACCTGCCAGCAGACGCAGAAAGCCGAATATCAGCAGCGCCGTCCCCAGGCCGATCCAGCCGCCGATGGCTGCCCCCGCCAGCGACCCGCCCAGCACGCAGGCGTTGACGACGATGCTGTACCAGGCCAGATGCGCCGGCCGGTCATGGGCAGGGACTTTTTCCAGCATATAGTTGGGCTGCGCGCCGCCGACAATAGACCAGACCAGCCCGCCCAGCGTTTGCAGGCCATAGTACGGAAACGCCGAGCGCGAGAAGGACAGAATGATGGGGTAAAGGCTCATCCCCATGATGCCCCAGGCAGTCAGTTTGTGATGCCCAAAACGGCGCGCCAGGCGCGCCAGTTGGGTCGAGCCGAGCAGGACGGTCAGGTAAAAGAGCGCCGTGCCGATGCCGATTTGCGAATCGGTCAACTTCAGCACGTTGACGTTGTAGAGTGGGAAGAGCGGAATCGCCAGATACTGAGCCAGATGAAACGCCAGCAAGACCAGCAGGACGTGTCCGAAGGGCGACTTCCAGATGTCCAGGCGCAGGGCGGCGCGCACACCCGAAGCCGGGGCGTCGGCTTCGGAACGGGACGCCGGCGCGGGGTCCGCGCGCTGCTCCAGCGGGCGGATAAAGTACAGGTGATAACTGCTCATCAGCGCCCCAAACGCGCCGATTCCAAACAGCACCTGATAACCGGCCGGGAAAGGGAGATGGTCGAGCAGGTAGCCGGAGCCGAGCGAGGAGGCCATGAAGACGACCGAGAAGACTACGTTGCGGATGCCGGCCACATGCGCCCGCCACTCCTCCGACACCGCGTCGGCAAAGAGAGCGTTGAACCCCACTCCCAGCGGTACGCCCGGGATGCCCATCAGCAGGGCAATCACGATGAGCGCCCAAATCTGTCCCTGGGCGTTGAAGAGCCAGGGGAGCGGAATCCAGAGCAGGTAGAACAAGCGGTAAGCGATAGAAGTCCAGAACACCACCCGGTCTACCCGGCGGCGTTCCAGCCAGCGGGCGGTGGGCAGAGCAATCAGCAGACTGATGACCGCTCCCATCGAACCCAGCAGACCCATCTGGAAACTGTTTGCCCCCAGGCGGGCGGCATAAACGCCCAGGAAGTTGGCCGCGCTGCCGCTCAAGACACCGAACCAGCCGATGTCCCAGTAGAAGTGATTGAAGTTTGCCCGGTAAGCAGGCGGGACGGAAGTTCCCGAAAAAAGGCGACGAATCATAGCGCGCTGATTATAATCGCCTCATGTTCAATCTGCGCCGTTACTTTCTCCTCGACCCTTCGGTCACCTTCCTCAATCACGGCTCGTTTGGCGCGACCCCGCGCCCGGTCTTCCGCGCCTATCAGCGCTGGCAGCGTGAACTGGAGCGCCAGCCGGTGGAATTCCTCGGCCGCCGCCACAATGACCTGATGGCCGCTGCCCGCGCTGACCTGGCCGCTTACTTGGGGACGGCCCCCGAAAACGTGGTTTATACCTCCAACGTGACCGTTTCCCTGAATATCGTTGCCCGTTCCCTCGACCTCGGGCCGGGGGACGAAGTCCTGACGAGCGACCACGAGTACGGCGCGCTCGACCGTACCTGGCGCTTCCTGGCGGGGAAGCGCGGCTTTTCGTATATCCAGCAAACCATCCCCCTCCCGCTGACCACGCCCGATGCGTTTCTCGATGCGCTCTGGCAGGGGGTAACGCCGCGCACGCGGGTCATCTTCCTCAGCCACATCACCAGTCCGACAGCGCTCATCTTCCCGCTGGAGGCCGTCGTCCGCCGCGCCCGCACCGAGGGGATTCTGACCGTGATAGACGGCGCGCACGCGCCGGGGCAGATTCCGCTTTGCCTGGATGACCTGGGCGCGGATTTCTACGGCGGCAACCTGCACAAGTGGCTGTGCGCGCCAAAAGGGGCAGGCTTCCTTTACGCCCGGCCCGAAGTCCAGCATCTTTTAGAGCCGCTGGTCGTCTCTTGGGGCTGGGAGGCAGAATCGCCCGGCCCAAGTCATCTGGTGGATTTTCACGAGTGGCAGGGGACGCGCGACATTGCCGCATTTCTGTCCGTTCCCGAGGCGATTCGCTTCCAGCAGGAGCACGACTGGCCGCGCGTGCGGATGGCGTGTCATGACCTGGCGCGCCGCGCCCTCGAAGCGATAACCGCCCTGACCGGTCTGCCGCCCCTAGCCGGGCAGGAATGGTTCGGGCAGTTCGTCAGCATCCCCCTGCCCGAAAGCGTTGATCTGGCCGACCTGAAGCGCCGCCTGTACGACGAACACCGCATCGAAACGCCGCTGATTGCCTGGAACGGGCGCAAATTGCTGCGCGTCAGTTTTCAGGGATATAACTCTAGGCGTGACTTGCGGCATCTCGTGCAGGCTATGCGGCAAGTGTTGGGATACTCTTCGGTATAATATCTTCATTCTTGTTTTGAAAGGAATTTCATGGAGATTACCCTTGCACTGGGAGGCGGCGGCTCGCGCGGCTATTCTCACGTCGGCGTTCTGCGTGTGTTGAAGCGGGAAGGTTTCCGCATCCGCGCTGTGGCCGGGACGAGCGCCGGCGGAATCGTGGCCGCCCTCTACGCGTCCGGTTACTCGCCGGATGAGATGGAGCGCCGCTTCCTCGAACTGGACGCCGAGAGCCTCTACACACGCGATCAGGAAGACGGCCCCGGCCTGCTCGGCCTGGCGGGGGCGCGGCATGTGTTGAAAGAATTTCTCGGCGAGCGGACGTTTGCCGACCTGAAGATTCCCTGCGCTCTGACGGCGGTGGACGTGCGCTCCGGCCGCGAAGTGATCCTCAACGATGGCCCGGTAGCCGAGGCCGTCCTGGCGACGATTGCTGTGCCGGGCGTCTTCCCGCCGAAAATCTTGGGCGGCCACGAATTGGTGGACGGCGGCGTTCTCGACCCGGTGCCGGTTGCGGTGGCGCGTGGACTAGCCCCGGCCCTGCCGGTCGTTGCCGTCTCCCTTACCCCTCAGACCGAACCGGCGGTTGACCTGGAGAAACTGCCTCTCCCCGTGCCGTTGCCCGGCCCCGTCCTGCGCCGCCTGACGCAGACGCGCATTGCCCAGGCCTTTCGAATCTTTGCAGCCTCGGTGGATATCGGCGCTCGCATGTTGACCGAACTGCGCCTGCAACTTGAGCAGCCGGAAGTGGTCATTCACCCTGATGTCAGTCACATCGGACTGCTCGACCAGGTGGATGTGGCCGATGTCATCCGCCGCGGCGAAATTGCCGCCGAAGCCGCTTTGCCCGACCTGCGCCGCGCCGTTTCCTGGAGCGGACGCGTGCGCCGCCGCCTGTTCCCGCGCCGCTCTGCGCGTCCCAACCATGAGCCGTGACCTCCGCCGCTATGCTCGTCAGACCAATGTACGCCTGGCCCTTGGCGCTCTGGCGCTGCTCTTGCTGGTCGGCGACGGGCTGATTTATCTAATCTATGGGCGCGAGGCTGCCTTGCTGGGCTTGCTCTGCATTCTCGGCGGCCTCGCTCCTGGGCTGATAGTTTTCCTTGTTCTTTTTTTGCTCGATTGGCTGGTGAAACGTGCGAATTCCGACTGACCCTCCTCTCACCCTCCATGGCTGGACATATCGTCTCCGCCCGGCGAACATTCCCTCGCCGCGGCTGGTCTTGATGTTGCACGGCTGGACGGGCAACGAGAACTCGATGTGGTTCTTTGCCGAGCGGATGTCTGCATCTTGCGCCGTCCTTCTGCCCCGCGCTCCTTACCCTGTGCCCGAAGGCGGCTATTCCTGGCGGGAGGTGACCCCCGGCAGTTGGGGCTTCCCCTCCCTGGAAGACCTGCGCCCTGGCGCCGAGTTGCTGATGAAGTTTCTCGATGAATGGCAGTCTGTTTCGGGCCTGGACGTCTCTTCGTTCGACGCCGCCGGCTTCAGTCAGGGGGCGGCCCTGGCCTACACGCTGGGCGTCCTCTACCCGCAGCGGGTGAATCGCCTGGCCGTGCTGGCCGGGTTCCTGCCCGCCGGGGCGGAGGCGAGGCTGGCTGCCCTGACGGGCAAGGAGATTTTCATCTCTCACGGCCGCGCCGATGACCTGGTTCCCGTCGAGCGAGCGCGCCAGGCTGATCGTTTGCTGAGCGAGGCCGGTTGCCGGGTTCACTACTGCGAAACCGAAGGCGGTCACAAGGTGGGCAGGGGGTGCTTAAAGGGGCTGGAATTCTTTTTTGCCGCCAATTAAATAAATATCCTATCTCAAGAGGAGAAAACCAATGAAAAACAAATTTTTCTTGGCTCTGGCCGCCAGTCTGCTTATTTTATCTGTCCTGGCCTGCTCCTTTGGCGGCGGCAAACCGCCTACTACTCAACAGCCGCCGCTCAACCCGCCCGTCACCCAGCCGCCGGTCAATCCTCCACCCGAAGATACGTTACAAATCCTTTCCGTCACTTCCTTTCCGGACCAATGGGGCTATTTCTACATTTATGGCGAAGTGCTGAACGCCTCCAACGCGACGCTCGAAAACATCGAACTCCTGGTCGAAGTGCGCAATGCCAGCGGCGCTTCGCTGCTGATGGATGAAAACGGCAGCCCGATTGAGGCGGAGATTATCCATCCTATGCTTTCTGTCCTGGCCCCGGGAGATAGCAGTCCATTCGAGTTTTGTTTGGAGACGGTTGCCTCCGACGTTCCCGCCTCGTATAAGGTGACTGTGGGCAACTATGAACTGAGCACGGCTACGCGGGCAAATGTTACCTACAAGGGCGTTCAAATTGTTGAAGGCAGCGATGGTTACCTGTATCTGACCGGCGAACTGGTCAATCTAGGCTCTGACTGGGCGTATATTGCCTCCCTGGCGGGTGGCGTCCTGAACGACTCGGATGCCGTCCTCTCGGCGGATTGGAGCCTTGACTACGCCTCTCTGCTCGCTCCGGCGGGAGATGCTGATGGTTTCGACCGCACCCCTTTTGCCATTTCTTTCCAAAAGCCTCCGAGTGATGCCACGCAGTGGTCTCTTTGGTGGGATGCGCGCGTTTCTGATGAAATCTCCTCACACCCCATATACATTGATGTGACATATTTCTATTTTGATGCTTACAACGATGCCCATTTGGTCGGTTTTTTGACCAACGACAGTACGAAAACCATTTCTACCGCGCTTGTCGCCGGCCTTTATAGCGCCGACGGCCTTTGCCTGGACGCCCGTTATAGATCGCTGCCGGTTTCCATTAAACGCGGCGAGTCGCTGCCCTTTGACGTGTCTTACTTCAATGTCGTTGGTTTCAACGAGGAACAGGCCTCCCTTGTGGACAGTTACACGTTGCGGGTGGACTACTGGACGACCTATCCAGCCTATTACAAAACCGTCCCAATTACTTCGTCGAATGTCAATGTCACCAAAGACCGCACTTATTGGACTGTAAACGGCCAGTTTACAAACGACAGTTACAAGGATCTGACCGATGTCGCCGTTCTGGTGAAGGTTCTGGATGCATCGGGTATCCTGGTAGGATTCGGGTATAGCTATGTTTATCCTGAAAGCGGCGATGCCTTCGCTCCCGGCGCCGGCGGTGAATTTGAAACCTATCTCTACCTTGACCCGGCCGGCGACCTGGCAAGTTACACAGTGGAAGTCGTTGTCCTTGGAGAATACGCGCCATAACGCTAACGGCTTTCTCGTTGCAGGGCGAGACGCTCTCTCGCCCCGCTTTTTAATTGCGGACTCATTCGCCGGTTGACTCCCCGCCTGTTTACGGGTATCCTTGCCTGCATGACTCAACTGAATCGCCCCTTTTCTCGCCGTGATTTCCTCAAACTTTCCGCCCTCGGCCTGGGCGCGCTGGCGTTTCCCCGCCGGACCTGGGACTTGTTCACCGCCCCTCGCGCTTTGACCTTGCCCGAGTTTCCCCAGGGCGACCTGCTCGGCCGCAACTGCGCCGCCGATGTGAACCTGAGCGGCGGAAAAATCGAATTGCGCGTCCGCCCGGATGTCAACGCCGCCGTCGTCCGCAACGTATATCGCGACGAAGTCTTCCCCTGGATTCGCGAGGTGGCGGCTGATACGGTCTCCTATGATGTCCCCAGCCAACGCTGGGTGGAGACTCCCGAAGGCTACCTGCGTGCGCGCTACCTCCAGCCTTGCCGCAACCAGCCCAACACCCCGCTGACGGCTATGCCGGAAGGCAAGAGTGGCTTTTGGGCCGAAGTGACCGTCCCCTATGTGGACCTCATCGTGGATAACCCCGCTCCCATCTCCGGCTGGGTGCGCGACCACGTCTATTACAACCTTCAGCCACGCCTCTATTACCACCAGGTCATGTGGATTGACCAGATTCGCGTCCTGGATGGCGGACAGGTGCAGTACCGCGTCAACGAACGCTACGGCAACCCCGGCGACCTCTTCTGGGCCGACGGCGCGGCCTTCCGCCCGCTGACGGAAGAAGACATTGCCCCCATCAGCCCGGACGTGGACCCGGCGCAGAAGAAAATCGTGGTCAACCTCACCTACCAAACGCTCTCGTGCTTCGAGGGCGAGCGGGAAGTCTACTTTTGCCGCGTCTCCACCGGCGCGGGGGAGGGCAGTACGCCGCTCGGTGAACACGCCATCTGGCGCAAACTCATCTCCGTCCGCATGGCAAACACCGCCGAAAACGCTAGTTACGACCTGCCCGGCATCTCCTGGACGACCCTCTTTGTCGGTTCGGGCGTTGCCATTCACGGCACGACCTCGCACAACGATTTTGGCTTCCCGCGCTCGCACGGCTGTGTCAACTGCCGCCCGGAAGATGCCAAATGGATTTTCCGCTGGTGCCAGCCCGAGGTCCCGCTGGAGCCGGGCGACGTGCAGTGGAACGACTGGCGCAGCGGAAGCACACATGTGACCGTCGTCGATTCGCTCTATTAGAGGTAGAAAATGGACTTTCTCAACATTACTGTAGGGTTGGCTTTTGTCGCCGGCCTGGCATCTTTTCTCTCCCCTTGCGTCCTGTCGCTTGTCCCCGCCTACATCGGCTACCTGGGCGGACGCGCCGTCGGCAGCGAGTCGGCCAGCCGCAACCGCTGGTTGACCTTTTTGCACGGCCTGATGTTCGTCCTGGGCTTCAGTTTCGTTTTCATCGTCTTCAATATCGTTGCCTCGGCGCTGGGAGTGGTTCTCTACGATTTGCGCGTCTGGCTGGCTCGTATTGGCGGCGTCATCGTTGCCATTTTTGGCCTGCACATGATAGGCGTTTTCCGCATCCCCTTCCTGGAATATGATGTCCGCATTCACCAGCAAGTTCAGGGAGTGGGCTTGTTTTCCTCTTTCCTGATGGGGATTTTCTTCTCGGCGGGCTGGTCGCCCTGCGTGGGGCCGGTGCTGGGCGCTATTTTGACCTTTTCCGTCAACAGCGGCAGCCTCCTGCAGGGAACGCTGCTCGGCCTGGCCTATTCGGCTGGCCTGGCTATTCCCTTCCTGCTGGCGGCGCTGGGTATCGGCTGGGTGACCGTCATCCTGCGCAAGTACAACAAAGTCATGCGCATCGCCGAGATTGTCATGGGGGTGCTCCTCGTCATCGTGGGACTTATGCTCATGTTTGGCGTCTTCAGTTTGCTGGCGAATTTCCTGCCGGTGGTGGATTTCGGCTTGTGAGTCTGCTTGCAGACAGGTTGCATCCATGCTGAATGTGATTTTGTACTCCCGTCCCGGCTGTCACTTGTGCGAACAGGCCGAAGCCGACCTGAACGCCTTGCAGGAGACCATCCCGCACAAACTGACCGTGGTGGATATCGACAGCGACGCCGGTCTGCGCGAGGCTTTCGCCCTCGAAATCCCGGTCGTCGAGGCCGGTCCCTTTCGGCTGAAAGCGCCGTTCAGCCGCGCCGAATTGCAAATGACCCTGGGCGCGGCTGCCGACCGTCTGGCGCAACTGGAACGCATCAACGACAAAGCCTATCGCGCCAGTCTGGCCCGTTCCCAGCAGATTAGCCGTTCCGACCGCGTTTCCTGGTGGATTTCCAAACATTACCTGCTGGTGCTCAATCTCTTCCTCCTGCTCTATTTTGGCCTGCCTTTTCTCGGCCCGGTCTTCAAAAAGGCCGGATGGGATAAACCGGCGGAGGTCATCTACCTGATGTACCGCCCGCTGTGTCATCAGTGGTCGTTCCGTTCGTGGTTTCTCTTCGGCGCCCAGCCTTTCTATCCGCACGCCGCGGCGAAGATGGACGGCTACATTACCTTCGAAGAAGCCACCGGCATCACCGACGAGAACGACCCCGGCCGCTGGCAGGCGCGTCTCTTCGAGGGCAATGAATGGATGGGCTACAAAGTCGCCCTCTGCCAGCGCGACGAGGCCATTTGGGGAGCGATGTTCCTCTTTGGGGTCATCTACGCCCTCTCGGGGCGGCGCATTCCCAAATTGCACTGGATGTGGTGGCTGCTCATCGGTCTCGGCCCGGTGGGACTGGACGGCTTCTCGCAGATGTTCAGCCAGATTCCGGGCAGTTTCATCCATTCCATTCTGCCCTACCGCGAGAGTACCCCCCTCCTGCGCACGATTACCGGCTTCCTCTTCGGCTGGACGACGGCCTGGTTCACTATCCCGCTCATCGAAGAGACGATGGCCGAATCACGGCGCATCCTCACCAAGAAATTTGCCGTTTTGAAAGGATGAGAGCATGCCTTTTCGAGAAACCGGCGGCCTGCGTTACTGGCAATTTGACCTTTTTGACGGCCGCCTGCCGCATGCGGTCTTTACCCGCCGCGGCGGCGTCAGCCCTGCGCCGTGGGAATCGCTCAACCTGGGCGGCACGGTGGGGGATGACAAACCGCGCGTCGCCGAAAACCGCCGCCGCGCCCTGGCCGCCCTCGGCCGCGACCTGAACTCGGTCTATGACGTCTGGCAGGTGCATAGCGCCGAGGTGGTGGTGGCCGATTCCCCCCGTCCGGCCGGCGCGCCGCACGTCCAAGCCGACGTTATCCTGACCGCGCGGCCCGGCCTGACCCTGCTGATGCGCTTTGCCGATTGCGTCCCCATCCTGCTCTACGACCCCGTACGCGGCGTGGCAGGCATCGTCCATGCCGGCTGGCTGGGGACGGTGCGCGGCGCGGCGCGGGCGGCGATTCAGGCGATGCAATCTGCCTTTGGCTCGCGCCCAGCAGATGTGCTGGCGGCCATCGGCCCCTCCATCGGCCCCGACCATTACGAGGTCCGCGCGGACGTGATTCACGCCGTGCAAACTGCCTTTGGGAGCGACGCCTCCGGCCTGCTTCTCGCGTGGGATGGACGGACGCACTTCGACCTGTGGGCGGCTAACCGTCTGCTTTTGGAAAAGGCCGGTGTCAGGCATATCGAAGTCGCCGGTCTTTGCACCGCTTGCCACGTGGACGACTGGTACTCGCACCGCGCCGAGAAGGGCCACACCGGCCGCTTTGGCGCAGTGATTGCTTTGCCGTGAGTTTGTTGAGAATGTAGTAAGAAACCCGCCCTACGATTTGACGGCGAAGAGATTCTTGTAGGGCGGCTTTCCATAGCCGCCCAGAGCAGCGGGTAAGAAACCCGGCCCGCGATTTGCCGACAAGAGATTCTTGTATATCGGCTTTCCATAGCCGCCTGGAGCAGCGGGGAAGAAACCCGGCCCGCGATTTGACGACAAGAGATTCTTGTAGATCGGCTTTCCATAGCCGCCTGGAGCAGCGGGTAAGAAACCCGCCCTGCGATTTGGCGATGAAGAGATTTTTGTAGGGCGGCTTTCCGTAGCCGCCCAAAGCGGAGAACAGACTCTATGCACAATGTGAATCGTTATTATGTTCCTGGTGCAATTGTCTTTATAACTAGTGTCACCAAAGACCGCATCCCATACCTGCGCGCTGAAAACGATGTCTCGTTGTTTTTTGAAACTTTGAGACGCGTTCAGCGTATCCATCCTTTTCGTTTGCTGGCTTACGTAGTCTTGCCGGACCACTTTCACTGGCTCATGCGAGCCGATAATGCAAGCGGTAATTTCTCTGTTATTCTGCACAGCATCAAACGGAATTTCACTTTCAACTATAAAGCGGCTCATGGTATCAGCGATTCTTTTAGTCTTTGGCAAGCGCGATTCTGGGATCATCTGATTCGAGATGAACGAGACCTTGAAAGACATTTCGATTACATTCATTGGAATCCGGTCAAACACGGTTATGTTCAATATCCAGATGAGTGGCCGCATTCGACATACAAACATTGGTTCGATTTGAATTGCTATGAACCGGCGTGGGGCCGCCAGGGAGAACCGCAAAATATTGTGGATATGAATTTTGAGTAGATCGGCTTTCCATAGCCGCCCAAAGCGGAGGGTAAGAAACCCGCCCTACGATTTGACGACGAAGAGATTCTTGTAGGGCAGCTTTCCATAGCCGCCAAAGCGGCGGGTAAGAAACCCGCCCTGCGCTTTGGCGATGAAGAGATTTTTGTAGGGCGGCTTTCCGTAGCCGCCCAGAGCAGCGGGTAAGAAACCCGCCCTACGATTTGGCGATGAAGAAATTTTTGTAGGGCGGCTTTCCGTAGCCGCCCAAAGCAGCGGGTCAGAAACCCGCCCTACGATTTGGCGATGAAGAGATTCTTGTAGATCGGCTTTCCATAGCCGCCCAAAGCGGCGGGTAAGAAACCCGCCCTACGATTTGACTGCGAAGAGATTCTTGTAGGGCGGCTTTTCATAGCCGCCCGGAGCGGCGGGTAAGAAACCCGGCCCGCGATTTGACGACAAGAGATTCTTGTAGATCGGCTTTCCATAGCCGCCCAGAGCAGCGGGTGAGAAACCCGGCCCGCGATTTGACGACAAGAGATTCTTGTAGATCGGCTTTCCATAGCCGCCCGGAGCAGCGGGTAAGAAACCCGCCCTACGATTTGACGACGAAGAGATTCTTGTAGGATAAATGATGGACGAAACACTGATTCTTCCCATTCGTGAGCGCTATCAGCGCGTGCTCGACCAGATTGCGGAGGCCGCCCGCCGGTCGCGTCATGAACCGGCGCGGCTGGTGGTGGTGACCAAGTCCCAGCCCCTGGAGGTTGTCCGGGCGGCCATTGAAGCAGGCGTCACGCTTCTGGGGGAGAATTACGCCGAGGAGGCTGTCGAAAAGATTGCCGCCTTGCGTCAATTTGCGGTAGAATGGCACATGATAGGCCACGTGCAGAGCCGCAAGGCAAATCTGGTGGCGGCGCACTTTGACAGACTCCATTCGCTCGACAGTTTGAAACTGGCTGCCCGTCTCGACCGTTTCTGCGCCGAGGCCGGACGCACCCTGACGGTTCTGCTCGAGGTCAATGTCAGCGGTGAAGAGAGCAAGTTCGGCTTCCCGGCCTGGAACGAAAATACCTGGCCAGATTTGGCGGCGACCCTGGCTGAGTTGGAGCAGTACCCACATCTGCGCGTCCAGGGATTGATGACCATGCCGCCCTATTTCGAAGACCCGGAACAGACGCGGCCCTACTTTCGCCGTATGCGCCGTTTGCAAGAATACCTGACCGGCCGCCTGCCGCAATTCGAGTGGCGCGAACTCTCGATGGGTACGAGTGCCGATTTTATCGCCGCTGTTGAGGAAGGAGCGACTTTTGTGCGCGTTGGGCAGGCTATTTTGGGACCGCGCCCGCCGCGTCAGGAGAAGGTATGATTACTTCGCTTTTAGTCTCTCTCATTGGCACCCTTGCAGACATCCTCGTCCTGATTGTGATTGTGGACGTTATCTTGGGTTATTTTCTCAGTCCGTATCATTCCGTACGCAGTGCTTTAGACCGCATCGTTGATCCTATGCTGGCGCCTTTGCGCCGTTTCATCCCGCCGCTCGGCATGCTGGACTTTACTCCCCTGGTGCTGATAATCCTGATTCAGTTGGCGGCGTATCTTCTCAAAATTCTGGTGGTTTCTTTGTGAGGAAAACGATGAGCAAACGTTCCTTTCGTCTTCACGATGGCAAGCACGGCGCGGCGCTGGCGGTGCGCGTCACCCCGCGCGCCAGCAAGAACGAGATTGTCGAGGTGCTGAGCGATGGGACGGTTAAGGTGCATATCACCGCCCCGCCGGTGGAGGACAAGGCCAATCAGGTTCTGCTCAAGTTCCTGGCCGATGTCCTCGATGTCCCGGTCTCGCGGCTTGAAATTGTGGCCGGCGCGACCGGCCGCGATAAACTGATTTCAGTGGTGGATATGGATGTGGCTGCCGTCCACAAGAAAATTGTGGAGCATATTGGCTGAACTTCAAAAAAATCCGGCAAACGCCGGATTTTTTGTCTGTTTAGGGGAGCGTCTCGTACAGATAGCGGTACATCCAGTAGATTTCGTAGATACTGCGAATATAGTTGCGCGTCTCGGCAAAGCGAATCGTCTCAATGAACAGGTCGGGGTCGGAGCCGGAGAGACTGCGCCAGATTTCGGCGTTGCCCGGCCCGGCGTTGTAGGCGGCCAGGGCGGTGTAGAGTTCGTTATTGAAATAAACGCGCTTGTTCATCAGGTAGTAAGCCCCGAAACGGACGCTGACGATGGGCCGGTAGAGGTCGTCGGCGGTGTAATTCGGCGGCCAGCCGTACGCCGATGCAATTTCCTGACCGGTGGAGGGCATGATTTGCATCAGCCCGCGCGCCCCCGCCCCGGAGCGGACGAATCCCTCGAACAAACTTTCCTGGCGCATCACGGCAAACAGAAATAGGGGATGAAGACCGTTGGCTTGCGCAGCAGGCACGACAAGGTCGGCGTAATACATCCCGTAGCGGACAAGGTTGAAGTAGCGCGGCGCGCCGAGAGTATCGGCTTGGCTGGTCATCCCGGCCAGAGTCAGTACCTGGCGCAAGGCGAAGATGGCCGGGCGGTACGCGCCCAGTTCGAGCAGGGCGTTGCCCAGGCGATAAGAATCTTCAGCGCTCCCGCTGACGGCTTCGCGCAGCGACTCGAATTCCAGCCGTGCCTTGTCGAGCAGACCGAGTTCCCACAGTTCGCGGCCGCGTATCCAGCGCGGTTCGGAAGCCAGCCAACCAAGGCCGGAAAGGTCGGTTTCGGAGGGCAGGCTGAAGGTCAGGCGCACCCAGGCGTCGGCCTTGGCGCGTTCGGCGGAGGGGTTGACCACCAGCGCATAGGACGGCGGCGGGTCGAAGATGGCGCGTCCAAAGAGCATATCCTGGGCGCGCAAACTGTAGAAATCGGTTGGGTCAATGGAGGCCGCCTGCTGGAATAAGAGACGCGCCGATTCATTGTCGCCGAGCATTTGCTGGGCTTTGCCGCTCCAGAACATGGCGCGCGCCTGGTCTTCAGGCTTCAACGAAAAGAGGTTACTGCGCTGAAAGAAGAGCAAGGCTTCCTCGTAGCGCCCGGCGCGGTAGCGGACAATGCCCGCCCAGAAGAGTGCCTGGGGAACCAGTTCACTGCCGGGATAGGTGTTGGCGATGGATTCCCAGGTCGTCACGGCCTGGTCGAGCAAACCGGCGCGTTCGTAGATGCGCCCGGCGTTCAGCAGGGCCTGCGGCGCAAGAGCAGGGTCGGTTTTGAGTTGCGTGTATTCAAGCAGAGTTTGCGCCGCGGCCTGGTACTGTCCCAGGTAGGCCCAAAGAATGTATGTTTTTTCGTCCCAGGCGGCATCCCAGTAGCGGTTCTGGGGATAGTTTTTGATGAAGAAAGTAAAAGTATCTACGGCCTGCTGGTACTGCCCCATCTCGCGCAGGGTCAGGGCCTGGTAGTAATAGGCCGTGCCGTCGTTGTCGGGATTGGCCGCTAGATAACGCCTGAAGGCTTCGTAGGCGTATCCGTATTGACCGGCGAAATAATCCACCAGACCGCGGTTCAATTCGTTGACAGGGATGCCCGCGCCGACCAGTTCCACCAGCGCGGTGTAGGAGTCGTAGGCGAGCGGGTAGTTGTCCACGGCGTGCTGGTAGCGGGCGTAGGCTTCCTCGTTCTGGCCGAGGCGCATGTGCAGTTGACCGGCCAACAGGTCCATTTGCGCTTTGACGTAATCGTTGGAAGTCGCGGCGGCGATGGCGTCGTACATACCCAGAGCCGTTGTTGTGTCTCCGGCCGTTTCGTATAGGCGCGCAATTTCGATTTGAATGGATGTATCGTCTCCGAGATGTGGGCTGCTCAACGCCGCCTGATAATCGCCGATGGCGTCAATGTAATCGCCCAAGGCGGCATAGGCGCGGGCGCGTCGCTCGAAGACGTAGAAGTCAATCACGCCCGGCCGCAAAAAGAGATAGGCGGAATAGGCCTCGACAGCCTCAGCATAACGCTGAAGTTCCATCAGAATTTCGCCGCGCAGGAAGTGCGCCTGAACGCGGTGCAGCGAGTCGGGGTGGTTGGCTATCAACCGGTTGAGGCTGTCGAGCGCTTTCCCGTAATTTCCGGCCTGCTGGTTGGCGCGTCCCAATCCCCATAGCGCGGCGGCCTGGATGGCCGGGTCGGAGGAAGAGGCCAGCGCGGCTTGAAATTCGGTTTGCGCCAGAGCGTAATCGCCGTTGAAGAGCGCCTGCTCGGCGTTCGCCACGCGGACTTCGGGGGTGGGCGAAGGGGTTGGAGAGAGGGTCGGGGCGGCGGTTTCGGTCGGCTGGAGCGGAATTTCGGCGCTGGGGGTCGAGGTTTCGGTTAGAACGACCGGCGGCGGAAGACAGCCGGCTAGCAGTATTGCTATCCACAAGATGCGAATCCATTTTGAGAGAGTCATGGAAGTGCTTATAATTGAGAAGGGAAGGGCTGTCAATGCTTGCCAATCTTCCCCCGACATGATAAACTACCCCCGCCTGACGCCCCCTTTGGGCGTCTTTTCCTGTCCGATGCGCACCGTATTTTGGGAAAACGACTCTCTCCATCTGATTGACCAGCGCCGACTGCCTGCCGCGCTGGAAATTGTCGTCTGCCGGATGCATGTCGAAGTGGCGGAAGCGATTCGCAACATGACCGTGCGCGGCGCCCCGGCGATTGGTGCCGCGGCCGCTTTTGGCATGGCGCTGGCGGCGAACGAATCCCCCGCCCGCGACGCTGCCTCGCTTCTTGCCGACCTCGAGTCTGCCGCGCGCACCCTCAAGTCGGCCCGCCCGACGGCGGTCAACCTGGCCTGGGCGGTGGAGCGGGTGTTGCGGAATACGCGCGCTTTCCATGCCGACGCCGATGCGTTGCGGCAGGTCGTCCTTGCCGAAGCCCAACGCATCGCCGACGAAGACGTGGAAACCAACAAGCGCATGGCCGAACATGGCGCGGCGCTGATCGAAGACGGCGACACCATCATTCATCACTGCAACACCGGCGCGCTGGCCGTCGTGGACTGGGGCACGGCGCTGGGCGTCATCCGCACCGCGCACGAGCAGGGCAAGCGCCTCCACGTCCTGGTGGATGAGACCCGTCCGCGCTTGCAGGGGGCGCGGCTGACGGCCTGGGAGTTGCAGCAGTACGGCATCTCCTACGAAATCATCACCGACAACATGGCCGGTTTCTTCCTCAGCCGCGGCCAGGTGCAAAAGGTGTTGTTCGGCGCCGACCGAATCGCTGCCAACGGCGACGTGGCCAACAAAATCGGCACCTACATGCTGGCCCTGGCGGCACACGATAACGGCGTGCCGGTCTATTGCGTCGCTCCGACCTCCACGATTGACCTCGCCACGCCGGACGGCGCGCACATCCCCATCGAAGAGCGCCACCCGGAAGAGGTGCTTGGCCTGCAATTCCACGGCGAACCGGTCGCCCCGGCTGGGGCGCGGGCGCGCAATCCGGCCTTCGACGTCACCCCGGCGCGGCTGATTACGGCAATTGTGACCGAGCGCGGCGTCATCCGCCCGCCTTTTGAGGAAAACATACGCGACACGTTGGAACGCTAGAAAGTTGGAAAGTTGACAATCGGCAATCTTCAGACCTTCAAACCTGCAAACGTGTAAACCTGCAAACGTGTAAACGTAAAGAATTCAGGAGACTCATGGACATTCTACTCACCGGTTCTGTCGCCTACGACTACCTCATGACCTTCCCCGGCCTGTTCAAGGAGCAGATTTTGCCCGAACGGCTGGAGAAGATCAGCCTGTCGTTCCTGGTCGATTCGATGTCCCGTCAGCGCGGCGGAGTGGCCCCGAATATCGCCTACACGATGGCGTTGCTGGGCGAGCGGCCGCGCGTCATGGCCACCGTCGGCGAGGATTTTGGCGAGTACCGCGCCTTCCTGGACTCGGTTGGGGTGGACACCTCGTTGATGGAGGTCGTGCCGGGGCTGTTCACCGCTTCGTTCTTTGCCACCACCGACCGCACCAGCGCCCAGATCGCCTCGTTCTATCCGGGGGCGATGGGCGTCGCGGCGCGGCAGAGCATCTCCGAGGTCCGGCCGCGCCCCGACCTGGTGGTTGTCTCGCCCAACGCGCCCGAGGCGATGACCAAGTTCGCCGCCGAGTGCCGCGGCCTGGGCATCCCCTATCTCTACGACCCCAGCCAGCAGATTTTGCGCCTCGAGGGCGCCGAATTGGCGCGCGACATGGACGGGGCGCAGTTCCTCTTCGTCAACGATTATGAGTTTGGTCTGATCTGCAAGAAGACCGGCTGGGACTTGGCGCAGATTTTGCAGCGGGTGAAGGTGCTGGTCGTGACGCGCGGCAGGGACGGCGCCGACCTCTATACGGACGGCGAACAGGTCTTCATCCCGACCGTGCCGGAGCGCGAGATTGTGGACCCGACCGGCGTGGGCGATGCCTTCCGCGGCGGCTTCCTGACCGGCTACGCCCGCGGCTTCGACTGGAAACTGTGCGGCGAAATCGGCTCGCTGGCGGCAGTCTATTGCCTGGAGCGGCAGGGGCCGCAGGCGCATGCCTATACCCGCGCCGAGTTCGTTGCCCGCTTCCGCCAACATTTTGACGACGGCGGCAAGTTGGATGTATTGTTGGTCTGATTTTCAACACAAAGGACGTTTTTCAACACGAAAGGACACAATGGAGGCACAAAGGCCACGAATAAGTTTTATGTTTTTTTTTGTGCCCTTTGTGTTCCCTTTGAGCCCTTGGTGTTTAAACCCGAAAAAGGAGAACTATGAGTAACTACGATATCAAAGACATCAACCTGGCCGAAGGCGGCGTGCGGCGCATCGAATGGGCCGAGCGCGAAATGCCCGTCCTGCGCCTGATTCGTGAGCGATTCGAGCGCGAGAAGCCGCTCAAGGGCGTGCGTCTCTCGGCCTGCCTGCACGTGACGACCGAGACCGCGAACCTGGCGCGCACGCTCGTCGCCGGCGGCGCGGACCTGGTGCTGACCGCCTCCAACCCGCTTTCAACCCAGGACGATGTAGCCGCCGCGCTGGTCAACCGCTACGAGGTGCCGACCTTCGCCATCAAGGGCGAAGACAATGCCACCTACTACAAGCACATCGCTGCCGCGCTCGACCACCAGCCGCACATGACCATGGACGACGGCGCCGACCTGGTCAGCACGCTGCACAAACAGCGCCGAGAATTGTTGCCCAACGTCATCGGCGGGACGGAGGAGACCACTACCGGCGTCATCCGTCTGCGCGCCATGGCTGCCGATGGGATGCTCAATTTCCCGGTCATCGCCGTCAACGATGCCATGACCAAGCATTTCTTCGACAACCGTTACGGCACGGGGCAATCTACGATTGATGGCATCATCCGCGCCACCAACGTCCTTCTGGCGGGCAAGCGCTTCGTCGTCGCCGGCTACGGCTGGTGCGGACGCGGCCTGGCCATGCGGGCGCGCGGCATGGGCGCGCTGGTCATCGTCACCGAGGTGGACCCGCTCAAGGCGCTCGAAGCGGTCATGGACGGCTACGAGGTCATGCCGATGGCCGAGGCGGCCAAAATCGGCGACATCTTCTGCACCGTCACCGGCGACATCAACGTGATTGACAAGCATCACTTCGAGGTCATGAAAGACGGAGCGATTGTGGCCAACTCCGGTCACTTCAACGTGGAAATCAACATCCCGGCCCTGGCGCAGATGGCCACGGGCGAGCCGCGATTGGTGCGCCCGTTCGTCCAGCAGTATGAGTTGCCCGATGGCCGCAAGATCAACATCCTGGGCGAGGGGCGGCTTATCAACCTGGCCTCCGCTGAGGGACATCCGGCTTCGGTCATGGACATGTCCTTCGCCAACCAGGCGCTGGCGGCCGAGTTCATGGTCAAGAACGCCGACAAACTGGAGAAGAAAGTGTACTCCGTCCCGGCCGAGATTGACGCCGAAATCGCCCGCCTGAAACTGGCGGCTATGGGCGTGCAGATCGACACGCTGACCGAGGAGCAGCTCAAGTACCTGAATTCTTGGGAAGAGGGCACATGATGTTGACAGTCACATCGAAGGTGACTGTCAACATCACTTGGCTCCGCGGGCGCAAGTCCGCGGGGCGTTTTTTTGTTTTCCGTCAACTACCCGCTAAACAAAAGCGCGTCGCCGGCTTGCGTAAAGCGCCATCTGCGGCCGAGCAGAGCAAACAGTTGCGTTTTCTGCGGTTTAATCCTTTGCATCCTCTCTATCATCGGGTATAATTCTTCTGTCCACAAACCGGTTTTGTATTCGGCTGCTTTTTGAGAGTTGTTTTTTCGCAGCCAAGGAGAGTTGCCAGGTTCGATTCTGTACTTCGTCTGCGAGTTCGGATTCGGGTCCCGTGTACCCTCGGCCGGGTGTGTGACAGGCCGAGTTTTTATTTGCCCCCGAAAGGAGGTGAGACGAATGACGACTGTGAATTTACGCAACAACGAGTCGCAGGATTCCCTGCTCAAGCGCTTTCGCAAAAAAGTTGTGAAGAGCGGCGTTTTGAGCACTGTGCGCCGCAAGCGCTGGTTTGTTTCCAAGAGCGAACAACGCCGGATGGACAAAAAGAAGGCCATGCGCCGCATCAAGCGCCGCCAGTACATGCACGAAGAGTAATCCGTTCAGCAATCGAGAGGTTGTATGGCAAACGAAGAGAAAATACAAGTCGAAGGAACTGTTGTCGAGGCTCTGCCGGGTACGCAGTTCAAAGTCCGCCTGGACAACGGACACGATGTATTGGCCTATCTGTCCGGCAAGATGCGCAAGTATTACATCCGCATCTTGCTGGGAGACCGGGTCAAGGTCGAAATGTCCCCTTACGACTTGACACGCGGACGGATTACGTATCGCCAGAAGAAGAGCGGCGGCGAACCAGAATTGCTCGAATAAATCTGGTCTCACTTATTCCAGAAAACAAACAGCCCCTGCGAGTAAGCAGAGGCTGTTATTTTTAACCTTCTTTTTTGTAACTGCCTATCCTGGTCTCGGAAATCATCCGCAGATGTCGCAGAGGTCGCAGATGGGGAAAAATCGGCGACATCGTACCCACAGGGTAAATCTGCGCAATCTGCGGATAAAGTTACCGTCTTTTGCTGCGATTAACCATCCCGGCCTCATCGGGTGGGCAGTTACTTTTTTACAGCAGCATTTTGAAGGACTGCAACACCTTCATGTAATTGGCCCGCTCGTAAGCGGCCGGGTCGGCGACTTTGGCCTGGCTCAAACTGCCCTGCATTTGCGCCACCGAGGCGTACTCGTGGGCTTCCATCCAGGTTTGCATCTCGGCCCGCAGCGAGGCGGCGTAGGCCGGGCCGCGCTTCAAGAGCGCCGAGGCCAGCAGGGTGACTTTGGCCCCGGCCATCAGGGCCTTGATGACATCCTCGGCGGTGTGGACGCCGCCGGTCAGCGCCAGGTCGGCCTCCACCTTGCCGTAGAGGATGGAAATCCAGCGCAGCGGCAGGCGCAATTCGCTGGAGGTGCTCAGTTCCAGCGAGGGCAAGACCTCCAGATTTTCGATGTCCAAATCGGGCTGGTAGAAGCGGTTGAAGAGCACCAGGCCCTGCGCGCCCACGTTCACCAGGCGGCGCGCCAGGTTGGGCAGGGCGGTGAAGTAGGGGCTGAGTTTGACGGCCACCGGAATGCGCACGCTGTTGCAGACCTCGCTCACCAGGGCGATGTAGTTGTCCTCCAGGGCAGCCGCCGTCAGGTCCGGATCGGTCGGCAGATAGTAGAGGTTGAGTTCCAGGGCGTCGGCGCCGGCCTCCTCGATGCGGCGGGCGTACTTGACCCAGCCGCCGGTCGAGACGCCGTTCAAACTGCCGATGACCGGAATGGTCAGGGCTTTTTTGAGTTTGGCGACCGCCTCCAGGTAGGCGTCGGGCTTGAGGCTGTAGCGGCCGGTCTGCGGGTAGAAAGCGTTGATTTCGGGCGAAATTTCGGTGCCGGTGAAGAGGAAGTGGTCGAGTTCCAAACTCTCGTGGATGATTTGCTCCTCGAAGAGCGAGTACATGACGAGGGCCGCCACGCCGGCCTCTTCGAGTTGTTTGGCGGTTTCGACTTTTTCCGAGAGCGGCGAGGCCGAAGCCACGATAGGGTTCTTGAGTTTCAAGCCGAGATAGGTGGTGGTCAGGTCGGTCATAGGGTCTCCTTATGATTGACTTTATTCGCAATTGTTTTCACCGCCAAGACGCTAAGGCGTCAAACCGATTTGGCATTCGCCAAGGGCTCTTCTTGGCGGCTTTAGGAAGATTCTTGGCGTTCTCCGCGTCTTGGCGGTTATTATGATAGAGTCCAAATCGTTTTCACCGCCAAGACGCTAAGGCGTCAAACCGATTTGGCATTCGCCAAGGGATCTTCTTGGCGGCTTTAGGAAGATTCTTGGCGTTCTCCGCGTCTTGGCGGTTATTATGATAGAGTCCAATAAACAAGTGGGACAGAGAAGCGCTCTGTCCCACCGTTTTTCTAGGCGTTCTCGCCGTAGTGCATGGCGGCCATCTGGGAGTAGAAGTTCCAGCGCGCCCTGGCGTCTTCGCGGGCGAGTTTGAGCAGTTGCTCGGCGCGCTCCTCGTTGCTCTGGGCGAGCATGCGGAAGCGGGTCTCGTTGTACATGTACTGCTCGACCGGCACGCTCGGCTCCTTGCAGTCGATCTGGAGCGGGTTCTTGCCCTCGGCGGTCAGGCGCGGGTCGTAGCGGTAGAGCGGCCACAGACCGGACTGGACGGCTAGTTTCTGCTGCTCGAGGCCCTTGGCCATGTCAATGCCGTGGGCGATGCAGTGGCTGTAGGCGATGATGAGCGACGGGCCCGGGTAGGACTCGGCTTCCAGGAAGGCCTTGAGCGTGTGGGCGTCGCTGTAGCCCATGGCAACGCGGGCGACGTAGACGTAGCCGTAGGCGATCGCCATCAGGCCGAGGTCTTTCTTCGAGAGTCCTTTGCCCTGGGCGGCGAAGCGCGCCACCGCGCCGCGCGGCGTGGACTTGGAGGCCTGCCCGCCGGTGTTCGAGTAAACCTCGGTGTCCAGGACGAGCAGGTTCACGTCGCGGCCGGAGGCCAGGACGTGGTCGAGGCCGCCGTAGCCGATGTCGTAGGCCCAGCCGTCGCCGCCGACGATCCAGACCGATTTCTTGACCAGGGCGTCGGCCACCGCGGCCAGGTTGGCGGCCTGCGGGTGCTTCGATTGGGCGAGTTTTTGCTTCAGGATGGCAACGCGCTCGCGCTGCTGCTTGATGCCCAGGTCGGTCGTCTGGTCGGCCTTCAGGAGCTCGTCCACGAGTTGCTCGCCGACTTCGGCGGCAAACTGCGGCAGGAGTTCGCGGGCGAATTCCATCTGTTTGTCGAGCGTCAGGCGGAAGCCCAGGCCGAACTCGGCGTTGTCCTCGAACAGGCTGTTCGACCAGGCCGGGCCGCGGCCTTCCTTGTTCGGCGCGTAGGGGGTGGTGGGCAGGTTGCCGCCGTAGATGGACGAACAGCCGGTGGCATTGGCGATGATGGCGCGGTCGCCGAAGAGTTGCGTCATCAGTTTGACGTAGGGGGTCTCGCCGCAGCCGCCGCAGGCTCCGGAGAACTCGAAGAGCGGCTCCAGGAGTTGCGAGTTCTTGATGGTGGTCAGGCTGATGGCGGTGCGGTCCACTTCGGGCAGGCTGAGGAAGAAGTCCCAGTTGACGGCTTCGCTCTCGCGCAGCGGAGGCTGGGGGGCCATGTTGATGGCTTTGCGGGCCGGGTTGGTCTTGTCTTTGGCCGGGCAGGCTTCCACGCACAGCGTGCAGCCGGTGCAATCTTCGGGCGCCACCTGGACGGTGTAGGCCATGCCGGGGAACTCCTTGAACTTCGACTCCATGTGCTTGAAGGTGGCCGGGGCCTGCTCGAGGAATTTCTTATCATAGACCTTGTGGCGGATGACGGCGTGCGGGCAGACGAAGACGCACTTGCCGCACTGGATGCACAGGTCGGGTTCCCAGACCGGGATTTCGAGGGCGATGTTGCGCTTCTCCCAGCGGGTCGTGCCGGTCGGGAAGGTGCCGTCCACGGGCAGGGCCGAGACGGGGACGGAATCGCCATCCGCGGCGATCATCGGGCCGAGGACGTGCTTGACGAAGTCCGGGGCGTTTGCTGGGACCGGCGGACGGCGGGTCAGGCTGCTCGTCACCTTGTCCGGCACTTTGACCTCGTGCAGGTTGGCCAGTGACTGGTCCACCGCGGCGTAGTTCTTCTGGACGACGGCCTCGCCGCGCTTGCCGTAGGTCTTCTGGATGGCTTTCTTGATTTGGGCAATCGCCTCGTCGCGCGGCAGGATGCCGGAGATGGCGAAGAAGCAGGTCTGCATGATGGTGTTGATGCGCCCGCCCATGCCGGTCTTCTCGGCCACATCGTAGGCGTTGATGACGTAGAAGCGCAGTTTCTTCTCGATGATGTCGCGCTGCACTTCCTGCGGCAGGTGGTCCCAGACTTCGTCGGGGCCGTAGATGCTGTTGAGCAGGAAGACCGCCCCCGGCTGGGCGTACTTGGTGATGTCGTAGCGCTCGAGGAAGGTGAACTGGTGGCAGGCGACGAAGTTGGCCGTGTTGGGGGTGATCAGGTAGGGGGCCTGAATCGGCTTGGGGCCGAAGCGCAGGTGCGAGATGGTCATCGAGCCGGATTTCTTCGAGTCGTAGACGAAGTAGCCCTGGGCGTTGTTGTCGGTCTCCTCGCCGATGATTTTGATGGAGTTCTTGTTGGCGCCCACCGTGCCGTCCGCGCCGAGGCCGAAGAAGACGCAGCGCACCGTCTCGGGGTGTTCGACCGAGAAGGACGGGTCGTACTCGAGGCTGGAGTTCGTCACGTCTTCGGTGATGCCGACTGTGAAGTGATTCTTGGGTTCGGGCTTCTTCAGTTCGTCCAGCACGGCCTTGACCATGGCCGGGGTGAATTCTTTGGAGGAGAGACCGTAGCGTCCGCCGATGACCTTGACCTCGGGCCGGCCGCCTTCGACCAGGGCGTTGACCACGTCCTGATAGAGCGGCTCGCCGATGGCGCCCGGTTCTTTCGTCCGGTCGAGGACGGCGATAGACTTGACGCTCTTCGGCAGGGCGGCGAGGAAGTGTTCGACCGAGAAGGGCCGGTAGAGACGGACGCGGATCACGCCGACCTTCTCGCCCTTTTCCACCAGGTAGCGGACGGTGGCTTCGGCCGTCTCGCCGCCGGAGGCCATCAGGACGACGACCCGCTCGGCATCGGGCGCGCCGATGTAATCGAAGAGGTGATACTGGCGGCCGGTCAGTCCGGCGAACTTGTCCATCGCTTTCTGGACGATGGCCGGGGTCTTGGCGTAGAACGGGTTGATGGTCTCGCGCGCCTGGAAGAAGACGTCCGGGTTCTGGGCTGTGCCGCGGATGAAAGGGCGCTCCGGGTTGAGGGCGCGGGCGCGGTGGGCGCGGACGAGTTCGTCGTCAATCATGGCGCGCAGATCGTCGTCGCTCAACCGCTCGATTTTCTCGACCTGATGCGAGGTGCGGAAGCCGTCGAAGAAGTGCAGGAACGGGACGCGCGCCTCGAGGGTGGCGGCCTGGGCGATGGCGGCAAAGTCGTGGGCTTCCTGCACCGAGCCGGAGGCGAGCAGCGCCCAGCCGGTCTGACGGCAGGCCATCACGTCGGAGTGGTCGCCGAAGATGGAGAGGGCATGGGTGGCGACCGTGCGGGCCGAGACGTGGAAGACGGTGCTGGTCAGTTCGCCAGCGATCTTGTACATGTTGGGGATCATCAAGAGCAGGCCCTGGCTGGCGGTGAAGGTGGTGGTCAGGGCGCCGGTTTGCAAGGCGCCATGCACCGCGCCGGCCGCGCCGCCTTCAGACTGCATCTCGACCACCAGCGGGACGGTGCCCCAGATGTTTTTCTTTCCGGCGGCAGACCAGTCATCGGCCCACTCGCCCATGTTGGAGGAGGGGGTAATCGGGTAAATCGCGCAAATCTCGTTCGTGCGGTGGGCGACCGAGGCGGCGGCCTCGTTGCCATCAATCGTAACCATTTGTCTTGCCATAATCAGGCTCCTTCTATGAAATTCAGAGAGATAATCTCTGTTTTGGTCAAATACACCAATTGATAAGTTTAGTCGCGGCAGGGGAGAGAGGATAGTAATTTAATACATAAATTGCCCTGCGACTTGTCATAATTGGCCGAGGGGCTGAGAGACTAGGTTTCTTTAAAGAAACTGGTCTCTGAGTTCTGTCAGCCGCTCGCGGGCCAGCAGGAGCGCCGCCAGCGACTTGGCGTCGGGCAGCAGGCCGCGGGCGGGCAGGGTCAGCGCCTCGAGGAGGGGAATTTTTTCGACTTGCAGGAATTCGTCGGCGTCGGCGGCGAGGGGCGCCGGGTAGAGGTCGGTGGCGAGATAGACGTGCATGTACTCGGTCGAGTAGCCGGGGGCGAGGTAGAAGCCACCCAGAGACTCCAGCCGTCCGGCGGCCATGCCGGTCTCTTCGCGGACCTCGCGCCGGGCGCACGCTTCGGGGGCCTCGCCCTCGTCCAGGGTTCCGGCGGGCAGTTCCAGCAGGTCCAGGCCCGCCGCGTGGCGGTACTGGCGGACGAAGAGCAGGTTGCCCTCGTTGTCCAGCGGCACGATGACCACCGAGCCGACGTGTTCGACGATATCCAGCCGTGTTTCGCGGCCATCGGGCAGGCGGAGGCGGTCGCGGCGGATGGTGAAGGCGCGGCCGGGGTAAACAATTTCAGAATTCAGCAGTTCGAAGGGCATCTTCGTCTCCGAAATAAATACCAGGCGAAGGAAGAGCCTCCGCCTGGCAAAATCACAGAATTGGGGCTCCTACGGAATGTTGAGGACTTTGCCCGCTTGCAAAATGTAGGGAGCAGGGATGTTGTTGTAGGAGGCTAGATAGATGGGGTCCACGTCGCCGAATTTGCAGGCCACCGAGTAGATAGTGTCATTCACGGCCACCGTATAGGTGGTGGGGTGCGGCTGGAGGGCGCGCTCGCCGGGGAATGAACCTGTCTGCGGGATTTTCAACACCAGCCCGGGCTGGAAGATTTGGCCGTCTGTCAGACCGTTGAGGGCCAGCAGGTCGCCGGGGTCGACATTGAAGCGCCGGGCGATGCAGTAGGGGAATTCCCCGGCCTGTAAGGTGTAGGTGGAGGGGCGGCCCGGCGTGGGCAAGACGATGGCTGGCAGGGTGGGGGTTGGCGTTTTGGTGGGCGGGAGAGGGGTTTGCTCGGTGGGGGTGGGCGTGATCTCCGGCGCTACCGGTTGAACGGGGTTCATTGTCTTATCCAGCGCAATGGCTGTTAAGGTGGCGTTCATCGACTCCTGCGACAATGTGCCGGCTGCAATCGTGGGAGTGGATAAGGATGATGTGGCCGGAACAGCGGAACGTTCGCATGCGGTAAGCAGCAGGGCTGCTCCCAGGGCGAACGCGATAATCAAGGCGATTTTCTTGAACATGCTCTCCTCCAGCAAAGTGTCGGGCTGTGTGATTTAGGTATTGGAGCGATACTAGCACAACCCGTTTATCTCGTCAAGCGGGCGACTGAAGCGCCTGGATAGGCGTGAGTGATGTAAATCGAGGCTTCCAAACCGATGGCCTGGTGATAGTGTTGGACAACGGTTCGAGAAAACGATTCGGCGGCTTCTGTCGCTACCAGCGCCACGGCGCAGCCGCCGAATCCGGCTCCGGTCATGCGCGCCCCGTAACAGCCGGGCTGGCGGCGGGCGATTTCGACAATCGTGTTGAGGGCTTCGGAGGAGACTTCGAAATCGTCGCGCAGACTGGCGTGGCTGGCGTCTAACAGGCGGCCCAGGGCGGGGATGTCGCCGCGGCGCAGGGCTTCGACGGCCTGCAGGACGCGTTCGTTTTCGCCGACGACGTGCCGGGCGCGGCGGCGGGTGGTTTCATCCAGCGCTCCGGCGCGGGAACGGAAGTCTGCTTCGCTGACATCGCGGAGGGCGCGCACTCCCAGCGTCTGGGCGGCTCGTTCACAGGCGGCGCGGCGTTCGTTGTAGGCCGAGTCGACCAGGCCGCGGCGGGTGGCGGTGTCGAGGATGGCGATGGAGAGGCCAGGAGGAAGGGGGATGTGTTCGTAGACCAGGGTGCGGCAGTCGAGCAGAAGGGCGTGATTTTCTTTCGAGGCGGCGCAGGCCATCTGGTCCATGATTCCGCAGCGGACGCCAACCCATTCGTTTTCGGCGCGCTGGGCGAGGGCGGCCAGTTTGGCGGGAGCAGGCATCCGGTCCGATGCCGCGGCGAAGGCCAGACCGGCGGCGATTTCGAGCGCGGCGGAGGAGGAGAGCCCGGCGCCGCGCGGGATGTCGCCGCTCATCACGCCGTCCCAGCCGCGCAGAGGCAGGCCGTCCTGCTGCATGACCCAGGCCATGCCGCGGATGTATTCGACCCAGGCCGGCCCGCCGCGCTGGGGGGCAGAGGCGTCGAATTCGGCGCTTTCGTTGTAGTCGAGTGAATGAACACGGACGAGGCTGTCGGCGCGGGGGCGCAGGGCGATGTGGATGGCGCGTTCGATGGCCAGCGGCAGGACGTAACCTTCGTTGTAGTCGGTGTGTTCGCCGATGATGTTTACCCGTCCGGGGGCGCGGACGAGGAAGGATGGAGACACGCCAAAGTGTTGTTCGAATGTCTCGGTGAGCGGGCGTTTCATTTTTCCAGCCAGATGGTGACCGGCCCGTCGTTGTAGATTTCCACCAGCATGTGGGCGGCAAACACGCCAGTTTGGGTGGGGACGCCCTGGGCGCGCAGAAACTCGCAGAATTTATCCACCAGCGGGGCGGCGGCTTCGGGACGTGCCGCGTCGCTGAAGGATGGGCGCCGTCCCTTGCGGGCGTCGCCGTAGAGGGTGAATTGTGAGACGACCAGCGCTTCGCCTTTCACGTCCAGCAGGGACAGGTTGAACTTGCCTTCGGCATCCTCGAAGATGCGCAGTTGGGCGGTCTTTTCGGCCAGGAAGCGTGCCTGCTCTTCGGTATCTCCCTCGCCGATGCCGAGCAGCACCACCAGGCCGCGCCCGATGGCTCCGACAGTCTGACCGTCCACGTGGACGCTGGCATGGGTGACGCGTTGCAGGAGGGCGCGCATGGGTAGGTAGAGAACAGAGGGGAGAGAAAAGTAAAGATAGGCACAGAATAGAGATTTAAGCAACGTCACTCTCAAATCTCTATTCTCTCATTGCTTCGCTCACGGCAATTGCACTGCTTCCCGCACTTCTGCCATCGTCTTTTCGGCGATGAGGCGGGCGCGGCGGGCGCCGTCTGCGAGGATTTCCTGGACATGCTCCGGCTGGGCGGCGAGTTCGGCGCGCCGGGTGCGGAAGGGTTCGAGGGCGCGGTTGAGGCTTTCGGCGAAACGTTTCTTGCAGTCCACGCAGCCGATGCCGGCGCGGCGGCATTCGGTGTTAATCATGTCCACCTCGGCCTGCGGCGTGAATATTTTGTGGAGCGAAAAGACGTTACAGACATCCGGGTTGCCGGGGTCGGTGCGCTTGATACGCTGCGGGTCGGTGACCATCATCATGACGCGCTGGCGGGTCTCTTCGGGGGTGAGAGCCAGTTCGATGTGATTGTCGAGACTTTTGCTCATCTTTTCCTTGCCGTCAATGCCCAGCACTTTGGGCACTTCGGTGGTCTTCATGGCTGGTTCGATGAGCACTTTGGTATTATAACGGTAGTTGAAGGAGCGTACCACTTCGCGGGCAAATTCGATGTGCGGGGCCTGGTCAATGCCGACCGGGACAAGGTCGGTTTTGTAGAGGACGATGTCGGCGGTCATCAGGACGGGATAACCGACCAGCCCGTAGTTGACGTTGTTCGGCTGCTGGCGGGCTTTTTCCTTGAAGGTTGGCAGGTCGGTCAGTTTGCCGAGCGGCGTGACCATTGAAAGGATAGTGTGTAGTTCCATCACTTGTGGGACGTGACTCTGGACGAAGAGGATGGTTTCCTCCGGTCGGATGCCGGCGGCCAGCAGGTCGAGCGCCATTTCGAAGGTGTTCTGTTTCAGGTTTACCGTATCTTCCACGGTGGTGAGGGCGTGGATGTCTACGATGCAGTACACGCAGTCGTACTCGTCCTGCAGGGCGACATAGTTTTTGATGGCTCCCAGATAATTGCCCAAATGGGCGCGCCCGGTGGGGCGGATGCCGGAGAAGACGCGGCCTTTCTTTGCCATAGAGGACCTCTTTTGATTGCAGGCAAACAGCCTGCCGGGTGAAATTTTGCTTCGCAGTTTTCCCACTCCATCCGGTTTCGCCGTTTTCAGACGATTTTTAGCCCGGAGGAATGGCTTTTTGTGACGAGGCGGAAAAATTATAACATACGGATTTGGTAAGTTTCGAACCTTTGACGCATAACGTACGTGCAAGTATAATCGTTTCGTCTTTCCTATCCCATTTGCGGCTCGAGTTGACATGGCACTGCGAGGAAACTTAAGAGACTTTACGATTACCCAGTTGCTGAATTTGATTAACCTGGCGCGCAAGACGGGGACTCTGGTTATTGAAGGGCCCACCGACACTGCTCAGGTTTCATTTCGTGATGGGAAATTGGCTTATGCCCAAATTGGGAAGACGCCGACGGGGTTGGCAACCCTTCTTCATAAGGCCAATAAACTTTCTGCAGGTCAATACAAAGCCATTCAACAGCGGGCCAGTAATATCTCTGATAAAGAACTCGGCCTTCTGCTCATCAATGCGGGTTACTTGACCAAGGAAGAGATTTTGACCCAAGTGCAATTGTATTTTTCTGAGATTGTCCAGAGACTGTTCACTTGGGTGGAAGGCTCATTTCATTTCGAGAACGATGTTCTCCCTCCCGATGAACGAATCAGCGTGCGGTTGGATTTGGAGAATCTCATCATCGAAGGCTCGCGTCAGTTGCGGGAGTGGGAACAACTTCAGGACGAGATTCCCAGCCTCGACATGGCGCTGAAGTTCACCGACCGCCCTGGCGTCAATTTGCGCAATGTTAATCTGAGCGTCGAGGAGTGGCGGGTCGTCTCTTATATCAATCCCAAAAATACCATCAGGCAAATTGCCAACGCCACCAAAATGAATGACCTTGAAATCCGCCGGATTGTTTATGGCCTCTTGCAGGCGGGTCTGGTGGAAATTTGCCGCCCCGAAGGCGCTGCACCGCCGCCCCAGGTGCGCGTCTTCCCCACAGCAGACCGAGACGAGCAGAAGTCTCTAGTAAACCGTTTGATTACTCGCATTCGTTCGCTATAATTTTGTTTGAGGTAGGACTCATGCAAACAGTCAAAATGGTTGTCACAGGTCCCTTTAGTGCCGGCAAGACCGAGTTCATCCGCTCGGTGAGTGAAATTGATGTTGTTTCCACCGAACGGAAGATTTCTACTGCTGCCGAGAAAGCCGTCAAGGAAGCGACCACGGTGGCAATGGATTTCGGCCGTATCACTGTAGATGATGACCTCGTGTTGTATCTCTTCGGCACGCCGGGCCAGAAGCGCTTCGACTTCATGTGGGAAATCCTGTCCGAGGGAATGCTGGGGTTTATCGTAATGGTGGACAGCACCCGGCCGGAGACTTTCCGCGAGGCGCGCTCTATTCTGGAAACCTTCCGCGCCTATGCTCCCACCCCGTATGTTGTAGCCGCCAATAAGCAGGATAAGAAAGATGCCTGGGACCCGGAAGATATGCGCCATGTCCTGCGCCTCGACTCGAAAGTCAAGTTCCTGCCCTGCGTGGCCACAGACCGGAATTCCGTCAAGTCCGTTCTGCTCGAACTCCTCTACAGTATTTTGGCTGAAATGGAGCAGGGAGGAAAATAATCCCTGCGTGTTGCTTGAGCGCCTGTGTCTTCCATCACTACCGACCAAGGCATTGTTCACTACGAGGTGTATGGCCGTGGACGCCCGGTCATCCTGTTGCATGGCTGGCTCGGATCGTGGGGTCTTTGGCAGGAAACCATGGCCTACCTCGGTTCGTATTATCGTACCTATGCATTGGATTTTTGGGGGTTTGGTGAATCGGGCAAAAAACGCGATACCTACGCTGTTCAGGATTTCGTAAGTCTGGTGGACCAATTTATGGACCGTCTGGGCATCCAGCGCGCTCCGCTGGTGGGTCACAGCATGGGGGGGACGGTCAGCCTTTCGGTTGCCATCCAGTATCCGCAGCGGGTGAGTAAAGTAGTGGTGGTTGGTTCACCAATTACCGGTTCTTCCCTGGCTTTTCCGCTGAAACTGGCCGGACGCCGCCCTATTGCAGCCCTCCTTTTCAATATGATGGGAGCCTTTCGACTGGGCATGCGTCTTGCTTCGCCGATGATATGCAGAGACCCGCGCTTCCCGGAGATGATGGATAAAGACTTGTCGAAGACAACTCTCGAGTCGTTCCTGCTTAGCATTGCTTCCCTGCGGCGCACTGACTTAAGGCCGATGTTGTCTCAGGTTAAAGTCCCGGCGATGGGCATGTATGGCGACAAAGATAACATCGTTCATCCGATGCAATGGCAGCCTATGAAAAAAGGTATTCCAACGGCAAGGATTGAGCGATTCCCAAGAGCGGGACACTTTATCATGCTGGATGAACCGGATACTTTCATCCAGACTTTGAAAAATTTCCTTGACCAAGATACAGTTGAATGATGACTGCCCCTGAATTTTATTATCCTAATCGGATGGGGCGCATTATCCTTTTGGCAATGGAAGAAATCCTCGGCCATGTAGGGGTAAATGCTGTCTTGAACCTGGCCGGCTTTTCGGAGTACATTGACCATTATCCGCCCCACAATCAGGATTTGCGCGTCCCTTTTGCTCATGTAAGTGCCATGCAGGCCGGCCTTGAGCGCGCTTATGGACCTCGAGCCGGCCGCGGCCTGGCGCTACGCGTGGGACGTGCCTGCTTCAAATACGGCCTGCGCGAGTTCGGTCCAGAACTGGGGCTAACCGATTTGGCTTTTCGTCTTCTGCCGCTTCATGTGCGGCTGGAACAAGGTAGCCAGGCGTTTGCCTCTCTGTTCAATAATTTTACCGACCAGCGCGTCCGCCTGGAGCGCGACCAGCAGAACATCTACTGGCATATTGAACGCTGTCCCCTCTGCTGGGGACGACAAACCGATGCGCCAGCCTGCTCGCTGGCTGTGGGCCTGCTTCAAGAGGCGCTCTACTGGGTAAGCGCAGGCAAGTATTTCCAAGTGGAAGAGAAAAGTTGCCTTGCGTGTGGCGATAGTGCGTGTACAATTGTAATTAACCAGACGCCGATGAGTTGACCCCATGAAAAAAGTCATTCTTCACGCTCCCCGCCATATTCCGCCCTTCAATGAGCCGGCCCGCGACTTGCGTATTCAAAACGTCCCGCTGTGGCTCAATCAGCGCGAGGTGCTTGCTCCCTATGTGGACGGGGAAATCGAACTCAAACCGGGCGAGCGTCTGCCTGTGACTCGCGAGCCGATGATTGTCTATCGCGACAACTTGTATTTCGATCAGTATTACATGGCCGAATTCATCAAGCAGGCCAAACAGCGCGGGCGCCCGGTACGGGCGGCTTTTTCCCTCGATGACGCCGCTTTTCGTGAGCATGCTCTGCCGCTTTCGATTTCTTACACGCCGGCGGGGAACATCTACTATGCCGACCTGTGGTATTACCCCAATGGCCCGGAAGCAGACGTTGAGCCGTTGGTGATAGACATGCAGGCGCGGGAAATCGGCTATTACCACGTGCCTACCTATATGGCTACCGAGAGCGGCGACCTGGTCTATCAGGTGCCGCTGCGAGCCATGCTGGCCATAGATGCCTGGACGCATATCTTCATTGCAGATGGCGTCTTTGGCCTGTTTGCGCGCGGAGCGCGTTTCGAGGAGCGGCTGAAGAAAGATTTCTGGTTCAAACTCAGTTTGCTGGCGCGTGCAGTGTACGAAGGCCGGCAATTGCTGGAATGTTCGGGTTTGGTCAAAATCGGCAAGAATTGCGTCATTGACCCGACAGCGATTATCCATGGTCCGACGACGATAGGCGATAATGTCACCATCAATGCCGGCGCAGTGATTGAAAATTGCATCATCGGCAATAATGTCAATATTTCGCAGGATTGTCAGTTGATGCTCTCGGTGGTCGGCGACGGCACTTTCCTGCCGTTTCGCGCTTCGCTTTTCATGACCACAATCATGGAAAACAGCATGGTGGCGCAAAATACCTGTCTGCAAATGTGCGTGATTGGACGCAACACCTTCATCGGCGCGGGCAATACCTTTACCGATTACAACTTGATTCCCTCGCCCATCAAAGCCCTGGACGGCAATGACCGCCTCTCGCCAGCCAACCGGCCCGTTCTGGGCGGATGCGTCGGCCACAATTGCCGGATTGGTTCCGGAATGATTATCTTCCCAGCCCGCACCATCGAGTCGGATGTAGTTCTTTTTGCTTCGAAGGAGCGCCGAATCATTGACCGTGATGTAAAATACGAAGACAGCGACCATCACAAGCTGAAAGACGGCAGCAAGCATCCGCGCCTTTATCCCCGCCGCGGCGAAGAGGACTTGACTTCCTGGTAGCCTTTGTTTCAGGTTTTGTGGACACTTTTGCTTTTATTATTCACCCCATTGACCCAAAGAGGGATGTCAGCCGTAAATATCCCCTGTTGGGTAAAATTTTAAGCGAACGGCAGATAGATTTTTTCTCCACCTTCTTTCCGCCGGTGTATATTTCGGAGATTACCGGCATCACATCTCAAGCAACAGGGAAAGAAGTAAAAGGCTGGTTTCTTGCCTGTCCTTACACTCCCCGGCGCATGCTGGAGTTGCCAGAACAGACAGTTTATCGTAAGGTTATTGAAACCGGCCGTTTGGCCGAAAGACTTGGCGCCGATATCCTCGGCCTGGGCGCGTTTACATCGGTGATCGGCGACGCAGGCTTGACGGTTGCCCGAGCACTCGACCTGCCGGTGACTACCGGGGATTCGTACACCGTTTCCATCGCCGTTCAGGCTGTACGAGAGGCCGCGCGGGTGATGGAAATTCCTATCCGCGAAGCCACGGTGGCAGTCGTCGGCGCGACGGGTTCGATTGGCAGCATCTGCGCCGAGTTGCTGGCCGATGACGCCGGGCATCTCCTGTTGATTGGCAGACGGGAGGACGCGCTCGAAGAACTGCGTGACAGGTTACAGGTCCGGGCGCGCAGCGAATTGACAACGAGCACTTCAATGCAAGGTCTGGCTGAAGCAGATTTAATTCTTACCGTCACCAGCGCTGTGCATGATGTGATTCGGCCTGAAGACTTGCGGCCCGGCTGTGTGGTCTGTGACGTGGCGCGTCCTCGCGATGTTTCTGCAATGGTGGCAGCGGTCAGAAATGATATATTAGTGATTGACGGCGGCATGGTGGATGTGCCGGGACCCGTTGACTTTCACTTTAACTTTGGTTTTCCGCCGGGCAAGGCGTATGCCTGCATGGCCGAAACAATCGCCCTGGCTCTCGAAGGCCGGTTCGAGGATTACACGTTGGGTAAGAATATCACCCGCCAGCGCGTTGAGGAAATCACCGCCATTGCCGAAAAGCATGGTTTTCGGTTGAGCGGGTTTCGTTCCTTCGAGCGCGAGGTGACGGAAGAACAAATCGAATCAGTACGCAAACGCGCCAGAGAGGCGCGAAACCGTAGTTGAACGGGAGGCTCTATGGGAAAAGCACGCCTTTTGGTAGTTGAAGACGACAATGATATCTCCAACATGCTGAAAATCTATTTTAGCGGCCTGGGCTACGATGTGGATGTGGCGCCGCGTGGTTCAGACGCGCTCGAAAAAACGCGTCAGGTGCTTCCTCATCTCATTGTCCTGGACATCATGCTCCCGGATATTGACGGCTACGAGGTCTGCCGCACCTTGCGCCAGAACACGCGTACCAGCCATATCCCTGTGATTTTTCTGACCCAGAAGGATGAGCGCAGTGATAAATTGCAGGGCCTCGAATTGGGCGCGGATGATTACATCACCAAGCCCTTCGATATCGAGGAACTGAAGTTACGCGTCCAGGGCGCCATCCGCCGCTCGGAACGGGAGGCGCTCACCGACCCGCGCTCCGGTCTGCCGGCCGGACGGTTGATTGAGGAGCAATTGCGCTTTACCATCCGGCAAAGCGGCTGGGCGTTTATGGACATCCGCATCAATTACTTCGACCAATTCCGCGATGTATATGGCTTTGTGGCCGGCGATGATGTGTTGCGCTTTGCTGCCATGTTGATGGGGGAGGTCGTGGATGAACTCGGCACCTCGGGCGATTTCATCGGCCATGCCGGCGGTGATAATTTTGTCATCATCACCAGGGAAGAGATGGCAGAGGCGATTCGCATCCGCTTGAAGCAGCGTTTTGCCGAGGAAGTGCAGTCTCATTACAACTTCATTGACCGCCAGCAGGGCTTCATCATGGCGACCAACCCCGATGGCCAGCCCGAAAAAACGCCGTTGATGAGTCTCTCCATTGGGATTGTGACCCCTCGCCAGCAATCCTTTGCCGATATCCGCGAGATTACCGAACTCGCCGCCGAAGTCCGCCGTCAGGATATGCCAGGGATAGCCGCCAAATAATCCCCTGTTGACATGCCAAATCCGCTATTTCTGGGTTTCCTAGTCCTGCTCATGGGGGGGATTTTCCTTGCCCTGGTATGGGCTATTTTGCGTTTTATTCCCGGAATGCGGCATGTTTCCTCACCTCCTATAACAGTAGCGGAGAAACCCGCGCCAGTGCTTCGCGAGCCGACCGGACACGAGAGCGGTGTTCTGCTGGTGCAGGCGGGGGGACGCATAGAATTCATCAATGACACTGCGCGTGAGTGGTTCAACCTCGCCGAAGGAGAACAACCGAATCTCGAAGTGCTGGCCAGTCGCATCCGCCCTAGCGACGAATTCTTGAGGCTGTGTGCAGTCGAGCAACAAAATCGTTTTTCCCTGAATGGCCGTCCTCTTGAATGCGCTTCTTACCAGGTGCCTGGATCGGTGCCGATGCTTCTGGTAGCCATGAATCGTCTCGACATCTCCTCCGGTCTTCAGGCGGGGGAAGGCGGGTCGGTTGCGGCGCTCAAGATTCTTTTGGATTTCAATCAGTCGGTTTCTGTTCGGACAGAGTTACAGCCAACTATGCGGGCAATTCTGGAAAACCTGGAACGCCTCGTTCCGGCGGATGTGTTGGAAATCAAACTTTGGGATCCTGAACGAGAGGGTCTTACGCCTTATCGTTTCGTTGCCGGACCTCGTTCCGGCCGGCGGCTCGAAAGGGGGCCTTTCCAGTCTCCTGCAGGATATTCGGCTGTCCTGGTCGAGAAGCGTAAGCCGCTCTATCTTCCGGATACGAGCGCAGCGCGCGAGGAAACACTCCGTCAACTAGGGGAGAAAACAGGCTTTCGTTCTTTTGTTGGCTTGCCCTTGATGGTGGGCAAATCATTGATTGGGACCCTCGAAGCGGGCTTGACCAGCGCAGAGGTTTATTCCCGCGAGGACTTTGAAGTGTTGCAACTGGTGGCTGGCCCGGCGGCGGTGGCTTTGCGAAATGCCTCTCTGCTCGACCAGCAGCAACGCCATGCCAAGGAATTGATTGGCCTGAATGAATTGGCGCGTTTGCTGGGCGAGGTAAATGAGCCGGATGAATTATTCCCGCGCCTGGTGCAGAGCATTTCCATGCTCTTTGATGTGCAGATGCTCGGCTTTCTTCTCTACAGCGAGGAGCGCCGCGCTCTCGAAGCGCAGATTCCTTTTACTGGCGTTCCGGCCCAGGTGGTAGACCTGTACCGCGTTCCGATGCCGGTCGGCAGCCTGCTGGAGGAGCGTTTCCTCAAACAGGAGACACTGATTACCTACAATGCGATGGATGATGAAGCCTGGCGTGAGATGGGATTCCAGGATTATTCACGCGCTGCATCGTTGCATGACTCTGCGCTCGTTCCTCTGGTTTGCGCCGGGCGCTCACTTGGGTATTTGCAGATTGCCAACCACCTTCGGCCAGAGGAGGCGTTCTCTTCCGAGGAGATGCGCCTGCTGAATATCGTTGCCAGTCAGGCGGCTTCGATCATAGATAATGTTTCGCTCATCCAGCAAACCCGCCAGCGCACCCAGCGTTTGGAAGTATTGCGGCGGATTGCTAGTTTGGCCACCTCCTCTGCCACCGTGGACGAATTTCTGCGCTATACAGTCCAGGAGATTGGCCGATTGCTGCGCGCCGATTTGGCTGCTGCCTGTTTTGTGGATGAGAAACGGGGTATTCTTCGCCTGCATAAAGAATCGGCTTTTGGATTTGACCCCGATGCGTTGGGCATGTTAATAACTTTCCTGGCGGATAATGTCCAATTTCATCATACGGTGACGGCTAGCCGCCAGCCGTTGCTTTCTGGCAATGTTGTCGAGGACCAGCGCTTCCCAGAAATCTACAAATCTCTAGCCAAAAAACTGGAAATGCGCTCGCTGCTGGTAGTTCCTTTTGTGGCACGCGAGCGAAGCATGGGTGAGTTTATCCTGTTTGCCAAAGCAGAGAATCGTTTTGCCCCGCCGGACTTGCAGGTGGTTTCCACGACTGCCGGACAGGCGGCTTCGCTCATGGAGAAAGAGTTTCTCAGCGGCCAAACCGATGAGATGCTGCGCCGGCGCATAGACCAATTGACGGGCATGACGCGCATCAGCCGCGAACTCAACACCACAATGGATTGGAAATATCTTCTCCAGGTGGTGTACGATGAGGCGTTGCGCACAACCCGCGCCGATTGTGGTACGCTCCTGCATTTTGACCTGGCAGGCGGCGAAGGGGAGCAATTGAAGGTCGTTTTCCATTTGGGCGATACCCCCGCCTCTGCGCTCCTGCCAATCGAAAAGCATGCCCTGGAAACAGACGAACCGATGGTGGTGGCCGATTACTTGCAAAGCGAGTATCAGCCTGCTCACGAAGGCGTTCGCTCCGCGTTGGTCATGCCAATTGCCTACCAGCAAAGCAAAGCCGGTCTGATCCATCTCCATTCCTTCGTCCCCAATCGCTTCGACCAGACGGCTGTTGAGACCATCCAAATTTTGGCCATTCAAGCAGCCATTGCCCTCGGCAATGCCCAGCGTTTCCAAGAGCAGGTACGGCGCAATGAATTGCTGAGCCGCCGGACCCAGATTCTTTCCAAGTTGTTTGAAACAACCTCTGCCCTGGTTGCCGATCTGCCGCTCGAACAGGCGCTTGAGGCGCTTGCGTATGGTATTCAGGAAGCCACACCCTTCCAGGCTGTACTGGTGAGCGTCATTGAGCCAGAGACGATGATGCAACGCCGCGTCACTGGCGTTGGCTTGCCGCTCGAAACGCTTCAGTTGCTCAAGTCGCATCAGCAGGCGTGGTCGAGCGTCGAACAATTGCTTAAACCCGAATTCAAGGTGGGACAGGGATACTTTATCCCGTATGACCAGCGGCCGCTTGTGTCGTCGGATGTGCAAATTGTCACCGTAACGGAAGGCTCTTCCAGCGATGCCCCTGAAGCCTGGAACGAAGAAGATGCATTGCTGTATCCCATTACCGATACAGAAGGCAATCCAATTGGCCTGATTAGCCTGGACGCTCCACGAGATGGCCTGCGTCCGAGTCGTTTGACTTTGGAGACCATTGAAATCTTTGTCGCCCAGGCTGCCTTGATTATTCAGAGCAAACAGCGCGTGGCGGCTTATAAGGCCCAGGTGGAGCGGCTTTCTACTAGCCTGGAGCGTCAGCAACAATTGCTTGCTTTCAGCCAAAGCCATTTGCCTGCGCTTCTGCACAAAGACTTGGAACAGATGCTCTCCATTCGCCAATTGGAGCGCCGCGCTCGGCGTATTCGAGCCGGTTTGGAAATTACAGAAACAGTCAACCGGCAGGCGGATGTTCCCTCGATGCTGATGGCCCTGGGGCGGGAGGTGTTGACCCGGCTCGAGATGAGCGTTTCCATGGTTGCAGAGAATACGCCCGAAGGTCCGCGCTTGGTTCAGGTGGAAGGAAATATCCCGCGTGGCGTCAATCCTGAAGCCCTTTTCGGGCAGCGTAATCCGCTTCGTCACGCTCTCCAGACCGGGGACATGATTCTTGTCATGAATCTCGACCAAGATGATGAGTGGCGGGAAACTTCACTTTTAAGCAGTTTGCATGCCAAGGCGTTTATCTGTCTTCCGATTTTCCTCCGCGAGAAGCCTTTTGCTGCCGTTTTAGCGTTGAGTACTGAGCCGCTGCCCGCGCTGACCGACGAAGATCGCCAGGTTTACTTGCAAATTTCTCGTCAGGTTTCGATTGCTTTGCAAGACATCAGCCTGCTTACCGAGACCCGCCGCCGTCTGCGCGAAGTCAATCTGTTGCTCGATTTCAGCAATGAACTCAGTAATTTGGATGCGGGCAGCATCATCGAAGCGTTGCTGAAGAACGCTTTGAGAGTGGTGTTCAATGCTCATGCAGGCGTCGTTTTGCTCCTCGACCCGGCGACCGGCGTCCTCGTTCCGCAGGTTGCCGATGGGTATGCGGATGTTTCCAGCATGATGCAGATTACCTATCAGCCGGGCGAATCACTGCCCGGTCAGGTGCTGCTCAGCCGGAAACCCCTGCGTGTGGATGATGTCAATTTTGCCCGCCATTACACTTTGCCGGCGGAATTCCTTATTCGCTATCGAGAAGCCACTTCCGGGCGCCTGCCGGTCTCCAGCATCTTGATTCCTATTCAGACTGGCGAAAATCTGCTTGGTGTGATGGTGCTGGATAACTTCAATACGCCGGCTGCTTTTACGAGAGATGATGAAGCATTGCTGCTTTCACTGTCACAACAGGTGGCTCTATCGCTTGAAAATGTGCGCCTGATGCAGGCCTCTCAACAACGCGCTGTACAATTGCAGGCGCTTACCTCGGCTTCCAATGCCATGGCAGCCACCTTGAAGTCTAGCGAACTGGTAGCCGGTCTTCTCGACCACTTGAAAGAACTTTTGCCTTTCGATACTGCCATCTTGTGGCTGCGCGAGGCTAATCACATGACTGTGGCTGCTGCCCGTGGTTTCCCAGATAACGAAGAGCGCATTGGTCTGAGTGTGGCTATTGAAGATTCATTGTTGCTGGCCGAGATGAACCGTACATCAGAGGCCATCGTGGTCGGCGATGTACGTCGCGACCCGCGCTTCCCTTCCATCATCGAAGCGGAACGCCTTTCCTGGTTGGGCGTGCCTCTGGTCTCCAAAGGCGAGGTCATGGGCGTAATTGCTCTCGAAAAGGAAGAGCCAAATTTCTTCTCTGTTGAATTGACTCAATTGGTTTCGACTTTTGCCAGCCAGGCGGCTGTTGCGTTGGAGAACGCAAAACTCTACGAGGAGAGTTTGCGCCGCGCGGCCGAACTCGACGAGCGTTCCAAACGTCTTGCTTTGCTCAACCGACTCTCCTCCGAACTGAGCGGCTCATTGGACGAAAATCAAATCCTGCGTCTAACGGCTCAGGAACTCTATCAGGCTCTTTCTCCCCGTAAAGTCTCGATAATCACTCAAAATCGCCTGGGGACGCCGACTTTGCGCGTGGTGATGCCTGCCTCAGACAATCTCCGCGAGCAATTGCTGCCCTCTGCGCCTATCTTTGAACGCTTGGGTGAGTCGCTGGGCGTCTTTAGCACTGATGATGTCCGCCGCGAACCGGACTTGGAGCCGCTCTACGATTACCTAACCGATACCGACTCTTTGCTCATCCTGCCGCTTGCCGCTGGAACAACCTTGCGCGCCCTGGCATTTTTACATCTGCCATCTGGCTATCGGTCTTCTCCTGCTGAAATCGAACTGGGGCGCACCATCTGCAACCAGGCAGCGATTGCGCTCGAAAGCGCCCGTCTCTATCAGGCCACCGTTTCCCGCGCCGAACAACTTTCTACGCTCAACCGCGCCTCGTATGAAATTGGTCTGAGCCTCGACCCGGAAGAAATTTACCGGGCTATTCACCGCGCCGCCAGCCAGTTGATGACCGTCGAATCTTTTGTCATCTCTCTGCTGGACGAAGAACGCGATGATATCGAGGGTGTTTACCTGGTGGACCCGGAAGGCCGCTCGCCTAATCAGCGTCTGCCTAAAGACCAGGGAATTAGCGGACGCGTAATTCGCTCTGGCGCTCCCTTGCTTATCCGAGACACTATGATTGAAGAGTCCGGCGGACACCCCTTTGGTTATGGCAATCCGCGTTCCATTTTGGCTGTTCCGATAACCATCGCCGGACGAACCATCGGCATGCTCTCGGCGCAAAGCTATCAGCCGAATGTCTACACGGAAGAAGACCAGCAAATCCTGAGCACGCTTGCCAACCAGGCTGCGGTTGCCATCCAGAATGGACGCCTTTTCGCCGAGACCCGCCGTTTGGCCGAGGAACTCGAACAGCGCGTCATTGAACGTACGGCTGAATTGGCGCGTGAACAGCGCAACACCGAAACACTGTTGCGAATCCTTACCGAAGCATCATCCACCCTCGACTTGGACCGCGCCCTCAACCGCACCCTGGCGTTGCTTAATGATGCCATTGGCGCTGAACAGGGCAGTATCCTCCTGCTGGATGAAAAAGACAACGCCATTCACTATCGCGCCGGCTACGGTTATGTGACGCCTGTGATGACCGAGGGAAGCCGCCCCACCCCGCTCAAAATTGGAGAAGGCCTGGCCGGATGGGTTATTCAGAACCGCCAAAGCGTTTGTATTGAAGACATAAGCCACGACCCGCGCTGGAAGAAAATTCCCCTCAGTAGCGAAAGCCATCGCAGTGTTGTTGCCGCCCCGCTCATTGTTGGCGAGGAAGTCATTGGCGTCATTATGGTTTTCCATCGTCAGATCGGCTATTTCTCTCAGGAACACGTTAATCTAGTGCAGGCCATCGGTTCGCAGGTCTCTGTGGCTATCAACAACGCCAAACTTTATGAACTCATCCGCGACCAGGCCGAACGTCTGGGTGCGATGGTGCGCGCCGAGCAGGTGGAAGCCAGCCGCCGCCAGGCCATCCTCGAAGCGGTGGCCGATGGCGTGCTGGTCACTGACGCCGGTAACCGCATCAACTTTATCAACTCCTCCGCCGAGCGCATTTTGATGCTCAAGGCATCCACTGTTCTCGGACAATCGCTCGATAAATTCGTCGGCCTCTTTGGCGCTGCTGCCCAGACCTGGATGATGACCATCCGCTCCTGGTCGGAAGACCCCACCAGTTACCAGGTGGGGGACACGTATGCCGAACAATTGAATCTTGAAAACGGCCGCGTGGTTCTTGTGCACCTCGCTCCTGTCATTTGGAAGAGCGAATTCCTCGGCACGGTCTCCATTTTCCGCGACATTACCCACGAGGTCGAAGTGGACCGGCTCAAATCCGAGTTTGTCGCCACTGTCAGCCATGAATTGCGCACACCCATGACCTCCATCAAGGGCTATGTGGATATTCTCCTGATGGGCGCGGCCGGTGCATTGAACGAGAACCAGACTCATTTCCTGGAAATCGTCCGTTCCAACACCGACCGGCTCAGCATCCTGGTCAACGATTTGCTCGATATTTCGCGTATCGAGGCCGGGCGCATCACTCTCTCTCTCCAGCCGGTGGACCTGCGTGAAATCGCTGATGACGTGGTCGCCGAACTCCTGCGCCGCTCACAGGAAGAAAAGAAACCGATGGCCGTCATGGTGGATGCTCCCCCCGACTTGCCGCGCGTCTATGGCGACCTGGAACGCGTCCGCCAGATTCTTGCCAACCTGGTGGATAATGCCTATAACTACACCCCGGCCAACGGTCAAATCCAGATTCGCATGGAGGCCCTCGAAAACAATAAGGTGCGCGTGGATGTCAAAGATAATGGCATTGGCATCAGCCCCGCAGAAGTCGACCGCGTCTTCGACCGCTTCTACCGTGGCGAAGATGCGCTGGTTTTGGCTACCCGCGGCACCGGTCTTGGCCTGGCGATTGTCAAGCAACTCGTGACGATGCACAAAGGAGAAATTTGGCTCGAAAGCAAAGGCATCCCCGGCCAGGGTTCCACATTCTCATTTACCCTGCCTGTCTATCAGGATGAGGAGTGACAACATGGCAAAAATATTGATAGCAGAAGATGAACGGGATATACGCGACCTGATTGTATTTACTCTCCAATTTGCGGGTTACCAGGTAGCCGCCGCCGCCAACGGCGAAGAAGCCGTCAATCTGGCCCGTCAGAACAAGCCCGACTTGATTTTGATGGATGTGCGCATGCCGCGCATGACCGGCTACGAAGCCTGCGCGCTTATGAAAGCCGACCCCAACCTGAAAGATGTCCCCGTGGTCTTTCTCTCGGCCAAAGGCCAGGATTCTGAAATCCAAACCGGCTTGCAAGTCGGGGCAGTCGAGTACATGCTTAAGCCTTTTGCTCCCGACCAATTGATTCTCCGCGTTCAGGAAGTCTTGCAAAAATACGGTCAGTAACCCTCACAAGGTAACATGAGCGCTATCATCATTGATGACAAAATGGTGCATTACGAAGTGCTCGGACGCGGCCGTCCGGTCATCTTCCTGCACGGCTGGGTGGGCTCCTGGCGTTACTGGGTCCCCGCCATGCAGGCCGCGTCCGTCTCGTTCCGCGCCTACGCGCTCGACCTGTGGGGCTTTGGCGACTCATCCAAGGATGTCGCCGACTATTCCCTCGAAAAACAGACCGCTCTGTTGCAGAACTTCATGGAAGAAATGGGTATCGGCAAAGTTGCCCTCATCGGCCATGGCTTGGGGGCTCTCGTTGCCGCCCTCTTTGCCCGCAAATTCCCTGCCATGGTGGACCGCTTGATGATTGTCAGCGTCCCCTTTGAAATCAAAGCGGTCTCTCCCCGCCTGCGTAACCCGGCCTCCCCGGCCGACCTGGTGGACTGGCTCCTGGGCAAAAACCCGCTCACCGAACCCGTCCGCCTCGACGCCTCCAAGGCCGACCCGCAGGCCATTACCGCTTCCCTCAACAGCCTCGATGCCATGAGCGTTCTGCCCACGATGGACTCTTTGACCACCCCTTGTCTGGTTGTCCATGGTCAGTTTGACCCGGCCATCGAAATCATGGACTATGAACGTATTATGGCTATGCCCCGAACAGTCCATCAAATCATCCTCGAAGAATCCGGCCACTTCCCCATGCTTGATGAAAGTTCCAAGTTCCACCGCCTGATGGCCGACTTCTTGGCGCTCGAATCGGGTGAAAGCCCGCGCGAATTGCAACTCAAGGAAGAATGGAAGCGCCGCGTGCGCTGACCGAATTCTGGTAAAATAAACCCCACAACCCAACGGGGAGCCTGTGGTACAGACAGGCTGAGAGGAGCGTATCACGCTCGACCCGCAGAACCTGACCCGGATAATGCCGGCGGAGGGATGCAACGCTCGCAACACCATCCTCCCCCGGCGGAGGATTTTCTTTTTGACAGGTAATCGCATGACCAGCCGCGCCATCATCTTTGTCAACGGCTCGCTTCCCGACCCGGAACTGGCACGCCGTTTGATTGACCCCACCTGCCTCCTCATCGCCGCCGACGGCGGCACGCGCCACGCTTTGTCGCTGGGCCTGACCCCCTCCGTCATCATCGGCGACTTGGATTCACTCCTCCCTGCTGACCGCCAACAGGCCGAGCGCCAGGGAGCGCGCCTCCTCCAGCACCCCGCCGACAAGGACGAAACCGACCTCGAACTGGCCCTCGAGTACGCCCTCCGGCAGGGCTGTACCGAAATCGTCCTCCTGGCTGCCCTCGGCGGCCGCCTCGACCAGACCCTCGCCAACCTCTCCCTGCTCACCGACCCGCGCCTGGCAGCCCTCAACATTCGCCTCGACGACGGGCGGGAGGAAGCCTTCTTCGTGCGCGGCCGGCGCGAGGTCCACGGCGCAGCAGGCGACATCGTCTCCCTGCTCCCCTGGGGCGGCCCGGCGGCCGGAGTCCGCACGCGCGGCCTGCGCTGGCCCCTTTTCGGCGAAACCCTCCAGCCGCATAAAACGCGCGGCGTCAGCAACCAGATGCTCGACCCCTCCGCCGTCATCGAACTCGAAAGCGGCCTCCTGCTCGTCGTCCACCGCCGTTCCTCCTAAAACCCGTGTCCATCTGTGTTTATCTGTGACTGAATACAAAAGGAGTCCTATGAAACGCATTTTCCTTCTCACCTCTTCCCTTTTCCTTCTCACCCTCCTCGCCTCCTGTGCGCCCTCCGCCCCGGCCACCCTGACCGTCATGACGCACGACTCGTTTGCCGTCAGCGAAGACGTGATTGCCGCCTTCGAACAAGCCAACAACGTCGAAGTCGTCTTCCTTGCAAGCGGCGACACCGGCGAAGCCCTCAACAAGGCCATCCTGAGCAAGAACGCCCCCCTGGCCGACATTTTCTACGGGGTGGACAACACCTTCCTCTCCCGTGCCCTGGAAGAGGGCATCTTCGAAGCCTACGAGTCGCCGCTCCTGGCCGCCATCCCCGACGGGTTCGAACTCGACCCCACTCACCGCGCCCTGCCGGTGGACTTTGGCGATGTCTGCCTCAACTACGACAAAGCCTGGTTTGCCGAGCGCGGCCTGCCGGTCCCGCAGACGCTCGATGACCTGCTCAAGCCAGAATACGCCGACCTGCTGGTGGTAGAAAACCCGGCCACCTCCTCCCCCGGCCTGGCCTTCCTGCTGGCGACCATCGCCCAATACGGCGACCCCGGCTACCTCGACTTCTGGGCTGCCCTGCGCGACAACGGCCTGACGGTGGTGGACGGCTGGAGCACGGCCTACTACACCAACTTCTCCGCCTCCTCCGGACGCGGACCGCAGCCGCTGGTCGTCTCTTACGCCTCCAGCCCGGCGGCGGAATTCATCTTCGCCGACCCGCCGGTGGACGAAGCCCCTACCGCCTCGGTTCTCGGACCCGGCGCCTGCTACCGTCAAATCGAGTTTGTCGGCATCCTCAACGGCACACCCCATCGCGCCCTGGCCGAGAAGTTCGTGGACTTCATGCTCAATGTAACCTTCCAGGAGGACATGCCCCTGCAGATGTTCGTTTATCCGGTCAATTCATCTGCCGCTTTGCCGCCTGAATTCGTCCGCTGGGCGCAGACGGCCGAACAGCCCGCCTCGCTCGACCCGGCGTTGATTGCCGCCCGCCGCGACGAGTGGATTGCCCGCTGGACGGAGACCGTCTTCCCGTGAGCCGCGGCCGTTTCGGTCAGAGAAGAGTGTATGGTCTGACGGCCCTGCTGGCGGCGGGGTTGTTCTTCGGACTATTCTTCTTCTACCCGCTGGCGCGCATCTTTCTGCAAGGCTTGGACTTCTCAACCCTCGATGCCTCTGCGGCCCTCCTCACTTCTCGCTCCTTACTTTTTACTTTCTACCAAGCCTTGCTTTCCACCCTGTTGACCCTTGCTGTTGGTCTCCCGGCAGCCTTTCTCTTTGCCCGCTTCGACTTCCCCGGCCGCGGCTTTCTGCGCCTGCTGACGGCCATCCCGTTCATGCTGCCGACGGTGGTGGTGGCGGCCGGGTTCAACGCCTGGCTGGGGCCGCGCGGCTGGTTGAACATCGCCCTGATGCGCCTCTTCGACCTGGACGCGCCGCCGGTGACGTTTGTCGGCACGCTGGGGGCGATTCTGGCGGCGCATGTCTTCTACAACATGACCGTCGTCGTCCGCCTGGTGGGCAACGCCCTGGCGCACCTCGACCCACGCCTCGAACAGGCCGCCCGCTCTCTCGGTGCAGATGGGCGGCAGGTGTTTTGGCGCCTCACCCTGCCGATGCTCCTGCCGTCCCTGCTGGCGGCCTCGCTGCTGGTCTTCCTCTTTGACTTTACCAGTTTCGGCGTTGTTCTTCTGCTCGGCGGGCCGCAGTTTGCCACCCTGGAAGTGGAAATCTACCTGCAGGCTGTTCACCTCTTCAATTTGCCGCTTGCCGTCTGGCTGTCGCTGATTCAACTTCTCTGCACGCTGCTCTTTTCGGTGCTCTACACCCGCCTCGTGACCCGCGCGGCCGTAACGGTCCAGCCGCGCCCCGTCCCGCCTGCCCGCCCGCGCACGTTCCCCCAGCGTCTCTTCCTTCTCACCCTTTCCTTCTGCCTCTTTACTTTTTACTTTTTACCTCTTGTCTCTCTGCCCCTCCGCTCGCTGACCCGCCTCGAAGCCGACCTCGGCCAGCGTGGCCAGGTGCAGTATGGCCTGACGACCGATTATTATGAAGAACTCTTTATCAACCGGCGCGGCTCGCTCTTCTATGTCCCGCCGGGGCGGGCGCTGGTCAATTCGCTGGGCTACGCCTCGCTGACCGTCCTGCTGTCGCTGGGGATCGGCTTTCCGGCCGCGGCGGCGCTGGCGCGCCCCGGGCGGCTGACGCATCTGCTCGACCCGCTGCTCATCCTGCCGCTCGGTGCTTCGGCGGTCACATTGGGGCTGGGGTATCTCCTGGCGTTTGGCCGTCTCCTCACTTCGCCCTGGCTGGTGCCGCTGGCGCACACCGTCATTGCCCTGCCGTTTGTCATCCGCACCCTCCAGCCGGCGCTGGCCTCCATCCCGGCCCGTCTGCGGGAGGCCGCCGCTGTGCTGGGCGCTTCTCCCGCCGAAACGCGCCGCCGCGTGGATTGGCCGCTGGCGCGCCGCGCCGTCCTCTCGGCGGGCGTGTTCGCCTTTACCGTCTCACTGGGCGAATTTGGCGCCACCGCCCTCGTTGCCCGCCCCGAATATCCGACCTTGACGACGGCTATTTACCGTTTCCTCTCTCAGCCCGGCGGCCTGAACTATGGCCAGGCGATGGCCATGGCCACCCTGCTGATGTTCGTTACCGGCGCAGGTATTTTGCTCATCGAAAAATTGCGTCTCCCCGGCGCGGGCGAATTCTAAGTGGCGCAAGATACTATCTTGCGTTCCCCGGAGGTACTTTCTATGCTCGAAGTCGAAAACATCCACAAATCCTACGACGGCCAACCCCTGCTGACCGGCATCTCTTTCACCGTCTCGGCAGGCGAGACCGTTTGCCTGCTCGGCGCTTCGGGGAGCGGAAAGTCCACGCTGCTGCGCGTCATCGCCGGGCTGGAGGTTCCGGAGGGGGGACGCGTCCTGTGGGACGGCGCGGACCTGGCGTCTGTTCCCGCTCACGAGCGAAACTTTGGCCTGTTCTTCCAGGAATATGCCCTCTTCCCGCACCTGAACGTGGAGGAGAACGTGGCCTTTGGTCTGCGTATGCAGCGTCTTTCGGAAGGCGAGAGATTTTTGCGCGTAGCCAATATATTGAAACAGGTCAATTTGCAGGGATTTGAGAAGCGGCGCGTCACCGATCTTTCCGGCGGCGAGCAGCAGCGGGTGGCGCTGGCGCGCATGTTGGCCCCCCGGCCGCGCCTGTTGATGTTCGATGAACCCCTCGGCGCGCTCGACCGCGTCCTCAAGGACGACTTGCTCGATGAACTGCGCCGCATCCTGCGCGAGAGCGGCGTCCCGGCCATCTACGTGACCCACGACCAATCTGAGGCGTTTGCAATTGCCGATAGGGTTTTGCTCCTGCACGCGGGCCGCATCGTTCAGCAGGGCGCGCCAGCGGATATATCTGCCAATCCGGTCTCGGCCTGGGCGGCGCATTTCCTCGGCCTGGGCAACCTGCTGGAGGGGGAAGTGCGCATGGTCACGCCGCAGGGCTGGATGGTGCAGACGCCAGCCGGGGAGTTCATCGTCGCCTGCGGGCATCGTCATCGGGCCGGAGAAAAGGTCAATTTGCTGGTGCGCAGGGAGCGGGTCCGCGCCGCGCCGGAAGGGAGTCTGCGCGGATGGGTGGCGGATGTGGCTTTTCAGCAGGACAGGTTCAAGGTCCGGTTGAAGAACGGCCTGGTCTTTTATCTTGATGAAGCGCCGCCAGTTGGGGAAGAAATCCGGCTGGAATTGCTTCCCTCTGCGGTACAATGCCTGCCATGAGCGACATCACCGTCATCAAACGCAACCTGCAGGGCGAGGAGGTGTGGCGTTACACCGGCGCGCTGACCCGCCGCGAGGGGACGGCCATTCACCTGGAAGCGCCCTTCAACGGCCGCGATTTTGAGTTTATGGGAGTCACTGTCCGGCGCGGCGACCCGTTTGTGGAGGTCTATTACACCGACCGCTGGTACAACATTTTCGAGATTCACGGCGCGGACGGGGCGCTGAAGGGCTGGTATTGCAACGTTGGCAAACCGGCAGTGGAGGAGGGGGAGGGGGTGATTTCGTATGTTGATCTGGCGCTCGACCTGTGGGTCTCTGCCGACGGCACGCAGACGGTGCTGGACGAGGAGGAGTTTGCCGCGCTCGACCTGGATGCAGAAACGCGCGCCCGGGCGCTCTCGGCGCTGGCGGAGTTGCAGGAGATATTCAGTAAAAAATTCGACCCCGGCGCTTGAACACGCCGGGGCCGTCTTTTTTAGAACAGGGCGGAGAGGGGCAGGAGCAGGTAGAGGCCGAGTTCGTACAGGATCGAGTCGCCAAAGGCCAGGAACAAGCCAAGGGCTCCGAAACAACAACAGCACAGCACCACGCTGACAATCAGGATGATTGCCCAAGTGGGAAATTTGGATGGCTGCGCGGCAGGAGGGGGAACAACTGGCTCGTTCATGGACTAATAGGTATTGTAAGTGGGGACTGTAAACGGGAGGGTGATCAAGCCGGCGAAGGCCAGGGCAAGAATGCAGGCCGCGCAAATTCCGACGGCTATCATGAGATAGCCTAAAATCAGACCTGCGGTTGCCAAGCCTCCGCCTCCGACCATGCCGCCGCTTTTTTTGATTTCGCTTTTCGCCATGTGGCCGGTGATGACGGCCACAATCGGGCCAATCACGGGAACAATCTGTAAGAATCCAAGAATGCCGGCGATGAGGCTGATAATGGCCATCGTGCTGGTGCGCGGGGCCGGGGTGAGATTATAGTCGGACATGGTATTCTCCTCTTAAGCAAAAACCGGATAGGTTTAGTAAGAATAATTATAATCCTGCCAGGGAATAAGCGTAATCCCCAAAATCGGCAGGATAAACAGGATGCAAAGCGTCAGGAGCGAGATGACGATAGCAATCAGCGTCAGCACGCCGTTCAAGACGAAGTAGGTCTTCAGACTGCCCATCGAGCGCAGGAAGCCAAATTTGTCGCCGAACTGGGCGGCGGATTCGATGTTCGAGCCAGCCTGGTACAGCAATACGCCCATCCAGATGGGCAGCCAGGCGAACAGAATGCCGACGATGGAAAGCGCTTGGGCAACGCCGGTGAGGATGGTCAGCACGCCCAGGAATTTCAGCCAACCCTTGGCCTGGTAAATCGGGGTGCTGAGTTCCTGCACCAACCGGCTTTCATCTTGCGGAACGGATGGATAGGCCATAGAAAAATTCCTTTCTGCAGAAGCGTTTCTGCGCTAGAAGATAGCCTGACGGCGGCTCAGCGCGCGCCGACGCAGCCACCAGACGATGAGAAGGACGAGCGAGAGAATGAAAATGCCGACCAAGATGGGCAGCACGATGGACAAGATGGAAAGGAGGGTGGCAATCACATCCTCGATGGTGCTGACGATGACGTTGGCCGTCCCGCCGGTGGTGGCAGTCACCGCCGGACGGACCGCGGCGGCCTTGACCGTATGCACGCTCCCGGCTATCAGCAAGCCGCAAAGGATGGCGATGACCGGATGCACGTCGGTGATGACGTTGGCGCTGGCGGCGAAGACAATCGCTCCCGCCGCCGGACGGATGACCGTCTGGATGACGTCGTTGATGTGGTTGACGGCCGGGAATTTATCGGCTAGCATTTCGACGATGAGCAGCAGGCTGATGACAATCAGCACCCAGGGATTTGCCAGCGTATCATAAGGCGGGCTGAGTGTAATCCAATCTGTATAGTGAGCGATGACGCCGATGACCAGCAGGGGAATATAGGCGTTCAGCCCGGCACTGGCCGAGAGGCCGAAGGCCGTGAAAATTCCAAACAGCGCTTCCATCCGAAACAAACTCCTTTCTTGTCTAGCCCATGGGGATGGCGCCCCAGGTGCCTGTCAGCCAGAAGCGCGCCAGGTCAATGGCGAGAATCTGGATGAAGGCAATCGTCAGACCGGCCAGAATCGGCAGCCACAATTGCCGCAGACGAATGAAGACGCCGTCCTGTCTCATCAGCATCAGCCAGACGATGGTGTAAATCATCGTCAGCAGGACGAGCACGCCCGCCGCGCTGATGAGGGCCGCCGGGTAGAGGACAAGCGGGCTTTCGGTCAGCACGAGCAGGTCAACAACGACCGTGATCCCGACCACGGTCAGGAAACCTTTCCAGTCGAGGGCGGGCTTATCCTCGGCGTCGGCCCAGGCGCTTTGATTGAATGCCGGATAGAGAATCGCGGCCAGCCCCAGCCCCATCCCGGAGCCGGTGAAAAGCCGCAGGGTGTTGTTAGGGATGTAAATATTCGGAATCTGCGGCAACGCGCCGGGAGAGACCGTCTTGATAAGGTACAGATACGAGTTCGCTCCGTCTATGCCGAAGGCAGCGACAAACAGGATGAGCGGCGCGGCGACGCTCCAGGGCGGGAATTTCTGCCGTTTGCCGCTGAAGAGGACCTGATAGATGAGCGCGGTCATCGCGCCCAGGTACATGCCCGAACAGCGGGCGCAGAGCGGCAGCGGACGTTCACCGATGTGAAAGGAGCGTTCGGGAATGCGGTGACAGACGGCATACCCGATGCTATCGGCTTTGCCCAGCAATCCTGGCGGCGTATTGAAGAGCCAGACGGTGATGACAAGCAGCGCGGCGGGGATGACGAGGTATTGTGCGTAGGAGGCGATGCGTTTCAGAGGGGGCATTGAGCAATTATAGATGATTCTCGCGCGCAGGACAACCATCAAACCGCTGGCTTATAAATTCTACGAGAGATGTTCAAAAGAGTTTCATCTGCTCCGGCGGTTCGAGCGGGTCGTTGGACAGTTCCCGCTCCCAGCGCTCCGGCGTCAGGCTGGAGAATTCGGCTAGGCGGCGCAGATGACGGAACTTGAGCACCCGCCAGCGTTCGGCGCGGGCGCGTAAATCAGGGCTGCGCGCCAGTTTGTAGGCCAGCAGACCGGCGCGCCCGCCCGGCAGGACGAGCACACAGCGTTCCGGTGGGTCGAGCGCTTTGCGCAGGATTTTGCCGGCCACTGCCGAAGCGATGAGATGATAGGCGTATGCCACGTTGCCCTTCTCGTTTAGCCAGCGCACGATGCGCCAGGGGCTTTGCTCGACGACCGCCGTGTATCCCAGCCGGGGGGCGAGCCGGCCCAGGATGCGGGCGGCAGACTCCAGGTCGGCGCGGCGGGCGGAGGGGGAGTCTTCTGGCCGAAGCGTCCAGCGGCCTTCTGTTTCCACCGCATACGAGGTCAGGATGGCGCGCAGCAGTCCCAGGGAGGGCGTCTGCAGGCCGCGAAATTCGTCGTTCAGCGCCGTTTCCACCTGGCGGAAGGTCGCGCCGGGGTGTTTTTGCAGAAAGTTGACCAGGGCAATTTCCACCCGGTCGGGCAACGGTTCCAAGAGCGGCCAATCGGCCAGCCCCCACAAACCGGCTTCTGGGTTGGCGCTTTCGGCGAGATGTATCAGGCCGGGGTGGGTCAGCGCGGTTTGGATGGGAGCATGCAGGCTCGAAAGGGCTTCCTCGCGCCAGCGTAGGGAGCGCTCGCCAGCCATGGCGCTCAGGCCGGCGGCGTGAAGATGCAGATAAGGCGCCGGTTCGCCGCGTTGACGCAGAAAGGTCTCGATGGCTTCTCGGACAGCCTGCGGGTCAATGTCTGGCGGCTCTTTTTCCTCCCGCAGGAGGGCTTTGCGCCGCCAGAGAATCTGCACCGGGTCGCCGCGTGTGCGCAGGGCGAGGCCTTGCAGGTCAAAGCCCGCCCCGGCGGCGGCCAGCAGGGCAGCGGTCAGGAAGGCCGGCTCCGCTTCGGCCAGGAGGGCAAAGAACGGCGCGTTGAGGGGGAGATGTTCGGGCAGGCGTTTCATGGCGGCCAGCAGGGCGGCGGCGTGCCAGTTCCAGTCGTAGCGGCGGCGGCGCAGGACGGATTTGAACGGCGCGGCGGCTGCGCGTCCCCACAACCAGCCGGCCCAGAGCGCCGAGAGTGTCCAGAAGGCTTGATTGGGGCGGGGAAGAGCGGTGACGACGGCCTCGGGCCGGAAGGCGGCGAGATTCGGCGCCAGGTCGCGCAGCGGCCCGTTGAAGACGTACAATCTGCCGCCGGGGCGAGGCGGGACCTCGGGCCTGCTGCTGCTAAATTCCCATTCGACTACCTCGACGGCCGATTCTGTTCCCCAGCGCTTGACGGCGCGTTCCAGCGCCAGCCAAATGTTCTTTTCGAGAAAGAGCGGCGGGACGGTGAGTTGACGCGGACGAGGGCGCTCGGCGGGGTGTGGCCAGAGGGTGTTGGCTTCGTCGCAGGCGACCAGGACGAGCGCCGTCAGGGCGCGGCGGCGGGCGGGCGGGAGGCTCAATTGCTCGAGTTTGTTAACCAGGGTGATGATGGCGTAGAGGGCGCGTGGCAGGTAGCATTCCAGCGCCTGCTCGGCGTAGAAGCGGTCGGGATCATCGGGGGCGGCAAGGCGCTCCAGGGCGCGGGCACGGTGCAGCCTGTCGCTAGCGGCGCTGCGAGCGGCGCGGGCGACATCTTCCTCTTCGGCGGGAAATTCTCCGCTTTCTCCGCACGGGCAGCGGTAGATGCGCCCGACCGGGTGCGAGATGCCTCTTTCCCAAACGAAGGCTTCGGCAGGGATTTGTTGCCCGCAGCGACTGCAACGCGTCAGGTAGAGCGATTGCAGGTGCGTTTCGAGGCGCTCCTCGCCTTTGCGCGCGGCGGCCAGTTCGGCGAGGGCGGCCTGCAGGTCGCTATGGGAGGGGGGAGCGGCGGTCAGGTCGAGAAGGAAGCGCGTGATGGGGTTGTTGACGGCCACCAGGACGTTTTTGCCGGCGCGTGCCATTTCCACGGCCGGGGAGGGCGCGGCGCAGAAGGGATCGAGCACCCACGTGGCAGTCGGCGCATGGCGTTCCAGAAACGCGGCGGCGCTGCCGCTGGGGATGGGGGGAAGGTAGCGGCTAAGGGGGGCTAGGCTGCCGGGTTCGTCGCCGGCGAGGTAGGCAAAATTGTCCACTATCGTTCAGTATAACGATTCGCGTGCAAAAGGCAAGCGGTTTTCTACGATGATTGCGATGCAGATGAGATGATGGGCAGGTCTTACTCTCGGCACAGCCAGAGGGCGGCTTCATAGGGGGCAAGGGGCAGGACTTGGCCGGACGGGGGGAGGGAGGCAGAGACGCTGCTGAGCAATCGTTCTTGTGGACGAATTTCGGCTGGCAGGGAGAGAGTTTGTCGGCGTCGGTTGAAATTCAGGACGACGAGGATTCTCTCTTGCTCATCTTGGCGTAGGTAGGCGAGCAAATGGCGATTGGCGGCGATGAGGCGATACTCGCCGCGTTGTAGGGCGGGGTGGGCTTTGCGTAAGGCGATCAGTGATTTGGTGAAATTGAGCATCGAGGCCGGGTCGGCTTGTTGGACGGCAACGTTGCGTTGCGGGAAGTTGGGATGCACACGCAGCCAGGGCTTGAGCGGGGAAAAACCGGCGTTGGGGCTATTGTCCCATTGCATTGGGGAGCGGCAGCCATCGCGGCCTTTGTAGAGCGGCCAGTAGGGCAGGCCGGCCGGGTCGCGCACGTCTTCGCGGCGCAGGGGCAGGTCGCGCATTCCGATTTCTTCGCCCTGGTAGAGGAAGGGGGTGCCGCGCACGGTGAGCAGGATGGTCATGGCGAGTTTGGGCAGGGCGTCGTCTTCGCCGCGTCCATAACGGGAGGCGGCGCGCGGCAGGTCGTGATTGCTCATGACGGTCGTCGGCCAGACTTTGGCGGCATCGAAGGTGGCGTCACGATGGGCGATGCGGGCGGCAATCCAGCGCGGCGTGAAGGGGAAGCGCGGCAGACCGAGGAAGGAAGTATCGGCGGAGGTAAAGTCGAAACTGAAGGCAGCATGCAGTTTATCGGGGCCGCAGTAGGAGGCGGCTTTGGCCGCCGTGCCGAGATAGGTCTCGCCGACGGCGTAACGGTCGGGATAGGAATCGAGCAGGGCGCGCAATTCTTTCAGCAGGGGAAACATCTCCGGCTGATCCATCTCGTAGAGATGCTGTTGGCGGTCGAAGGCGCGCAGACCGAAGCGGGGTGGGTTATCGGGAAAGTCGGCATGTTTGAAGTAGGCGTTGAAGACGTCGAGGCGGAAACCGTCTACGCCGCGCTCCATCCAAAAGCGGAAGGCATCCAGTTGGGCTTGGCGGACTTCGGGGTTGCGCCAGTTGACATCGGGCTGTTCACGCGTGAAGAGATGCAGGTAATATTGTCCGGTGCGGGAATCGAATTCCCAGGCGCTGCCACCGAAACAGGCCGCCCAGTTGTTGGGGCGGTCGCGCCAGATGTACCAGTCGCGTTTGGGGTTTTGGCGGTCAGAACGGGATTCGAGGAACCAGGGGTGTTGGTCCGAGGTGTGGTTCATGACCATGTCAATGATAACGCGCATGCCGCGCCGGTGAGACTCGGCAACGAGACGGTCAAAATCGGCCAGCGTGCCGAAGCGCGGGTCCACGTTGCAATAGTCGCTGATGTCGTAACCGAAGTCTTTATCCGGTGTTGGGTAGAAGGGAGAGAGCCAGAGGGCGTCTATCCCCAAGTCGGCGAGGTAATCGAGCCGAGCAGTGATGCCGGGCAGGTCGCCGAGCCCGTCGGCGTTGCTATCGGCGAAAGAGCGCGGGTAGATTTGGTAGATGACGGCGTTTTGCCACCAGGTTGAGATGCTATTCATAAAGAGGTACCTCCGGTAAGTTCCCTGATTTGTAACTGTCTACCCAATGAGGCCGGGATGGTTAATCGCAGCAAAAGACGCTCACTTTATCCGCAGATTGCACAGAGTTACCGTGTGGGTACGATGTCGCCGATTTTCTCCCCATCTGCGTCCTCTGCGACATCTGCGGGCAATTTCCGAGACCAGGGCAGACAGTTACCCTGATTTTATCATTCTGTTCATGTATTAAAATAGTGGCAAAGGGCGCTTGCTTTCACAGATTTTTGACAATTGTGCTATAATTCGACAATTATGAACGCTGTTCCCGGTCGTATCTTGTTGGTGACGAATCATCCAGACATCGGCGATTTGATTGGGCGTCAGGTTTTTCAGCCCCTCGGATATCAGGTACAAATTGCGCCGGATGTCAATATGGCCATTCTAGAAATGGCGCGCTTTTCGCCGGATGTGGTCATTGCGGACCTCGACCTACCTGGGTTGAACGCCAAGGATTTGTTGGTGGCTCTTAATTCGCAAGGGGTGAATGTACCTGTTATTGTACTCGCCCAGAAGGGGGAGGAGCAAAAGGTCATCCAGGCTTTTCGGCTAGGCGCCAGCGATTACCTGACATGGCCTGCGCGTGAGGCGGAAGTGGTTGCTGCAGTCGAACGCGTCCTCAAGCAGGGGCAGGAACAGCGCGTCCGTCAGCAACTCGACGAAAAACTCCGAAAAACCAATCAGGAACTCGAAAAGCGGGTGCGTGAATTGACGACCATCTTTGCGGTGGGCAAAGCGGTCATTTCCATCACCGATCAGCGGGCGTTGTTCGACAAGATTGTCGAGGGAATGATTTATGTGGCTGAGGCGGATTACGCCTGGCTGTTGGTGCGCAACGACCAAACGCAGACCTTTGAATTGCTTGCGCATCGCAACCTGCCTGAGGCTTGGGCGAAGAAGATAGGAGAGCCTTTGGAGGACGGTATCAGCCCTCTGGTGGCGCTTTCGGGCGAATCGTTGTCTATTCACGGCGAACCGCTGAAGCGCTTTAAGGTCTCTGCGCTGGGACGCTCGGCGATGGTTGTTCCGCTTAAGATTCGTCGGGATGTGGTTGGGTTATTGGTGGTCTTGCGCAAAGCAGAACGTCCCTTTGATCAAAACACACAGTCCCTGCTGGAGGCTGTGGCAGACTATGCCGCCATCTCGATGGTGAATGCGCGTTTGTTCCGCGCTCTCCAGGAGGCGGCGGATGCGGCGCAATCGGGTGAGCAATATAAGCGTGAACAGTTGCACGAGATGCGCCAAGAAATTTATTCGCTTTTGCAACCGGCAACCTATCCTTTGGATATGCTCTTGGCAGGTAAAGTTGGGAAATTGTCATCAGAGCAGGTTAAGGCTTTGAAAACGGTTCGAGATGCCGTGCAACAGTCCATTACGCTGGTGACAAACGAGAGGCCAACCAAACCAAGCGCAAAGATCGGTAAAAAGTAGCAATTTATGGCATTGAACCCCAAATTAGTTCTTGTTGTTTTGAATGATGAACAACTCCAGCGTTTGTTCAAACGTGCGCTTGTGTCTGCCTCTTATGAAGTTGCACTGGCAGGCGAACGGGACATGCTGGAAAGGATTTTGCACGAATCTATTCCAGACCTGGTTATTCTGGGGGAGACTTTCGATGGCGTGTCAGGCATAAACCTGGCCGGCGAGATGCTCGAACGTTTTCCCACAATGCCGGTTTTGTTGTTCTTGGAACAGGCTACGCCAGAGCAACTGAAACAGGCGCTTCATGTGGGTGTCAGTGATGTATTGAGCGCGCCGCTAAGAATTGATGATATCATCCAGACGGTAGAGAACAGCGTCCGCCGCGCTAACCGTCTTGGCGACTGGACCCGGCGCGAGGTCCGGCGTACGACTGCTTCGCTGCAGCAACGCGTCGATGAGTTACAGAAATTTGATACAGTTTTGAATAACATCGAGGATGGCATCATCATTCTCGACCAAAAATCGAGAATTTTACTCATTAATCCTGCCGCCCGCCGGGCCTTTGGCATCTGGCAGGATGATGAGATGGTGGGGAAAGCGCTAACAGAAGTTATTCATCACCCCGAATTGGAAGTGTTGGTCAACGGGCCGGCAACTTCCAGTTTGATGCCTCATCATGAAATTGCTTTCGAGGATGGCCGTGTCCTTTCTGCTCAAAGGGTGATGATTTCAAATATTGGCTTAGCCATCACATTTCAAGATATTACTTATCTAAAGCAAATCGACCGGCTAAAGAATGAATTTATTCACATGATCTCACATGATTTGCGCTCGCCCCTGACGGCCATTTTAGGGTATGTGGATTTGATTCAGCGGGTAGGGCCGGTAAATGACCAACAGCGGGATTTCATCGGGCGAGTGCAGCAGAGCGTCGAGAGTATTACTCTGCTACTCAATGACTTGATGGAACTGGGGCGCATCGAAGCCGGCCTGGATAGCCAGAAGGAACTTGTTTCGCTGGAAGAAATCATCCGTTCTACGATGAGTGAGGCCGATTTTCAAATTAAAAATAAGCGGCAAACTCTGGTTCTGGAATTGCCCGATGAGTTTCCCTCGTTGCGAGGCAATCCCATTCGTTTGCGGCAGATGATGGATAATTTAATCGGCAATGCTATCAAATACACTCCCGAAGGTGGGGAAATTACGTTGAAGGTGGAAAGCCGGAATAATCAGGTTATCTTGCAGGTTCATGATACAGGCCCCGGTATTCCCCCGGTGGACCAACCACATATTTTTGAGAAGTTCTATCGCGGGAGCAATGTGCCGCGCGGCATCGGGGGGGCCGGTTTGGGGCTGGCAATTGTCAAGTCCATTGTGGATAATCATGGGGGGAGAATCTGGGTCGAGTCGGTGTTGGGGCAGGGTTCCACCTTTACAGTTGTATTGCCTCTGGCCGAGGAGGGAGCGACTGGCGTGGCGTAACAACTTACGCGGCTTTGTTGGGTCGGATTTGCTCTGTCGCAAACACACAGGGCGTCGTGTCACTGCCAGGCGGCGCAGCCGCTGAATCAGTCCCCAGAACCGACGAGGAGATTGCCTGTCCTGGCGTCAGGCCGGGGCTTCGCCGCCTTTGGCGGCTTGCAATAACGGGTGAATCTTGTGTTGCCTGAACTTTGCAGCAAAGCAGGTTGGATTATGGTCAATTTGGATGGGGGCTTTTGTTTCTTTTTGCTGTAAAATGAAGTTGAATCTCGACAGTCTTTTAGACAACTTTTTATAAGACTTTGCCCTATGGGAAAAACAGCGTCTCGAGGGTCCGATAAAAATTATTTGCTTGATGGCAAATATTCCATCAAGGAGTTATTGAATCCTGAACGGTTGGGAAAGGTATATGAAAATTTTGCTGCCCTAACAGGTCTGTCTGTTGGATTGATTGCTCTTCCTAATCTAGAAATCTTGGTCCCGGCCGGCTGGCAAGAGATTTGTCATAAATTTCACCGTGCTTTTCCTGAGTCGGCGCAGGTATGCGTGAAGAGCAATCAAAAATTTACAGAAGACTGGACATCCTCTCAGGAAATCAGATTCGTCAAATGCGGCTTGGGCTTGACAGACGTTTTGACTCCCTTGATTGTCGATGGCAAAGTTCTTGCTGTTGTATTGGTGGGGCAGATTTTTCTAGATAAGCCTGACCCGACTTTGTTTGCAAAACAGGCTAAAAAATACGGCTACGATTTGGATGAGTATCTATTGGCGCTCAAACAAGTCCCAATTGTCGAGCGTGAGCGAGTGGAGGCTGCTCTCATTTTCTTGAGAAATATGACGGCCATGATGGTCGAGGGAAATCTTAGACAGTTACGGGTGCAGTCATACAGCGAGCAGCTCAAGAGGGAAGTGAGCGAAAGGAAAAAGGCCGAAGAAATGCTTCGACAGAGCGAAGCCAGTTATCGAGGCTTATTTGAGAGTGTTTCCGAAGCAATTTATATCCAGGCGCGAGATGGCAGTTTTTTGGATGTCAATCGGGGAGCCGTTGAAATGTATGGCTATCCGCGCGAATATTTCATCGGTAAAACGCCGGCTGATATAGGAGCGCCCGGCAAGAACGATTTGAAACAAGTTCAAGTTCAATTTCAAAAGGCGCTCCAAGGAGAGCCGCAACAATTCGAATTTTGGGGCCTGCGCAGCGACGGTCAACCTTTTTTGAAAGAAGTTCGCCTCTACAAAGGCCTTTACTTTGGCGAAGAGGTAGTCATTGCTCTGGCGCGGGACATCATGGAGCGCAAGCGCTCCGAAGACGAAATGCGCCGCCGCCTGAAGGAATTGTCGGTTCTGCATGCTGTTTCAGAGGTGGGCACCAAAGCAGCGACCCTGGATGACTTGATACGAGAGGCAACGCAGGTAATTGCCAAGACCTTTGATCTGGATAGTTTTGGCGTCATGTTGTATGACCCTTCCCGCAAGGCTCTTGTTATCCATTCCAGTTATGTGGGCGACTTTCAAGGCCGAGACCTTGTCGTTATCCCTTTGGGTCGGGGAATTACAGGATGCGTAGCAGCGGAAAGAAAGCCCTGCCTTGTCCGTGATGTCGAAAAGGATAGTCGTTATCTCGCGATTCAAGACGGCATACGTTCGGAATTATGCGTTCCTATCATGTTGGGCGATGAACTGATTGGCGTTGTCAATGCCGAGAGCAGGCAGGTGGATTACTTTAGCGAGGACGACCTGCGTCTGTTCACGACTATCAGCGGCACGCTGGCGACTTCTATCGAGCGGCTGCACCTTCTTGACGAGGAACAACGCCGCCGGCGCGAAGCGGAGACTCTGCGCGATGTGACCACTGCTTTGACAACTACGCTGCAAATGGACGCCCTGCTCAAGATAATTCTGGATTCGGCAGCCAAGATAGTCCCTTATGATAGCGCCTCGATTATCTTGATGGATGGCCAGGAATTTAAAATCGTTGCGGCTCGCGGTTTGCCCGACAGCATAGGATGGCAAGGTAAGAAATTCAAAATAAATAAAAAATGGAAAGTCCTCATCTCCAAGAAAGAACCGCTGATTTTAAGGGACGCTCAGACCGAAGCCTGCTTTGAAAACTGGCCGGGTTCTGAGTACATCCATGGTTGGATGGGCGTTCCGCTCTTGGCCAGGGGTGAGGTGATTGGCTGTTTGTGCCTCGACAGTTGTCAGCTCGATGCTTTTACCGAGGCGCAGGCTTCTTTGATGCAGACATTTGCCAATCAGGTCGCTGTTGTCATCGAGAATGCCCGTCTTTTCGAATCGGAACATCGGCGTTGGCAGGAGGCCGAGACTCTCCGTCTTGCTGCATCGGCGATAGCATCTACACTCGACCGGGACGAGGCTGTGCGTTTAATTTTAGAGCAACTGGCGCGCGTTGTGCCCTATGACAGCGCCTCGGTTCAGGAACTCAGGGATGGTTATTTGGAGATTGTGGGCGGCCGAGGCTGGGCTGATCCGGCCATGGTGTTGGGGATGCGCTTCCCTGTTCCTGGCAACAATCCAAATACCGTGGTGGTTCAAACCAGGAGACCTTTTGTCCTGAATAATGCTCCTGCTACCTACAGGGAGTTTCGCGTTGCTCCTCATAGTCATATTCGTTCGTGGCTAGGGGTCCCGCTGGTTGTACAGGAGCGGATGATTGGTATTCTGGCGATCGACAGTTGTCAGCCAAATTATTTTACTGAGGACAAAATCACACTGGTCGCCGCCTTTGCGAATCAGGCTGCAGCCGCTATGGCAAATTCACGCCTGTATCAAGATGCCTTACAGGCTGCAGAAAGACGTGCTATTCTCCATCGCGTCAGTCAGGAAATTGTGCTTGTGGGTCAGGATGCCGAAAAGGTTTATGAAGCCATTCACCGCGCGGCCAAGCAATTGATGCCTGCTGAAAGCTTTGTCATCTCAGTGGTGGATGAGACAAAGCCGGATGAGATTATTCTCGTATACCTGTACGATAAAGGCCGGCGTTATCCATCTTTTAGAGTGCCTAGAGATGGCAGTTTATCAGGTACAATAATTTCATCGGGCGAGTCGCGCATTTTCTCTGATTTATCGAAAGACGAAATTGATAAAGTAGTTCATTTCGGTGATGAAGAAAAGGTGCGTTCCATCCTTGTGGTCCCTATGCGCTTGGGAGATAAAATTATTGGGATGTTATCTGCGCAATCGTACCGCCCAAATGCATACACTGGGGAAGACCGGCTTCTGCTTGAAATGCTTTCGGCCTATGCGGCTACCGCGATTGAAAATATTCGCTTATATCGAGAAACCGGCCAACGGTTGACAGAACTGGAGACTCTCAACCGAATTTCTACCATCCTGCGTGAGGCGCAAACTATTCATCAAATGCTTCCGCGTCTTCTGGATGAAACATTGAAGGCCATTCACTCTCAGGCTGGCGCTATCTGGCTCTACAATGTTGGCAAACGTGTACTCATTCAAACTGTTTCACAAGGCTGGTTTACAAAAATACAAGAGAAGGAGGTTTTGCCCGGTGAAGGGATGGTGGGGAGCAGTTTTGCCGAGGGGAAAATCATCATTTCTCGAGATTTAAGTCGCGACCCTTTGATATATGCCTCTTGGCAGGAACTCGCCTCGGGCTGGAGCGGCGTCTGTATACCGATTCGTACCCTGCAGGAAGTGACCGGCGTCCTGTTTTTAGCGGTAGAACTTCCCCGCCAAATTCTGCCGGAAGAGACGCACCTTTTGTCTATTGTCAGCGAAATTGCCGGCAATGCAATTCGGCGTTCGCAACTTCACGAGCAAACGCAGAATCAACTTCAGAGACTGGCTTCCCTGCGCGTGATTGACATCGCAATTAACACCATTCTGGACTTGCGCGTCATCCTCAATATCTTGATTGAGCATATTCTTTCGCAACTCGGTGTAGACGCAGCCGCTGTTTTATTGCTCAACCCCAAGACTCAACTCTTGCAACACGCCGCCAGTGCCGGCTTCCGCAGCGAGGCGGTCACTTCTTGGCGGGTTTACCTTGCCAATGACATTGCCAGCCGGGCTATTCGTTCACGTTCGATGGTTTTTATTGAAAGATTGCGCGAAATTACCCAGCGCGGGAGATTGGTTTCCATCGCGGGCGATCATTTTGTTTCCTACATCTGCGTTCCGCTCATAGCCAAAGGGCAGGTCAAAGGTGTGCTTGAACTGTATCACCGTACCCCTCTGGAAGTGGCTGCTGACTGGAAAAATTTCCTCGAAACCATGGCCAGCCAGACGGCAATAGCCATTGATAACGCACAGCTCTTTGAAGAATTACAAAAGATGAATGTGGACCTGGTGATGGCTTATGACGCTGTCATTGAAGGCTGGGCCAAAGCCCTCGACTTGCGCGGCTGCGAGGCCGAAGGCCATACCCAGCGCCTGACCGACTTGACGGTCCGACTGGCCTCGGCGCTTGGACTACCCGAAAACGAACTGGTTCATGTTCGCCGGGGAGCACTCCTGCACGACATCGGCACAATGAGTATTCCAGATGGCATCCTCTCTAAGCCCGGCCCGCTGACGGAGAGCGAGTGGGAGATGATTCGCCGTCATCCACTTGTTGCCTACAATATGCTCAACATGATTTTGTATTTGCGGCCGGCGCTCGATATTCCTTATTGTCATCACGAGCGCTGGGACGGTTCCGGCTATCCGCGCGGACTGGCGGGGGAGGAAATCCCCATTGCGGCGCGCATTTTCGCTGTGGTGGATGTGTGGGATTCGCTGACTTCCGACCGTCCGTACCGAAAAGCCTGGAGCCGCGTTGCCGCGTTGGAGTACATCAAAAGCAATAGCGGCATCCTCTTCGACCCGCGTGTAGTCGAGGCTTTTCTTTCTCTTGTCGGCCGAGAGGGGGAAAACTAGATTTTGCGGTTTATCGTGTAGTAAGCCAACTCTTCCAGAGCGGCGCGCTCTTCCCCGCCGGGCATGGCAGACAGATTCTCGACCGCCAGCCGAACATGTTCTTGCGCCTCGGCTTTTGCTTTTTCGATGCTCTCACTGCGCGCCACGCTGCCAATCAATCCCTCGATGGCGTCTCGTTCCAGCAAATAACGCCCGGCCAGCAGGGCTTTCGCGCCCTTATCGTCAGGATGGGCCTCGATGTAGTACAAAGCCGGCAGAGTCACCAGCCCTTGCAATAGATCCGAGCCGACCGGTTTACCCACCTTGGCCTGCTCGCCGGTGAAATCCAGCACATCATCTACAATTTGAAAGGCGATGCCCAGATGATACCCATACAGGCGCATGGCTTCAACGATATCTTCTTCCACCGGGCTAATCATCGCCGCGGCGCGGGTGGTCATTTCGATGAGCGAGGCGGTCTTGGCATAGATGCGTTGGTAGTAGTTCTCGCGGCTGGCTACCCCGCGGGCGCTGAACATTTGTGTCAATTCGCCGTTGACGATGGTGGCCAGCGTCTCGGCAAAGAGTTTCATCAGCGGCAGATGATTCGTCTCGGCGGCCAATTTAGCGGCGCGGGCAAAGATGAAATCCCCGGTCAGGACGGTGGCAGGCGGCGCCCATTGGGCGTTCAAGGTCGGGTTGCCGCGCCGCAGGAGCGCGCCGTCAATCAAATCATCATGCACTAGGGTGGCGGTGTGAAGCAGTTCTGCCGCCGCCGCCAGATAGAGCAAAGGCTCCCGCGGCGCGCCGAGCATCCGCCCCGTGAGCAGGCTCAGAGTCGGGCGAATCCGTTTGCCTCCCGATGAGAGTAAGTGCTCCAGCGCGGCGCGCAGTTCGGGGTGCGCCTCGTCAGCCTGACGGCGCATCAGCGCTTCCACTTCGGCAATTTCATTGTCTATAATGGCAAGAGACGGGTGGGCGTTCAACTCAATCTTTCCAATTGAACAGCCGCAGGGCGTTGGATGTTGTTGCTTCTGCAGCCGTTTCCAAAGAGATGTGATGCAATGTCGCTATTTTATCAGCAATCAGGGCTACAAAGGCGGGTTCGTTCCGCTTTCCACGATGGGGAGCAGGGGCCAGGAACGGCGCGTCGGTCTCAATGAGCAGGCGCTCCAGCGGCAGGGCGGCGATGAGTTCCTGACGGTCTTTGCGATAGGTGACCGGCCCGGTGACGCCAATATAAAAACCGAGACGGATAGCCTGCTGCGCCGTTTTGAGCGAGCCGGAAAACGAGTGCAGCACGCCGGGGCGCTCGGCCAGCGGGTCATTTCCGGACCTCAGGCCTGCCACCCAGTCCTCGAGCCGTTTCAACAGGTCGGCGACGCAGGGGCCGTCGGGGGCATCGCCTCGTTCGCGCAGGTGGATCACCACCGGCAGGCCGAGTTCCGCCGCCAGGTCGAGTTGCTCGCCCAAGACGCGCTGCTGCAGGTCGTGGGGCGCGGCGTCCCAGTAATAGTCCAGCCCGATTTCGCCGATGGCAACGATTTTGCCCTCACCCCCGGCCCCTCTCCCAGAGGGAGAGGGGAGTGCGCCCTCACCCCCGGCCCCTCTCCCAGAGGGAGAGGGGAGCAGCCCCTCGCCCCCGGCCCCTCTCCCAGAGGGAGAGGGGGGAAGGGAAGAAAGTGCCAGGCGGCGTAATTCTTCTTTGGTCGTCTTGCTCCAGGTTTTTGCTTCCGTCGGATGGACGCCGACGGCGGCAAAGAGCATGGGGTGGCTTTCGGCCAGTTTAACGGCGGACCGGCTCGAGGTCAGGGTGAGACCCGGAATGAGAATGCGTTCGACCCCGGCCCGGGCGGCGCGTTCCAGCACGGCGGAGCGGTCGGGGTCGAACGTTTGAAAGTCGAGGTGACAGTGGGTGTCGGTAAGTTTCAAGGTCGAAGGTCGGTCTTAAACTTTCAAGCCGGCAACTTTCAAACCATCTTGCAGGATGGCCTGCACTTTGTCTTTGTGGGTGGTCTCGCAGTAGACGCGCATGATGGGTTCGGTGCCGCTGAAGCGGATGAGCAACCAGCCGCCATCTTCGAGTTTGAATTGGAAGCCGTCCACGGTGACCAGTTCGGTGACGCGCAGCCCGCCGATGGTCTGCGGCTTGGCGGCCAGGATGGCGGCTTCGCGGTCGGCGCGGTTGCCTTTGAAGGGGGTGTCAATGCGGTCGTAGTAGTATTCGGCGCCCAGTTTGTCGAAGAGCATTTGCAGCAATTGGGTGGGTTTCTTGCCGGTGCGCACCATGAAGTCGAGGAAGTACAGGCCGGCGAGGATGCCGTCGCGCTCGGGGACGTTGCCGCGGAAGGCGTAGCCGCCGCTCTCTTCGCCGCCGATGAGGGCGTTGGTTTCGGTCATCTTGGGGGCGACGTACTTGAAGCCGACGCCCGTCTCGTGCACCGGCACGCCGTACATTTGGCCGAGTTTGTTGAGCATGGTGGTGGTGGAGAGAGTCTTGACGATGTCGCCGCGCTCGCCGCGCACTTCGAGCAGGTAGTAGGCCAGCAGGGCGTAGACGCGCAACTGGTTGATGAATTCGCCGTTTTCATCGCCGATGCCGCAGCGGTCGGCGTCGCCGTCCAGGATGAGCAGGACGTCGGCGTTGTGTTCGCGGGTGGCGCGCAGGCCGACGTCAATGTTGGGGCGGATGGGTTCGGGGCGCTTCATCTCCGGGAAGAGCGGGTTGCGGGTGTTGTGGATTTCGAGGACGCGGGTCTTGCCGCCGGCGAGCAGACGGGTGAAGTAGCCCGCCCCGTTGCCCCACATGGCGTCTACCAGCACGGTCAGGCCGGCGTCTTTGATGGGCTGGAGGTCAATGAGTTTCTGGATGTGTTCGAGGTAGGGCGCGGCGGCGTCGAATTTGACGATTTCGCCGGCGGCCTCGGCCTCGGCATACGTTTTACGTTTTACGTTTTCCACGTCAGCGGGGATGAGGGCTTCGATGCGCTTCAGGCCGGCCGGGTCAATGGCGCCGCCGGTCTGGTTGCGGACTTTGAAGCCGTTGTCGGTGGGCGGGTTGTGGCTGGCGGTGATGTTGACCGCGCCGCAGGCTTTTTTCTCCACCACGGCGTAGGCGATGACCGGGGTGGGGGTGGCCTCCTGGGTCAGGTAGACTTTGAAGCCGTTGCCGGCCAGCACTTCGGCCACGGCGGCGGCGAAGTGTTCGCTGGCAAAGCGTTTGTCGTGGCCGACGACAATCCACTTGCCGGCGTGGCCCTGTTCGAGCATGTAGGCGGCGTAGCCCTGGGCGGCACGGCGGACGTTGTCGAAAGTGTAGTCCTCGGCGATGACGCCGCGCCA
>DAOTVO010000046.1:0-38705 GCA_034436335.1 Anaerolineales bacterium | reverse complement strand
ACCAAAATGTCCAGTAACTTGTGCCGTTTGGCGTTCCCAGTCCGGGGATCGCGCATCTTGCCAAAATGTGCTTCTATTTTGACCAGGCGGGGTGTCTCCATCGCTGCTCTCCTTTCTTCTGTGCAGCGATTCTCTCACATCTTTCCAAATGCGATTGCCCTATCCCGCAATGCCATGTTCAGAGCCTGCCGTCTCAGGCCGGGCAACCTCCGAACAGACGGCAATGTTCCGCAAGCAGCAAGGTTTCATGCCGGATGAGGGCTTCGCGCGGTGAATCGCCCAACTCCTCGGCTGTGAAGGGAGACGAAAAACTGACCCTCGGCGAGACGTAGAGACTGCCAGGGCGAAACAACTGCTGTATCACCTGACAGAACTCGGCTACGCGGCGGCGTTGCAGACCCTCGCGCCAAATTCGGGGAAGGGGATGGCGCGCCCACTTCGGGTGGACGACATGGCTCACTGCGGCAAGCAGGACGCGGGTCTGCGGGACGAAGCGCAGGAACAGATTGGCGGCCTCCGTCCAGCGTTGCAGGTTCGCCAGGGCGCCGGGAAAAACTGCCGGGTCGGGGTCAATTGTTCCCGAACCCATCAACAGCACTGCGCCGTCCTGCTTCAGGTGACGCACAGCAGCAAGCATCCCGGCCATGCGTCCGGCGGCGTCTTTGACGTTGATTGGAATGAAAAACACCCTTCGGCTGAAGTTCTGGAGCGAACGGAAGAAGGACAGGTCGGAGGCGATGATGTGCAGGTCGGGCCGCGGCAGGCGGGAGGCAACGACCAGCGCGTCGTATGTGCCGGGATGGTTGGAGATGATCAGCAGCGGCCCTTCGGCGGGGGCGTTTTCCTGGCCTCTGGCCAAAATGCCGCGGCACCAGTGGGTCAGCGCCCACTCGGAGGCCTCGCGCAGGCCGCGTTCGACCAGCATCCGGTCGAAGGTAAGACCGATTTCGGCCAGGTTGCGCAGGCCGCGTCCAAAGAGAATGCGGCACAGGTCACGCCAGCCGTCAGCGCGGGGCAGGCCCAGAATTTTGACCACTTCAAAGAGCAGGGCCTCGGTCAAACGTTGAGTCTCTTCTTCCCAAGTCATCGCGCAATCTCCTGCTTGAAGGCATCAGTCAGATTGCAAATCAGGCTCACCGGAGGCGGTCTTCTCCAAAGACAAGACAATTGTGGATGAGCAATTTGTTAAAATTGTAACACTTTTGCATTTTTGACGTTTCCCATCGCTAGTAAAATCCTGTAGAAAGGAGCATGTATGGACAAGCGAAATAAGATTTTTTCGATTAGCGAAGATTGGTGGGCGATGATTGTCGCCTTTCTACTCATCCTGTTCGCTGTGCTCGGCGTGCTGGGCGAGGGCGGCCTCTCGATTTCCTTCTAGGCGGTAAAACGTGGATAAAAATCGTTCTCTCTCTTTCTTTCGTGTAATCATCGGATTGGCGCTGACGGTGACTCTTTCCATCCTGGCCTGGCGGCTTTCGAAGACGGTCTATGCTCTTGATTTGCCCTTGAACATCCCCGGCAAGGCGCTCGAATACCCCATTTGGGCTGTTCTGCTGGGCATTGCCGTCAATTTCCTGCTTCGCCCGTTCAAGGGAGGCGAGTTCATCCGCCCCGGCGTGCGCACCGAGTTCTTCCTGAAAGTCGGCTTGGTGCTGATGGGGGCGGGCATCAACTTGAAACTGCTGGTCACGGCAGCGGGCGGATCGATCGTCCAGGCGCTCATCATGATCACCAGCGTTTTCTTTTTCACCTACTGGCTGGCGGGCCGCTTTGGACTGGATGATAAACTGCGCGCCGTCATGTCCACGGCGCTCTCGGTATGCGGCGTTTCGGCGGCGATTGCCGCGGCCGGCTCGGTGCAGGCCAAAAAAGAGCAGGTGGCCTATGTGGTGGCGCTGGTCGTCCTGGTTGCCCTGCCGATGATGGTCATCGCGCCGCTATTCGGCGAGGCGCTCCACTTGCCGGATGCCGTCGCCGGAGCATGGTTCGGCGGCAATATTGACACCACTGCGGCGGTCATCGGCGCCGGCACCATCTACAGCGAGAACGCGCAAAAAGTGGCGACCATCGTCAAATCCACGCAGAACGCCCTCATCGGCGTCATCGCTTTCCTGCTGGCCGTCTATTCTGCCGGCCGCGCTGCGGGCGCTCAGCGCCCCAGCCCGCGGCTCATCTGGGAACGCTTCCCAAAATTCGTCCTGGGGTTTGTTCTGGCCTCGGTCCTCTACACCCTCGGCTGGATAGACGGCGGCAAAGGCACGGTCCTCGAAGCCATCAAGAACTGGGCATTCACCCTGGCCTTTGTCTCGATGGGCCTGGAATTTGCCTTCGGCGAACTCAAATCCATGGGCTGGAAGCCGCTGGTCGTCTTCCTGATTGCGACCCTCTTCAACACCCTGCTGGCGTTGGGCGTAGCCTGGGCGATTTTCGGCTACCTTCTGCCGCTGGCTCCCTAGCGGATGGCGACCGTTCTCCCGACCCTCGACCTGGTTCGACTTTCGGCGCACCGGGCGCGGACCTTTTGCCTGCCTCCGGCAAAACGGCTTTCTTCTCCCGCCGAGGCGCTGGACTTTGTCAACGAGCGCGGCTTCGTTTATTTCTGGCCCATCTCCGGCGTGGATCTGCCCTCGCTCTGGACGGCGGTCGCCGGCGACCGTCTCGTAGCCGACGCGCACGACGACCCCGGTCACGTCACCTGGGACTGGAAAGACGATGCCCTTGACAAGCGCATCTGGTATTACGCCAAAATTCTGCGCCGCAAAGCGACCTTCATTTCGCTGGAGATTGCCCCGTACTTCTACGCCCTGTCCGAGAATTACGGCTCGCCCGAAGAAGACCATCTCATCGCTTACGAAGAGGGCCGCTTGACACTGGCCGCCAAACAGGTCTATGACGCTCTGCTCGAAGAAGGCGTGCTGGACACGATTTCCCTGCGCAAGGCAGCGCGCTTACAGCACGCCAGAGATTCCGAATTCAACCGCGCCCTGGAAGATTTACAGGCCGATTTCAAGATTCTTCCGGTCGGCGTGGCCGAGGCCGGGGCATGGCGTTATGCCTATCGCTACGACCTGACTGCCCGTCACTTTCCCGACCTGCCAGAGCGGGCGCAGCCGATTGGGGAGGCCGAAGCGCGGCAGAAACTGGTTGAACTCTACCTGCGCTCGGTCGGCGCGGCGCAGAGGCGAGACCTCGCGCGGCTCTTTGGCTGGCCGCCCGAATTGGTCAAGCGCACGGTGACCAAACTGTTGGCCGAGGGAAAACTGGTCGAAGCGTTGCATCCGCAGAAAACCAATCTCTGGCTGACGCTGGAGGAGTTACTGACCAGGTGATTTTTGCACTGCCATTCTTTACTTGCCCTTAACCTCCGCGCCGGTTTGGAGAGGGTATAATCGGGGGCAACTTGCCTGCCGGGGAAGTGTTGTTATCAACAAATTTGCTGTTGAGGAGATTCGCATGGACGAAAAGAGACACAAACGCGCCATCAATGCCTGGGCTATGTACGACTGGGCCAACTCGGTTTTCGCCACCAGCATTATGGCGGCCATCCTGCCGGTCTATTATGCCAATGTGGCCGTGCAAAGCGACCAGGCCAACACGGCCACCGTGTACTGGTCGTACACGACCTCGATTGCGCTCCTGATTGTCGCCCTGCTCGGCCCGATTCTCGGCGCCATGGCCGATTTTTTGGGCGCCAAAAAACGCATGATGAATATTTTTGTCTTCCTGGGGGTGATCGGCACGGCCCTGCTCTATCTGGTGCAAGAAGGCGACTGGTTCATTGCTTCCCTGTTCTACATCTTCGGCAGCGTCGGTTTTGCCGGGGCGAACGTTTTCTACGATTCGCTCCTGCCGCATGTGGCGCGGGAGGATGAGATTGATCAAGTCTCTTCGCGCGGCTATGCGATGGGCTACCTGGGCGGCGGCATTTTGCTGGCGGTCAACCTGGCGATGATCATGTTCCTGCCCTCCGTTTTGCCGAACATCATCCCCTCGCTGGCCTCCTGGTCAGAGGGAGAGTTGACCACGCTGATGACGCGCATCTGCTTCCTGACCGTCTCGGTCTGGTGGCTGGTCTTCACCATTCCGCTTTGGCGTCATGTCCCGGAGCCGGAGCGCCGCATCCAGGAAGCGGAGAAGGGATTCAGCCCCCTACAGGCCAGTTTCGGTCGGCTGGGACATACCTTCCGTGAGATTCGCAAATATCGCCAATTGCTGCTCTTTATCATTGCTTTCTGGCTTTACAACAACGGCATCGGCACGATCATCTTCATGGCCACCATTTACGGCACCGAATTGGGCTTTTCTTCGACAACGACCATTGGGACGTTGTTGATGGTGCAATTTGTGGCCATGCCTTTTGCCTTTTTCTTCGGCTGGCTGGCAAAGAAGATAGGCACCAAACCGGCCATCTTGCTCAGCCTGGCCGTCTATACGCTGATTGCCATCGGCGGCTATTTCCTCTATCAGGAATGGCAGTTCTGGGTGCTTGGTTTTGCCGTTGCCACCGTTCAGGGCGGCTCACAGGCGCTGAGCCGCTCCTTGATGGGACGCATGATGCCGAAGAGCAAATCCGCCGAGTTCTACTCTTTCTTCTCCATTTCAGAAAAAATTGCCGGCACAGTCGGCCCGCTGCTGTTTGGACCGTCAGCGCGGCGATGGGCGGCAGCCGGGCGGCGATCGTCTCCTTGATTGTCTTCTTTGCCTTGGGAGCGTTCCTCTTGACGCGCGTGAACGAAAAAGAAGGCATCCGCATTGCCGAGGAGGAAGATGCGCAGTTTGTTCAAGCGGCCATATAGTGGTCGGATTTGAATCGGGGTTCGGTCTGTTGCGCGGCTGATAGCAGCGTTAGTCGCTCGTCAATGCAGCGATGTGCTGTTTGTGGCTCGTTGTTTGCTTTCTCGTTCTCTGAGGCGATAGAGGAGCGAGTGTCATTCATTGGTGGTATCCCTACCGCCGCTTTGCTGCTCTACGCCTCACCTATCCGCTTGTAAGGGTGCTCTCTTGAGATTCATCGCCTGCCAGAACGATTAAAAGGAGTAGAAATGTCAAGTTCTCGATTTCAAACCGCGTCTGCCAGGTACAATTCAGCCGAGTGACCTTCGTAAACGGTGAGTGGATGGGTTTTCTTCCCATGAATGACCAGGGAGCCCTGGAAAGTTGTCCATGGACGTGGGACTATTTAAATCAAATCGGAGCGCAGGGCTGGCAACTGGTTGAAGCGGTTGCATTTGGCGAACAAAATAACGCCCAAATTTTATATCTTGCCCAAGAACTTTCCTGAGAAACGCCCCTGCCTTGTCGGCTGAAATTTTTTCTCATCGAGAGGAAGGGCTATTCTGCCGTTTTTTTCGGCGCTGATAGGTCTGCAGGCCTGCCCTCTGCTTATTCTGCGCCGTTGCCTATCACCTCCCTGCGGCGTCTCACCGATGGCGCCTTCGGAGGGTGGTTAAAATTTTCGAGTTACGAAGACTGTGCGCGAAACCATTCGGCTATTCTTTCCAGCCCTTCTTCAATCGTTTCCAACGATACGGCATAGACGAGGCGCAAATACCCCTCGCCGCCGGGGCCGAAGTCGCTGCCGGCCAGCACGGCCACCCCGGCCTCGTCAATCAAGCGGGCGGCAATTTCCTGCGAGGTCAGGCCATAAGATTTGACATTTGGGAAGAGGTAAAAAGCGCCCTGCGGTTTCTGGGCATGGACTCCGGGGATGGCGTTGAGCAGTTGCAGCATCCGGTCGCGGCGGCGCTGATATTCGGCGCGCATCTGCTCGACGAAGTCCTGCGGCCCGGTCAACGCCTCGAGCCCGGCATATTGGGTGAAGGTCGCCGTACAGCCGACGGCGTGCGTCAGCAGGAGTTCCAGCCGCTCGGCCAGGGCGGGCGGGGCAATCATGTAACCCAGCCGCCAACCGGTCATCGAGTAGGTCTTTGAAAAGCCGTCCACGATAATGGTGCGTTCTAGCATTTCGGGCAGGGCGGCGATGGAATGCGCTGTTACATCGTCATAGGTCAGGCGGCTGTAGATTTCATCCGAGAGCACCCAACAGTTGAATTCCTGCGCTTTGGCGGCGATGTGTGCCAAGTTGGCGAGCGGGATCACCCCACCGGTGGGGTTAGCAGGCGAGTTCAGAATGATCAATTTGGTGCGCGGCGAGATCAACCGGTCGAAGGCCTCTAGGTCAAACGAGAAGTTGTTTTCCTCCCGCAGCGGCACGGGCACCGGCACGCCGCCGGCGACACGGATCATCGCCTCGTAGGTCGGGAAGCCGGGGTCGGGGTAAAGCACCTCGTCGCCGGGCGCCACGAGGGCGAGGGTGGGGAAAAACAAGCCGGGCTTAGAGCCGGGGCCGACGACCACGCGCGCCGGTTCGAGGTCGAGACCCCGCTGCTTGCCGGCATATTCTGCAATCGCCGCGCGTAGGGGGCGGATTCCGGCGGGCGGGTTGTACTTCGTCCTGCCCTCGCGGATGGCGCAGATTCCCGCCGCACTGACGTGTTCGGGCGTGGGGAAGTCAGGCTGTCCGATTTCTAGGTGGACGATGCGGCGGCCTTGCGCTTCGAGCGCCTGGGCGCGGGCAAGGACGGCGTAGGCGCCTTCGGGGCGCAAGGGAGTGACACGGTCGGTAAACATCAGGGCACCTCGAATGTGACCAGGGTGAGTTTGCCGGGCTGGACTTCCACCCAGCGTTCGTAGAGAACGCCTTTCCAGATGTGGGTGAGGCGGTAAAGTCCGGCGGGCAGGTCGCCGAGCAGGGCGCTTTCCCAGGCGGGAGGCATGGCCGGGGCGTAGAGTTCCGGCGGCCAGGCCCAGGCATAGGGCGCAGCCGGGTCGGGGAAGTATTGGACGTTTGGCTGGGCGCGGACGGGCTGACCCTTGGCGTCCACGAAGCGCATAGCGAGGACGCCGGTTTCGGGCAGGGGGAGGAGCCAGAGTTGCGGGTTGAGGGCGCTGTCGTAGTCCTGCGGGTCGAGACGGACTTCCAGGTGCAGATGGGGGCCGGCGGCCGAGCCGCTCATGCCGACCTCGCCGATTTTTTCTCCGGCGGCGACAGTCTGACCAGCGTGCACGTCCAGCCGTGAGAGATGGGCGTAGAGGGTGTAAAGCGTTTGGCCGCCGAGGGTGTGTTCGATGACCACCAGATTGCCGTAGAAATTGTTCCACGGGCTGAATTTTTGCGCCGCGTCGTCTCCGGCGTAGCGGACCGTTCCGGCAGCGGCGGCCAGGACCGGCGTCCCGCTGCGGGCGGGGAATTCGATGCCGTGATGGGGTTCGCGGCTCCCGCCGAGGGTGGAGCCGTAGGCGTAGGTACGGTCAATAACGGCGTTTTCCGGTGGGTTGAGTGGACGCTGGAGCAGGAAAGTCCCCTCTATGATACAAAAACCGGCGGCGGGGTCGCAGGGGACGGGCGTTTCGGTCGGGGTGGGGGGGGCCGGGGTCTGATAATCTGGAGTTGAATAGTCTGGAGTTGAATAGACGGTCGGCGGCGGGGGCAGGGTGGCCGTTGACACGGGGAGGCGCGCCGCGGCAGGAGCGCACGCGGCGAGAAGAAGGGCAAGCAGGAAAGTAAAAAGATTAACGCGCATAGCGCAGATTGGCGAAGGCCGCGAATACAAACACCATTTGGTAACTGCCTCCCCTGGTCTCGGAAATCTTCCGCAGATGTCGCAGATTGGGAAAAAATCGGCGACATCGTCCCCACAGGGTAAATCTGCGCAATCTGCGGATAAAGTTAGCGTCTTTTGCTGCGATCAACAATCCCGGCCTCATGGGGTAGACAGTTATACCATTTGCACAATTTGCTTATTGGCGGTCTTCGCGTTTCAGTTTTCAACATCTCACAGGGCGAGTCCGCCGCGCTCGGCCAGAGACTTGCGCACCTCGGCCTCCAGAGCAGCGGCTTTGGCCTCCAGGGTTTCGAGTTGGGCTAGGAACGGATCGCCGGCGTGCTTGTTGCTCAGGCTGTTGACGTTGATGCGCACGTTGTATCCGGCGGCGGTCAGGGCGGCGCGCGCCATGGCTGCGGCGGAGGCGGCATCGGTGATGGCATTCAGGTTGCCGAGGGCGACGCAACGTTCGGCGAGGGCGAGGACTTTGACGGCTTTCTCGGCGGTGGCGAGCGGGACGCGGATGGCCGTCAGCGTGGCCTGCTCAATGGCGGCGAGACGGGCGGCCTGCTGTTCCTCGGTCTCTTTGGGCAGTTTGAAGGCGGCCATGATGCCCTCGAAGGCGGCGGCGTCCTCGTCCACAGCGGCGGTCAGGTCGCGGCGCAAACGCTCGGTTTGGGTCAAGATTTCGTTCACCTGGTCTTGTACTTCGGCGTATTTCTTCTTGCCGAGGGTCAGACGGGCGACCATGGCGACCAGCGCTGCGCCCATCGCGCCGGCGTGTGCGGCGGCGGAGCCTCCGCCCGGGGCGGGGGTCCCGGCGGCGAGCGAGTCGAGGAAGCCGGAGCCGGCCGCGGGTCCGGACTGCGCGGCGTAGAGACGGTTTTCCAGCACCTGGTCGGGGGAGAAGTCGTCCAGTTGCAGGTACCAAGCGGCGGCGTCCATTAGCGCTTCGCCGGGGATGAGTCCGACCAGTTCGCTGTGATGGATGGCGACGCCGTAGCGCGCGGCCTCGCGGCGGATGGTTTCCACCACACGGTAAATGGGCGTGCCGCGGAAGTTGGTCAGGTTCATCGAGACCTGGGCGCGGCCCTCCACCAGCATGCCCAGCGCTTTGACGTAGCGGAAGCCGCCCGAGGAATGCCGCACCGCTTTAGCGATGGCCTTGGCAATGGAGACGTCCTCGGTGGTCAGGTAGACGTTGTAGGCGATGAGCGGATGGCGCGCGCCGATGACGGTCGCGCCGGCCGGGCCGAGGCGGGCGGGGCCGAAATCTGGCCAGCGGTCGGGGTTGGTTTCGATTTCGGCTTTCAGACCCTCGTACTGGCCGCGGCGGATGTCTTCCAGGTTGACGCGGTCGGGACGGGTGGCGGCCTCTTCGTAGAGATAGACCGGGAGGCCGAGTTCGCGCCCGACGCGTTCTCCCAGGCGGCGGGCCAGGAGGACGCATTCGGCCATTTCGACCCCGGCAAGGGGGACGAAGGGGACGACGTCGGTCGCGCCGATGCGCGGGTGGGACCCCGTGTGCTGGTTCAGGTCAATCAGTTCGGCGGCCTTCTGGATGGCGCGGAAGGCGGCTTCTTCCACGGCCAGCGGCGGCCCGGCAAAGGTGACGACGGTGCGGTTGTGGTCGTTGTCGGAACTGTGGTTGAGCAGGGAGATTTCCGCGACGCTGGTGATGGCGGCGAGGATGGCCTCGACGACTTCTGGCCGCCGGGCTTCTGAAAAATTGGGGATGCATTCGATGAGAGGAGTGGACATAGGCATTTGGGGGAGGGTAGATTGGGTGATTGAGATATTGCGTGGTTAGGGAATTGGATAGGGAGGGAGGGGATGATGCGTGGGGGGCTTTAGGCTTGGGGTTAATTCTGGATGGTTGTGGCGTGGGATGAAAATCTCGCCAGATAGAACGCTGCCCCAAGGATGGGAACCGCTAAGATGAGCAAGAGCCACAGTCCTCGTTCGTTCAGCGACATGTTAGAGGCGGCGAGGTGGCGGATGGCTTTGAATGCCAAAAAGACCCACACGCCAAGCAGAGCAAAGTTGACGATTTGGATGAGAGGAAAGATCATCAGGTCTCCTTTTGTTTGGATGTCAGGGCATATAGAAAAATTCCTGCGGCGACGGCCAGGTTGAGCGAGGAGGCGCGCCCGCGCATCGGGAGCGACAGCACTTCGTCACAGATGGCCAGTTGAGCGGGCGTCAGTCCCTTTTGCTCCGAGCCGAGGAGAAGGATAACAGGACGGCCGGTGACGTGGACTTGTTCGAGACGGCTGTTTCCATGCGCTGAGGTGCCGAGAATCTGACAGTTGCCCTGACGCGCCCAGTCTGTGAATTCATCGAAACGAGCGGCGGCGAAGGGTTTCCAGAAGAGCGTCCCCATGCTGGCGCGCACGCAGGCGGGATGGTACGGGTCGGCGCCGCCCTCCAACAGGAGCAGGCCGTCGGCCCCGGCGCCGTCTATGCTGCGCAGGATGGTGCCGATATTCCCAGGGTCCTGCGGCGAGACGAGCGCCACTGCCAGCGAAAACGGCGGGAATTCGGAGAGCCTCCGGCGGCGTTGATGCACGAGGGCAATCATGCCCTGGGGGTTCTCCTTCTCGCTGACGGTCTCAAAGGCTTTTTCGGCGATCGGGACGCAGCGCACGCCCTGATGGGAGAGGCGCTCGACCAGACTTTGCCCGAATTCGCTGCGCAGGCGTTCCGGAGAGTAGAGCAGGGCCTCGATTTCCCAGCCGGCCTCCGCCGCTTCGCCGATGTGAAGAATCCCCTCCGCCAGGAAGAGGCCGCTTTGGTCTCGCTCTTTTTTCTGGCGCAGGGCACGCGCCTGTTTGAGCAGGGAGTTGGATGGGCTGGTAATCAGGTCGGTCATGGTTGTGCCACGAATTTTACCAATTGTATGAAGTTTTACAGAATCAACTTTTGCGCCATTGCCAGCGCGCCCAGCACGCCGGAGCGGTTGCCCAACGCGGGCGGGACGATGTAGTCGGACAGATCGCCCTCGAGGACGGGCGAGGCCACGTAGCTGTTGAGCAGTTCCTTCACCTTCTGCCGGATGAGCGGGAAGAGGAAGAGACGCTGCATGACTCCGCCGCCCAGCACGATGCGCCGCGGTGAGAGAAGCAGGATGGTATTGACCAGCGCGGCGGCGATGTAGCCGGCTTCCAGTTCCCAGGCGGGATGCTCTTCGGGCAGGCTTTCGCCGGGCTGGCCCCAGCGGGCGGCCAGAGCGGGACCGGTCGCCAGCCCCTCGAAGCAGTCGCCGTGGAAGGGACAAACGCCGGGGAAGGGGTCTTTTGCCCGGTCGTGCGGCAGGCGGATGTGACCGGCCTCCGGGTGAGTCATGCCGTGGATGACCTGTCCGTTGACGATGACGCCCGCCCCGATGCCGGTGCCGATGGTGTAATAGACCAGCGAGTCGAGGGAGCGGTTTTCGGGGGCCCAGGTGTATTCGCCCAGCGCGGCGGCGTTGACATCCAGTTCGAAATCCAAGGGAAGGTTGAAGGCTCGGCGGAACGCTCCGAGCACGTCAATGTTTGCCCAGCCGGGTTTGGGGGTGGTGGTAATGTATCCGTAGAAGGGGGATGTTGGATTCAGGTCTACGGGCCCGAACGAGGCCAGGCCGATGGCGGCAGGCTTGTGCTTCTGGAAGAATTCGATGGCGCGGCCGAGCGTTTCTTCGGGCGTGGTGGTCGGGAAGCGGATTTCTTCCCAAATGTCCTCCGGGCCAGTCCCTATGGCGCAGACGAACTTCGTCCCGCCTCCTTCGAGGCCGCCGAGTAAACGATTTGGTCTCATAGTCGGATAATCCAATAGTCAGTTGGTCGGGGAAGTCATGTTGACGGACAAGTTTGACTTTCTCCCGGCTTGTGATGGGCGATTGAAAATCGTTCCGGGTCTTCGAGGAAGGCGCGCAGGCAGTAGTCGGTGCAGAAATAGAGCCTTTGACCGTCATGTTCGGCTTGCGGCGAGTAGCGCGGGTCGCTGGTCAGCCTGCGACCGCACAGGAAGGTTGCCGGGGAGGGGAGATTCTCTTCTCTGTTCTTTGCCTTTGTGTGCATTGCGTGTCCTCGGTGTTGATTTCTTTTGCAGTGGTTTCGTCGGTGCCACGGCTCATAATTCGACGAGAAGAATCTCGAAGGGGTTCAGGCGTACGCGAGACAGGGAGATTTGTTCTTGAGCGGCGTCGGAAAAGAGCACTCGGGTTGGTTTTGCGCCCAGGTCGGAGAAGTCTACGTAGCGTGGGCGAGGCGAGAAGTTGAGCGCCACAAGCACTTTCTGCTGCGCCGTTTCTCGCAAGAAGGCCAGATAGGCTCGTGAATGTTCGTGGAGGGGGCGGTACTCGCCTTCCATCAGGGCAGGGGTCTCCTTGCGCAGTTTCAGCATGCGGCGGTAGAAGTTGAGCAGGGAAGCGGGGTCGGCGTCCTGTTCCTCCACATTGACGCCTTCGGCGTAGTTTGGGTTGACCGGCAGCCAGGGGGTCACTTGCGGCGGGCAGAAGCCGCCGTTGGGGGCGTTGCGCCATTGCATGGGGGTGCGGTTCTTGTCGCGGCTCATCGCTCCGGCGCGGCGGGCGGCTTCTTTCGGCTCAACGCCCAATTCGTTGACCAGTTGCTCGTAATACCAGGTGGCCATCGTATCGCGCAGTTTGGATGGCTCGGTAATGAGCAGGTCGGTCATGCCGATTTCCTCGCCGTTGTAGAGGAAGGGGGTACCGCGCAGGGTGAGCAGGAGGGCCAGGTGCAGGCGCGCCAGTTGCAGGTCGTGGAGGCCGTCTCCGTAGCGGGTGCGCAGGCGGGGGGAGTCGTGGTTGCCGAGGGTGTTGCAGGGCCAGCCGCGGGTCGGGAGTGCATCCAGCCGGGCCAGGCGTTCGGCCTGGTTTTTGCGTACCCATTGGGGGGTCAGGCGTTCGGTGCGCATGAGCGGGAAGTTGAAGACGAGGTGCAGTTCGTCGTCGCCGTTCCCCATGTAGTCAATATTGTCGTCCTCGCCGACGAGCATGCGGTCGCCGGGGTATTCATCCAGGAGGGCGCGCAGTTCCTTCATCAGGTCGTGCAGGCCGGGGCCGCCCCACTGGTGCTTGAACATCTCAAACCAGTAGGTTTCGGCCAGTTTGCGCTCTTCGGGCGTTTTGGCGCTTTCGGAAAAGGCGCGCAATTCGGCCAGCGTCATCGGGACGTTGTGCGGCGTCATCGCCGGGTCTTCATAGATGGTGCCGATGGCGTCCAGGCGGAATCCGTCCACGCCCAGGTCGAGCCAGAAGCGGACAGCGCGCCACATGGCGGCCTTGACTTCGGGGTTGCGCCAGTTCAGATCGGGCTGCTGCTTCATGAAGTAGTGGTAGTAGTACTGGCCGCGTTCTGGAACGTAGGTCCAGGCCGGGCCGTCGAAGCAGGATTGCCAGTTGTTGGGAGGGGCGCCCTCCCCCCCAAGCCCCCCTCCCGAAGGGAGAGGGGAGTGGCCCTCCCCCCCGAGCCCCCCTCCCGAAGGGAGAGGGGAGTCCATCCAGATGTACCAATCGGCTTTGGGGTTATTGCGGCTGGATTTGGATTCCAGGAACCAGGGGTGCTGGTCGGAGGTGTGATTAAGCACCAGGTCGAGGATGACCTTCATGCCGCGTGCATGCGCCCCGTCCAGGAACGCCCGGAAGTCCTCCAAGGTGCCGTATTCGGGGGCGACATTCTCGTAATCCGAGATGTCGTAGCCGCAGTCCCACATCGGCGAGGGAAAGTGCGGTGAGAGCCAGAGGGCGGTCACGCCCAGGGTTTGCAGGTAATCGAGTTTTTCAATCATCCCCTTGAAGTCGCCGATGCCGTCGCCGTTGCCGTCGGCGAAGGATCGGGGATAGATTTGGTAGAAAATTGCGCTTTGCCACCATTTCCGATTCGACATTGAGTTCTCCGTTTTGATGCCTCTCTCCTGTCAGGAGAGGGAAGGCGTGAGGTAGTCTGATTGTAGCAGAAACTGGTAGAATCTTGTCATGCTGCGCCGACTTCTTCCCATTTTCTTGCTCCTGTTGACGGCTTGCGAGACGACCATGCCGTCTGATTTTGACATCACGCCCGCTTCGGTCTGGACCTCGGGCCAGCCGGCCGCGCCCGCGGCTGTGGCCATCACCCCAACTCGTTCCTACAGCCTGCCGCCGACGCGTTTACCCGGTGACCCATACCTCCTCCCAACCCCCGACGCGCCGCACTATAACGCCAGCGCGCCGCGCGGCGAGCAGGAGTATGTTGTTCAGCCCGGCGATATGTTGAGCGCTATTGCGGAGCGTTACAGCGTCAGCATGGAGGCCATCGCTGCAGCCAACAACCTGACCGACCCGAATGTGCTGGAGGTGGGGCAGCGGCTCATTATTCCTGCTGTTCTTCCCCAGCCGACCGGCCCGGCGGACAAAATCATCCCCGATTCGGAACTGGTCTATGGGCCGCTGGCGGCCTGGTTCGATATTGATGCTTTTGTGCAAGCCAAAGGCGGCTATCTGGCCTCCTATTCGCAGGATGTCTATGGCGAACAACTTTCGGGGGCGCAGATTGTGGCCCGAATCGCGCAATCGTACTCGGTAAATCCCCGCCTTTTACTGGCGCTCGTGGAGTACCGCGCCGGCTGGGTGACAAATCCCAATCCTCCCGAAAAGTACAATCCCTTTGGCTACATTGACGACTGGTACGCCGGTCTCTACCGTCAACTGGCCTGGGCGGCGGTGCATCTCAACAGCGGGTTCTATCGCTGGCACGCTGCGACGGTCACCGATTGGCTGCTGGCCGACGGCTCCGTTGTGCCGATTGCGCCAACCATCAACGCCGGGACGGCAGGGGTGCAGAATTTCTTTGCCCATCTTGATGGCTATGAGGCCTGGCTGCGGGATGTTTCCCCCGGCGGATTTTACGATACGTATTTCTTGCTTTTCGGCTATCCGTTCGACTACGCTATCGAGCCGTTGGTGCCGTCTGTTTTGTTGCAGCCGCCGATGCACTTACCCTTTGCGGTTGGGGAAGTCTGGTCGTTTACCGGCGGGCCGCATGCCGCCTGGGACGCCGGCACGCCCTGGGGCGCGCTCGATTTTGCCCCGCCCGGCGACGCCTATGGTTGTGTGCAGGTCGATTCTTGGGTCACGGCGGTCGCCGATGGGGTGGTAACGCGCGTCGGCGATGGTGTGGTCGCTCTCGATTTGGATTTAGACGGCAACGAGGGCAGCGGCTGGGTGGTGGTCTATATGCACATCGAAACGCGCGACCGCGTTCCGGTCGGCGCGTTTGTGCGGGCGGGCGACCCCATTGGGCATCCCTCCTGCGAGGGCGGCCTTTCCACGGGGACGCATGTGCATATTACCCGCAAGTTCAACGGCATCTGGCTTCCGGCGGAGGGTCAGCCGGCTTTTATCATGGATGGCTGGCTGCCTGCCAGCGGCGGGGAAGAATATGTCGGCGTCCTGACGCGCGGCGCGGAGGTGGTCGAGTCTTTTGAGGGGAAAAGCCCGCTCAATCAGATTGGGCGTTGAAGTTGGGCGAGGCTGAAGTTTTGTGAACGGGTTTACAGCGCCCAGGCCAGCATCAGTCCAAAGATGGCAATCACCAGGCCGAGATGCAGCAGAAGGTTGCTTTCGCCAAACCAGCCGGTGGCAAAGAACTGGACGATGAAGTTTGCCACAATCAGTACCAGACCGATAAGAGGCAACAGCCCTTTGCGGACGGCAAAATATTCAGAGGCTTTATCCAAAAGTTTGCTCAGCCATTGAATCATACTCTTCCTCCTTGTCGGGGCGGCTTCCCGGTTTTACCTTCCAGGCGCTGAAGCGCGCTGCCAGCCGCCCGGGGACGCGTCCCTTGAGCGTCACCCCAGAGCGGTGATGTTCGATTTGTTCCACCTGCCCAAATTCATGAAAGAGCGAGATGAGTTGTCCCTGCTGGTAGGGCAGGTGGACGTGGATGGGAATCATGCTGGCATAGAGGGTGTGACGAACCAGCCCAACCAATTCCTCCACTCCCTCTCCGGTGCGGGCCGAGAGGGCGATTGCCTGTGGAAAGGCGCGCAAGGCGGCGCGGGCAGACTCGGGGTCCGGCAGACGGTCTATTTTGTTCAGGGCCGCAATGACCGGAATGTGCGCCGCGCCGATTTCCTCCAGCGTTTTCTGAACTGCCTCGGCGTGGTTCATGGCGTTTGGATGGGAAATGTCTATCACATGAATGAGCAAATCGGCGTCGGCAATTTCTTCCAGGGTGGCGCGGAAGGCCGCAACCAGCGTGGTGGGCAGTTTTTGGATGAATCCGACCGTGTCGGTGAAGAGGGCTGTTTCGCCGCCCGCCAGTTCCACGCGGCGGGTGGTGGGATCGAGGGTGGCAAACAACTGGTCGGCCACATAGACTCCCGCGCCGGTCAGCCGGTTGAGCAGGGTGGACTTGCCGGCGTTGGTGTACCCGACCAGAGAGACGGTCGGCAGGCGGGACCGTTTGCGCTGGGCGCGGTAGCGTTCGCGATGGGCGCAAACTTTTTCCAGTTCGTCTTTCAGCCGGGAAATCTCTCTGCGGATGGCGCGGCGGTCCACTTCCAACTGCGTTTCGCCGGGGCCGCGCAGGCCGACCCCGCCGACCGAGCCGGCGCGTCCCCCGCCGCCGCCTGTCTGCCGTGCCAGATGTGTCCAGCGCCCCGTCAGGCGCGGCAGGTAGTATTCGTACTGCGCCAGTTTGACCTGCAATTGTCCTTCGCTGGTGCGGGCATGTTGGGCGAAGATATCCAGGATGACAGCCGTCCGGTCGAGGACGCGCACGTTTTTGCCAAGCGCTTCTTCGAGTTCGCGCTGGTGGCGCGGGATGAGTTCGTCATCGAAGACGACCACTTCTGCCAGCGTCTCCTCCACCAGGGCTTTGAGTTCCTCCAGTTTGCCGGAGCCGATGAGCGTTTGCGGGTTGGGGCGGTCAAGTTTTTGGGTCAGTTGGCCGATCACATCTAGACCGGCGGTGTCGCACAGAAGGGCGAGTTCGGCAAGCGAGTCGTCCAGTGTGAGAAGTTGTTCCTGTCCGTGAATTTCCACGCCGACCAGGAAGGCGCGTTCGCGCGGCGCAGCAGTGGGTTGTGGGGCGCGTCTGGGCATGTCAGTTTGCCTGCCTTGCTTCTGTGTTGAACAAGCGGGCAATCTTCGGGTCGGGCGGTTCGGCGCGCAGCGGGAGCAGAATGTGGAAGGTCGAGCCGGGACAGTGCTTTTCGTCGTAGCCTTCGGATTCGACCCAAATGGTTCCGCCGTGCGCCTCGATGATGCCGCGCGCAATGGGCAGTCCGAGGCCGGGGCCTCCACCCTTAAACTTTGTCTTGCCGCTCGAATGGAGCAGGACATTGCCTAATTGTCCGAATTTGCCGAAGATGACCTCCTGGTCTTCGGGCGAGATGCCGATGCCGGTATCGGCAACCGTCACCTCGATGAAGCCCGGCAGAGTTCGGCCGGAAATGGTGATTTTGCCGCCGTCAGGGGTGTATTTGATGGCGTTGCTGATTACGTTGCGAAATGCCTGAAATATCCGCTCGGTATCGGCAAAGAACATTGCGTCTATGCCTGGGAATGGCTGAACTTCGAGGGTCAGGTTACGGCTTTTGACAATTTCGCTCACTTCCTGGCAGGCAAGTTGAATGATGTGATTGAACCAGGTGGGCTGGAAGTTGAGCGAGAGCAGGTTGTTGTCAATCAGCGAGACGTCAATCATGTCGTCAATGATGGAGCGCAGACGCTGAATGCCGCTGTGGACGCCTTCAATGAGGGCGTTCATGCGCTCATTCTTTTCGCCGTTCACCAGGTCGCGCATCATGGTGGTGTAGCCCTCCACGAGTGTAAGAGGCGTTTTCAGTTCGTGGGCTGCAACCGAAATGAAACTCGATTTACTCTGGTCGAGGCGCTCCATCTGGGCTTGTACTTTCATCAACTCGCCCGAAACATAGGCGACGTGCTTTTCCATCTCGTAGCGGGCGGCTTTTTCGAGGGCATACGTGAAGATGGGTAGCACCGCCCCTAGCAACTCCATGGCATCTGTTTCGCTCAAGTCTTCGCGGGCAACTTCGTAACTGGTCATCAGCATGCGGTTCAATATCGCCGACATGTTCTTTTCGCCGTTGCGCAGGTCGCTTTGCGTCGGCGTGTTCGACCATTCGTAGAGAATGGAGTCCACCCAGGCCGGGTCGCCGCTGATGACCGCCTGGATGAGCAAGTCGTAAAACCGCTCCAGTTGCGCCTGGAAGTTTTCGCGCACGTCTGAGCCGCGTGCCGTGCTGTTGGCAATACGGCGCACCCAGGCGGGGCGGATTTCTACAAGAATATCGGCAACGTTCATCGGGGTAAGTTTAAGTCAGGTCGCGTTTTTTTGCAATTGCTTTTGCCTGTCATTTTCCTGCCAGCCAGGCCTGAAGTGTTCGTCCCACGACCTCCAAACTTGCCGGTGAGACTTTATCGGCGGTGTCGGCGGTGGTGTGCCAGTAGGGGTAATCGAAGTCAATGATGTCCACCGCCGGGATACCCGCTTCGAGAAAAGGCGTGTGGTCGTCCAACATACTATATTTCACGGTCGGGATGAATTGCGTATATCCAAGAACGGCAGCCTGCGTCCAGATTTCCTGCGCCAGCGCGCCGGATGAATTGGCTTCGAGATACAGGTTCAAGTCTGCGTCGCCGACCATGTCCACGATGACAACTGCCTGCGGGGGAGCGGTCAACTGCGCGGCGAAAGCGCGTGACCCCATCACCCAGTCGCGGCCTTCGATGCCGCCGTTATCTTCGGCGTCGAAGAAGACCAGCCAGACCGGCGCGCCATTGCGGGGCAGGACGCGCGCCAGTTCGAGCAGGACGGCTACTCCTGAAGCGCCGTCGTTCGCTCCCGGGACCGGCTCGTTGCGCGCGGGACCCGAATCCTGGTCGGCGTAGAGGCGCGAATCGTAGTGCGCGCCGAGCAAAATATGCGGCGCGGCCCCTGTGCGGCCGCGGTAGGCAACGATGTTGCGGACGGGAAAGCCCATCCATGTGTCATCCTGGATGATGGTTTGCCAGCCATACTCTTCCAGAGTGGCGATGATATACGCCACCGTCCGGGTGTGGGCTTCGCTTCCCGGCAGCCGCGGCCCGAAAGAGACTTGCGCGAGGACATGCTGGTAGGCTTGCTCGCCGTCGAAGGAAGCCGGGGGGCTTTGCCAGGCAAACAACAACCCCAGCGCTCCCATCATGAGAAGGAGGAAGAGAAAAATGAAAGTTAGTCTTCTTCGCACAGTCATTGTGCTTCAATTGCAAAAGTCTTTTTCGCCGTAGATTAAACGGATTAGCACGGATTAAGAAAAATAATTTCTGGGGAAATCGTAACTACTGCCTCCCCTGGTCTCGGAAATCATCCGCAGAGGTCGCAGAGGTCGCAGATGGGGAAAAATCGGCGACATCGTACCCACAGGGTAAATCTGCGCAATCTGCGGATAAAGTTGGCGTCTTTTGCTGCGATTAACAAGTTCGGCCTCCTTGGGGTAGGCAGTTACGGGAAATCTGTGTAATCCGTGGCAATCGTTATGCAAGAGGTTTTGCATGTTTAATTCAAATCAACGTTTTGAAGAAACTCCTCCAGGGCTAGGCGGGCGCGTTCGGCGTAGAGCCGCGAGCGGTCGCGGCGGCCCACCCGACGGTCCAGTTCGAGCGGGGGTAGGATGCCAAAATTGGCTTTCATCGGCTGGAAATCTTTCAGATCGGGATGGGTGATGTAATGGCAGAGCGCTCCAAGCATGGTGGAGGCGGGTAACGTCACCGGTGGTTGATTGTGGAAAAGGCGGGCGGCATTCCATCCGGCCAGCAGACCGGTGGCGATATTGCCCATGTAGCCCTCCACGCCGGTAATCTGGCCGGCAAACAGCAGGTCGGGGCGAGCGCGGCTTTGCAGGGTGGGAAGCAGAACTTTGGGCGCGGCGATGAAGGTGTTGCGGTGCATCTGCCCATAGCGGACGAATTCGGCGTTTTCCAGCCCCGGAATCATGCGGAAGACTCGTTTCTGTTCCGGGTAAGTCAGATTGGTTTGAAAACCCACGAGATTGTAAAGACTGCCCGCCAGGTTATCCTGACGCAACTGCACGACGGCATAGGCGCCTTTGCCGGTGCGCGGGTCTCGGATGCCGACCGGCCTCATCGGGCCAAAAGCCAGCGAGCGGGGGCCGCGCCGGGCAATCACCTCCACCGGCAGACAGCCCTCGAAGAACTGGTCGCCTCCGGCTTTCACTCCCTGTTCGATTTCTTCCTCGAAGTCGCGCAGCGGGATTCTTTCGGCGTGAAGCAGCGCCTCCACAAAGGCCTCGTACTCTTCTTTGGTGAAGGGGCAGTTGATGTAATCGCCATCTTCCTGTGTCCCGGTCCCGAAACGGGAGGCGCGGAAGGCGATTTTCATGTTTATCGAATCGGCGGTCACGATGGGGGCGATGGCGTCGAAGAAATACAGATGACTCTCACCGGTGAAGCGAGCGATTGAGTCGGCGAGCGCCTTCGACGTGAGCGGCCCGGAGGCTAAAATTGTTGCGCCGTCGGGAATTTCTTTCACTTCCTCCCGAATCACCTCGATGTTTGGGTGACCCAGAATGCGCTCGGTGACAAGGCGGGCAAATGCCTCACGGTCCACGGCCAAGGCGCTGCCGGCGGGCAGGGCGGCGGCTTCGGCGCATTCGAGCAGGAGCGACCCGAGGCGGCGCAGTTCCTCTTTCAGCACACCAGAGGCCCGGTCCGGCAGGTTCGAGCCGAGCGAATTGGAACAAACCAGTTCGGCCAGGTCGCCGGTCTGATGCGCACCGGTCGAGACGATGGGTCTCATTTCGTAGAGATGGACGTGCAGGCCGCGCTGCGCCGCCTGCCAGGCGGCCTCGGAGCCGGCCAGGCCGCCTCCAATGATGGTTAAGTCTGGGAAGGTAGTCACGCAGGAATTTTACCATCAGGAGACCAAAGACCAGGCGGCAATGATTGCAGAATTATCTTTGCATGTAATATAATGCCTGTCAGGAGGCTTCATGCCGAAGAGTGCGCTGGAAGTTCAGTTGAGTGAAACCTGTCAGTTGACCGGCGCAGAGTGGGCCGCCTGGCTTGAACTTGGACGGGGCTGGGAAGTGCGCGCCGCCCATCGTCTGACTGCGCGTCGGCGGGGGGCGCTGATAGCCTTTCTGGAATCCGCTCCGATAAGCGGCTGGCTCAATGGCGCGTTGGCGGCGAATCGAAGCCGCTCGCGAAAAATCCCCCCTCAAGCAAATTTGACCGGCGGAAAACTCTTTGTTTTTCCAGACCCGTTAACTCAGCGGATCGTTGTGGTAGGGGCCGCCAGGCTGACGACCGCCGCGCAGCGCTTCTGGCGGGTGGTGTCTTTGGGCGGTTATTCCGCTCCACTGTCGGACCTCTCGCCTGCTTCCGCGTTGGATGTGGCTTTTCACCTTCCCGACGCGTTAGACCGGATGCTTGGCGATTTCTTGCGCGCGACCGGCAGTCGGGCTGGATGGCTGGCAATCTGTTCGGGAGATTTTCTGGAAATTAAGGCTTGCCTCGGCTGCAGCGAAAGCAAACCTGCTCCGATTGCGCTCGAAGCCAATCCTTTGGTGCGTGAAATTGTCCAGGAAAAACACACCCGTGTGGTGGGGAGACATGAACCCGGCTGGAAATGGACGCCCTACCCGCCGGTCCGTTCGGAGGCGCAGGTTTGGGTTGGTCAGCCGCTCATCATCGGCAGGCGGATGATCGGTTTGCTTGGGCTGTGGTTCTCGGCCTCTCTCTCGGCGCGGGAAGTGGACGGCGTCAGAAAACTGGCTTCCCGAATTTCTCCCTCTGTGGAAGGCAGCATCATCTTCTCGGACCTTGCCAGTTATCTGCGAAGGATGGCGTTACTCAACGATTTTTTTGTGACCGTTTCTTCCGCGACGGATACAGAAGACATCGTTCGCAGGACTTTTGCCCTTTTACAGCGCGCTTTTGCAACAGAACATATTTTCCTCCTGGCAACTTCTCCAAACAGCACGGAGATGAATCAATACCACCTTGCTGAAAGCGCAATGATTGTCGGCCAAACTACCCTGGCTGATACTCCTTTCTTAAGGTTCTTGGATCGAGGCGAAACTTTCCGCAGTGATTTGATTGATGCAAATTCGAGTTACAAAAGTTTTTACCCAGGCTCGCAATCAGCGCTTCTTGTTCCCCTGAAGTATCAAAAACGGTTGATTGGGGCGGTGGGACTGGAAAGTTTGCGCAGCAATGCTTTTACAGTTTATGATGAACATTTGCTGTCGGTTATTGCCAGTCACCTTGCCAGTTTGTTCGAGAACAACCGTCTGCGTGAGGAAGCCGAGGCGCGGGCGCGCAACCTGGAATTGATTCACGATGTGGTCGAAAAGACAATTGGGGTGACCAATGTGGATCAAGCGGCGCAAATTGCTGCCGACTTGCTTGCCAGGAACTTCGCTTACGAAATGGCCGGAATTGCCATCCTGAACGCCGACGGGAGTTTTAAATTGGCCGGCATTGGCGGCACGGCGGCCAATATTGTCCGGAAGGCGCTGGGGAGTAACGAACCCCGCATTCGGCAGGGGATTGTTGGCCGTGTTCTCTCCACCGGTCAAAGTATGCTGGTTAATAACGTTGACGAGGACCCGTTCTATCTTCCTTTGCCGGGCTGCGACGCCGGTTCCGAAATGTGCGTGGCCCTCAAAGACGGCGAAACCATTCTAGGGGCTATTGACGTGGAGAGCCGCAGGAAGAATGCGTTTACTCAAAATGATTTGCTTCTGCTCGAGTCGTTGGCCGGGATTTTGGGAGGCGTCATCGCCGGAGCGAAGCAATACCAGACTTTGCAAAGTACGGTCAGTCAGTTGCAATCGGCCCGCATGGAATTACAGGACCGAATTGCCGCCCAAAAAATGGCAGAAAGCCGTTTGGTGCAGGCCGCCAAATTGGCCGCCGTAGGAGAGATGGCCGCCGGCATTGCTCACGAACTCAACAATCCACTTACCGCCGTAGCCGGATTTACCGAATTGGCTTTGGAGGCTATCCCTGCTGACCAGCCTGTCCACGCCGACCTGGAACTGGTTTTGCGTGAAACCCGACGTGCCCGCAGCGTGGTACGTCGTCTGCTGGATTTTGCCCGTCAAAGCGAAAGCGTCCGCACGAGTAGCGACTTGAATGAAATCGTCGCCGATGCGCTGGCATTGACCAATCATCTTCTGCGCACCGGCGGCGTTGTGGTTCATGCCGAGTATGCGGGGAATCTTCCCTGGGTTCCTGTGGACCGCAATCAGATTAAACAGGTGGTTTTGAACTTGATTCACAATGCGCTCCATGCTATGCCCACAGGCGGCAACTTGTATGTTTCGACTGCCCGCCAAAACCGGGGGGCACGTGAAGGGGCTGCCATTGTCATTCGCGATACCGGCATCGGCGTCGCGCCGGAGAACATTGAGCGCATTTTTGAACCGTTTTTTACCACGCGCTCCAAAGAAGGCGGCACAGGCCTGGGGTTATCGGTTTCTTATGGCATCATCATGGACCATGGCGGCGATATTGATGTAAAAAGCCAGGTGGGCGAAGGTTCTACTTTTACCATCTGGCTTCCTGTCGAGGCAGGATGAAATGATAGGCAAAACCCGCATTCTGGTCGTTGACGACGAAATTGGCATTGTCAACCTTTGCAGGCGGCTGCTCGAGCGCGCCGGCTACGATGTCGTTGCTTACACCGACCCGATTGCAGCGCTCAACTTCCTAAATTGGGAAAGAGTTGACCTGTTGCTGGTGGACATCCGCATGCCCACACTTAGCGGTTTTGAGTTGATTTCTGGTGCGCGCGAAAAACATCCCGACATGGCCGTCCTGATAATGACCGGCTTTGGCACGGTCGAGACGGCCATCCAGGCGCTGCGGCAGGGGGTGGATGGCTTGCTCTTGAAGCCTTTTGAAGCAGGCGATGAACTTGTCGGCGCGGTGCGGCAGGCGCTGGCCGACAACCAGCAAAAGCGGGATGCAGCGCGTATTCAAGCATTGCGCCCGCTCTTTGACATCACCGAATCGTTGCTTGCTGAAACACGTCCCGACCGGCTTTTGGACCTGATAATGAATGCCGTTTGTGGACATCTGCGCTGCGACCACGCCGCTTATTACCGCCTTGTTGCAGAAAACCGGCAACTCGAACTCCTGGCCGCCCGCGGCGCAGTTCCTCCTGCGGAGGTGAGCGCTTTGGATTCCGGGCTTATCGGGCGGACAGATGCTCTCTCTGCTCCCCTGTGGGTCAGCGCGGGAGGGGCGGGCGAAGCGGACCTGCAGTCTGCGCTGGTGGAATTAGGCCTATCCTCCGCTATGACTGTTCCCGTTGCTCGGCAGAAGGTGCACGGCGTCCTGTTCGCCGGTCGTGGAAAGGATGCGCCCGTCTTTCGGGAAGTTGACCTGGAAATGTTTATCCTCCTCTCGCGCCAGGCGGCTGTTGCCATGGAAAATGCCATGCTGTACGAGGAATTACGCGAGTATGTGCGCCGGGTGGAAGAGTCGCAGCAAGCGCTTGTGCGTGCCGAAAAACTTGCCACCGCAGGCAGGATGACGGCTTCCATTGCTCACGAAATCAATAATCCGCTTCAATCGGTCCAAAACTGCATCCATCTTGCCATGCGCCGAGAAGTCTCCGAGAAAAAGCGTGACGAATTCCTCCAACTTGCCAAAAGCGAACTGGAACGCCTGATGAGCACCGTCCAACGCATGCTGGACTTCTATCGCCCTGGCGCGGTGGACCGCCAGCGAGTTACTCTCCATACTCTCCTCAAGCATGTCATTAACCTGATGCAATCTCAACTCGAAGAGCGAAAAATTCGAGTGGTAACGGGTTTTTCATCGAAACTCCCGCCTATTCTTGCTGTCAAGAGTCAGTTGGAGCAGGTATTCATCAACCTTATCCTGAACGCCTACGACGCGATGCCGGATGGGGGCGAATTGCACATCAGCGCCCGTCCGGTGCGAGAGATGGTGGAAATCATCTTTCAGGATACCGGCCCCGGTGTTCCTTTGGAAGATAGAACACGTATCTTCGAACCTTTTGTCAGCACGAAGAAGAACGGTACCGGTCTGGGACTTTCCGTGAGTTATGGCATTATTTCGGCTCACGGCGGCAGTCTTGACCTGATTGCCGGGCGCGGGAAAGGGGCCTGTTTTCGCATTTTATTGCCGGTGAAAGGCCAAAAACCATGACAACCAAAGCGAATATTCTTGTCGTAGATGATGAGCCGGTTGAACGCCAGACCCTGACGGAAATTTTGCGTCTCGAAGGGTACTATGTCACCTCGGTGGCCAATGGCGAGGCCGCGTTGGATTATGTCCGCCTGCACAATGTGGATTTGATGATTCTGGATTTACGGATGCCGGGAATGAGCGGCATTGATGTTGTGAAAGTCATCAACCGAATTTCGCCCGACACCGAGATTATTCTGCTTACGGCCCACGGCTCAATGGAGACAGCCATCGAAGCGCTGCGTTATCGGGTTCATGACTACTTATTGAAGCCCGCTTCGCCTTCACAGATTTTGGAGACTGTGGAAAAAGGCCTGACGCGCCGTCAATCGAAATTGCAGATGCGCGAAAAACTGACTTCCGCTCCCGACAGAGAACAATCGGTTGTGGTTTTGGCCGACGGGATTGTGGTTGATTTTGGCCGTCGTCAAATCGAAAGCGGCAGACAGACCATTTTTCTGACCCCGGCCGAAGGCCGTTTATTGCAGATTTTTGTCGAGAACCCCGGCAAGGTGTTTTCTCATCGAGAATTGGTCTTGCTCGTTCAGGGTTATTCAACAACCCAGCAGGAAGCGCCTGAGATTTTACGTCCACTGGTCAGCCGTTTGCGCCAAAAACTGACCCCGCTTCCCGGCCTGGCGCGGCGCATTTCCAGTGTGCGCGGCACAGGTTACGTCTTCGAGACCTCTTGAACTATTACTGATCGGGTCCCCAGGGTATTTTCATTGGGTCGTCCGGCGGCTTCAGCCAACGCAGCAAATCGCTCGATGGGCGGCGTGTATCGGGACGAATTTTTTCGAAGGCGATGAGTGCAATACTTGCCCCAAGAAAAACGGCTCCTGCCCATTGAAACGGCTGAAAATTTTCATGAAGCCATAGATGACTAACGATAATCGAGACCATTAATTCACTAATTCCCAGCAGTGCCGTTTGTATCCCGCCCAACCGTTTGACGCCCAAAAACAAAGTCAGGCGCGAGAATGCTGTGACCAGCGTAAGGAGCAGGAGCGGCATCCAGGAAGCATGGGGAGGCGGCAAAATTTTTCCGCCGAGAAACGCAAGCGGCAGAGAGGTGAGGCTCATCGCCAGCAGGGTGTAGAGCGTCACGGTGGGAGCCGGAATATCATAGAGGACGCGCTGATTGATGGGGAGATGAATGGCGTACAAGAGGGACGCGGCCAACATCATGACCACTCCCACCCAATCCACCCGGGCGGATTTGATAGAGGTCAGCAATCCCACACCGGCAAGAGACAAGAGCAGGCGAAAGTATGTCAGGCGGCTAGGCGTCTGGCCTTCCAGCAGCGACCAGATGACGAGAAAGAGGGGGTAAAGAGAATAGAGCAACTGGCCTACGCTTACGTCCAACTGTTGGAGAGCGAGGTAGTAAAAAATCGAGCCGGCCCCATTGATGAAACCGGCCAGACCGCATCCGAGCAGGCCGGCCGGATAGATGTAAAGATAGGAGCGACGAAACAGGCCAACAAACGCCAGCAATAATAACGCCGCCAGACTTGTGCGCAGGGCAACGACAAGCAGCGGCGGGAAACCTATCAGGATGGCTTGCTTGCCAAAGACGGGGGTCAGACCGAGGAACAGGGCAGAGGTGAGTGCAGCCCAGATACCTTCTCTTTTGTGACTCTGTCTGTGGCTTGCCAAGATGATTCCTGTCAATTAGCCTAATAAGGCTCGTACTTCTTCCAGGAACTCGTCACTGAGAAAATCGCCTTTTTGCATTAAGGCCTGAATTTGGCCTTTGAGTTTGCTCTTTTCGTCTGTGGTGAGTTCCTTGGCCGTTGAGACAATTACCGGAATGCTGGCGGTCGCGGCTTCTGCTTTGAGAGCATCCAGAACTGCGAAACCGTCCATTTCCGGCATCATTAGGTCCAGAATAATCAAATCAACCGGCTCTTTCTGGACAAGTTCGATGGCTTTTCTGCCGTTTTCGGCCTCGAAGATGGTAAAGTTGCCCTGCGACTGAAGAATGCGGCGTATCAGGCGGCGCGCCTCTTCGCTATCGTCCACGATGGCCACGCGCGGGAAGCGGGCAGGCGCCACTCGGTTGAGAGCGGCGAGCAGGCCTTCCTGCGGCGACTCTTCTTGCAGCGAACGCGGCGGCAGGACAACATTACTAGCCCAATTCTCGCCCAGGAGGAAGGGTTCTGTAGGCATCGTATGGCCTGTGCAGTTGACGACCACTACGTCGGTGGATTTTATAATCCCTGCCCGGACGAGTTTGAACAAACCAGCAAACGCCACTGCAGCAGCAGGCTCTGCAGAGATGCCCTCCATTTTTGCAAGAACATGCATAGCCCGGAAGGCTTCTTCATCCGTAACACTTTCGAATATACCGTTGTTTTCTTTGGCGAGTTTGTATAGCAGGCTATAGGTCCGCCCGGGGTCGCCGGTCGCAAGGGTTTCGATATGGGTGCGCGGTGAAACAACCGGCGATGCGGTCTCTCGATTTTCTTTCCAGGCTTGAACCATCGGCGCGCAGCCCTCAGCCTGAATCAGCGCCATGGCGGGTTCGCGATCTATCAACCCCATTTGGTGCAATTCCGAAAATCCTTTTGCGATTCCCAGAGGCCCCATCCCGCCGCTAATGGACTGAATGTACCAGTCTGGAGAGCGCCAAAGAGGCTGTTTTTTATTGCCGCGAGCAGTTTTTGGATTTGGGCCGCGCATGGCAGTCAATTGTTCGGCAATCTCATAGGCAATCGTTTTCATTGCCTCGACCGATGTGATTGTGCGTGCTCCCATGTCGAGGTAGAGATTCCGCTGACGCGCGAACTCGGCAGCCACCTGCTTAGCCTGGTCGTAAGAACCTGTGACTTTGACCACTTGACTGCCGTAGATAGCGATTTCGCGCATCTTGACGGCCGGCACCAGACTGGTGACAAAAGCCCAAAGTTTGATCCCGGCGCGTGCGGCGTATGCCGAGTATGAAATTGCTACGTTACCGGTGGAAGCCGCTACCATTTCCGTGATGCCGGCTTCTTTTAGCGCCGCGATTGTGACGGCGGCTTGCCGGTCCTTGAAAGAGGATGTTGGCCCCTGTCTTTCGTCTTTGATATAGATATTCGGGCAACCCAACATCATACCCAGGTTGACCGCTTGAATAAGCGGCGTGCCTCCTTCGCCCATTGCCAGCGATTGATTGTAACTCCGCACCGGAAGGAGTTCGCGGTAGCGCCACAGGTCGAATGGACGGGCAGAGATTTGGAGCGGCAGATTGGCGGCAATTGCATCCAGGTCATATTCTGCCTCACGCCACTGGCTGTTACAGCGCGGGCAGTTAATGGAGGTGGGGAAATAGGGAGTTTTGTGTCCGCAGTCAATGCAACGAATTACAAAAGTCATGAGACCTCACAGTTTTTCTATTGGCGAATTCTTTTGAGGGCGCGTTCGAGCCGTGTGAGCAAGTCTTGCTCGTTTAATGCGCCCTTTTGCAACAGGCTTTGTCCAAAGTCGGTCAATTGTTGCTGTTGCTCAGCCGTCAGGTCGGCGCCGGAAACAACAATGACGGGAATGTCAATCAGGTCGGGGCTGGAGCGCAGTTTTTCCAAAATCTTGAAGCCATCCAGATCGGGCATGAACAGGTCAAGGATGACGGCGTGTGGCTTTTGTCTTTCAATAGCGGCCCAACCGGCCTGTCCGCCTTCGCAGAGGATGGGCTTGAATTGGCCGCTTTCGCCGACCAGTTTTTCCAGAAGACGCAGGTCTTTGGGATCATCGTCAATGATGAGAACGTCGCGAATATCGTTCTCGCTGTTCAGACGGTTGAGCGCCCGGATGAGGTCGTCTTCGAGAATCGGCTTGACTAGGTAATCGGCCGCTCCGAGACTGAACCCTTTTTCTTCTTCCTCCAGGATGCTGCAAATGATGACAGGAATATCGCGCGTTTCTGGATTGCTTTTCAACTCGGAAAGAACCGTCCAGCCATCTTTGCCGGGCATCATGATGTCGAGCGTAATCGCCATTGGTTTGAGTTCTTTGGCGCGCTCCAGCGCTCTGACGGGGTTGGTGAGCGCAATGACCTGATAGCCCATCGGCGCAAGATAGCGCTCATAGAGACTGATAACTTGCATGTCATCGTCTATGGCCAGAACTGTTTTGTTTCTTTCCTGCTGAGCGACTTCCGTCTTTTCTGGCGCGGCGGTTTGGGGCAGGGGCAGGGTGAAGTAGAATGTACTTCCCTTGCCCAGTTCGCTCGTGACGCTGATGCGACCGCCGTGAAGTTCAATCAGTCTGCGCGAGATGGACAACCCCAAGCCTGTCCCGCCGGTTTTGCGGGTGGGGGATGCATCCACTTGCGAGAAGGGCTGGAACAACTTCGACATGTCTTGTTCGGCGATGCCTGGGCCGCTATCGGTAACCCGGACAACAATTTCCGGCTGGTTGTTTTCTCCGCTTTCGATGCCTGCTTCGATGGTGATAGTGCCCTGTTCGGTAAATTTGGCCGCGTTGGACAGAAGATTCAGGAGCACCTGTCGGATACGAGTAGGATCGGCGCGGATAACGGGAATATTGGGGGCAATCTTCTGAATTAATGTGATGGGCTTGTCTTTAATCAAGCCTCTGGCAGTTGGCACGACGGTTTCGATAAGTTCTCCAATTTGAACATCATCGAAAGACAATTCCATCTTGCCGGCGTCAATCTTAGAGAGGTCAAGGATGTCGTTGATGAGCCGCAGGAGATGCTGGCCGGAGTTGTAGATGGCGTTCAAGTCCTGCTCTTGCAATGCGGTGATGGGGCCGTCTATGCCTTTCAGAATAACACGCGAGAAACCGATGATGGAGTTGAGCGGCGTGCGCAGTTCGTGGCTCATGTTGGCCAGGAATTGACTCTTGAGCCGGTCGAGTTCGCGCATTTCGTTGATGGCTTGCTGGGCGAGTTCGTAAGAGCGGGCGTTATCAATTGCCACGGCTACTTGGTCGGCCAGAGTCTGCAAGATGTTGACAACATCCTCGCTGAAGTCGTTGGGGCGCGTGGATTGAATATCGAGCGCGCCGATGATGCGCTTGCCAATTCGCAGGGGGATGGCGGTTTCTGAACGCGTATCGGGTAGGAGGGGGTTGGGGCGGTGAATGGGGTCGGTGGTCGTATCATTGACGACCATCGGATTGCCTGTGGCGGTTACCGTCCCGACGATGGAGCGGGAGCCGACCTGGAGGCTGTGGCCGCGTTTGAGCATTTCCTCGCAGGCGTCGCCGGTGGCGGCTTTGACCGAGGCGTTGAATCCGCTCTCGTCAATGATGAAAATTGCGGCGTGGTAGAAGCCGAACCGGTCGCGCACCAGGTTCACGGTCCGGCTAAAGAGCGTGCCAAGGTCGAGGGTGGAGGTAATAAGCCGGCCGATTTCCGCCGAGATGGCCAGGTATTCGTTCTGTTTCTTGAGTGTTTCTTCAAAGGCGCGCCGCTCAGTCACGTCTCGGGCAACCCAGAAGACCTGCTCTTCACTTAGTTTTGAAACGCTGGCATTGAACCAAAAGGTCTTTTCGCCGATAGTGAGAGGATATTCGATTGTATGGGTCTGTTCGGTGTCTAACGTGGAGCGGATAACGTTCAGGAAAGGTTCGTGGAGTTCTGCCGGAAGAATTTCGGTGATTTTCTTGCCGAGCATCTCCTCCGGCGGCTTGAACAGACGCGAAGGGTTAGTGGGGGCAATGCGGATGTAACGGCCTTCCCGGTCATAGACCAGGATAACGTCGGTCAGCGAGGCAAACAGAGCGCGCAGTTCGAGTTCGGATTGCTTGCGTTCGATAGCAATCGAGATTTGGTTTGCCATGCTGGCCAGCGTGTCGCGGTCTCGCTCGGTGAGACGGGCGTCCTGTGAATAGGTCTGCACTGCCAGAACGTCGTTGATGCGCTCGCCGCTTTTCAGCGGAATTCCAATCCAATCTACAGAGGGGGTGCCGCTGGCTTGAACTTCGCCGTTTTCCACCAATTGCTTGAAGATTTCTGGCGTCACAAGCAAGGGTTTGCCGGTGCGCAGGACGTAACTGGTCAGCCCGCGGCCAAGTTTCTGGGGCGGCATCGGCTCGTCGTACTGGTCCACGTAGTACGGAAAGGTCAGCAGGTCGACGCGCTCATCATAGAGCGCGATGTACATATTCTCTGCCGGCATGAGCGTTTTGATGGCTTCATGGATGGTTGCCAGCAGGTTATGCATATCTGGGGCCGACAGCGCCGATGATGTAATCGTTTGCAGGACTTGCTGAACGAGTGCGGACCGGCGGCGCTCGGTAATGTCTTTGTCCACGCCGCGATATCCGATGCGGTTGCCATTTTGGTCGAGGATGGGAACAGCGCTGGTTAGCATATAGCCGCGCTGGCCATTTTTAAGAATGACCTCGTTCTCAATATCCACCGCTCTGCCATCTCTATCAATGGCTTCGAGCAATGCCTGGCTGAGCCGCTCGGCTTCTTCGGGGTCGTACAGTTCGTAATCTGTCTTTCCCACTAAATCTTCAGGGGTGTACCCAAGAATTGATTCGACCCGGCCGGAAACATAGGTATATTTCCAGTTTAAGTCGGTCTCCCAGATGTAGTCGCCGAGGATAGTGGAAACGTCACGGAAGCGGTTCTCGGAGGCGCGGATTTGTTCGAACAGTCGGGCGTTCTGAATAGCAATGGAGGCCTGGGTGAGAATGGTCTCGATGAGGCGAACCTGGTCGGAGGTCAACGACTCGGTTGGACTGATGATGTCGAAATTGACTGTTCCGATGACTTCTTCATTCGAGATGACCGGGAAAATGGCAATTGAATAAACGCCGGTCTCGCGAAACATTGCCTGCATTTGTGGGACGATGGATGGATTGGTCTGAACGTCGTGGACGACACAAGGCTTCTTGTTCTTGATGACGTAAGCGCTGTTCGAGTTTTCGCTGACAGGAATTACCTGCAGTTTGATGGAGGGGGCCTTGATTTTTTGATATTCTGCAATAACGTGCAATTCTTTTCGTTCGGCGTCCAGAATGGTGGCCAAAGCCCGGCCAATGCCAGGAATGGAATCAGCAATTTCACTGATGGTGGTCTGCAAGGCTTCAGAGATGTTGAGCGAAAGAGCCACAGTTGAGACCACGCGGTTAATGAGTGCAAGTTCTTTGCTGCGCTGTTCGACATCTTCGAACAGGCGTGCATTCTGCATGGCAATTGCGGCCTGTGAAGCGAAGGCGGATACGAGTTTGGCGGTTTCCTCGTCGTAGGCGTTGGCCTGTTCGCTGTCCAGGGTCAAAATGCCCAGCACATCCTCGCCGGCCACAAGGGGACAGCCAATCCAGGAGTGAACGTGTTCGGTATCTTTGGCGACCGTCCAGTCGGGATGCTTATAGGTGTCGGGGATAACGATTGGCTGGCGGGTTTCGACCATTCGGCGAAGGAGGGGGTCTTCTTGCACCGGCCGCCACAGAATGGCGACGCCTTCCTGGGTGGTATCTTCAAGATGAATATTGCGCCCCCCAATAATGGAACGTTTTCCCTGTTTGATTAATTGCACAGAGGCCGAACGATAAGGGAGAAGTTTGGCTATCTGGTCCAAAAGGATATCGCTGATGCGGCGCACATCGAGCGTGGCGCTGACCTGCTTGGCCATTTCGCTCAAGGCGTCGGCGATTTCACGACGATGCTGTTCGGCCTCAAACAAGCGGGCGTTCTGGATGGCAATCGAAGCCTGATTGGCAACGGCGGTCAGGATGAATAAATCATGGTCATCATATGCGTATGATTTATGGTAGTCCTGAATCGCCATCGCGCCAATGACCTGCCCTCCCAGGATGAGGGGGACACCCAGCCAGGATTTGGCCGGTTCACCGACCGATTCAATTCCATGCGCTGCCAGCCAGGCGCGTGTGTTTTCCTTGATAAGAACGTTTTCACCGCTTTTGATGATATGGCCGGTTATTCCCTGTCCGCCGGGCAAACGGATAATTTCGCGGTCTATTCGCGACTCGGAGACGTTGAGCAGGAAAACATTTTCGTCTTTTTCGGCGTCATGAAGTGCAATATAGAAATTTGTGGTGTCCAACAGACGAGAGACGCCTCGGTAAACCTCTTCCAGCACCCGGTTAAGGTCGAGGCGGGAAGCAAGTGCCCGCCCCAGGTCGTTGATGGCGGCCATTTCTTCGGCGCGTAATCGCGCTTGCTCGAATAGGCGGGCGTTTTCGACTGCAAAGCCAACTTGACGCCCGATCGTTTGCAAAAGTGAGAGCAGCGTCTCTGGAGGTGAAGCGGCTACTTTTTTGAGTCCACACAACGTGCCGAGCGGCAGACCGCGCGCTTCCAGCGGTACGCCCACATAGGAAACCAGGCCAGCCCCGATGAGTGCGTCACTGTCTATGGGTGAAGAAAGACGCAAGTCTTCAATCACCAATGGCGTTTTGCTTTCAAAGACAATGGCGCAAAGAGAATTCTCTGTTCCCTTGCTGGGGTCTTCTGGAGTTGCCCAAGGAAATCCGACCTGAACAATTTGTTCCAGTTTTTGGCGGCTTTCGTTGTACAGGGTGATCAGGCCGGCATCGAAACCGGCAATTTCCATTGTCTTTTGTAGGACGATTTCCAGAATTGTTTTGATTTCCAGAGACTGACTGGCGGAGGAAATAATTTCGTTGAGGGTCGTCAGTTGAACGTTCCGCTCTTGCGTTTCGATAAAGGAGCGGGCGTTTTGAATGGCAATGGCGGCCTGGCTGGCAATCGCAGAAAGAATGTTGCGCTCTCGGATGCCAAAAGCATAGGGGTCGGTATAACTGACGATGGCAATAGCCCCGAGCGGACGATTCCCCAACATCATTGGCACTCCCAGCCAACACCGGGAGGGGGGCCCGACCACGTCAATGCCAAGCGAGCGAATCTTTTCGGGACTGTTGTCTTCTATCAGCAAAGGTTCGCCGTGATGAATTACATATTCGGTCATCCCATTGCCGTGTATTCGAGCGGGAGTGGGGACAAACTTTCCTTTTTCCAGCAAGATGGGAAAACGAACCTCGTCTTTCTCGGCGTCATAGAGGGCGATGATGAAACTGCTGGTATCTACCAAGCGGGAGGCATACTGATACAAGGTTTGCAGCACGGTATCCAAATCGAGCGAGGAAGAAAGCGCACGCCCCATTTCGTTGAGGGTTGCCATTTCTTCGGCTCGTAATTGTGCTTGCTGGTAGAGTCTGGCGTTTTGAATAGCGATGGCGGCCTGGTTCGCAATGGAAGTTAAGAGTTCGTAGGAATGCTGGTCAAAGGCATTTGGCTTGTCATAATTTTGGATCACCATTGCGCCAAGAGTTTCGCTGCCGGCAATGAGAGGAATGCCAAGCCAGGATTTTGCCAGGCGGCCGACGATTTCCACGTCCGGGAGGGTGTGAATTTTTTCTTTCAACCCATCTGTAATTAACAGCGGCTCACCTGTGCGAATAAGATATTCTGTGAGTCCTTTGCCGCTGCGGCGTGAGCGCCACTGAACGGGTTGTCCTCCTTCAATGGCCAAAGGGAAAGAGATTTCGTCCTGTGCGGCATCGTAAAACGCCACATAGAAATTTTTGGCATCCAGCAGGCGGGAAGCGTAACGATAAACATTTTCGAGAATGGTCTCGATATTCAATTGCGAGGTCAGAACACGCCCCATTTCGTTGAGGATGGTCATTTCCTCGGCGCGTCTCTGGGTCTCGTGGAAGAGACGCGCGTTTTCCAGGGCAAGCGAGAGTTGTTCGGTGACCTGTTTGACCAGCGTTTGCTCTTCGCGTGTCCAGACCCGCTTTTTTTCAGGCGCTTTGATTTCCAGAACGGCCCATTCTTGTGGGCTTTGTCGGAAAGGAACCAGCAATGTCCCGTCGGAAACGGCGACTTCGGTGGGCACAATGTCTTTCGTGGCCGGACCGGTTGGCGGCGTTGTCGCTGACGGCGAGACGCGTCGGCGGGCGCTTTTGGCATGGGCCGGCGCGGCAACGTCTAGGTCCGGCGCGCTAGCCGGGGTTTCGCTTTGCCGTGGGGCGTTCATCCGGCTGTCTGGCAGCGGCTTTTTCTCTTTGCCTTGCTGGAGGTCAGCAAAGAGCTGGTCAAGCCTTTTCTGAATTCGTTTGTTTGACATATTGCATCAGCTCCTCGGCCAGAGTGCGATACTGCTGAGCGCCTCGGCTGTTGGGTTTGTATTGTGTAATAGGGACTCCCAGGATTGGGCTTTCGCGCAATTTGGTGTCAATTTCAATGAGCGTTTTGAAGAGCCCTTCGCCAAAAGTTCTCTCCAGTTGGTCGCGAATATCGCGGTGGGTTCGGTTTCGCTGGTCAAGCATTGTAACCAGGATGCGGTAGGCCAAGCCGGGATTATCTTCGGCTCTCACTTGGCGGATGACGGTCATCATGTCTCGCAAGGCATAAGCCGAAAAGTACTCGGCCTGGGTAGGGATAATTAGGAGGTTGGCAGCGGTGAGGGCGTTGATAGTAATTGCGCCGAGAGAAGGGGGGCAGTCCATGAGAGCGATATCGTAGTCGAAATGCGAGGCTGTCTCAATCGCGTTGCGCAGGCGAGTGGTGTAGTTTAAGTAAACCGGTATGATTTGTTCGGCTTGTTCGAGGTTTATGTTGGCAGGGACCAAATCAACGCTGGGAAGGTTGGTTTTCACTAAAATCTCGTCGAGTGGGGCGGAGTTGATGAGAATATCTGCAGAGGAGCGTTCGATTTTGCTCGGCTCTAATCCCATGGCGAGCGTGAGGTTGGCCTGTGGGTCAAGGTCAATAAGCAAAACAGACTGCCCCATTTCGGCCAGCGCAGCGCCTACTGAAAGGGCAGTAGTTGTTTTGGCTACGCCGCCTTTTTCATTTGAGATGGCAATCAGGTAACTCATTCAACTTCTCCTGCAAGTTATGACGAAGGCTTGGTTTTACGGCTCTTTCCGGAGGAAGCGGGCGAGGAAGTGGTATAGGGCTGAATGGTGATTTGTTCTGCTCCCAGGACGCGTTTCAATTCTTCGATGGCGATGCGCAACATGGAGTCCGGTTCCACGACCGAACGGATGGCGGTTGTGACCTCGGCTACGGTTCGCTCGCGCTCGGCGCGAGCGGCAGTTTCTTCGAAGAGACGGGCGCTTTCCAGCGCAGCACTTAACTGGTTGGTGAGTTCGTCAATAAGATGGACTTCTTCGTCACTCCAGCTTTCATTCCTTGGCTTGACTAATCTCAGTCCGCCGATTGTTTCGCCGCGCATGCGGATGGGGGTGAAGACTACCTGCCGATCGGCGCTGAGCACTGGCTGGGCTTGTTGCATGGCCTGGAGAAATTCAGGTTCGTTCTTTTCGGTTGAAATGGGAACAAGACGGTCGTTGGATGAAACAAGATAACCGAGTGCAGTGTTTTCTTGTAGCCATAGTTGCCAGGCTTTGCGGCTGACTTCGCCGTAAGCGCGGCGGGTCGCTTCAATGGCTGCCTGGCTTTCGGCAAAGAGACGGGCATTTTCGATGGCAATTGCAATCTGGTTAGCCATGACCTGCAGGGTGGCGATATCTTCTTCCTTAAAGGCGGCTTCTTCCGTACTTTGTACATCCAGAGCGCCCAAGATGGTGTTGCCTGCAATCAGTGGGAGGGCCATTTCGGAGCGGGTCTCGGGGAGGTCGGGGTTATCAAAGAAAACTGCGTCTGCACCTACATCCAACGCGATGCGCGCTTCGCCGCGCGCGGTGACGCAACCAACGATGCCGGTCTGGCCCACGCCCAATTTGTGGCCGCGAGCCAGCATTCGTTGACCGCCCTCGCTGTTGGCGGCGCGCAGGACGGCATATTCTCCTCTTTCATCGAGCAAGAAGATGCCCACATGGTAAAAGCCGAAACGCTCACTGATTAAATGGGTGATTTGGGAGAGCAGGCTTTCGATGTCGCGGGTTTGGATGGCTGTCTGACCGACTTCTGTTGCTGTCTGGAGGAGCAGAGCCCGGCGTTCGATGTTGCGTGTACGTTCGGCAACGCGCTGCTCCAAAGAGCCAATCAGGTCGCGTAATTGGGCGGTCATTGTGTTGAAGGCCCGACTCAATTGTCCAATCTCGTCGTCCGATGTCACTTCGGCTTGCTGTTCGATATGTCCGTCGGCAATCTGGCGGGCGGTTTCGGTCAGGCGAACCACAGGCGTGGCGATTACTTTAGATAGATTGTAAGCAGCATAAAAAGAGAGTAAAAGAATCGCGGCTGAGATGAGAAAACTCTGTTGAATTTCTTGATTAATCGGGCGAATCAAGAAATCGCGCGGCTGGGCAAAGATTAATTTCCAGGGTTGTTGCTTTAATTGGACTATGGCTCCTCGTTGCTCTACGCCATATACATCTTTTATAGCCAGGGTTGTTTTTCCTTCGGCTAATTGTTGCGCTATGTTGTCAAGTCCCAATGCGAAGGATTCGGGTTCTCCAGGAAGGAAACGACCTTCTTCCTGCCATGTGAGCAAGACTTGGGCGTTGATAGGCGCCAGGGATTTGAAAATAAGATTTGGATATCGTCCATGCGCCAGAATGATGTTGTAGTTATCTACCAACATAGCAAACGATGCTTCGCCGCCCAATCCCTTGCTTTGTGTGATGAACTGTTGAAGAATTGATGCTGTATAACGAGCGCGCAGGACGCCTACAATGTTGTTGTTGGGGTCACGAACAGGGGTGCTCAGATAAATCCGATTTTCGGCATACCATAACGAAATTGTCGGCAAACCTTGCTGAGTTGCAATTTGGAAATAGTCGCGCTTGTCTTCGTTAGCGCCAATGTCCGCAGGGTCGGTCGAGAGCAAAATTTTTCCGTTTCGGTCAAGCAGGCTATATGATTCGATGAAAATAGGGTTTTTATTACGTAAGGCGATTAATGCCTGCAATGCATCTCGTTCAATATCTGGAGAGCGTGACTCTGTAAGGGCTTTATAGAACAAAGGATTTTGCGCCTCTGCACGAATGCTGGTTAAGGTGGCTGAAATCCAGTTGTCTATTTCGTTCGCCAGGTTAGATGCCGCAACTTGGATGTTGTTTTGAGCAGTGCGCAACAGAATTGCACGGGTGGTAATGATGTTGATCGCCGATATGAGGACAACTGCCAATATGGAAACAATGACAAAAAATATTGTAATTTTTGTACGCAGTGTAACATTCTGAAACTGGCGGCGGAATGAAATGATTTGCGCGATAAGCGCAAAGACAAAGACCCCACCAATACTTACCATCACAATAGGAGGGGCAAAAGGCCTTTCAATGGGCAGGAAGATATCCAACAGAATATTCAAGATTCCGCTTACAAGTGCAAACAGGAGAGCGTTGATTCGTGAGCGACTCGGCGGAAATACTTGTAAGGTGATAATAGCGGTTAAGATAACCAGTCCGGGGCCCTGAAGGAGGGCCATGTTTGTAAATACAAAGGTAGGCGTGAAAAAGGTGATACTGCCGCCTACAATGAGCACCCACATCCCTGCTTCAATATGCTTTTTCTCCACCAAGACTAAAGCGATTATTGTGCTTGCCAGCAGGATGGCGGTGGTGCTAGCAATAAACCAATAGCGCCAGTCCCCTTGGCTAAGGGCGAGGATAATATAACCAATTAACGCCAACGTCACTCCGAGAACGGAAATAACGCTAACAGTGCGAGCAGATTGGTATTGCTTTTGCAAAGGTTTAGAACCAGCAGGCTGGGTTACTGACGGCATAACAATTCTCCAATCTGGCAACAAACTCTTTTACAGGGCTTTGTTTTAATTTACTCACCTTACGCAGCCAAATGAGCGGGATTGAGTTTCCGTAACTCGGCATAAGCGGCATGGATGGCGTGCAAATACAGTTTAGACTTGAGAGCAAAGTGATTGAGTTTGGTGTTGCCTTTACCCTTATGGGCACACGTGAGCAGTTCGAGTTTGACATAA
>DAOTVO010000045.1:0-60738 GCA_034436335.1 Anaerolineales bacterium | reverse complement strand
GTTTTGTGGAAATTACATCATCGTTTAGAATTTTGACAACATCATTGTCAAAGAATACACAGGGCTTTGTCATTTCATCCTTCTAATGGTGATTTTTAACCTTATCCTGATTATAAAGCATTTGTTCTAAATTACTTCATGGGCTGGAAGTTACCCGCCTAACTATAGATTCGGTTGCATTCTTCTTCCTAACCGCCTATAGACAGCAAAAGCGACTTTCTTGTATAATTTGGTGAAACGCACACTAAAATGCAGAAAAATGTTTTCATTATTCCTTAATCTTCTCAAATCTTACACAAAACCTCCCCATTAGTCAAGCCCTATGGCCAAAAAACTTCTTGACCAGGTCCGCGAAGTCTTGCGCGCCAAACACTACTCCTACCGCACCGAACAGGCCTACGTAGACTGGATTCGCCGCTTCATCCGTTTCCACAATCCCAGGCTAAGCCTCGGCGAACTCACCCGCCATCCCCGCGACATGGGCGCCCCCGAAATCCAGGCCTTTCTCCTTCACCTCGCCAACGACCGCAGCGTCGCCGCCTCCACCCAAAACCAGGCCCTCTCCGCCCTCCTCTTCCTCTACCGCGAAGTCCTCCACAAAGACATCGAACCCATCCTGCTCACCACTGCTAAACGTCCTGAGCGCCTTCCCACCGTCCTCACCCGCCAGGAAGTCCTCCAAATCATCGGCCGCATGACCGGCATCTACAAACTCATGGCCCAACTGCTCTATGGCTCTGGCCTGCGCCTCATGGAATGCCTGCGCCTGCGCATCAAAGACATAGACTTCGACTACCGCACCATCACCGTCCGCGACGGCAAAGGCCAAAAAGACCGCATCGTCCCCCTCCCCGAAACCATCATCCCCGACCTGCGCCGCCAGATCGAGCGCGTCCGCCTCCTCCACGAAGAAGACCTCGCCGCCGGCCATGGCGAAGTCTACCTCCCCTATGCCTTAGCAGAAAAATACCCCAACGCCGCCCGCGAACTCGCCTGGCAATACCTCTTCCCCGCCTCCCAACTCTCCCGCAATCCACATCCCCCTTCTCCCTCTGGGAGAGGGGCCGGGGGCGAGGGCAAAATCCACCGCCACCACCTCGACCCCTCTGCCCTCCAGCGCGCCATCAAAGAAGCCGTCCGCCGCAGCAAAATTACCAAGCGCGTCACCGCCCACACCTTTCGCCACAGTTTTGCCACTCACCTCCTCCAATCGGGCTACGACATTCGCACCGTACAGGAACTCCTCGGCCACAAAGACGTCCGCACCACCATGATTTACACCCACGTCCTTCAGCGCGGCGCCGGGGCCGTCAAAAGCCCGCTTGATAACTGATTGCCGCTTCCTTCCCCCTCAACACGCCTCCACCGTCTCCCGAAACGCGTCATCCAGGCTTGCAGGCAAATACCCCAGGGCCGACTGGGCCGGCCGCGGGTCGAGAAACGTCTCGGCTGTCTGCAAGGCGACAAAATAGCGCAGATTGAGCCCGCTTTCCCGTCCCTTGACCGCCTGCCAGAGATGGACCCCCTGCATGGCGGCGTGAATCAGCCTCCTCGGCAGCGCCGCCACGCGGACCTGACGTCCGTCTGCCGCGGCCAGGCGGGTAAGCATCTCCGTCCAGGTCAGATTCTCCTGCCCGATGGGGTAACGCTCCCCCGCTTCGCCGCCTTCGGCTGCCGCAGCGATGGCGCGTCCCACCGTCCGCGCCGAAACGCAGGCCGTGCCGCCCTTCATGTAGAACACCAGCCCGGACGAGCGCAGGTAGCGCACCAGCGGCCTCCAGAGCGGTTTCCAGCCAGGGAGCGGGAAACTCCCGAAGATGTAGGGCAGTTCCAGCACGCAGGTGGACAGCCCCGGCACAGAAGTGAGCGCCCGCTCCTGCTCCACCCGGCTGCGGATGTAAGGATGGCGTTCGGCCAGTTTCATCTCCGGCCAGAGACGCTCGAAATAAGCGAAATACGAACCTAAAACAACGCCTCGTTTTACACCGGCCTGCGCTGCCAGGCGGAACAGACGCAGGGGCGTTTCCACGTTGGCGTTGTAGAATTTCGGATAGGCGGGCTTCGGCGGTGTTGTGCGGTCGTCCATCCCGGCGGCGAAGACCAGCGCCTCGTGACCCTCCAGCAGAGCGAGCAGTTGCGCATCGGAGGCGGAGTCGAGTGGCAAAAGCGCTACTTTGACGGAAGCAGGATACAGGTCCGGCGGCGGCGCGGGCGGCAGACCGAGAGCCGTCACCTGCCAGCCGCGGGCCAGGAATTCCTGGATAGCATGGTAACCGAGAAAGCCGGTCCCGCCGGCGACGAAAACGCGCCTCATGGCATCAGGCCTTTGTCTTTGAGCGTGCGGACGAGATTCTCGCCCCAGGCCGAACCCTTGACGTAGAACACAGCCGGCTGGCCGAGCGGCGCGGCGATGGTGAGTGTTTGTCCGCCTGTGTAGGTCTGCCCGCTCCAGAGATGTACCCATTCCCCGGCCGGCAGATAGACCTTCACCGAATCCGCACCCTCGTCCGTGACCGGAGCGATAAGAAAGTCCGGCCCGAGCATGAATTCCTGATAGGTGATCTGCCAGGTGTTCGGATCGTCGGGGAAGTGCAGGAAGGGGTGGCGCACCACCGGCATTCCCGTCCGCGCCGCCTCGGCGACCAGACTCTTGCGGTAGTCGAACAATGCCGCGTAAACCTTCGCCCAACGCGCATAGGCATCCAGTGTCGCGCCGTTCGTGTAGAACTGGACATTGTTCTGCGGCTGATTGCCCTCGTGGGTGCGGAAGATGAGCGTGAAGGCGTTCATCTCCATCCAGCGCAGCAGGAGTTCCTCCGAGCGGTGGTAGGTCATGATGGGGTTCGAAATGGTGGTGTAGCCGCCGATGTCCGAATGGTTGAAGGCAAAGCCCGAAAGCCCGCCCGTGTTCAGCCCGGTGACTGCCGATTTGATGCCGTCATGTTTGCCCCACGAGACGAGTTGATCGCCCTCCCAGAAGAGTGGCGAAATGCCGGGGGATGGCGTAAAGGCAGCGCGGTTGAAGAAGACGATCTCGCCCCCGCTTTCCTCGGCAACCTGACGGTTCAGTTCCGCCCACAGAACCGGATACAGGTTGTGGACGCTGGCCGCCGATTCGCCCGAAGCCAGGACGGCATCGTAGGGCAGCCCCTCGCCGAAATCGGCCATCCAGCCCGCAGCGCCCGCGCCGACGACTTGTTCGCGAATGACCTGCTTATACCACTCGAAGGCGGCGCGGTGGGTCAGGTCAATCATCCCGAAGGTGAAATCGGTGTTCAGGACGAGATACGGCTCGCCGTCCTGATTTTTCACCAGGTAGCCCTTTTCGGCGGCTTCCTGGAAGAGATTGCGGCGCAGGTTGGGCTTCAGGCCGCCCAAGTCGGCCAGGTAGGGGCTGACGTAGACCATCACCCGCACGCCATCGGCGCGGAAATCCTGCACCATCTCGTCCCAGCCGGGGTAACGGTCGTTGTCCACTTCCCAGTTCCACCACAACTGCGACCCGAAGGAGGTGGTGCGCTGGCCGACCCAGTCCTGGAGCCAGAAGGCGGCCACGGGCACCTGCCGTGCCTGCAATTCGGCATAGACCTGGCGCACCTTCTCCGTCCCGCCCTGCATGCCGACAATGGCGCCCGAATAGACCCATTCCGGCAGCAGCGGCGGGTTGCCATTGATGTTGGCGTAGGCGCTCAAAATTTCCTGCGGCGTCTCGCCCGAAAAAAACAGGACCGAAAGGTTGTTGGCAAAAGCCTGCACCTGAACGCGGTCGGGGCGCTCCAGGTCAAAGACCAGGTACTCGCTGTTGCGCACGTTGACGGCGCGCATCTGGCTGGTGATGTAGAACGGCACCGGCGCGTAAGTGGTAAAGACGTCCCCGCCCGCGCCGCCGTTCGTCAGGTCCGCCCCCAGTGTGATCGGCTGGTCGCCGCGCCCGACCCCCTGCTCGCTGACCCAAATCGGCACGCGCCGCCCCTTCATGTCGAAGTACGAAAATTGCTCCCCGAAGCCGAAGAAATGTTCCTCCGGCGCCGAGGCGTAGGTCAGGAAGATGCGGTTGAACGCCGCCTCGCTTTCGAGGTGGACGCCGAAGCGCAGCATCTCCCCCGAACCCACACCGAAGTTGACCGCATAGGGCAGGCTTTGCTCCCCGCAGGAGAGTTCGCCGCGCACCCACACCTCGCTCAAGCGCGTCTCGATTTGCTCGATGCTTTGCGCGTTGCAAGTGAGCAGGTATTTGTCGTGGAACGTGAACATACTGCGGTTCTCGCTGACGGTTTCTTCGCCCTGCGCTGCCAACACAAAGGCCTCGCCGGGCAATGTCTGCCAGAGGATGAATCCGTCTCGATTGCTGTCTGCGACCGTAATCTGGCCGAGTTCCGCATCCCAGCGCAGGGTGAAGTTTTCGAGCGCGTACTCCGCCGAGGGGACTTTCTGCGCATCAAAGGTCAACGCGCCGCTCAATTGGGCGTTGCCGGGGCGCAGCAGGCGTCCCAGCCACAGGCCGAGGGCAATGGCGGCTGCAAGCAAGAGGAGGTTTCTGGTTCTGGGGCTGATGCGTTGATCCATGTTTTTACTCCGCATAAAAGAGGGTGTGGTGCCTATCGGATTGCTCAAGGAGGAGCAAAAGGTGATCCACCGTCTCGATTCTACTCCACAAAAGAGGTCGGCAGCGCCTTTTTGCTGCACAAAGCCCCACAGATGGGGCGCTTCATGTAAAATAACCCCATGACTTACTTTATCCTGTGCATTTTCCTCTCGGCATTTCTCATCTTTCAGGTGCAACCGATGATCGCCAAATACATCTTGCCCTGGTTCGGCGGCGCGCCGGCGGTCTGGTCCACGGTGCAGATGTTCTTCCAGGTGCTGCTGACGGGCGGCTATGCCTACGCAGCCTGGATAGGGCGTCCGGGGCGCGGGCGCGAGAAATGGCATCTGCTCCTGCTGGGGCTCTCGGCGCTGCTCGTCCTGACCCTCGGCCTGCTGTGGCGCTCGCCCCTCACCCCCGGCGCAGGCTGGAAGCCCGCCCCCGATTCCCCGCCCGTGCTGGAAATTCTCAAATTGCTGGCCGTCTCGGTCGGCCTGCCCTACTTCCTGCTGGCTTCCAACAGCCCGCTGATGCAGGCCTGGTTTCATCGTCTCTTTCCGCAGAAGACGGCCTACCGTCTCTACGCCTTCTCGAACCTCGGTTCTTTGCTCGGGCTGCTCACCTATCCCCTGCTGGTCGAGCCGTTCCTGACACTGCCGATGCAAGGCTGGACCTGGTCGCTGTTCTACCTCGCTTATGCAGGGCTGGCGGTCTGGGGGGCGATTCGCTCGCTGCGCCTCGTGCCGGCAACGGCTCCGGACCCGCAGCCTGCTGCCCCCAAAGAGGCCGCGCCCCCCCTTTGGAGCGATGCCGCCCTGTGGATCGGCCTGGCGGCGACGGCTTCCCTCTTGCTTTTGGCCGTCACTTCTCACATCACCCAAGAGATTGCCGTCATTCCCTTCCTGTGGGTTTTGCCGTTGACGATTTACCTACTCTCGTTTATTCTCGCTTTCTCGGGCGAGCGTTGGTACTCCCGCACTGTTTTTCTGCCTCTGTTCTTCATTTCTACCCTGCTGGCGGCTTGGGCAATTGGCAGACCGGAGAGTGGCGGTTTGCCGCTGCAAATCGGCATCTATTCGCTCTTGCTCTTTTCGGCCTGTATGGTTTGTCATGGCGAGTTATACCGTTTACGTCCCCATCCGATGCACCTAACGGTTTTTTATTTGCTCGTCTCGGTCGGTGGGGCGCTGGGCGGAATTTTTGTCGCCTTTGCCGCACCGCTCCTCTTTCGCGGCTACTGGGAATTGCCGCTTGGGCTCGTTCTTGTTTGGCTGATGTTTCTGCTGGCTGTTGTCCGCCGCCCCGAACGCGAGGGGCGGCTGGCATTTGTGCTCCGCCGGGTACTCTTGTTGAGCGCCCTGTTTTTTTCCGGGATACGCGCTTACCAGTTTATCCAGGCCGATCTCGCTGAGTCGCTTCTCCTGGAACGCAGTTTTTACGGCGTGCTGCGGGTCAAAACGTTAGGCTCGCAGGGCTGGGCCTCGCAGCGTTATGCGCTGGTGCATGGCCTCACCATTCACGGATTTCAGTATGTCCAGCCATCCAAGCGCACTCTCCTGACCGCCTACTACGGCGAGACGGGCGGCGGCGGGCTGGCGATTCTCAACCATCCCCGCCGCGGCGCGGGCATGCGCGTCGGCGTGCTGGGGCTGGGAATCGGTACGCTGGCGGCTTATGGGCAGGAGGGAGACGTCTATCGCTTCTACGAAATCAACCCGCAGGTAATTGCGCTGGCGGAGGGGCAGGGCGGCTACTTTTCCTTTCTCGCCGACAGCGCGGCGCAAATCGAAATCCTCCCCGGCGACGCGCGTCTCTCGCTGGAACAGGAATTGGAGTCCGGCCACCCGCAAAATTATGACGTCCTGGTGCTGGATGTCTTTTCGAGCGATGCCGTTCCCGTTCATTTGTTGAACCGCGAGGCGTTGGCGCTCTATCTCGAGCATCTTGCCCCTGGTGGAATTTTGGCCATCCACATCTCCAACCGCCACCTCGACCTGCTGCCGGTCGTCTGGCCGCTGGCCGATTTCTACGCATTAGCGCGCGCTGTCATTGCCGACCCCGGCGACTACGAACAACGCTTCCCCTCGCTGTGGGTGTTATTGGCGCGTGACCCGGCGCTGCTATCCGCTCCGGGGATTACCTCTCGCGCCGCGAACATGGACGGTTATGTCTCCTCCCTGCGCCTGTGGACGGACGATTACAGCAACCTGATTCAAATTTTGAAATAAAGTAACTGTCTACCCAATGAGGCCGGGGTTGTTAATCACAGCAAAAGACGCTCACTTTATCTGCAGATTGCGCAGATTTACCCTTCCCGCCCTGCTTTGTCACTGCGAGCGATGGTCGAGTAGCGTAGCGTATCGAGACCGAGCAAAGCCGTCCCCTGGCCTGGGATGGCAGGGTAGAATCTTGCCTCCAGTGACGGGAGAAAATCCTGTCCTGCGGCGGCCTCAGCGGGTGAATTTCTCGCTGGCCTCGTCCAGCGCGCGGACTTCCTCTTCGGTCAGCCGCCAGCCTTTCGCCCCCGCGTTCTGCACGGCCTGCGCCTCGGTCTTTGCGCCGGGGATGGGCAGGGCGCCTTTGCAGATGATCCAATTCAGCGCCACCTGGGAGGGCGTCTTGCCGCCGTGACCCTGGCCGATTTCGCTCATCAGAGCGGTGAGACGTTGTAACTCCTCCAGATACTCGCCTCCGCTGTTGCCGCGCATCGCCGGCGGCGGGTTTTCGGGCGAATATTTGCCCGTCAGCAGTCCCTTTGCCAGCGGGCTATAGGCGATGACCCGCACGCCCAGTTCCTGACAGCGCGCCAGAAGACCGTTCTTTTCGATGCTTCGGTTGAGCAGATGATATTCCACCTGATTGGAGGCCAGCGGAATATCGTGCTTCATCAGCACGGAATAGGCGCGCTGCATCTGGGTTTTGTTGTAATTCGAAACGCCCACCGCACGCGTCTTGCCGGCCTGGACGGCTTTCACCAATTCCTCCGCCCAGACTTCGATAGGCACGGGCGGGAAGGGCCAGTGGATTTGATACAGGTCGACGCGCTCCAGGCCGAGACGGTCGAGACTGCGGGCGAGGGCCTTCCTCAGCGCGCCGCGGCTTAAGCGCCAGGGGAAAGGCATGAATTTGGTAGCCACAAACACGGACTGGCTGGTGTTTTGCAGAAATCGTCCGAGCAGGGTTTCGGATTGCCCATTTCCATAAACTTCGGCAGTGTCAATCAGATTCACACCGGCGGCCAGCGAAGCGCGAAAGGCGGCCTCGATATCCGCGTCAGTGTAGCCATGCCCGTATTTCCAGACGACGCGGTCGCCCCAGGCCCAGGCGCCTACGCCCATCTCGGCTTCGTGTAGAAAGCGGGTTTCTTCGGCAGGTTTAGTCTCCATGTTTTACTCCGGGAAGACAGGTGTTGAGTAGCAGGGTATCAGGTAAACAGAGAAGGTTGTTCATCTTCGTTCATCTCTGTTTGCTCTGGAGCGCTGGTAACGTTCCAAATCCGGCGTTTGCAAGGAATACTCTGCCTGCATCAGCGGCGAGGAGATGATGAAATCGGCGCTGGCGCGGTTGCTGGCCGTGGGGATGTTGTACAACACGGCCAGGCGCAAGAGCGCTTTGATGTCGGGGTCATGGGGCTGCGGTTCGAGCGGGTCCCAGAAGAAGATGAGGAAGTCTATCTTCCCTTCGGCGATGGCCGCGCCGATTTGCTGGTCGCCGCCCAACGGCCCAGAGAAAAAACGCGCCACTGGCAGGTCCAGTTCGCGGGTCAGCAGGTCGCCGGTCGTTCCGGTGGCGTAGAGAAAGTGCCGCGAAAGCGTCCCGCGGTTGAAGCGCGCCCATTCCAGCAGGTCGTCTTTCTTATTGTCGTGCGCAACGAGCGCAATCCGCTTTTGCGTTCCAATCTTCCTTTCCATAACAGTCTCCTACAACTTGACCGCACGCGTGGCGATGTACGAGGGATGGTACTTGCTGATGGGCGAGTCGGGACAGATGTCCTCGTAGAAGCCGGTGATGGCGAAGCCGGCGTCGGTCTGCCCGCCGATTTGATCGGTCAACGTGTGGCCGAATTCAAGCGGTGTGCCTTCCTCCATGTAGGCCATCAGTTCTTCGTCATCGAAGGCCTCCAGGTCCGAGTAGGGGATGGAATAGCGGACGGTCAGCGTTTCCTGGTCTTCGAGCGTGGTGCCGAACAGGTAATAGACCGGATTGGCAAACCCGGCCAGCAGCAGGCCGCCGCGCCGCAGAACGCGGGACGCTTCTCGCCAGACGGGGCGGATGTCGGGACAGAAGACATTCGAGACGGGATGGAAAATGAGATCAAAACTTTCGTCCGCGAAGACCGACAGGTCGCGCATGTCGCCCTCCACGGTGCGGATAGTCAACCCCTCGCGGGCGGCCACTTCCTCGTCCCGCGCCAGTTGGGCCGGCGAATTGTCGAAAATGGTGACGTTGGCTCCCAGCGCGGCAAAGACGGGCCCCTGCTGCCCGCCGCCGCAGGCCAGTCCGAGCAGGTCCAGCCCCTGGAACGAGGCCGGGAACCAGTCGCGCGGCACGGGTTTGGTCTCCGTCAGCAGGACGGAAAATTCCCCCCGCCGCGCCGCGGCAATCACTTCCGGCCCGACCGGCTTGGTGAACTTGTTGCCCTGCGCCGCCTGACTGTCCCAGGCGTAGCGGTTGTACTCGCGGATGTTGATGCGGAATTTGCCCGAGGTCATGTTTTTTTCTGCCTCATCTGCATTCTCTGCGGATTTCTTTGGCGGAAGGAAAGCCCCCGCTCCGGCTGGAAACGGGGACTTTGTGATTTCACTTCGTTGGAGTTGGGATGGTTGCCGCGCCTGTCCAGGTGAAGACCCTGGGCGTGGAGGCCGAACCGGCGACCGTCCAAATCGGATTGCCGCGATCGTCTGTGCCGCTCTGGCGGACGACAACTACCCACCAGCGCATCACGTGCGGGATGCCTTCCTGCGGGCGGAACGTGACCGGCACGATGTACTTGGTGTCGCTGACGTATTCCACAATCCGGCGGCCGGTTCCGGCGGTGACATCCTCCACCGTGACCTGGTAGCGCTCGTTGTCGCGCAGGACGCCCACCGAGGCCCATTGCAGCGTCACGCTGTTGTTGGCCAGGGAGAACGGCGCCCCGTCAATCGGGAGCAGCAAACTGGGGGCGTTGTAGGGCGGCGGCGGCGTGGGCGTAGGCGAGGGCCCCGGCGTGGCGGCGCGCATACACAACGGGATGTTGAGCGCCTGCCCGACGAAGACGTTATCTGTGCTCAACCCGTTCCAGTCTTTGATGGCCTGCATCGGAACGTTGTAGTTCAGCGAAATGCTTGACAGGGTGTCGTTGGCCTGGACGGTGTACGAAACCGTCTGGCAGGCGGCGCGGGTGGCCGCAGCCGGTTCAAGGGTCGCGGTGGGCGGCGGCGGAGGGGTGGGGGTCGGCCGCGGAACGAGAATCGTCTGACCGATAATCAGGTCGGTGCAGTTGGCGTTCAGGTTGTTGGTCAGGATGATAACATTCGCCGAGACGTTGAAAAAGGCCGCAATGGAATAACAATTATCGCCGGACTTGACGGTGTACTCATAGGGCGGCTCCGGCGTCAGCGTGGGCGTTTCGGTGGGGATGAGTGTCTCGGTGGGGGTCAGGGTGATGGTGGGCGTGTTGGTGGCCGTGGGAATCTGGGTCGGCGAAACGACCCGGTTCGTGGCCTGCAGGGTGAAGAACAACGCCAGCGCGCCGATGGTGATGGCCGCCGCCAGCAGAATCAGCACCACCGGCAGGCTGAGCGTAATCTGCGGCATACGCGTCCCCTGCACGGCTTTCTGGGCATTGGCTTTTGTTTGGGCGACCGGGCTGAATTCGCTGCCACACACCGGACAGCGGGCGGCGTTTTCGGCCACGCGCGTCCCGCAGGTGGGGCAGAGTTTGGTTGATGTTGTTTCTGGGCTCATACGAAGGGCGATTATACCATGAGGTAGAAAACAAAATACGAAAATGACGATTGCGCGTAACTAATGGAATCTCAGGTAACTGCCCACCCAAGGAGGCCGAACTTGTTAATCGCAGCAAAAGACACTCACTTTATTCGCACGGATGCCGGCGTCAATTCTATCCTCGGTTATAATGTCCCCGCCATGACCGACGCCCTGTCCCTCTACCGCACCATGCTGCTCATCCGCCGCTTCGAAGAGCGCCTGCTGGCCGAGTTCAGCACCGGCAAACTGGTCGGCACCACCCACACCTACATCGGTCAGGAGGCCGACGCGGCCGGCATCTTCTCCGTCACCGACCCCGATGATGTTGTCTTCAGCAATCATCGCTGTCACGGTCACTTCCTCGCGTACGGCGGCGATCCCTACCGCCTGGCCGCCGAACTGATGGGCAAGGCCACCGGCCTGGTGGGCGGGCGCGGCGGCAGTCAGCACATTCAGTGGCGCAACTTCTACTCCAACGGCATCCAGGGCGGCATCGTCCCGGTGGCGGCCGGCATGGCCCTGGCCGAAAAGGAGAAACAGAGCGGCAGCATCGTCCTCGTCTTCATCGGCGACGGCACGCTTGGCGAGGGTGCCCTCTACGAGAGCCTCAACCTGGCCGCCCTGTGGCGTCTGCCCCTGCTGGTTATCCTGGAGAACAACCGTTATGCCCAAACCACGCCGGTCGAACTGGCCGTAGCCGGTTCGATGAGCGGACGTTTCGCCGCTTTTGGCATTCCTGTTTGGGAGCGCGAGACGAGCGATGTGTTGGAAATCCAATCTGCGGCGCGGGAGGCGGTTCGGCACGTCCGCTCCGGCGCGGGACCCGCGGCCCTGATCCTGCACACCTACCGCTTCATGGCCCACAGCAAGGGCGACGACACCCGCCCGCCCGAAGAACTGGCGCGCATCCGCCGCTTCGACCCCCTGACGATCCACGCCGCCCGCCTTTCCGCCGCCGAATTGGACGCCGCCGAGGCCGAAGTGACCGCCCTCCTCGCCGAGGCCTTCTCCCGCGCCGACTCCGACCCGTTCCCGACCCTGACCACCGATCACTGAACACTGAACACTGAACACCGACCACTGAAGATGACCACCGTCCTCGACTCCCTCAACTCCGCCCTCCATTCCGCGATGGAATCCGACCCGCGCGTCTACGTCTTGGGCGAAGACCTCCTCGACCCCTACGGCGGCGCCTTCAAAGTCACGCGCGGCCTCTCGACGCGCTTTCCCGAGCGCGTCCTGACCACGCCCATCTCCGAGGCTGCCATCCTTGGCGCGGCGACGGGCATGGCGCTGCGCGGTCTGCGGCCGGTGGCCGAAATCATGTTTGGCGACTTCGTCACCCTCATTGCCGACCAGGTCGTCAACCACGCCGCCAAATTCCGCTGGATGTACAACGACCAGGTGCGCGTCCCGCTTGTCGTCCGCGCCCCGATGGGCGGGCGGCGCGGCTACGGCCCGACCCACTCCCAGTCGCTCGAAAAGATGTTTCTCGGCGTGCCGGGGCTGAAGGTGCTCGCCCCCAGCGCCCTCGGCGACCCCGGCGCGCTGCTCCTGGCCGCCATCGCCGACGAAGACCCCGTCCTGTTCATTGAGCATAAACTGCTCTACACCCGTCCGCTGCTCCAGGCCGGTCAGGGCGACCTAGCCGATTTCACCCTGGAGACCGGCGGCGGCCCCTTCCCGTATTTTGTTCTGTGTCCACCCGCCCCGCCGCGGCTGACGGTCGCCACCTACGGCTACAACTTCGAACTCGTCCGGGCTGCGGCGCTGGAACTGATGATGGAACATGAGATTTTCTGCGACCTGCTGGTTTTTTCGCAACTCAGCCCCTTTGACCTGACCCCGCTCTTCGCTTCGCTCACCCGGACCCGCCGCCTGCTGACCGTTGAAGAGGGGACTCTCACCCTCGGCTGGGGCGCGGAGGTGGCTGCCCGCGCCGTCGAAACGCTGGGCGGCCTGCAGGTCCGGCGCGTGGCGGCGCGCGACCTGCCGATCGCCAACGCCCGCCCGCTCGAAGACGCCATCCTACCGCAGGTTCAAGATGTAATCGCAACGGCATTGTCTGTGCTTTAAAAAATCCGTGCATCTGCGCAATCCGTGAAATCCGTGAAATCTGTGGCTAAAAATCTGTGCAATCTGTGTAGTCTGTGGCCAAAAATCTGTGTAATCTGTGTAGTCTGTGGCTAAAAATCTGCGTAATCTGTGTGATCTGTGGCTAAAAATCTGTGCAATCTGTGTAATCTGTGGCCAAAAATCTGCGTAATCTGTGTAATCTGTGGCTAAAAATCTGTGCAATCTATGTAGCCTGTGGCTAAAAATCTGTGCAATCTGTGTAATCTGTGGCCAAAAATCTGCGCAATCTGTGTAATCTGTGGCTAAAAATCTGTCCAATCTGTGGCCTAAAATGCTCAAATCCGAACTCCTCGTCCCCCTCCTGAACGCCAACGAACCCGAAGCCCGGCTGATCGGCGTCCACGTCCACGACGGCCAGGCTGTGGAAAAAGGCCAGATTCTCTTCACCATCGAGACCACCAAAGCCGCCACCGACATTGAGGCCCCCGAAGCCGGTTTTATCCGCCTGCTGGCCAACGAAGGCGATACCCTCGCCGTGGGCGACCGTCTGGCCGTCATTACCGATACTGCTGACGAACCGCTTCCACAGACCTCTGACCTTTCTCCTTCATCCTTCATCTCCCATCCTTCATCCTTGCGCATCACCAAGCCGGCGCGGGCGCTGGCCGAAGCCCTCGGCCTCGACCTCGCCTCCCTGCCCACCGACCGCCTGGTGACCGAGGAAATCGTCCGCCAGATTGCGGGCGCGGCGGCGCAGATCGTCCTGCCACCCGCAGAGAAGCCCTATTTGCTGATTTATGGCGCGGGCGGACACGCCAAGTCGGTCATGGAAATCGTCCGTCAGAGCGGCGAATTTGCCCTCGCCGGCATCGTGGACGATAACGCCGCGCTGACTGGCCAGGAGGTGCTGGGCATCCCCGTCCTGGGGACGCGGGCGCTCCTGCCGGCCCTTTTTGCCCAGGGTGTGACCCTGGCGGCCAATGGCGTGGGCGGCATCCTCGACATCAACGTGCGTGTCAAAATTTTCGACCTGCTTAGCGCAGCGGGCTTCTCCTTCCCCGTTTTGATTCATCCACGTGCCACCCTCGAACCCAGCGCCAAAGTTGGGGAGGGGGTGCAGGTCTTTGCCAACGCCTACGTCGGCGCAGAGGCCGAACTGCGGCCGCGCTGCATGGTCAACACCGGCGCGGTGGTTTCCCACGACTGCGTCATCGGTGAATACTCCCACATTGCCCCGGGCGCCCTGCTGGCGGGTCACGTCCACGTCGGCGAACGGACGCTGGTTGGCATGGGCGTCACCACCGCCGTCGGCGTCCGAATCGGCAGCCGCGTGCGCATCGGCAACGGCGCCATCCTCCTGGCCGATGTGCCTGATGGCATCATCGTCCAGGCCGGACGCTACTGGGTCGGGAAAGTGGAAAAATAACATGCCCATCATCACCCTCACCACCGACTTCGGTCAGCAGGACGGATTCGTCGGCACGATGAAAGGCGTCATCCTTGGCATCTGCCCCGATGCCCAACTCGTGGACATCACCCACGACATCCCACCGCAAAACATTCTTGCCGGGGCGTTTGCCCTCTGGCGCGCCTACGCCTTCTTCCCCACCGGGACGATCCACGTCGCGGTGGTGGACCCCGGCGTCGGCACCGCACGCCGTCCGCTGGCGGCTCGGCTTGGCGGCCACTACTTCGTCGGCCCGGATAACGGCCTCTTCACGCCCATCTACGAAGACGCCGCGAAGAACGGCTGGCCAATGGAATTCGTCCACCTGACGAACGAAGCCTACTTTTTGGCGAACGTCAGCCACACCTTCCACGGACGCGACCTCTTCGCTCCGGTTGCCGCCCACCTGGCCGCCGGCGCCCCGTTCGCGGACCTGGGGCCTGCGTTGCGCGACCCGCTGCGGATTCCCCTCCCGAAACCGGAGCGCACGCCCACCGGCTGGCGCGCCCACATCACGGTCGTGGACCGCTTCGGCAACTGCGCCACCGACCTGCCGGCCGAGGCCGTCGTCGACTCCGCAAACGTGACCTTTCGCCTGCGCGGGCGCGAGGTGCGCGGCTTAGTGCCCTCCTACGGTCATCGTTTGTCCGGCGAACTGCTCGCCCTCGTGGATAGTGAAGGCTTCATCGAAATTGCCGTGGTCAACGGAAATGCCGCCCAAACGCTCGGCCTTCGGGTTGGTGACGTGATAGACGTGGTAGAATAAAAACGATTAACAAACATCAGGGTTATACTGTTTGAACATTTATGACCGACCTCCCTCTGGTTGTCGAAAACCTTTCCTTCCGTTACCGTGACCGGCAGACGCCTGCCATTCGGGAACTCTCCTTCTCCGCCAACCCGGGCGAGATTTTGCTTATTGCCGGGGCCAGCGGCTGCGGCAAGACGACCCTCATCCGCGCCATCAACGGCCTGATCCCCCGCTCTTACAAGGGCGAGGTGTCAGGCCGAATTCTTTTGTACGGGCAGGACCCGGCAGGCTGGCCGCTCTCGAAGATTTCGCAAATGGTCGGCACCGTGCTCCAGGACCCCGAGCGGCAGATTCTCGGCACGAAGGTCCTGCACGAGGTGGCCTTCGGCCTTGAGAACCTGGGGATGCCGCGTCCGGAGATTTATGCCCGCGTGGATGAGGCGTTGAACTATTTGAACATCGCACACCTGCGCGAGCGCGAGACATTCCATCTTTCGGGCGGGGAGAAACAGAAAGTGGCGCTGGCCGGGGTGCTGGCGATGCGCCCGTCCATTCTGCTGCTGGATGAGCCGCTCGCCAGTCTTGACCCGGCCTCGGCCCTCGAGACCCTCGACATGGTGCGCCGCCTGGCCGACGCCGGCATGACCGTGCTAATGATCGAGCACCGCGTCGAGGACGTGCTGCGCATCCGCCCGGAGCGGGTGATGTTCATGGCCGACGGGCAGATCCGCTACCTGGGGCCGGTCGAGGGGCTGGGGGAGGTGGTGAACTATCGCGAGGTGAAACTGCCCGCGCCGGTCATCATCGCCCGCGCTGCGCAGGACCCGCCTCCGGCGGCGCTGAACATCCTTCCTACGGTGGCAGGTTCCGGGCGCCGCGCCGAGCCTGTCGAGGCGTCCGGGAGCGAGACGCTGGTTTCGTTCGAGAACGTTGCTTTCGGCTATGACGAGCGCGAAGTCCTGCACAGCATCAACCTGGAAATCAAGCGCGGCGATGTGATCGCCGTCCTCGGCCCGAACGGCGCAGGGAAGACGACCTTTGTCAAACATGCCATCGGCCTGCTCAAACCCAAGGCGGGCCGGGTGCTGGTGCAGGGGCGCGATACGAAGGAAGCCAGTGTAGCCCAGATTGCCGCCACCCTCGGTTACGTCTTCCAAAGCCCTAGCCACATGCTCTTTGCCCCGACGGTTTACGAAGAGTTGGCTTTTGGGCCGAAGAACCTGAAGCATCCCCCCGACCAAATCGCAAAGGAGGTGAGAGAAGCCTTACAGATTGTGAATTTGTCGGACAAAGAGAAAGACCCTCCCCTGGCGCTGTCGTTTGGGCAGCAGAAACGCGTCAGCATCGCGGCCATTTTGGCCATGCGCTCGCGCATCTTGGTCATGGATGAACCGACAGCCGGACAGGATTACTTCAACTACATGAATTTCATGGATGCCATTTTGCAGTTACCCGGCTTTGAAGCCGTCTTGTTTATCACCCATGATGTTGACTTGGCGGTCATTTACGCCAACCGGGTGCTGCTTTTTGCCGAGGGGCGGATTGTGGCCGACGGCCCTCCTAGTGAAGTCTTGGCCGATGCGCAACGACTCCAGGTCTGTCGGCTGGTGCCTACCAGCCTGTTGGCAGAAAACCTGAAATCCTGGCCGCGCACGGGGCGTTTTCTGCGTGCCGAAGCGCTGGCGCATCTCTAAAATCCCATCTGCAAAAAGGAGAATGTATGAACAAGAAATTGCTTAACGTGACCATTGCCCTGGTCGTCGTCTTGGCCATCTTCTTGCTGCTGGTCTGGTTATTCGGCAGCCTGCTGGGCATTGAGCGCTTCCAGACGGGCGATAATCCCGTCCTGCGCTTTGTCTTTGTCATCATCGGCCTACTTGTCGCTTTGGCGGTTTACTTCTTCACCAAGGACAGCGCGGCTTGGGAAGTCGGCACGCGTCAGGTCGTCTGGATGGCCATTGGTGCGGCGTTGTATGCCGTCTTCTCCTGGTTGTTCAACGGGACGGTGTTTGTTGTCCCTTCTGTCAGCCAGGTGGCTTTACGACCGGCGATCGCCATTCCGATGTTCTTCGGCTATGCGTTTGGGCCGATTGTTGGCTTCTTTAGCGGCGCGGTGGGCAACATGTTTGGCGATGCCCTCACCGGTTTTGGCCTCTATCCACAGTGGAGCATCGGCAACGGCCTCATCGGTTTCATCGCCGGCCTGCCCATGCTTTTCAAGGACAAGAAGCGCAGCCTGGATACCGTCTTGATTGCCGGTGGCGTGCTGACGGCGATTGCGATCATCATCTACTTCCTCAATCGCACCTTGCCGAACACATTGTTCTATGACGTAGAAAATAACATCTTCGGCAATGCACCCATTAGCCTCTTTGCCGGCATCTCGCTGCTCATCGGCTTTATCTTGGTGCTCATTGTGCGCTTTGTCTTTGGCAAAAACATTGACATTGCCGCCGCCGTGACCTGGGGAATGCTCGGCAACATCTTGGGCATCGGTTTCGCCGCCATCTCCGACATCTGGATCAACGGCTATCCGCCTGCCCTGGCCATCGTCGGCGAGTTCCTGCCGGCTGCCGGCCCGAATCTGATCTTTGCCGCCATCCTTGTCCCGCTGCTGGTGGTGGCCTATGCCGCCGTCCAGAAGCAGTCCGGACGATAGCGCCGGCTCTCATACCAGTGTTCAGTGACCAGTCTTCTGGTCACTGAACACTGACCACTGAACCCTTTTTACTTCTTACCTTCCCACTTCTTACTTCTCATTGACTTATGCTCGTTACCTGGCGCTACCGCAACCGTAAATCGCTCATCCAATGGTTCAACCCGCGAGCCTGGATCATTTTCTACGCCTGTTTCCTGGTGTGCACGTTGTTTTTCTGGGATGTGCGCTTTTTGGCCTTTTTCTTTTTTACTTCGCTGTTTGTTCTATTCACTTCGGGCGTGACCTGGAAAGAGATGCGCCGTGCCTTTATTTTCATCATCGGCTTTGTCTTTGTTTACGCTTTCCTGACCTTCTTGACCGGGCGCGGCGGCATTGAGGCCTATCAAGAAGAGCACATTCTTCGCACCTTTCGCGCTTCCTTCTCCCTCTTCGGCTGGACGCCTACGTTAAACATCAGCATCGAACGCTCCTTTTTTGCCCTCAGCCAGTTGGCGCGCGTCTTCAGCATTGCCATCATGACCATCCTCATCCCCTACACACTCAACCCGGCGCTGTACGGAGTGACTTTCCGTGGCTTAGGCTTTCCGGATAAGATCGCTTATGCGATGGATTTGACCATGCGCTTTATTCCCACTTTTGGCCGCGACTTTCAGTTGACGATGGATGCCCAGCGCGCCCGCGGCTACGAACTGGAGAAGATTCGCGGCGGACTCATTGAACAGGTGCGCAAACTCGGCCCCATCTTCGTCCCGGTGACCATCCACGCCATTATCGGCTCGGAGGACATCATTGACGCCATGGATTTGCGTGCCTTCGGCGTCGGTCCGCGCACCTGGCTGGAGGTGTTGCCCTACCGGACCCGCGACCGGATTCTCATTGGCTTTGGCGTCCTGCTCCTGTTGGCATCCCTGACACTGCTCTTCCTCGGCTATGGCAGTTTCTGGGTACCGAGGCGTTGATCCGCCTGGCGGGGGGATAGCCGATCATTCTAGCATTTTCTTCCAATCCAGTGTCTCGGCAGTGCGGTGTAGGCGATGGTCATCGTCTACCTCCAGGAAGGTCAGGGTGGTGAAAACTGGCTCGGCTCTTTTTCGCGTAGCCAATATGGGAACAACCTCATCCTGCTTGCCATGCACGATAACGGTCGGGACAAGAATGGAAGCTGGTGGGACAGCGGCGAATTCCGGCAGGGTCAGCGCCGGGGCGAGCAGGACGAGTTTTCGCAAGCGGGCCGGATTTTCAGCGGCGTAGAGGGCGGCCATCAATCCGCCAAGCGATGAACCGATGAGCGTCCAGCCTTCGGCGGAGGCGATAAGCGCGCGTAACTGTGTCATGCGCGCCTCCAGCGAGCCGGTGAAGTCAGGTGAGAGCAGGGTCGGGAAGACGCGGCGGATGACCTGCGCTTTGTAGGTCTGACCGCTGCTATCGGAGCCGTGGATGTAGAGAAGGGGGGAGGAAGACATGAGAGAATCTTACCATAAGCAAAAACAATGCATTGCAGGGAATGCATTGTTTTTAGTTTCGGCTGGCAACGCGTTGGGCCTATTTCTCGACCACGAACACCACTGCTACCATCCCGGCGCCGGTGTGACAGGAAAGACCGGGGTTCATGTCGGCGTGCAGGATGTCATCTGGACAGGGCAGGGCGGCGCGCAAGCGCGCCTCGAACTCTTGGGCGGCATCGCGGCAGTTGACGTTCAAAATCGCCATCTTTTCGATGCGCTGTCCGGCGGCAGCCTCCACCGCTAACTCAACCGCTCGTGCCCAGGCCTTGCTCTGGGTGCGGATTTTCTCGAGGAGCGAGAGTTTGCCATTCTGGAGCGAGAGAATCGGCTTGATGTCCAGAAGACCGGCCATGCCGGCTGCCAGATGCGAGACGCGTCCGCTCATGGCGATGTATTTCAGCGTGGCCAGCGCGCCGAACAAGTAAGTGCGGCTGCGTACATCTTCTGCCGCGGCGATGGCCTCCTCGATGGAGCCGCCGCGTGCCGCGACCTCGGCGGCGGCGATGGCCATCCAGCCTTGTCCGAGCGCCAGGCTGCGGGTGTCCATCACTTCGATACGTTTGCCGGGGAACATTTCGGCGGCCTGACGGGCGGAAGCGTAGGTGGCGCTCATCTCGCTGCTGATGTTCAGGCACAGGATTTCGTCTGCGCCCGAATCAAACGCGGCTCGGAACGCCTCGGCGAACTGACCGGGGGAAGGCGCGGCTGTGGTGGGCAGTTTCCCTTCCCGGTCAATGCGCGCGAAGACAACCTCGTTGTTGATTTCGTACACATCCTTGAACGATTCATTGCTAAACTGGATGATAATCGGCACCTGCGTGATGCCGTGCTTTTGCGCCAGGTTGAGCGGCAGGGAGGAATCGGTATCGGTGATGATGGCAAAGCGGGACATGACAACTCCTGTGAAATGAGATGGATGAATCATAACATGCAAATGGACCGAGTATTCTATCAGTAGGGTATCAATTGCGTCTGGTTCAATCTTTGTTAAGCAAATGCCACTTGATACAAGTTTTGCTTTGGCTTGCACCAAGTGGCGTTGTCGGCGAATTTCTGGGCGTGGGTTACATTCCGGCCATGAAAGCCAACCCAACTGTTCCCGGCCCGGTGTGCGTTCCAATAACCGGACTGACGCTGGCCAATACCTTTTCGAGCGGATTCAACCGCTCTGAGGCCGTCTCTAAAATTTCGCGCGCGTCGGCTTCAGCGTTAGCGTGCAGAGTCGCTATCCGGACCGGCGTCCGGCCCGCTACATTTTCTGTAACTATATCCATCATGCGGCTGATGGCCTTGCTTTTCGTGCGAACTTTATCGGCTGTCTCGATTCGTCCGTCTGCCAGCGTCAGCACCGGCTTGATGTTCAATGCCGAGCCAAGCAGGGCTTGCGCTCCACCAATGCGCCCGCCGCGATGCAGAAATTCCAGTGTATCCACTACAAAGAATACCCCTGTGTGCTTGCGAGCCTCCTCGGCCAGTTTCTGACATTCAGCCAGGCTGGCCCCGGCTTCCGCGGCGCGAGCGGCTGTCAGCACCTGAAAGCCCATTGCCATGGCGGTCGAAAGCGAGTCAACAATGGCAATTTTGTCGGCCGCTGAAGGCAGCATTTCCTTTGCCTGAATGGCTGATTGCATGGTACCAGAAAGTTTCGATGAGATAAATATTCCCAGCACATCATACCCCGCCTCCAATAACTTCTCGAAAGCAGACTTCATGGTGACGATGGCTACCTGCGAGGTGGTAGGCATCACTTTGGCATGTTCGAGTTTGCGGTAGAACTCGGCGGGCTGAATATCCACGCCGTCTTGAAAAGTCTCCTCACCCCAAATAAGAACTTGCGGTGTCACGGTCAGGTTGTGGGCTTTAACAAGAGCATCGGGAAGATAGGCGGTGCTATCGGTAACAATGGCGACTTTAGACATGGTTCCTCCAACTGGCTGGACTTTGAGAATTTTTATTTAAAACACCTTTGCAGGGATTCGTTACGCTGATTTTTTGGAGGGAGAATCTGGGAGTGGTTAAAGTAGGTCAGACTGCCGATTTTACCGCAGAGCGCACGAAGAGCGTGGCGAGATGACTGTAACCCCAAAAATAACCACTTGGGGATTTGCAAATAAGGTCTGTTGCGTTTGCTTGGCAATTTTGTTATGGCCGGACGGAATTTTGTTCGATGTTTGTGATTTGATTCTCGGTTAATTTGTGCTAGACTGTAAAAGAAACCTAATGTTGCTGACAAGGAGCAGAATATGCGCCGCATTTCCTGGATAATCATGTATGCAATCTGGGGCGCTGCTTTTGGTCTTCTATTTCCCGTCGCAGGAATATTTGTAGAACTTGCCATCAGGTCGCTGCCTTTTACTCTGGAAGCCTTGCTGGCTGTTCAAAAAAGCGAGCCGCTGCTCTGGATCATTGATTTGGCCCCGCTGGTTTTGGGTGTGACTTTTGCTCTGATTGGAGCCAGACAGGGGAAACTGGAAACGGCCAGCATGGAGTTGGAGAAAACTGTTTCCAGCCGGACCGCAGAATTGCACGCTGCAAATGAGGCGCTTCAAAAGGAAGTCGAGCAGCAACGTCTCCTCCAGGCGCAAATCGCCATGGCTAAAAGAGAATGGGAGGCGACTTTCGATGCTGTGAACGAACCAATGTTTATCACCGACGCGGAAGGGAAAATTGTACGCTGCAACCGGGCTTGTTGCGCCCATTTGAACTCATCCTATCAACAGATACTCAACCAGCCCCTGACGCAGGTTTTGTATGGGAACGAACCCGTTCCTGTGGATTGGTTCCATAATGCAGTCAATGTCACGTTTCCGGCGCTTCCCGGTTACTATGATGTGACGATTTACAATGTTTCTGCGAACGAAGAAATAAACAGGACGCTTTACATTTTTCATGATGTCACGGTTCGTCGGCGCGCTGAACTCGAAATTCAGCGTCAGAAGCAATATTTCGAGGCCTTGATTCTGAATTCTCCTGTGGCCATTGTCATCCTCGATAATTCCGGCCGTATTATGTCCTGCAACCCGGCTTTTGAGCGGCTGTACGGATACAGCGCCGATGAAATTACCGGCCAATTGCTCGACCCGCTCATCGCCAATCAGGAAACCTCACAGGAGGCGGCTCGGTACACGCAAGAGGTCATGCAGGGCGCTGTCCATGGGGTTGGCAAACGATGCCGCAAGGATGGCTCCCTGGTGGATGTGGAAATCTTTGGGGTGCCGGTCGTTCTCAACGGAGAGCAGTTGGGGGCGTTTGCAATTTATCATGACATTTCCGAACTCGTCCGCGCCCGCCAGGAGGCCGAAAAGGCCAGCCAGGTCAAGAGTGAATTCCTGGCAAACATAAGCCACGAGATTCGCACCCCGATGAATGGCGTTATCGGCATGCTGGAACTGGCTCTCGAAACCCAATTGACCAGCGAGCAGCGCGAATACCTCACGATTGCTCTGCAGAGCGCCGAGGCTTTGCTGGCTCTGCTCAACGATATCCTCGACTTCTCGAAAATTGAGGCCAAACGGCTCGAATTAGAGAAAATTGATTTTGACTTACGTGCGCTGGTCGAAGACGTGGCCTATACCTTTGCCAAGCGCGCCCAGGACAAGGGTCTCGAAATGGCCTGCTTCGTTCCGCCCGACGTTCCTGCCAACCTCATTGGCGACCCCTCCCGCTTGCGGCAAATCTTGGTCAATCTGGTTGGCAATGCGCTCAAATTCACTCATCAGGGGGAAATTGTTGTTCGGGTTTCTGCTCTTTCGGAAACGGAGGAACTTGCCACATTTCGCTTCTCGGTGCAGGATACGGGTATTGGCATCCCTGAAGACCGCCGGGCAGCCATCTTCGACCGTTTTACCCAGGCAGACGGCTCCACAACGCGCCGCTACGGCGGAACGGGACTGGGATTGGCAATTTGCAAGCAGTTGGTCGAGGCCATGGGCGGGCAGATTGGGCTGGAAAGCGAAGTGGGCAAAGGGAGCGAATTTTGGTTTGTGATTCCCTTTGTCAAACAGCAGATGAAACCGGAAGAAATCCCCTCCATGCCGGTTAGTTTGAAGGACCTTCGCGTCCTCTATGCAGATGACAATGCGACCAACCGTCTGATTCTGCATAAAATGCTGACCGGTTTCGGCTGCCGCCCAACCGGTGCTTCGAGCGGTTCGGAAGCTCTAGACCTGATTCGGCTTGCCCACCGCGAAGGCGACCCATTTCGCATCGTTGTGCTCGATATGCAGATGCCCGGCATGGACGGCGAACAGACAGCCCGCGCCATCAAAAGCGACCCTATTGGGCAAAATGTTTCAATTGTTATCCTGACCTCCCTGGGCGAGCACGGCGATGCCGCCCGTCTGGAAGCGCTCGGTTGTTCTGCGTATTTGCACAAGCCGGTCAAGCAGAAAATGTTGGCGGATACTCTCGTTGCTCTCCTCGGGCAGCAGCCGCAGCGTCCCGGAACCGGCAGGCTGGTGACACGTCACACGCTGACCGAGCAGAAACGCCGAGGCGGACGCATCCTGCTTGCCGAAGACAACCCGGTCAACCAAAAACTGACCGTGATTTTGCTCCAAAAAGCCGGATTCTCGGTGGATGCGGTGGACGATGGGCTGAAGGCAGTTGAATATGCCCAAAAAGGCCAGTATGCTGCCATTCTGATGGATGTGCAAATGCCTGAAATGGATGGTTTCGAAGCAACGCGAAAAATCCGCGAATGGGAAGCCGGACAGCGTCACATTCCTATCATTGCCATGACGGCCCATGCGCTCAAGGGCGACCGCGAACGCTGTCTGGAGGCAGGCATGGATGACTACATTTCCAAACCAATCCAGCCGCAGGCGTTGCTGACTGCGCTCGAGCGCTGGATGGCGGAGAAGACTGCCTCTGCCGAATCTCCCATCATCGAGGAGATGGATTACTCGGCTCCTCCCTCGGCCTTTGGACCTCTTTCGATAGATGCCGACGCCGGTTTGTTTGGCGAGGGCGCGGCTGTCACCGAGAAATCTGAACATCCTGCCGCCCCGGCTTTCATTACCGATCAGCCGCCCAAAGACTTTGCCCAACCGCTGGATTTGCAAAAAGCCTTGCCTCGATTCAATAATGACCGCGAGTTCTTCAACGAAATGTGCGCCGAGTTCATGGCGCATCTGCCTGGCCGTTTAGAGGAATTGAAAAACACCTTCGAGGCGAGGGACCTGGAAACCTTTACCCGCACCGCCCACAGCCTCAAGGGGCTGGCGGCGAGTTTCAGCGCCGAGCCGGTGACGCAAATTTCGGCAGAATTGGAACTCTTGGGGAGACAGGGAAATTTGGATGCCGCTCCGCCCTTGATGGAACGCTTGGAGGCGGAGTCGCGCCGTTTGCTGGATTACATGCGAGATTTGCTCGGCGATTGGCAGCCCCAAGTCGGTTCTACTCAATAATCTCGGAGGAGAGCATATGCCCCGCGTTCTGGTCATTGACGACGATCCCATTTATCACAAAATCATCGCCCGAGGCCTTCAGCCGATGGGCTATCAAATCGAAGTTGCAGATAGCGGCCAGGTGGGCCTAGAAAAGGCGCGCAGTTTGCGCCCGGATGTCATCATTACGGACGTGATGATGCCGGACATTTCGGGCTATGATGTAACCCGCCAACTGCGCCGTGAACCCGAATTTGCCCTCACGCCCATCCTGGTGCTTTCTTCGCAGACTGGCTTGCAGGCCAAATTGAGTTCCTTCGAGGCAGGGGCGGACGACTTTATCACCAAACCGTTTGAGCCTGCCGAACTGGCCGCACGCCTGACTGCGCTCCTGCGGCGGGCCGAAAATGTCAAGGCGACGCTGGCCGTCCGCACGGTGCGGGACGAGGCGCGGCTGGTCGCTGTCCACAGTCTGCGCGGCGGGACGGGGTGTTCCTCCCTGGCCGTCAATCTGGCAATTGGTTTTCATTCCCTTTGGAATCTGCCGGTCATCTTGCTGGATTTAAACCTGACCGCCGGTCAGGTGGCGCTGATGCTCAATTCGTCCCTCAAGCGCACCTGGGCCGATCTGGCAAGTGTTCCTGCCAATGAGATGGAAATGTCGCTCCTTGAGTCGGTGATGAATAAACATGAAAGCGGGATTGCCTTCATTCCCGCTCCGTCATCTCCGTCAGATGCTGAGAGGCTTTCGAGAGACATTGTTTCTGCAAGCATTCCATTCCTCAAGACCCATTATGCTTATATCGTGGCCGATTTGCCGCATGACTTTAGCGAAGTCTCGCTTTCTGTTCTGGATGCCGCCGATGTGGTTCTGCTGGTGGCGGCTCCCGAAATGGCCTCCATCCGCGCCGCCGCGGCGGCTTTGGACACGTATCAAAAGTTGAATTATCCGCCCGAAAAAATCAAGTTAATTCTGAACGCCACATTTCCCAAACATGGCCTGTCCAAAGAAAAAATCGAGTCTGCTCTCGGCGTGCCGGTGGCCGTGACTATTCCGTATGTTCAGGACGTTTTTGTGGAAGCCATCAATTACGGAAGGCCGCTTCTCTTTGCCCGTCCTGAAGAGGCTGTCTCCGGTTTGCTGGAAGATATGGCTTTCCTGTTAAGCAAGAATGTCCACAAGAAAACCCGGCCGGAGAATCCGACCGAGGCGTGGATGAGGGTGTACAAGCGTTTTCAGAGCCGCAGACAGCAATCCCGATAAAAAAGCAAACAGAGGCCGCCGGTAAAAGCGGTCTTTGTTTTCTTTCAGAAACTTTGGGGGAATTGTCTCCCCTGTATCTGCAGATGCCGCGGGTGGGGGAAAATCGGTGCAATCTGCGCAATCTGCAGATAAATTTAGCGTTTTGTGCGGCCAGATAAAATTTGTGCCTGTCTGCCGGTCACTGCTTGCGCAGCGCCTGGAAAATCATCAGGCCTCCCGCAATGAGAAGCACGACCACCCACGCGTACTGGATGGCGCTGGCGTATTGCGTGTTGGCAATCAGGCCTACCAGTAGAAGGGCAACGGCCGGAATGTAGGCCCAGTTCTGCCGGGCCAGGATGCCCACGAGCAGGAAAGTCAGCCCCAGGCCCATAAAAAAGATTCCGCCGGTTTCAAGCAGTCGGAAATGCTCCGAAAGCGCAGAGACCAGCCCCAGGGTCAGCAATACGCCGCCCGGAATGATGGCCCACCAGCGCTCGCGGCCCGACAGGTAAACAGCCCAGAAGCCGATTCCCAGCCCGCCCATGAGGGCCAGTCCGTCCCAGCCCAGGCCTTCGGGCAGAAAACCGGCGGCGGCAAGCCCGGCCAGCGCAAAGCCGGGGATGGCTGCCCACCAGTGCATCCGGTTGGTAAAAAAGATATACAGAAAAACCAACGCGGCCGCTCCGAAGACAACCGCCCAAAAAAATGCGGAGGCATTCTTCAGAACGCCTTGCAGTTCCAGAAAGCCCAGCAGACTGCCGAAGATGAGCAGAATGCCGAGCAGGATGCGGAAGTCGAGTCGTTTCATGGTTTTGGTTCTCCTCTTTTACTTGATTTCTACCGACGCCATGCCGGCCTTGATGCTGATGTCGGCGCGGTGGCGCGGCGCTGGCGTAATCGGGCGACAGGTACAGGTTGTGACCGGCTTCGGGGAAGCGGCTGTCGGCGCTGACGGAGGCTATGCCGCTCTCGACCCGAATCTGCGCGGCCCACGCCCTGGGGGAGGACAACGCGCAGGGTGGCCGCGCTGGTGTCCAGGTCCAATGCCGTGACGGAGAGTTCGCTCAGGTCAATGACCGATGTGTTCGCGCCGCTGTCTATGTCCAGGACGATGGGAATATCTCTTGCCAGTTTCAGGTCCCGGTCGCGGTTTTCGCCTGCTTCAACAGCAGCAGGGCGGCAATCAGGATGAGGACGAGTCCCCAGAAGATGTTTCCGCGTCTCGTGGCTGTCTCTTAATGCTTGCGAAAAATGCCGCGCAGGATGAGCCAGGCCCCGAAGAGGAAGAGCAGGCCAATCAGGACGTAATCTTTGTAAGGGCCGAAGATTTTCAGGCCGCCAAAGAGGGAAGCAAAGATGGCAAAGAGGATAACGCTGACGAAGATCGAGTTGACAGCCTCGCGGCCGTCCTGCTTGAGCGTGCCGCCAATGATGGCGGCCAGCAGTTTGCCGATGCCGCCCAGACCGGGGAAAAGCGTCCACATATAAATCCAGGAGGCCCAGTCTCCGGTGGCGTTCTGGTAGTACAGGATGCCGCCCACACCGGCGACGATGCAGGCCGGAACGGCCATATCCGGCGCTCTGGTCAGCAGGCCGACGACGAGCAGGACGGCGCCGGCCAGAATGACCCAAACCGGCCAGGCAAAGGCCGTTTTTATCCAGGAGACCAGTTCGGGCCTGGCCTGTCCGAGGAACAGCCACAGGGCGGCCAGGATGAGCAGAAGGCCTAGAACAAGTTGGGTGCGGTTTCTCTTTTCCATTCGATATTCTCCTTGTAATGAATTGCATACCCATCTACGTCTTTCGACGCAGGAAGTTCCGTGTGCTCTTGAATTTGTTCCTCGCCTGCTGGATTATATGCTGACCACGAGGACATACTGCGACATCGCGGCTTTGCTCTTCTAGAAAGGCCCGTAGTTGATGGCGACCGCCACGGCCAGGAACGCAACCGTCGCCAGGATAACCCACGGCCACAGCCGCAGCACCCACTTGAGCCACTTGTGATAGGGAACGACCGTCAGGCTGAGGGTGATGAGCAGGAGGGCATTGGTGGGGTAAACCAGGTTGGAGAAGCCGTCGCCGAAGCAGTAGGCGCTGACGGCAATCTGCCGGTTGATTCCCACCAGGTCGGCCAGGGGCATCAGGATGGGGATGACCAGCAGGGCCTTGGCCGAGCCGGAAGTGACGAAGAGTTCCAGCACCAGCGTCAGCGCGTAGATGATGAGCGCCGAGACGAAGGGACTGGTTTCAGAAAAGGCATTCGAGGCCCAGTACAGGAGTGTGTCCAGAATCCCGCCGGAGGCGATGATGTGTTTAACGCTGGCGGCCATCATCAGCAGGGGAATGGCCGGGGCGATGCCCAGGAAGCCCTCCCAGGCGGCGCGCCAGACCTTTTTGCCGATGCCGGCGATGAGCGCCGCGCCGATTCCGCCGATGACGAAGAGCAGACCCGAAAGGGGCATCGCCAGGTCGTTGAGCGATTCCACCCACGAGAGGACCATCACGGCGACGAGAATCAGCAGGAACATGACGGTCATGAAGATGGCGGCGCGCTTCATGCGCGGGTCGTTGGCGGTTGCGGCGTCCAGTTCGAAGGTCCCGTATTTGGCTCGCTCGGCCTGGTCTTCGCGGAAGACGGGAGAGGTCTCTGGTTTTTGTTCGACGCGTTTCGCATAGCGAACAAGGAAAATCGCCAGGATGATGTAAACCACAATGAACAGAACAATGCGCGGCCCCCAGCCCGAAAAGAGCGGCAGTCCGGCCAGGCGCTGGGCGGTGCCGATGGTGAAGAAGTTGAAGACGGCGGTCGAAAAGCCGACATTGGTCGCCAGGATGGAGATGCCCAGGCCGGTCAGCGTGTCCCAGCCGAGGGTGTAGGCCAGCACGATGATGATTGGCACCAGCGGCACGGCCTCTTCGAGGATGCCGAAGAAACCGCCCAGGGCCATGAAGAAGAACGTCAGCACAAGGAGCAAAACGTACTTGCGGCTTCCGAACTTCTGGACGATGATGTGAATGGCGTATTGGAGGATGCCGCTGCGGTCCATCGTGGAGAAGGCGACGCCGACCAGGACGATGAATAGAATCACCCCAATGACGGTCACGTTGCCCTCGGCGGCAAAGACCTCGAAGGGTGCGGTGAACCAACGCCAGACCGGATAATTGGGCCGCTCGGTGATAGTGAACGATTCGGCGTCTATGACCTGGCGCCCGTCCACCTCCACCCGCGCGTACTGTCCTGCCGGGACGAGGCGGGTCAGGATGCCGGCGGCCATCATCAGGGCAAAGATGATAGCGACCGCCTGCAAAAAGGCTTTCTTACTGATTTGGATGCCAGACTTCTTTTCGGCCATGCTATTCTCCTCTTGATTGATGATGGGGTAAAGTTTATGCTAAGACGAAATCTTTGCATAGGGCTGGAATTTTCTTTTTGAATGTGCTACAGTATAGAAAATGTTTCTTTCCACACTTTTCTGAAAGGAGGACGAGATGAACGCTGCGCCAAAAACTTGCGGAAGAATTTTGCTGGCAGATGACGGATCGGAATTTGCCCGCGCCGCGGCCGAGTTCGTCGGCTCGCTGCCGCTTTTGCCCGAATGCCGCGTCACCGTGCTGCGCGTCTTCGGTTCTCAACAGGCAACCGAACTCGGTTCTCTGGAAGATGCGTTGAAAAGAACGTGCGATTATCTCAAGGGCAAGGGCCTGCAGGTGGATTCGGAACTCGCCCTTGGGGCGCCGGCGCAGGTTATTACGGAGTATGCACAAGCGCACGCCATTGACCTGATTGTGCTGGGCGCAAAGGGATTGCGGGCCACACTGGGCATCCTGCTCGGCGGCGTTGCCCAGCAGGTGGTTGAATATTCCTCGCGTCCGGTGCTGGTGGTGCGGCCGCCTTTCCAGCAGGCGAAGCGCGTCCTGCTGCTCACGGACGGTTCGCCCGGCAGCGATGGCGTTCTGCGCTACTTTGGCGGCTTCCCCTTCCCCGGCAAACTGGATGTGCGCGTGATGCACGTGCTCCCGCCGCCGCCCATGCCGGTCATGGCTTCTTTTGCCGCGGCCGAGCGCATGGTCTATGAACCGTTAGCCGTCACCGAGGCGGCTGCCGCCGAGCGGGAGCGCGAAGAACAGGCGGGTCGGGCCATTCTGGCAAAGGCCATTGAGACTCTCGCGACGTTTGGTCTGAAGGCTGAACCGGTCTTGAAGCGCGGCGACGCGGCGACCGAAATCCTTGAATACATCAAAGACCAACAGATTGACCTGGCTGTCAGCGGTTCGCGCGGCCTCAGCCAGGTGAAGGCCTGGATGTTGGGCAGCGTCTCGCGCAAACTGGTGCATTACGCCTCCTGCTCTGTGCTGGTCGTGCGCGGAACATAAAATAACATCTTTGCTTGACCTCTTTCAACAGGGAGATTCCATAGACTTCTTCGCACTCATCGAAACCTGCTGCTTGATGCGCAAATATACCGATGTGCCGGTCGAGGAAGAAAAATTACAGCGCATTTTCGCGGCTATCCACCGTGCTCCTTCGGCAGGTGACTTCCAGGCCTTTGTTGTCTATGTGGTTCGCAAACTGGAACAGCGTTCCTGGAGGGCTTAATGGAAACGTTGAATAGCCTGCGTCACTGCCTGTACGCCGAAGTCGAGCGCCTCCACCGGCACGCGTTCATCGGCGGCGTGGACGGTGGCGGCGAAGTTGAAGCCATCCGGCAGTTGCAGGGGGGTGAAGCCGTAGGTCTGGATGCCCAGTTGGGAGAAGAAGCGGGCGTCGGTCACGCCGGAGAGGACGTAAGGCAGGGGAATGCCCTGCGGGTCGAGGCCGCGCAGGATGCCGCCCAGCGTGTCGAAGAGGCCCATATCGGCCGCGGCCGGGCCGGATTCGTGTTTGAAGACCTCGATTTCCAGATCATCACCCAGAAGGGCATGTAGTTCGTTCAGCATCTCTTCAGGCTTTGCCCCGGGGACGAGACGGCCGTCCATGCCGAGGGTCACTTCGGCCGGGATGATGTTGGCCTTGTCGCTGGCCGTGAGCATGGTCGGGCTGACGGTGTTTCGCACCAGCGGGGAGAAGAGGCTGCCGCGCTCGCCGAGCAGGCGCAGGGTCGCGTTCGTCAGCGCCGGGTTGAGCAGCAGACGGATGAACAGGCCGCTCACTCCGCCTAAATTGCGGGCGAGCGTCTCGAACATCAGACGCACTGGCGGGGTGATGTGCACGGGCAGGGGGCGCTCGTCCAGGCGGCGCAGGGCGCGGGCCAGTTTGGCCATTGCCTGGCCGCGCACCGGCATCGAGCCGTGACCGGCGCGGCCGCGGAAGGTCGCCTTCATCCAGCAGACTTGCTTTTCGGCGATCATGATGGGGTAGAAGCGTTTGCCACCGATGGACAGGTTGAAGCCGCCGAATTCGCCCAGAGCGTAGCGCACGCCCTGGAAGAGGCCGGGATGCTCTTCGACCAGGAAGCGCGCCCCATAGACGTCGCCGGCTTCCTCGTCGGCCAGGGCGGCGAAGATCACGTCGCCCGGCAGCGGGAGGTTCTCGGCCTTGGCCTTCAGGACGGCGGCCAGGTACATGGCGACGCCGCTCTTCATGTCCAGCGCGCCGCGGCCCCAGACGAAGCCGTCGGCGATGCGGCCCTCGAAGGGCGGATGCGTCCACTGCTGGCCGGCGGTGGTGACCACGTCCACGTGGCCGTAGAGCAAGAGCGGCGGGGCGTCGCCGCGGCCTTTCAGGCGGGCGATCAGGTTGGGGCGGTCGGGATGCTTGGCGACGAGGGTCGTCTCGATGCCGGCCTCCTTCAGCAGGCTGTGAATATACTCGATGCACGGACGCTCGTTGCCGGGCGGGTTGGTGGTGTCGAAGCGGATGAGATGTTGCAGGATTTCGGCGGGGCGCTGATAGATGGGGGGAGTGGACATGGGGTTTCCTTGTTTGCATCTGCAGATGTTTCAGATTGTGCAGATAAGCAAAACCTGGGCTCATCTGCGGTAATCTGCGGATAAATCATAAAAACTCGGCGAGCATGGTCTGCATGCGCTCAAAATGTGAGCCTTGCCAGTAGACTTGGTCGCAGGCCGGACAACGGACGAATTCCTCGTAGTATAACTTCGTTTTTGGTTCGAGGTGGTCGAGGATGGCGTTTTTCTCCACCCGTTCGAGCAGATGGTTGCAGCGCAGACAGCGGTGGAATGGCCGCGCCCAGCGAAGCAGGTCGAAGCGCTGGACGACCTCCCGCAGTTGCTCCTGCGGTTCGAGCGAGCGCAGACAGTAGCCGTAACGCACGGCCTTGCGCATCAAAAGGCGGCGGTCTCGGGTAAGCAGGATGCGCTCCTCGGTGGCCAGCAGGGCGGCAAGTTCTTCATCACTGTAGTCGTTTTCGTATAGCGAATCGAAGCCAAGCATGCGCAGATAGGCGGCCAGCCGTCCGAGGTGGTTGTCGAGGATAAAGCGCGGTTCACCTTCCCAGCCGCGGGCGGGAAGGACCTCGATGCGGTCGTCGTCACGCGGGCGGTATTCCCAGCCGACCGGTTGCCCGTTGGCCACCACGGCGCCGACTTCCACATGCGGGATACCGATCGACTCAATCAGATGTTTGACCGTCTGGTGGCTGGCGAAAGTTAGGCAAATTTCCCGCCCGCGCCGGTCGCGGGCGAGCAGGTCGTTCAGTTCCCCGAAGAAAACGAAACGCGCCGTGTTCATTCCCCGAATGATAGTGCAGAAGATGCGCGGCGTCAATTATGGCCACAGATTACGCAGATTACACGGATTACAGATTACACAGATTGCAGATTACACGGATTGCAGGTTGCACAGATTACACGGATATGAGGAGGGCGAGGATAACATTGCAGAAAGGGGGAGGTTGTGCGGGTTATCTAACCTGACGACGAGACGGGGAGACGAGTTTTTGGCGCAGGGCGCTTACCGTTTGCCGGATGGGCGGCAGACGGAGCAGGAGCAGAACAAGCACCAGCGTTCCCCACAAGAGTGGCTGGAGGATGTCGCCGCGCAGAGCGAACAAATCGCCCTTTTTGGCCCAGCCGTAATGGACGATGACCAGCGGTGCAATGACGTAAATGAAGCGGTGGAGGCGCTTCCAGCGTTGGCCCATCTTGCGGATGAAATGGTCGAAGGAGGTGATCGCCAGCGGCACGAGCAAAAAGCCGGCGCTGAAACCAAGCAGGATGAACGGCTTTTCCCCCGTCAGGCGCAGGATTTCGGCCCAGTCGAAGCCGTAATCGAGGGCCGCGAAGGCTGCAAAATGCAGAGCGGCGTACAGGAAGGCATACAGCCCCAGGGCGCGGCGGCGCGGCGGCAGGGCGCGCCAGCCGGTCAACGTGGTCAGCGGCGTGACCGCCAGCGAGGCCAGCAGAAAGTACAGCGCCGCCCGTCCCAGCCGCTGCTCGACCTCCTGGATGGGATTGGCGCTCAAGTGACCTTGCCAGGCATCCCAGCCCAGCGAGGCCAGCGGCAACACGCCGAGCAAGTGAACCACCCAGCGCAACCACGCGCCGCGCCGAAAAAATTCTGCCATTTTCCCAATCATCCGACTACCAGACTTCTAAACTATGAGACTCAATAATTCGCCCGCAAATCCATCCCGGCATAGAGCGCAGCCACCTCCTCGCCGTAACCGTTGAACATCAACGTCTCGCGGCGGCCCAATTCGCCAATTCTGCGCTCGGTGCGCTGACTCCAGCGCGGGTGGTCCACCTGCGGGTTGACGTTCGAGTAGAAGCCGTACTCGTTCGGCGCAACCGTATTCCACAGCGTGGCGGGCTGTTCCTCGGTCAATTCGATGCGCACGATGGCCTTGATGGACTTGAATCCGTATTTCCACGGCACCACCAGCCGCAGCGGCGCGCCGTTCGGGTTGGGCAGGCTCTCGCCATACAGGCCGGTCGCAATCAGCGTCAGGCGGTGCATGGCCTCGTCCAGGCGCAGACCCTCGGTGTAGGGCCAGGGGTAGAACGGGCTGCGCTGACCGGGGAACTGTTCCGGCTCATAAAGGGCGGTGAATTTGACGTAGCGGGCGCTCGTCATCGGCTCGACCTCCGCCAGCAGGCGGTTCAACTCGAAGCCCGTCCAGGGGATGACCATGCTCCAGGCCTCCACGCAGCGCAGACGGTAGACGCGCTCGACCTGTTCGAAGCGCAGCAAGTCCTCCAGGCTGTAGGTCTTGGGTTTGTGGACCAGTCCGCTGACTTCGACGGCCCACGGCGTGGCGCGGAAATTGGCCGAGAGCGGGTTGACGGCCTGCTTGTCGGTGCTGAACTCGTAGTAGTTGTTGTAGTGGGTGATTTCGTCGAACGTGTTGGCCGGGTCGCCCAGTTCGTCGCTCGGGGCGGGGCCGGACCCGCCGCCTGTCTCGGTTTCGATGGGCGTTTGTCCACGCTGCGGCAGACACGCCGCCAGCAGCGCCGCGGCGCTGACGATGCCCATCGCTTTCAGCCAGTCGCGGCGGGAGAGATAGAGACTCTTCGGCGTAATTTCCGAAGGCGGGACGGACACATGCTTGAGTTTTTGCTCCATAAAATTACTCCTGTTGAATGCCACTAAACAGGAGTGATTGTATCCGAATTTTGTTAACGTGCTGTTAGAGAGCAGTGTAAAAATCAAAAATTTAACCTGATGAACAGAGATAAACGGGATTTGATTAATAAACATTGGCTTTCGGCTATCAAAACATGCCTGCCCATCTCCGTTTATCTGCGCCGAATCAGAATTTTCAAACACTCTCTTGGATACTGGGTTGGATTTGCCCTGCTTCGTAGAGCAGGATGGCCTTCTTACGCGCCGACCCGTAGCGATACTCCCCAAACCCGCCCACCTGACGCAGCACCCGATGACATGGAATGAGATAGGCTACAGGATTTTGCGCCACCGCATTGCCGACCGCCCGCGCCGCGCCCGCTTGACCGATGGCGTCTGCCAGTCCCCACGCCCGCGCCGCCCGACCGGTATTCGCCCGGGGTGACGGCCTCCGTCTGGACGAGCAAGTCGTGCAGGCGGCCTGGGGAGGAGAGTCCCGCCTCGTATGTCAAGCAAAGCCAGGGCGGGGAGAAGCGCCAGGACGAGCAGGATGACGGACAGGATACGGAGAGCGGATCGAAGGGCAGCAGGCATAGTAAGTCTAATTATACGTCAATGGTCGCAGGGAAATGCTGTTAATCAAAGAGCGCGAGGAGGGTGGTTGAACCTCCTCGCGCCCTTTAAGTTTGATGGATGCGAGATTAATTTTCTGCCGGTATCGCTGCCTGCCGCGGCGCCGAGACAAAGCGGCGGTAGGCTGCCAGGGCGATGCCGCCCAGGATCAACCCTGTGCCGATCAACGTCAAGGTGGTGTGCCAGGCGTCGGCCCAGTTGACGCCGCCGATGGTGTGAGTGGGCGCCATCAGGAACTGAATGGTCAGGGTCAGCAGGCCGGTCAGCGCGAGCGAGATGGCGGCGGCGTGTTTGCCGCTCTCTTTTTCGCCGGCGGGCTTTTCATAGTTCACGCCTTGCCAGATGGGCGGCAGGCGGAAGAGCAGGAAGACGATCAGGGTGAGGACGTTGGTGTAGAGGACGGCGTCCACCGGCATGGAGGCGCCGCGCAGAGCGCGCGAGGCGAAGAGGTGAATCAGGTTGATCGCCGTGCCGATGATCAAGGCGACGAGGGCGTCGCGATAGGCGTTCCGGCGGCCGCGCACCAGCCGGACGACGGCGCGCACGCCCAGGATTCCGGCGGCGATCCCGACCAGGACGAACAGAATCCACAACCCTTGGAAGGGGGCGAGAGAGTCGAATTTGCCCTCCCAGCCGGTTGGGTTGAGGGCAACGCAGGTCGTCCCGGCGCCGCCCATCAGCGTGAAGGCAGCGGTCAGGCTCATCAGGACGATACCCAGGATACGAAGGCTTTTGGCCCACCAGGTGTTTCTCATAGGGTTCTCCTTTCTTATTGGACGGTGGAAGGTGGACGGTGGACGATGGACGGTGGACGGTCTGCTGTCCATGGTCTATTAACCCAGCGCGAAACCGGCGACAAAGGCGGCGGTCATCAGCAGGAGCAGGGCGGGCAGGATGTGCAGGATGGTCTCGCGCGGGACGATAGGGCGGCCGGCCCTAAGGAACGAGAGGAGCAGCCCGCCCAGGCCGATCAGCGCGCCGCCCAAGCCGACCAGCGCAAACCCGGGACGCGCCATCCCCTGCGCGGCAAGGACGCTCGGCAGGAGGAAGATGACCATCCCGGCCACGCCGTGCACGACGGCCAGCAGAATGGTCGGCAGGCGGCCTTTCAGCGGCAAGGAGCGGGTGACCATGACGGCCAGGAAGCCGGCCAGGACGAAAAGCAGGTAGGGCGTCCGCCAGGCGGCGAGGTGCTCCCAGACCAGCCCCAGCGAGAGGCTGAGCGGGATGACGGTCGAGACGATGACCACGACCGGGCTTTCCAGGATTTCAAGCCCCAGGATGATGAGCAGCAGACAGGCGACCAACAGGACGCCGAACCCGATCGTGTAGGCCAGGACAGGGATGCGCTCCAGCCCTTCGATGCCGATGGCGACCTGCCAGGCAGCCAGCAGGGCGGTGAGGAGGAGAAAGAGGCGGGAGAGAATAGTGATTTTCATTCCTGTTTGGCTGTCGTCGGATTCGCTATCCGTCCAATTTGCCAGTAATAATATGTGCTGGAGGCAAACAGGCCAAAGCCAATTCCAATATAGGTGATGGCCAGTAGCGGTTTGGGGAATGGGGAATAAAGGCGCAGATAGATTCCCAGGGTGACCATGAATGCCACCAGCGGGTAAGACTTCCACTCCTGAAAAGCGAAGAGGCAAACCCGTTCTTTGGGATAGGCCAGGATGCGGCGAATGTTTTTGCGTGCTAATTTGGAAAAACCGAACCAGTAGATGCTTGTGCCCAGGGCTATGCCGGCTGCGAAGATCAGCAGCAGGATGAACCAGTCAAACAATTTCAGCCAGCGCGTGGCGGCGATGGAAATCAGCATGACGCCGACGCCGGACCACATCAGGCCGGCGGCCAGTTGCAGCCATTTCTTTCCCACAGCGGGATTGATTTTGTGAATGAGAGCCGTCATCCTAGTGCTCCAATGGAAAGTAATATCATCGCGCTAATCATGTACAGCGAGGCGTACTTGAACAGGCTGTAGTTGACCCGCTCGGACGGGCGGAAAACGGTAGCAAACGAAAGCACCAGCAGCCCGGCCGAGAGGACGGCCATCAGGCGCAGAAAGCCGGCCTGGACGCCGATCATCACGCCCGCCACGCCCATGTTGGCGGCAGCAACGATGGCCGAAAGAGCGATGACGGCGCGGGTCGTCTCGAAGCCGTAGGTGGAGGGGAAGGTCGGGATGCGCGCCGCCTGGTAATCGGCAAAATAGCGCATTGAGAAGGTCAGGATGTGGGTCGGAATCCAGAACAGGACGGCCATGCTGAGCAGGACGCCGATCAGGTCTATCTGACCGGTGGCCATCACCCTCCCGGCCAGGATGGGCATGCCGCCCGAAATCCCGCCCCAGACGATGCTCCAGCAGGTGCGGCGCTTGAGCCACAGGGTGTAGATGACCACGTCGAAGAACAGCCCGGCGAAGACGATCAGCCCGTAAAGCGGTCTCATCGCCACGGCCCAGCCCACGCCCAGGGCGGAGAGAATCAGCCCCAGACGCAGGGCTTCGGTCGGGGAGACGCGTCCATCGGCCAGCGGACGATGATGTGTGCGATTCATCACCGCGTCAATATCGCGGTCGTACCACATGTTGAGCACGGTCGAGCCGCTGATGGCCAGGAAAAGACTGCCCGCCACGCCCAGCAGAATCCAGCCGGAGGGCGCAGTGTGGGCGCTGAGATACCCCGCCAGCCCGGTCGCCAGCAGCAAGCCGGTCTGGAGGGTCTTGAGGAGGGGGAGGTAGAGGCGGAGTTTGTTCATTGGACGGTGGACAGTGGACGGTGGACGATGGACGATGGACGGTGGACGGTCTACCGTCCACGGTCAACGGTCTATTTTAGCACAGCGGAACCCCACCGCCGGGCCGTAGTACATCGGCGGGGCAGAGTTGCGCACCCAGACGCGCAGGTCCATGTCGTAGGTGTTGCGCGAGCCGCCGTGCATCAGCCGGTCGCTGAAGCCTTCCTGGAAATGCACATCGCCCACCCACTGCCAGACGTTGCCGGCCATGTCGTAGAGGCCGTAGGGGCTGCGAGCATCGAATGTCTGGTAGCCATCGTAGGCGCGCCCGTTGTAGAAGCCGACCGGCGTGGTCAGCGAGCCGTAGGAGGACATGTCCTCGAAGGGGTCGCGGCTGGCGTAGAAGTTGGCGTGCTGACGGGTGATGTCGTCGCCCCAGGGATAGGCGCGGGCATCCTCAGACCCGCGAGCGGCTTTCTCCCATTCGAGTTCGGTCGGCAGCCGCCAGCCGTAGTAGCCGCAATAGGCCCAAGCGCCGAACCAGGAGACGTTCGTCATCGGGTGGTTCTCCCAACCCGGCTTGGCGGCGAAGGTCTGCCCGTCGAAGGTGAAGCGCGAGGCCGGGTCGGCGAGCGGGACGAGCAGGTAGTTGCCGGGGCCGATTTCCAGTTCGTGCTTCTTGCCGTGGAACGGATCGCCGGGGTAGAAGGCAACGGCATAATCGCCCTCGATAAGCACGTTCCCATCGGCCAGGGCGGCGTTGAGGAAGTCCACGTATTGGGCGACGGTGACGGGCGTCACCATAATCTCATAGTCGTAGGGAATCTCCTCGAGTTCGGCCTCTTGTCCGTGATAGAAGGGGCCGGCCGGGACGCGCGCCCAGGCCGAGGGGTCCACGCCCGTCTCGTAGATGGGGATGACCGGGTCGAGGTCTACGGGGGCGCAGGCGGCCAGGAGAACGAGGAGCAGGCCAAGGGTCAGAACGAGGCGCTTCATTTCGACACCTCCTCGGCGAGTTCGTGGGTGGCTTCTTCGGTCCAGCGGCCTTTCGGCTTGAACAGGTCGGTCAGCCGCCAGACCATGACGATGGCGAGCAGGACGAGCAACAGGCCGAGGCCGAAGTCAATCATGTACATCAGCGCGTTGACCAGCGGCTGCTGCTCGGCTTCGCCGATGAACAGACGCTTCATCTCGAAGACGGTCACCGCGCCGAGGGCCAGGTCGGAGAGGAAGAGGATGGCCCAGCCGTAAATCTGGCGGATTTTGCCTTTCAGGCCGATGATGTCGCCGTAGTACATCAGAATGATGGTGGCGATGATGGCCGAGAGGGCATGCCAGTGGCCGGTCAGTTCGATGCGCTCTTCGCGGTGCGGCCACAGGCGGAAGATTTCGTCCAATCGGATGGCCATGAAGATGCCGATGCCGCTGGTGGTGAAGTTCATGAAGAGCATTTGCCAGGTGGGGCCGAATTTGAGCGGGTCGCGGACGAGCGCGGCGAGTTTTTGCAGGAAGGTCGGCTTGGTCAGATGCGCCGTGCCGGTGCGGATGAGTTCGCCCCACGACCAGATGAGCAGCAGGAGCGCGGCCAGCATGGACGGCGTCGCGCCGACGTAGATGATCATGTGGGCGATCGGTTCGAGCGGCGTGACCACGCCCCACACACCCAGGTTGAGAACAATGCAGCCGAGGATCATCAGCGGCATGGCGATCTTGTGCAGCAGGCCGCGAAAGTTCAACCAGCGCCCGATGATGAGGGTAATCATGATGGCAATCAGCGCCAGCATGATGTGCAGATGGCCGATGATCGAGTATTCCATCGTCGTCTTTTCGGGCAGGCGGATGATGTTCTCGGCCAGGAAGACCTCGAAACCGTTGCCGAAGTAGGAGCCGGGAACGGCCCCAAAAATGGACGAGAGGACCGTCGTCAGCGCGGTGGTGAAAAAGGCGGCCCGTTCCAGGTCCACGCCGCCTTTGGTGCGGGCGTAGGCGCCCTCACCCCCGGCCCCTCTCCCAGCGGGAGAAAGGAGATAGTATTCCTTGTCCCAGGGCCAGAGGGCAATAGTCAGCAGGACGCCAGCAAAGAAGATGAGTGAGAGACCGGTGATGTAGAGGCCGTGGAAGACCCACACGTGTCCCCAGTAGGCGAAGAGAAGGCCGAAAATCATCGTCAACAGGTAGCCGACCGTGATCAGGACGCGCACTGCTTTCTTGTAGAATTCGCGCATCCCCAGCAGGCCGGTGATCATGTAGACCTCGATGGCGACGACGGCCATGGCAATCGAGTGATACAGGATGATGATGCGTCCCTCGCGCTCGGCGGGCTGCAAGTCCATGCGCAGGGCGCGCACGATGATCTCTCGGACGCCCATCTCGGCCATCGGGCCGGAAAGCATGCCGAAGAGCGCCGTCACCATGGCGATCATGGCAATCGCGACCAGGATCAGGCCTTTGGTGGTGCCGAAGAGGTACTGGAAGCGGGATTTGAGAAAGGGCATAGAGTCTCCTTTGCGGATGATGGACCGTAGACCGTGGATGGTGGACGGTCTACGGTTTACGGTCTACGGCTTACGGTCTACGGTCTATCGTCTATCGTCTATCGTCTATCGTCTATCGTCGAATATCCTTCACAAACCCGGCCGTAAACGCCAGGGTCATGAGCAGCAGGAGCGGGGTCAGGATGGTCATCACGAACTGCGGGCTGAAGAAGAGCAACTGCGAGCCGAGCGAAATGAACGCCAGCGCGATGCCGCCCAGGCCGATGAGCAGCCCGCCGATCCCAACCCACCAGAAGCCTTTGGCCGCGCCTTTGGCCAGGAACGGCCCGAGGAAGATGACCAGCCCGGCCACGCCGTGGAAGAGCGGCACGGCTATCTTGCGCAGCAGGTCAATCCCGCCGAAACTGGCCACCGCAATCGCCAGGAAGCCGACCAGGGCAAACCACTTGAAGGCCTTCTTCCATTGCGGGAAGTACTGCTCCATCAGGCCCATCGAGATGCCCAGCGGGATGAGCGAGGCCACCGTCAGCACGGCCGGCTTGCCCAGGATGCCCAGGCCCAGGAAGATGAGCAGCAGGCCCGAGACCAGCAGGACGAGGAAGCCCATCATGTAGTAGACATCATAGAGGGCTTTGCCCTTGCTCCAGCGGGTGTAGAAGCGCCAGAGCAGGTAGATGGCCACCAGGCCGGTCAAGAGAAGGAACAGGTTGTCGAGGGTGAACAGGTTCATGACAGTCTCCTTTTCTGGAGGGAAAGACCTCCATAGATTTCAACCCGCACGCCCTGTGCAGGTTCTCTATTGAATTATTGCACATGAACCGGCTCGATTCTGTGATAAATGTCACAGTCTCGTTTCTTTCCGGACCTTCAACCTGTTTCCTGTTTCTCGAGCAGGTTGCGCCCGGCGGGCAAGAGCAGGTAGATCAGCAGCCCCGTGCTGATGAGCGGCGCCGGCAGGAACATCGAGAAACGTCCCAGCCGAAGCACGTCGCTGATGCCCAGCGGAAAGCCGCCCAGCATGGACATCAGCGCCGCGAAAATGCCCAGCGGCAGCGCCCACGCTTTGCGCTTCAGCGCCGCGCAGATGAACACCACCCAGGCCGCCGCGCCCCACCAGTTGACCATCTGGGTCACCGCATACATGCCGTGCAGGAACGGGTTGGGGACGGTCTGGTAGCGTGAGATGCTGGCCACGCCGTCCATGAAGGTTAGTACGTAGGCCAGACCGGCCACGAAAGCGAGAGCGACCAATTTCCACGCCACGCCGCCAACCATCAACATCCCAAACCACAAAATGGCGGCCAGGCCAAAGGTCGGGGCAGTGGGCGAGGGCAAGCCCACGCTGGCGGGTGGGATGATGGGGAAGAAGGTGGTCAGCATGTAGAGGGTCGCTGCGGCCGTTCCCCAGAACCAGGCCCAGGGTTGGCGGCGGGCGAATCCATAAGCCGAGACGCCCATCAGCGCCGCGCCGACCAGCGTCAGCCAGCCCAGGAGGGCAAAGACGATTTGGACGGTGATGCCTTCATCGGGCCGTCCTTCGGCTACTTTTCCATCAATGGTAGATTGGTAGATGCTGGCGATCTGGTAGGCCAGCAGCAAGCCGATCAGGATGCCTGCAATGGCCAGGAGGATACCGAGCGTGCGGTTATTTTTCATGGCTGTCTCCTTCAGACACGTTCCTCAATCAGCGCCTGCCGGAACCTGGGGAACAGCAGCACAAAAATCAGGCCGATGATGACCGGCAGTCCATACGAGTAGTCCCATGAGGTAGAATGGGCAATCAGCAGGCGGATGATCTGCATCGGCACGTCTATTGCCACCAACGAGACGACCGATAGAAGCGCCAGCCGCCAGCCCCAGGCTTTGCGCGCCGCCAGCAGGTAGATAGAGACGAAGAGCAGGATGACGCAAATCCACTGGATGGGCTGCGACCAGGCCAGCACCCAGGTGCCGATGCCATTATATAGCGGCTTGTCGGGGCGCGTCAGCAGGGTACGCAGGTTGCCGGTCCCGACGATGAAGGCGTGCGTGGTCAGCATCCCGGCGAAGGTTAATGCTAGGAATTGTCCCCATTTCAGCCATTTGTCCACCTTGCGCAGCAGGATGAGCGACCAGAAGAAAGCCAGGCCGACGAAGGATACGACCATCGGCAGCGGAAAGCCGTCCACAAAGGAGACGTAGGGCATGAACATGAACATCCCGCCCGCCGAGGGGAAGGCCGAGGCCAGCAACGCGGCCGGGAAAGACCATTCTTTCCCTTCGGCAATCGGCTTGGCCAGCAGGAGCAGGGCGATGCCGCCGATGAAGATCAGTCCCCGATAGAGCGGGAAGGCATACGAAAACAGCAGGATGCCGCTGGCATAGGCGGGCTTTTCCTGCGAGACGACCAGCAGGGCCGAGATGACCCGTTCCAGCGAGGTCTGAATGATGAACGGAGCGACGGCCGCCATGAACAGGCCGACGATGACCGCCAGTGCGGCCAACAGCAGACGCATGTTTCGAGGGGTGTTTTCCATAAAGCAATTCTCCTTGGAGATGAAGTGTCTTATGTGATATGTATCACGAATGGAAGAGGTTGTCTTTGACTTAAGTCAAATTATGGAGACTGTGAAGAAAATCCCCCGAAGAATCCGCTATAATCGAAGCATGGCATCTCTGCTTGAAATTTTACAAACTCATCCTGTGTTTTCGTCTCTAGACGCTGCCGAGGCCGTGCGGCTGGCCGATTGGGCAATCCCCAAAACCTATCAGTCGGGCGAAGCCGTGACGCTGGCAGGCGACTGCTGGCCGTACCTGTTCCTGGTTGCCGAGGGCAGCATCCTGGCCCTGAAAGAGTCGAGCGAGGGGCGCAGTTTGATTGTTGCCGAAATTGGGAGGGGGGAAGTCTTCTGGGGACTGGCTTTTTTCGAGGCCGAGATGCCCAACCCGGTGACTTTGCAGTGCCGGGAGGCCGCGAAGTTATATCTCTGGCAGCGCGCAGATGTTCAGCCGCTTTTGCTGGCAAACGGCCGCTTGACCTGGGAACTGGCGCGCACCATGGTTCGGCGCATGCTGCGAGCCAGCGAAGTCATCGAGGGCCTGGCCTTCCAGCCGATCGCCGGCCGCCTGGCGCGGCTTCTGCTCGAGCAGGTGTCTCCTGACCGACAATCGGTGCCGCGCTCGCTGACCCTGGACGAACTGGCGGCCCGCCTCGGCACCAGCCGCGAGGTGGTCTGTCGGGCGTTGTATCGTTTTGCCGACAAAAATCTCATCAGCGTCACCCGCACCGAGTTCATCCTGACCGACCGAGACGGCCTGGCGCGCGTTGCCGACTTTTCCTGATTCCTTTGGGCTGAAATCAACTTTAGAGTTCCCTAACAACAGTACTCCGAACTGGCAAATGTCAATATAATTGCCTGCATAACACACATTGTTGCAGGAATGGTCATGGGACAGGCCGACCTTCACATTCACAGCGTCTATTCTTATGATGCCACGACAACCGTTCGGGCCATTCTCAAACATGCTGCCGATGTGGGGTTGGATGTCATCGCCGTTACCGACCATGATGATATGCGCGGCGCTCTCGAAGCCTGTCAACTGGCCTCTTACTATGGGGTCGAAGTGATACCTGCAGCCGAGGTCTCGACCCGCGACGGTCATTTGCTTGCTCTTTTTATTAAAACACTACCTCCGGCAGGCATGTCGCTCTCAGATACCTTGCTTCACATAGGCCGTCAAGGCGGCATTGCCATCCTGCCGCATCCTTTCAATAACCTTCCGGGCAGTTTAAGAGAGGAATCCGTTTTTGCGGCTCTTGCAGACCCGCGTTTCAAGGGCGTCTTGAAAGGCATCGAAACGCATAACATGGGCACTCAGGCTGGCAACGTAACTGCCCAAAAACTCTCGGTGTATCTGCCCCTCGCTAAAATTGCCGCCAGCGACGCCCACGTCTATTGGGCCATTGGCGCGGCTCGCACTGAGTTCCCCGGCAAGACCGTTCAAGATTTGCGCAAGGCGCTTGACCACAACTTGACCATTCCCCTTCCTTATCGGGAGAAATTCCTTCCAAAAGGTATCCTTAGCTGGCTGCGCTATATTTTTCTACGCCGCCTGGGCTATGCTGTAGATGTTCAGGCCAGTCTGCAGGTGAATACTCAACGTCTCTCGCCCGAATACATTCGCTACATCCGCAACAAATTTGCAGAGAAGAAATAACGCCTTGGGCATTGACTCCCGCCCCGCTTTTCTTTACAATCTCATTGTGGACAAAACCTATCGGCAATACTCCATCCCGTTGGTGTATTATGGGGGATTCTTTCGGCCTGATCACGATCCGCCTCGGCAGCCGAGGCCGTGAGCCTGCTTCCGCGTGACGGGCCGATTCTCGTCTGACGCGGTTTCCTGTTTATTCCCTTTTACCGTTTCTCGTCTTCTGGAGGAAAAATGATCAACCTTCCTTTCCCTTCCAAGCGCGCCCCCGCTTTTGCCGATGTTCCCGATGAAAAGTGGTACGACTGGCGCTGGCAATTGAGTCACCGTTTGAACACAGCCGAGGAAATCGGTAAAGTTATCCAACTAACCGAGTCCGAGCGCAATGCCCTGAATGCCCCCAACCTTTTCCGGGTGGATATTACCCCGTACTTTATTTCGCTCATTGATCCCGACGACCCCGACGACCCCATCCGCAAACAAGTCATCCCCACCGACCGCGAGATGGTTCCTTTTACCGCCATGATGGAAGACTCGCTGGCCGAAGACCGCCACTCGCCGGTTCCGGGCCTGGTTCACCGTTACCCGGACCGGGTGCTGATGCTGGTCACCACACAGTGCGCTTCCTATTGCCGCTATTGCACCCGTGCCCGTATTGTCGGCGACCCATCGGCCACGTTCAACCGTCAGGAATTCGAGATGCAAATCGAGTATCTCAAGCGCACGCCCCAGGTCCGGGACGTGTTGCTCTCCGGCGGCGACCCGCTGGTGCTGGCTCCCAAGGTGTTGGAGGAATTGATTGCCCGCCTGCGCGAAATTCCGCATATTGAAATCATCCGCATCGGCTCGCGTGTCCCGGTCTTCCTGCCTATGCGCGTGACGCAGGAACTGACCGACATGCTCCAGAAGTATCACCCTCTCTGGATGAACATCCATGTCAACCACCCCAACGAGATTACCAAAGAACTGGCTGAGGCTTGTGACCGCCTGACCCGCGCCGGCATCCCGTTGGGCAACCAGTCGGTCCTGCTGGCGGGCGTAAACGACAATGTGCATATCCAGCGCAAACTGGTGCAGGATTTGGTGCGCATCCGCGTCCGCCCCTATTATCTCTACCAGTGCGACCTGGTGGAGGGCGCCGGCCACTTCCGTACGCCGGTTGCCAAAGGCATCGAAATCATGGAGGGGTTGCGCGGCCACACTTCTGGCTATGCCGTGCCGCAATATGTGGTGGATGCCCCCGGCGGCGGCGGCAAGATTCCTGTCATGCCCAATTATCTGCTTTCGATGTCTGACCATAAGGTTATCCTGCGCAATTTCGAAGGCTATATCACCACCTACGAAGAGCCGACCGACTACGTCCCGGAGAGGGCGGCCAAGTTCAAGGGTCTCAAGCGCCCCGAACCCGGTCAGGAAGGCCTGACCGCCCTGTTGGACGGGGAGAAAATGTTTATCAAGAGCGAAGGCTTCGATGAAGTCCACGACCGGCATGGTATTCAGCATCGTCTGAAAGATGAATCAAAATGGAAACCGCTTGGAATTGGTTCCGGTAAGGAGGAAGAATGAACTACCGTCGTCTTGGCCGTTCTGGCCTGAAAGTAAGCGAGTTGTCGCTTGGTTCCTGGGTGACCTTTGGCCTTCAGGTGAATGAAGACCTGGCGCGCGAGTGCATGGCCGCTGCCTACGATGCCGGCGTCAACTTCTTCGACAATGCCGAAGTGTACGCCGGCGGCAAATCCGAGACGGTGATGGGCGCGGCGCTGAAGAAACTCGGCTGGCGGCGCAGCAGTTACATCGTCTCGACCAAGTTCTTCTGGGGATTGCACGACGGCCCCAATGAGAAGAATACGCTCAATCGCAAGCGCTTGCTGGAGGCCATAGACGGCTCGCTTCAGCGTCTGCAACTCGACTATGTGGATTTGGTCTTCTGCCACCGCCCAGACCCGGAGACGCCCATCGAGGAGACAGTCTGGGCGATGCACAACATCATCGAGCGCGGCAAGGCGCTGTACTGGGGAACTTCTGAGTGGAGCGCGGCCGAAATTATGGAGGCCTGGCAGATTGCCGAGCGGCATCACCTCCACAAACCGGTGATGGAACAGCCGCAGTACAACATGCTCTATCGGGAACGCGTCGAGAAGGAATATGCCCGTCTTTATCAGGATATCGGCCTGGGGACGACGGTTTGGAGTCCGCTGGCTTCCGGCCTGTTGACCGGCAAGTACAACGATGGCATCCCTGCCGACAGCCGCTTGAGCCTGCCGGGCTATGAGTGGCTGCGGCCCCACATTTTCAAGCCGGGACGCATTGAAAAGGTGAAACGCCTGGCCCCCATTGCCGCCGATTTGGGCGTCAGCATGGCGCAGATGGCGCTGGCGTGGTGCCTCAAGAATCCCAATGTCAGCACGGTCATCACCGGTGCCAGCCGCGTGGAGCAGGTGAAGGAAAACATGAAAGCCCTCGAGGTGGTGGAAAAATTGACCCCCGAGGTCATGAAACGCATTGATGAGGCCCTCGGCGAAAGGCCTGAGGACGAAGAGTGAGCAACAAAATCCCCGGCGGGCATCTGCCGGGGATTTTTCTATTGCAGTCTTGTCTTTAGAGTTCCGCTGCCCGCCGCTGGATGCGGTCTTTGGCGCGGGCGACGAACTCGCCCAGCGGAATGCTGTCCTGCCGAGAGCCGTCGCGCACGCGCAGCGAAACGGTCCCGGCAGCGGCTTCGTTTTCGCCCACTACCAGCATGTAGGGGACTTTCATCAGTTGCGCTTCGCGAATCTTGGCGTTCATGCGCTGTGCGCTAAGGTCGGCGCTGACGCGCAGACCCTCGGCGCGCAATTGGCGGACGATGCGCTCGGCGTATTCGTTCTGGCTGTCGGTGATGGGGATGACGCGGGCGTGTTCGGGCGAAAGCCAGACCGGGAAGTTGCCGGCGTAATGCTCGAGCAGGAAGCCGATGAAGCGCTCGTGTGTGGAGAGCGGCGCGCGGTGGATGCAGAGCGGCGTCTCTTCGACCCCGTCCTTGCTCATGTACTTCAGGTCGAAGCGCTCCGGGACGGCGAAATCTACCTGGTTGGTTGCCAGGGTGAATTCGCGCCCGATGGCCGACCAGATTTGCACGTCAATCTTGGGGCCGTAGAAGGCCGCCTCGTCTTCCGCTTCCACGTAGGGGATGTTGCCGTTGTCCATGGCGCGGCGCACCATGTCTTCGGTCTTGAGCCACAGGCGCTCGTTATCCACGTATTTCTTGCCCAGCCCGGCTTTGCTGTGCAGGCTGAGGCGCATAACGTATTTCTCGATGCCGAACAAGGCAAAGTACTTTTTGTAGAGTTCAATCACGCCCATGAATTCCTGCTCGAACTGGTCCTCGGTGCAGTAGATGTGAGCGTCGTTCATCTGCATCGAACGGACGCGCATCAGCCCGAAGAGTTCGCCCGATTTCTCGTAACGGTAGCAGGTTCCGTACTCGGCCAGCCGGATGGGCAGGTCGCGGTAGGAGCGCGGCTTGGAGGCAAAAATCTTGTGGTGCATCGGGCAGTTCATCGGCTTGACGTAATAGCGCACGCCCTCTATTTCCATTGGCGGGTACATGGACTCTGCGTAGTAGGGCAGGTGGCCGGAGCGGATGAACAGGTCTTCCTTGGTCAGGTGCGGCGTCCGCACCCGGAAATAGCCCGCGGCTTCCTCCGTCTCTTTGGCTAGCGCTTCGAGTTCCTCGATGATGACGCCGCCGCGCGGCAGCCAAAGCGGCAGGCCGGGTCCGACCTCGTCTTCGTAGATAAAAATTTCGAGTTCTTTGCCCAGTTTACGGTGGTCGCGCTTTTTGGCCTCTTCGAGCATGGCCAGGTATTCTTCGAGTTCCTTGGGGGTCTTCCAGGCTGTGCCGTAGATGCGCGTCAGCATCTTGTTCTTCTCGTCGCCGCGCCAGTAAGCCCCGGCGATGGACATCAATTTGATGGCCGATGGGTTGATCTGACGCGTGTTTTCTACGTGCGGGCCGCGGCAAAGGTCGGTGAACGTGTCGTGTTGGTAGATGGAAATTTCCGGCTTTTCGGTCAGCGGATTGCCGTCTTCGTCGAAGGCGCCCTTTTCCAGGCCGTCAATCAATTCCAGTTTGTAGGGCTGGTCTTTGAAGATTTGGCGCGCTTCCTCAGCGGAAACAACTTTTCTCACGAATGGATGCCCGCCTGCGATAATCTGGCGCATACGCTTTTCGATTTTCGCCAGGTCTTCCTCTTTGATGGGCTGGGGCAAATCGAAGTCGTAGTAGAAGCCGTTTTCGACGGGCGGGCCAATGGTGTATTTGGCCTCCGGATAGAATTCCAGCACCGCCTGCGCCATAACGTGCGCTGCCGAGTGACGAATGCGGTAGAGTTCTGAATCTTCGTATTTTTGCTTTTCCTGTTGAGCCATTTCTGTTTCCTTTCTTCCGATGAAAGACGGAAAGCGTGGGAGGGTTGCCGGCGGGCTGTAGCGGTCAAAACAAAAACTCCCGCCCGCTTCGGGGCGAGAGCGCTGCGCGGTCCCGCGGTTCCACCCGATTTACCCTGTTGGGACAGGGCATCTCTTGGACCGATAACGGGGTCAACCGTTCTGCATACTGCTGCCGGCATGGGGTTGCCTGCAGGTTCTGCTTTACGCTCGCGGGGGGTTTTCAACGGCGCTTCCCGCAGAAGGCTCTCAGTCGGCGGCCTTCTTTCCCTGTCGGTTGGCGGACCGTTTACTCGTCCCGGTCAACACGTTTGCGAGAGGTGGGCGGAATAGGGCTCGAACCTACGACCTCTGCTATGTCAAAGCAGTGCTCTAACCAACTGAGCTATCCGCCCGAACAGGCGCATATTATAACGATGCTGTGTAAAATTGGCAAGCAAAATTTGCATTTTCTGGCGTAATTGCATTTCAACCAGACAACATCGGATTACCCATCTTACCAACTTAGCCCCAGATACAACTGGCAGGCTGATGACATTTGATATAATCTTTTCATATCATCCCCCCGGAGTTGACCATGGCAGCAAAGTTTCCCTCCCCCGAATGGCTTCAAAACCTTGCCGAAAAACTCAACAGCGATGTCCGCTACGCCGAAATTGCGAAAAAATGGGAAGGCGACATGTTGATTGTCGTCCAACCGGCAGGCGCGCTGACCGAAACGCTCTATTTCTACCTCGATCTATGGCATGGAACCTGTCGTAAGGCCGAAATGCTCCTCGGCCCGGATGGGTACAAGCCCGCTTTTGTGCTGGCTGCCGCCTACGACAACATCACCAAAATCCTGCTCGGTCAACTCGACCCGATGCAGGCCATGATGACCCGCAAACTCAATGTGCAGGGCAATATGGCCGTCATGATGCGTAGTGTGCCGATTGTGCTGGACTTCGTCCGCTGTGCACGCGAAGTGACCACCGAAATCCTCTGATTGTCCTATGCAGCCCATCCTGAAAATCAACTTGACCACCGGGGAAACGGAAGAGTACGTCATCCCCGCCGAATGGGAACGCGCCTACCTGGGCGGCGCGTCGCTGGCGGCGCGTTTGCTCTATGACGCGTTGCATCTTGACCTTGACCCTCTCTCGCCCGAATCGCCGCTTCTCTTCCTCAACGGTCCGCTTTCCGGCACGGCTGGGCCGGCTGTTGGCCGCTTTGTCGTCTGCGGCCGCTCGCCTGCCACCGGCCTGTGGGCAGAATCCAACTGCGGCGGCTTCTGGGGGCCGGAATTGCGCTTCTGCGGCTACGACGGCCTGTGGATAACGGGCAAAGCCGACAGGCCGCTTTATCTCTGGTTAAACGATGGCAGGCTTGAGGTCCGCGACGCCGCCCGCCTCTGGGGACGAGATACTTACGAGACGCAGGAACTCATCAAAATCGAACTCGGCGTCCCGAATGCGCGCGTCCTGACCATCGGCGCGGCCGGCGAAAACGGCGTCCTGTTTGCCGGTTTGTTCTGTGATCATGGCCGCACCGCCGCGCGCACCGGCCTGGGTGCGGTCGCCGGGGCGAAAAATCTCAAAGCGATTGCCGTCAAGGGGTCGAAGAAAATCCCCCTGGCGCAGCCCGATTTGTACGCGCCGCGCCGTAGCGAGGCAAACAAACTGCTCAAGGCCGACAACATTGCCCGCGTGACGCACGAACTCGGCACGGCAGGTGTAGCCGATTATGCCGACTACCTCGGCGCGATGCCGAAAAAATACTATCACCAGGGGACTTTTGAAGGCGTGGACAAGGTCTCCGGCGCGACGATGTCCGAGACGATTCTCAAAGGCTTCAGTGCTTGCCATGCCTGCGTCATCGCCTGCGGCCGCGTGGTGGACCTAGGCGATGGCGCGCGCCGCAAGGGGCCGGAGTACGAGACGGTGGTCGGCTTCGGGCCGAATCTGCTCAACGACAATCTCGAAGAAATTGTCCGTCTTGGCGAACTGTGCGACCGGCTGGGAATGGATACCATCAGCGCCTCGAACACGCTGGGGTTGGCCTATCATCTCTTCGAGCGCGGCCTCCTGACCGAAGCCGAGGTCGGCTTTCCGCTGCGCTGGGGAGATACCGCCGCGGCCGCCCGCCTGCTGGAAATGACTGCCCGCCGCGAAGGCCTCGGTGCATGGTTGGCGCAGGGGGCGCAGCGTTTCGGGGCCCATTTCGGCGCGAAAGAGGAAGCCGTTCAGGTCAATGGCCTGGAGGTGGCTTACCACGACCCGCGCGCCGTCTCCGGCATGGCGCTGGTCTATGCCACCAGTCCGCGTGGAGCGTGCCACAACAAGTCGGATTACTTCTTTGTAGATTTCGGCCAGGCCGAGACCAGTTTGGGGCTGGAATTTTTCGACCGGCAAGGCGGGGCGGAAAAGGCCGCCAACGTGGCCCGGCATCAGAACTGGCGTACCGTGTGCGATTCGCTGGTGATGTGCTTTTTTGCGAATGTGCCGGTGGAGATGACGGCAGAACTGGTCAATGCTGCCTGCGGCTACGACATGACCGTGGACGAATTGCTGCGCTGTGGCGAGCGCGGCTGGACGCTGAAGCGCGCTATCAACAACCGTCTCGGTCTGACGGGGGCGAACGACAAACTCCCCAAGGCCCTGCTTCAGCCCTACGAGGACGGCTCGGCGGCGGGCTATGTCCTTCCCTTCGAAGAAATGCTCGCCGCCTACTACACCGCCCGCGGCTGGGACCCGGCCACCGGCCGCCCGACCCGCGAGCAACTCCTTACCCTGGGCATGGAAGATGTGGCCCGCGACCTTTGGAATTGAATTTTTGGAGGCAAGATGAAACTGGTATCGGTATCCCAAATGCACGCCATCGAGCAGGAGGCTGACGCTTCCGGCCTGACCTACGCTCAAATGATGGAAAACGCCGGTTTGAATCTGGCGCAGGAAGTGCTGCGCTTGATCGGCGAGGAATTTGCAGACGAAGAGGAAGTCCGCGTGCTGGGCCTGGCCGGCCCTGGCAACAACGGCGGCGATACGCTCGTTGCCCTGGCGCATCTAGCCGAGCAAGGATGGAAAGCGACCGCCTGCCTGGTCAACCGCAAGAGCGAAAACGACCCTCTGGTGGCCCGCCTGCTCGACAAGGGCGGCGAGATTTTCTCGGCTGCCTGGAAGGATGGTTTGCATCAATTGCAGGAGCATTTGACGGCCTGCGACGTCTTGCTGGACGGCGTTCTCGGCACCGGCTTTAAACTTCCCCTGCGCGAAAACATCGCCGCCGTCCTCCAAACGGCGCGCACGGCCCTCGACCGTCTGGAATGGCCGCCGCTGGTCGTGGCTGTGGACTGCCCCTCCGGCGTGGATTGCGACAGCGGCGCGGCCGCCCCGCAGGTCATTCCGGCAGATGTGACCGTGACCATGGCGGCGGTCAAACGCGGCTTGCTGGCGCTCCCGGCCCATGAACTGACCGGCGAGATTCGCGTCGCCGAAATCGGCGACTTGAGCGCTTTGCCTTCCTGGCGGGAAGTGCGGGACGAAGTCGCCTCGCAGGAGCGCGTCGCCGCGCTTCTGCCGCAGCGAAAGGCGGACGCGCACAAAGGCACGTTCGGGACGGCGCTGGTGGTTGCCGGCTCAACCAACTACACCGGCGCGGCGCTCCTGGCCGGGGAGGCGGCCTACCGTTCCGGCGCGGGACTGGTAACGCTGGCCGTCCCCGCGCCCCTGCACGCCGCGCTGGCCGGTCATCTGCCCGAGGCGACCTGGATTCTCCTCCCGCACGAACTGGGCGTGATTGCTTCGGGCGCGGCGGATGTGCTGAGAAAAAGCCTCGACCGCGCCACGGCCATGCTGGTCGGTCCCGGTTTTGGTCTTGAGGAGACCACGCGCGCCTTTGTCGAGCGCCTGCTGACGGCGGAACCGGCGGCGAAATCGGCCTCCCGGCGCATCGGCTTTTTGCGCGATGAGGAGCAGAAGGACGATCCGGGCAAGGTTTCCCTGCCGCCGCTGGTCTTCGACGCCGATGGCTTGAAGTTGCTGGCAAAACTCGAAGGCTGGCCGAAGCGTCTCCCTGCGCTCGCCGTCCTGACCCCGCACCCCGGCGAAATGTCCGCGCTGACCGGTCTGCCGGTGGAAGAGATTCAAAAAGACCGCCTGGAAACCGCCCGGCGTTGTGCCGCCGAGTGGGGGCATGTTGTCGTCCTGAAGGGCGCTTTTACCGTGGTCGCCGCACCCGATGGGCGGACGACGACTATCCCGGTCGCTTCTCCGGCGCTGGCCCGCGCCGGTACCGGGGATGTGCTGGCAGGTCTGATCGTCGGCCTGCGGGCCCAGGGGATGGAGGCGTATGCAGCGGCCGTTGCCGGGGCGTGGCTGCACGCTCGGGCCGGGCTGCTCGCCCTCGATCTGCTCGGCAATCCGGCTTCGGTTCTGGCGGGGGATGTGCTGGAGGCAATCCCTGACGCCTTGAACGAAATTATCTAACCGACGAGATTGTTTTTCTAAGAAAGTGTCTGAAAAATCTTCCAAAACCATAGATAAGCACAGATGAACACCGATTTTTTCGGATGAACAGCCGTCTTTGAGGCACCCGACTTCCTTTTGCCTGGGTTCCTCTATGGTTGATGACGAGTTTTCAGACACTCTCTAAAGAAAAGACCCGGCCTCTCGAAGAGACCGGGTCTTCGGGTTTGTATTTCACCCTTTCAGGAATTCTTCCAGCGAGGCCTTGCTGATGCGGTAGGCGTTGCCGAGTTTCTTGGCTTTGAGCGAACCGTCTTGGATGGCGGCCAGGACGTCCTCTTCGGAAACCTTCATGAAGGCGGCTGCTTCGGCGGGGGTCATCACATCGGGCATGGCGCCGCCTGCGGGAGCGCCGCCGCTGGGTTGCTGAGGCTGCTGCTGACCGGACTGCATGCCGCCCTGGAGGGCCTGGCCCATCAGGTTGCCGATGCCCATCCCGGCGCCGATGCCGGCCGTCAGGCCCGCGCCGCCGCTGGGGTTCTGGGCGGCGTCGCGCATGGCGTCGGCGGCCTGCAGTTGGGTGTAGGTGGCCATGTCGAGCATGCCCATTGCCCGTAATTCCTCGGCGGATTTTTCGGAGGGGCGCAGGCTGGCGATAATGAAGCGCTTGAGGGTCAGACCCAGGGCGTTGAACTCCTCTTCGGCCAGCGACTGGACGTAGGAGCCCAGTTCAATCGTCTTGGCCAGCAATTCGGGGACGGCCATTTTGGCAGCCCATTCGTTCAGCGTGTCCTGCAACTTCGACAGAAGGGCGTTGCGCAGACGTTCTTCGATGGCTTCGACGGTGAAGGATGCTTTCTTGCCCACGATTTGCAGAATCAGTTGCTGCGGGTCCTTGACCTCAAAGCCGTAGGTGCCATACCCTTGCAGGAGCGCCACCCCCAGGCCCATGCCCGGATTGCGCACCAAAATCGGGTTGGGCGTGCCCCACTTACGGTTGGCAAATTCCTTCATTGAGACGAAGTACACTTCGGCCGGGAAGACCGTTTTGCCGGCGGTGAGCAAATCCTGGATTTTTTGGGTCAACAGGGGGATATTGGCAGTGGCGATGATATGACGCCCAGGCCCGAAGGTGTCCAGCGCCAGGCCGTCGCGGAAGAAGACGGCCGCCTGTCCACTGCGAACGATGACGTTCGAGCCGAGGCGGTACTCGCCGTCTGTCGAGTTGTCCGGAAAGCGATGCACAATCTCGTTTTCCATCTCATTCGGGTATTCGATAATATCGAAAATACGGGCCATAGTTTTCTCCTTTTGAGGGCGGCGCCTGATGAATTAAATTGATTATAGTCTAAGCAAATGTTTGCTACAAGGCATTTTCAGATTAACATACGCCGTTTGCGGCGAAAAGTTTTTCGGAGCAGATGCAAAATGAGCGGCGACCTGACTGGCTACTGCATCAGAGCCGCTGGGCGAGGGCTAAAAACGCCAACCTGATCCGCAGATTGCGCAGATTTCCCCTGTGGGTACGATGTCGCCGATTTTCTCCCAATCTGCGTAACCTACGACATCTGCGGATAATTTCCGAGGCCGGGGTAGGTAGTGACCTATCGCGGCTCTTTCATCGGCCGGCCCGAGCCGCCGCCGCGCAGCATGAGAATCTCGGCCAGGATGCTGACGGCGATCTCTTCGGGCCTCTCGGCGCCGATGCCCAGGCCCATCGGCGAGCGGACGCGCTGGAGGGTCTCGTCGCTGATGCCTTGCTGGTTGAGCAGTTTGCAGGTCTCGGCCCAGCGGCGCCGCGAACCGATGACGCCGATGTAGGCGGCGGGCGTCTCCAGCAGGGCGGGCAGGCCGGCGGCATCCACCTGCGAGCCGCGCGTCGTTAGGACGAGAAATGTCTGTGGGGTGATGGTCAGATGCAGGGGCAGTTCGGCCAGCGGACAGGGGTAGAATTCGTCGGCGTCGGGGTTGGCTGCGGGGGTGCAGAATTCGGGCCGGTCGTCGCTGACGGCGACGCGGAAGCCGAGCCATTTGGCCAGGTGCGCCACGGCCTTGCCCACGTGTCCGCCGCCGACGACGACAATCATGGGGGGCGGCAAAATCGGTTCCACAAAGACCTCCACTTGACCGCCGCAGACGCCCACATCGCCGCGCGAGGGGTCGGTCAGGTTGTACTGGAGCAGGCGCGGCTGCCCGTCCTGGAGCGAGGCGAGCGCCTCCTGGCGGACGCGGTGCTCCAGTTCCCCGCCGCCGACCGTGCCGAGGATGCGGCCATCGGGATAGACGAGCATCTTGCTGGTGGCGTGGCGCGGGGTCGAGCCGCTGGCGCGCACCACCGTGCACAGCGCGGCGGGCTGATGCGTGGCTTCGAGTTCGGCGAGGGCCTGGTAGATGCTGGTCATCTCATCTCTCCAGCAGCCCCAGCACCACCGGCAGCAACTGCTTCTTGCGCGAGACGACGCCCTCCGCCAGGCGGGTGCCGTCTGGCTGGGGCGGGTAGGGCAGGTCGGAGAGTTCGGGCGGTTCGTTGGTCAGGATCAGGCGGCTGGCGCCGCGCACCACGTCGGTGACCATCAGCATGGCGAAGTCGAGGGCACGCTTATCGCGCAGGGCGGTCAGGGCGGCGAGCAGTTTTTCGCGCGCCTCGGTCAATTGCACCAGGTCGGTGACCTCGGCCTGGGCGATGGCGAAGCGGTAGCCGCCCGCTTCGTAGAGTTTCATGTCGGTGCTGACGATTTCTTCGGGGGCGCGCGCCGAAAGACCGGCCGAGGCGGCCAGGACCTGCTGGCCGTAGGACTGGATCGTCTCGCCGGCCAGCGGCCCGGAGCGGACGAAGGCCCAGCGCGCCAGCCGTTCGGCGGCTTTTTTGTCGCGCTCGGTGGTGGTGGGCGAGGTCAGGACGAGCGTGTCCGAGAGGAGACCGGCCAGGAGCAGGCCGGCAATAGGCGGCGGGGCGGCCAGCCCGGCTTCCTCGATTTTTTCCGAGACGAGCGTGCTGGTGCTGCCGACGATGTCTACGGTGAATTTGATCGGGACGTGGGTGGAGGGGTTGCCCAGGCGGTGATGGTCGAGAATCTCCAGCAGTTCGGCTTCTTCCAGGTTGGCGATGGCCTGGCGCGGCTCGTTGTGGTCCACCAGAATGACGCGCAGGCGCGGCGGGTTGAGCAGGTCGCGTTGACGGCAGACGCCCAGGTAGTTGCCTTTCTCGTCCACGACGAAGAAGTCGTCGCCTTCGGCGCGCAGGATGCGGTTGAGTGCGTCGCGGATGCGGCCGTTGGCCGGGAAGCGCGGCACGTCGCGGACGCAGGCCTCGCGGCAGGGCAGTTCGAGGATTTCGGTCAGGCGCAGGTCGCGGCGCTGCGGGGCCGGACCGACCAGTTCGCTGACCAGACCGAAGAGGCTGGTGCCGGTCACCAGGCCGAAGGGCGCGCCGTCCTCGTCCACCACCGGGGCGACGCCCCAGGTGCGCGAGGCGATGCTCCAGGCTTCGCGCAGCGGGTCGTCGGGGCGGGCGGTGTCCAGGCGCAGAGAGACGGCTTCGAAGCGCGGCGAGGCGTCGTTGAGCAGCAGGGGCGGTTCGAGGCCGACGCGTTTCAGCACCCAGGCGGTCTGCGGGTTGACGGCGCCGGCACGGGCCGGGATGGCATCCGTCAGGTCGCGTTCGTGCAGCAGCCAGGCGTAGCCCATCGCCGCGGCGACGGTGTCGGTATCCGGGTTGACATGTCCGATGACGTAGATGGAGTTGCTCATGAGCCTATTTTAGCCCAGGCGAGGGGCAGGGGCAAGGGAAAGAAAGAAATCCGCCGCCGATTAGAAATCGGCGGCGCGAGGAGGTGGAAATCGGCTCAAGCCGATGGCAGCCACACTGCCCCACCGGTATCGGCTTCCCGCTTTCCCCTGACCGGAGCAGGCTCACGCCGCCCAATCTGCGGCAATCGCTTCCGCCTGTTCCAGCACGGTTTGAGTCGCTTTCTCTTGTTTATCGGGCGGGTAGCCGTGCTTGCGTAGAATGCGTTTGACCATCACGCGCAACTTTGCCCGCACAGTTTCTTTCACCGTCCAGTCAATGGTGACGTTGTTTCTCACGGTCTCGACCAGTTCGCGCGCAATGCCTTTCAGCGTCTCATCGCCCAGCACTTTGACGGCGCTGTCGTTGACTTCGAGGGCGTCGTAGAAGGCGATTTCATCTTCGCTCAAGCCGAGGCGCTCGCCGCGCTTTTGCGCTTCGCGCATCTCTTCGCCCAGTTTGATGAGTTCGGCGATGACCTCGGCGGATTCAAGGCTGCGGTTCTGGTAGGCGCGGATGGCGCGCTCCAGCATTTCGGCAAAGGAGCGCGACTGAACGAGGTTCTTCCTCATGCGGTGTTGGATTTCGTCGTTCAGCAGTTTGCGCAGCAGTTCAATGGCGAGGTTCTTTTGCGGCAGCCCGCGCATTTCTGCCAGAAATTCTTCGGAGAGGATGGAGATTTCCGGTTTCTTCAGCCCGGCGGCGGCGAAGAGGTCAATCACCTGCCCGCTGGCGGCGACGGCGCGCGAGAGAATTTGCCGAATCTCCTGCTCGTAGTCTTCCGCCGCCTTGCCGCCCTCGCTGACGGTGTGTTTGACCAGCGCGGCGCGGACATCCTGAAAGAAGGCGACGTCATCTCGAATGGCGAGGGCGCGCTCGTCCGGGACAGCCAGCCCAAAGGCGAGTGAGAGACCGCGCATGGCGTCGAGAAAGCGCTTTTTGCCATCCGGCTGCTGCAGCAGGTGTTCCAGCGCGGCGGGCAGCAGGCTGGCGCGCTCCGCCGCCGAGCCGTTGAAGTATTGCGACCAGTTAAATCCAAAGAACAGACCTTTGCAGATTTCGTAGCGTTTGAGCAGTTCGCCCACGGCTTCTTCCTGGTCGGGGATTTCAGCGGGATGACCGGCTTCGGTGTAGGCGGCAAGCGCCTTTTGCAGGTGATACGCCAGCCCGAGGTAATCCACAATCAGCCCGCCGGTTTTGTTGGGGTAGACGCGGTTGACGCGGGCAATCGCCTGCATGAGACCGTGTCCCTGCATGGGTTTGTCGAGGTACATGGTGTGCAGGCAGGGGACGTCGAAGCCCGTCAGCCACATATCGCGGACGAGGACGAGTTTGAAAGGGTCAGCGGGGTCTTTGAATCGTTGGGCGAGTTCTTCGCGGCGCGCCTTGCTGCGGATGTGCGGCTGCCACTCCAGCGGGTCGGAGGCGCTGCCCGTCATCACAATTTTGACCACGCCCTGGCGGTCGTCTTCGGAATGCCAGTGCGGGCGCAGTTGGATGATGGCGTTGTACAGGTCAATGCAGATGCGGCGCGACATGCACACGACCATCGCTTTGCCGTCCTGCGCTTCGAGGCGCTTCTCGAAATGGTCAATCAGGTCTTGGGCAATCAGGCGCAGGCGTTTTTCTGTCCCGACCACCGCTTCGAGCGCCGCCCATTTGCTCTTGAGTTTTTCTTTGACTTCGGGCTCTTCGCCTTCGGTGACCTCTTCAAATTCGGGGTCAATTTTTGGCTTTTCGTTTTCGTCCAGTTCCAGTTTGGCAAGCCGCCCTTCGTAGTAAATCTTGACCGTCGCGCCGTCTTCCACCGCCTGTTGGATGTCGTAGATGCTGATGTAGTCGCCGAAGACGGCGCGGGTGTTGGCGTCTGCCTGTTCGATGGGCGTGCCGGTGAAGCCGATGAAGGAGGCGTTGGGCAGGGCGTCGCGCAGGGCGCGGGCGTAGCCGTCTATGAAGTCGTATTGGCTGCGGTGCGCCTCATCCGCAATGACGATGATGTTGGCGCGGTCGGAGAGGACCAGAGAAGAGGAATCCCTAAAGGTCTTAGAGACCTTTAGGGATTGGGATTGGGATTGGGATTCGACAGGGAGAAATTTTTGGATGGTGGTGAAGAAGACGCCGCCCGCCACGCGCCCGCGCAGTTTCTGACGCAGGTCTTCGCGGCTGGCGGCTTGTTCGGGGGTTTGGCGCAGGATTTCGGCGCAGCGCGAGAAGGTGCCGAAGAGTTGGTCATCGAGGTCGTTGCGGTCGGTTAGCACGATGAGGGTGGGGTTTTGCATGGCGGGGTGCGCCGCCAGCCGCCCGGCGTAGAACGCCATCGTCAGGCTTTTGCCCGAACCTTGGGTATGCCAGATGACGCCGATGCGCCGGTCGCCGCTCGCGCCGCCGGGCATGGGGCGGGCGCGATAGACGCCTTTTAAGTCTTTGATGGACAAGTCGGAGACCTGTCCTACGCGCGCGGCGCGGAGCGTCTCTTCGACAGCCACGTTGACGGCGTGGAATTGGTGATAGCCGGCGATTTTTTTGACGGTCGGCGCGCCGCGTTCCTGCTCGAAGACGATGAAGTAACGGATGAGGTCGAGGAAGCGGCGCTTCTCGAACACGCCGCGCAGCAGGACCTCGAGCTGACTCAGCGAGGCGGGGGCTTGTTTCTCGCCTTCGACCGTTTTCCAGGGCAAGAACCATTCGCGGGTTGCGGTCAGCGAGCCGAGGCGGGCATAGGTTCCATCGGAGATGACGAGCAGTTCGTTATAGTGAAACAGGGCGGGGATGTCTTGTTTGTAGGTTTGCAGTTGGTGATAGGCAGACCAGATGGTGGCTTTTTCATCGGCGGCGTTTTTGAGTTCCATCACCGCCAGCGGCAGCCCGTTGACGAAGACCACCACGTCGGGGCGGCGGGAGACCCTAAAGGTCTGTGAGACCTTTAGGGTCTCCACGGTATATTGATTGACTGCCAGCCAGTCGTTGTTTTCGGGGTGGTCGAAATCCAGGGCGCGCGCCCGCCCGCTGACGATGCGCCCGCCGCGTTTGTATTCCACCGTCACGCCGTCCACCAGCAGGCGGTGAAAGGCGTGGTTGTTGAGCAGCAGGGAGGGGGCGCGGAGATGCGTCAGTTGGCGAAGAGCCTCTTCGCGCGCGGCAGGCGGCAGGTCGGGGTTGAGGCGGGCGAGGGCGTTCTGCAATCGTCCGAGCAGGAGCGGTTCGGTGTAGTTGGCGCGTTCGGGGCGCGCGCCATCCGGGGCGAGGTCGGGACCGAAGGCATGGGCATAGCCCAAGTCTTGCAGCCATTGGAGGGCGGCTTGTTCGATGGTGGATTCGGTAAAGGCGGTCATAACCAGATTATAGACCCTAAAGGTTTTCTTGTTACGGAAGAAACTTTTAGGGTTTTATTCCTTAGGTCAATCGTAATCATCCTCTGCAAACCACTTGGCGTTTGCGTCTGAAATCCATTGTTGATGCATGTCCAAATAACTTTCTTTTCCTCCAAACCAATCGAGGACGACATCGCGCCTCAATTTCGTCGGCTTCTCGACAAGAATAATCCCATACGATGACCATTTCCACTCGCGGAAGTCTTTCACGAAGCCGTGCTTTTGCGGGTTCTGGTGGATGTAGGCGATGACATTCCAGAATTGACGGTCAGTCGTGACAGGCACGCGCCCAAAGGGATGCTGGAACAGGCTGCCTGTTCTGCCATACGCTTTGTTGATGGCTTTGGCATAGGCGTTGAAGAAATTGGAGAACTGTTGAGAGAGATATTGTTCAGACCCTAAAGGTTTTCTTGTTACGGAAGAAACCTTTAGGGTCTCCGTGATTTCCTCTTCTGCCCTGGTCCTCAACAAAACGTGAAAGTGATTTCGCAGCAGGCAGTAGGCG
>DAOTVO010000044.1:0-8911 GCA_034436335.1 Anaerolineales bacterium | reverse complement strand
TCCACGATCATGACGCCTTCTTCGTTTTCCATCTCACGAACGTGTGGCTTGACCACCCGCCACAAGTCGGCTGAGGTTTGTTTTTCCCCTGCCAAGAAGCGTTGTACTTGGTCGTGACTGACTTCTCCATTCAAGAGAGCAGACATGCCAGTCGCGGTAGTTTGCCCGAAGGCACATATCAAATAATCGCTGTATAGATCGAGGAGTTTACCGTTTTTCATGCCTCAAGTTTACTCAAAACTGCGTAAGGTGAGTTAGTAAGAAATCCTCCTGCCAGAGGATTCCGCCGGTTGCACTACACTCCATAATACGTTGATTTCCCCCCTCTGGTAACAGGAAATCGGGGCTATCCATCCGCCTTCGAATCGGACTCCAGCACATAGACCAGTTCCGGCGTAGTCGCCAGAATCATATCCGCCCCATGCTTGCGCAGTTCGGCCTCCTCGCCGAAGCCGCACAGCACGCCCACCGTCTGCGCCCCGGCGCGGCGGCCGGCGCGGATGTCCACCGTCGTATCGCCGACCATCAGACATTCATCCGGCGGCACGCTCATCTTCTCCGCCGCGTACAGCACCGGCTCCGGGAACGGCTTCGTATGCGCGCAGGTCTGCGCCGTGACGATGACCTGAAAATACCTGCGCAGATCGAACTGCTCGAGGAACAGACCGGTGGTACGCGTATCGCGCGCCGAGACCACCGCCAGCGGATAGCGGGCAGAGAGCACTTCCAGCATCTCCTTCACGCCGGGGATGAGCAGAAACTTCTTTGGTTTTTGATGACTTCGCCGCGCCAGCCAGTCGAACAGGGCGAACATCTCGTCATCCAGACCCAGCAAATCGGGAATGCCAATCAGAAAATTGGCCGGGGCCTCGCTCGCCATCACCAGCCGCCGCGCCACCCGCGCCGCATCCTGATCGCGAAACAGGAAACGCATCGGGCGGAGCAGACGTTCCAGCCGTTGCTGCATCACATCATCGGTATCGCTCAGGGTGCCATCCACGTCAAAGCAGATGGCGCGGATTTTTTCGGCATTCAAAGGCATAGGCAACCCTCCCGAAGAAATCTTCAAAACTCATTGAATTGTAACCCACTTCCTGTATAATACGCCAAATGCAGGCACAAATCTCTGCTTTCGACCCGTTCAGGAGACTGCAATGGCAAACAAACGTGACCTCATCACTTCGCAAAACGCCGGCTTCTTCCAAGACATCATCCGGCACATCAAATTAATCGCCCGTCTGCTGGGCGACAAGCGCGTCAGTTTCTTCCTGAAACTCCTGCCCATCGGCGCCCTCGTCTACCTCTTCTCCCCCATAGACATCGCCCCTGGCCTGGCCCTGCCGGTCATCGGCGCGCTCGACGACGCCGCCATCCTCTGGCTGGGCTCCTCACTCTTCATTGCCCTTTGCCCCGAAAACGTCGTCCGCGAACACATGGCCGAGATGGACAAAGTGGTGGATGTTTCCTGGCAGAACGAAGAAGAACACCCCAAACCTGAAATCATAGACGTAGAACCACGTGATGAAAACTAACCCGCCTCGTTCCCGGACCGCGCGCCTGCTTCCGTTTCTTGGGCTGATTCTCCTGCTAGCCGCTTCCGCCTGCGCCCCGCAGACGACGGTCACGCCCCTGCCTGCCGCGCCGACGGCCACATCCACGCCTGAACCGCTTCCTTCCCCCGCGACCGCCTCGCCCGAACCGTCTCCCCCCACCCCAACCGTCTCCCCCTACCGCAGCGACTTCCCCGACCCCGCCGCGTACACCTGGTCGCCGGTCGCCAGCGGCTTCAATCAGCCGGTGGACATCCAAAACGCCGGCGACGGCTCCGGGCGGCTGTTCGTGGTGGAAAAGCCCGGCCGCATCCGCATCCTCTCCAACTGGCTGACCCTCCCCGACCCCTTCCTCGACATCCGCGGCCGCGTCGGCGCCATCGGCCTGGAGCAGGGATTGCTGGGGCTGGCCTTCCATCCCGACTTCGAGCAAAACGGCTATTTCTACGTCAACTACACCGACCTGTTCGGCGACACCGTCATCGCGCGCTTCCAGGTCGCCGCCGATGACCCCAACCGCGCCGACCCAAAGAGCGAAGTCATCCTCCTGAAGGTAGACCAGCCCTACGCCAATCACAACGGCGGCGGGCTGGCCTTCGGCCCGGATGGCTATCTCTACATCGGCCTCGGCGACGGCGGCGCGGCCGGCGACCCGGCCGGCAACGCCCGCAATCCCCAAACCCTGCTCGGCAAGATGCTGCGCCTGGACGTGGACGGCGGCAGCCCCTACGCCATCCCGGCTTCCAATCCATTTGCCGGGGGCGGCGGGCTGCCGGAAATCTGGGCCATCGGCCTGCGCAACCCCTGGCGCTTCGCCTTCGACCCGCTGACCGGCAGTCTCTACATTGCCGACGTTGGGCAGGATAAATGGGAAGAAGTCAACGTGGTGCAGACCGCCCCGCAGGGCCTGCTCGACTTCGGCTGGGACGCCCTGGAAGGCCTGCATCCCTACGAGGGGGCGCTCCCCGAGGGGCCGACCATTCAACCGGTGGCTGAATACTCTCATGCCGAGGGCTGTTCCATCACCGGCGGCTACGTCTATCGCGGCGCGGAACTGCCCGAATGGCAGGGCGTGTACTTCTTCGGCGATTACTGCAACGGCGGCGTCTTTGGCCTGATTCGCACCGACGCAGAGACCTGGGAGCAACAGCGGTTCTTCGAGAGCGGCGCGGCCATCTCCACCTTCGGCGTGGACGAGGCCGGGGAATTGTACCTGGCAGACTTCGGGTCCGGCCTGATTCTGCGCCTGACGCGGCGCTAAAGATTTGGACTTATGTTATCGGAAATGCGCGATTTGTCATCCCGCCGGGTGACGCCTGTCACTTATCATTTGCAAACGACAGGAGATACACTCTGGGTATCTGAGGTAGTTTATGGCAAACAAAAACTGGGAAGTGGCTCAAATTTGTTTCTGCGAGCATGTCAATCAGGAAGTGACGCTCGAAGTGGAGGTGTTGTACCCGATTGATTACCTCCCCGACCCGCCGCGCATCCTGTCCCGCCGCTGCTCGCATGGTTTGCAATGCAATCAAATGCAGCAGGCGGCCTGCAAGTGGGCCGGCACCAACCCGGACGTGGACCCGTTCCTAGGGTGATTTTTGAGCATCCTCGTAACTCCCTACCCTGGCCTCGGAAATCATCCGCAGAGGTCGCAGATGGGGAGAAAATCGGCGACATCGTCCCCACAGGGGAAATCTGCGCAATCTGCGGATAAAGTTAGCCTCTTTTGCTGCGATTAACCATCCCGGCCTCATTGGGTAGCCAGTTATGCATCGTCTTGCTTTGCTGCTCCCGCGCCGCTCTGGCGCGGGAGTAGTATTTTTGGGGAATTGCTTTCGTGAATAAAATCACCCATAATTAGTATTATTGACATTTTTGTACGCTCGTTCATTGCGGGGACGTGGCTGGCGTATTTCCTCGATTGCACGCAATATAAGGAGCAAAAGCCATGAACAAACAATTTCTTGCCGTCCTGTTGCTTGGACTGGTGACATTGTCGGCTTGTTCGTTGACATCCAAAGGGGGAGCGCCAGAGTGTACCTTTGAAGAACTCACCTCTGCAACCGTCACGTACCCGGAAATGTATGCTGTCATTGATGAAGTAAACCCGACAATCACTTGGGAATACCATACAGAATGTCAGCCCCATGCTCAAGTGGTAGAGATTTACAGAGCCGACCGTCTATGGCGCGATTGGTATCATGGGATAGCAATACCGGCTGGGCGTCAGGTCACATTTGCGCCGCGTTATCCCTTCGAAGAAGGCTCTCCCGGGCATACCTTCGAAGTCTGGATTTCTCCCATGACACGAGATGGCCGGGCTGGGCCGGGAGGGCTGGCCACCATCTTTAACATCGGCCCCTTGTGCAGCGCCGGCACAATACCAACAGCCCCTTCCTTGCTTTGGTTTCTGGACGATTGGACGATGGACCCAACCTCAGCCTTTGAATTGGAATGGGAAAACACAATGACCTGCTGGCCAGACCACAATTTCATCATACAACTCTCAAAAAACATATCCTTTAGCCGCGTCATCGAACTATCTTCTCCTGCGGAAGAACTAAGGATATATTCCGGGCTGCTCGAGCGTCTGGGGATTGAAAATTGTGCGCGTTATTACTGGCGCGTCCGCGCCGACCTGGGCGGACGCAGCGATGAACCCTGGTCGGAAGTCCGCTCTTTTGTTACCCACACACCGGGGACAATATGTCCTATCAACCTCTTCGATTGGCCGATTCCCGAACCTATCGAGAAGATTCCCGCCTCCGTTGTTCCTCTCTCTGAAGTCAATTGCCGTTACGGCCCCTCTCTGGACTACCCCGTGCTGAGCATGCTGCCGGAAGGGATTGAATATGAAATACGCGGCCGCAACCAAGACAGAACCTATTGGCTCATCTTTGACCCCAAAATCCAGAACACCTGTTGGGTCTTCGGCGCGCTGGTAACTGCCCGAGGCGACCTGGAGAACGTTGACATCGTCCAGCCGCCTCCGCCCGAACAGCCTGCCGCCACCGAAACCACTGCGCCGGTAGATTGCAGTCAATACAACAATGACCAGAAAGCCTGTACCGCTAACCCGGCCTGCAAATGGGAGCCTAATTTGTATCCAAACAGTCCCTGCGTCAATAAATAAACTCTCAAGTAAGGAAAAGGAAAAAGCACCCCGCTTTTTCCGTGCGGCTGCCCTCCCCTTGGCAAGCAGAGCAAAGATACACGCCGAGAACAAAGACCTCCCGTCTGCGAGACGAGAGGTCTTTTGAACAGTAGACTTCTTACATACAAGCACCGCCATTACAGCGGCTTCTTTGCCACGGATGACAAAGATTGTCCCAGGAATTGCTATTTCTATCCGTGAAAATCCGTGTAACCTGTGGCTAAAAAGACTTTTGCAAGAGGTCTACTCTGCCGGGTTCGCTTACTTGACTTCGACGACCGCGCCGGCTTCTTCGAGCTTCTTCTTGGCATCCATGGCAGCGTCCTTGCCGACGGCCGACAGCACCTTGCCATCGGGGGTTTCGGCCAGGGCCTTGGCCTCGGTCAGGCTCAGGTTGACCAGGGTGCGGATGACCTTGATGACCTCGATCTTCTTCGGGCCGGCATCCTTGATGATGACGTCGAATTCGGTCTTCTCTTCGACCGGTTCAGCGGCGGCCGGAGCAGCCGCGCCGGCGACGGCAGCCACGGCCACAGGCGCAGCCGCGGAAACGCCCCATTTTTCTTCCAGTTTCTTGACCAGTTCGGCAGCCTCGAGGACGGTAAGTTCGCTCAACTGCTCGACGAGTTTTTCCAAATCAGCCATTTCAAATACTCCTTCTCATTGCGTGAGAGATAATTTTAGTTTTATAGTAGGCGCGAGTTTCATCGCAAAAGGTTCGAATACTCACTACGCCGCAACAGGAGCGGCAGGTTCCGCGTGAACGCGGATAACGTAAGCCAGGGCGCGGCCGGGTTCGGCCAGCGTGCGGACGAGTTTGCCCGCCGGGGCCTGCAAGACGCCCAGCAATTGAGCGCGCAGCACAGGCAGCGGAGGCAGGTCAGCGACGGCCTTTACCTGGGCAGGCGACAGCACCTCGGCGTCCATGAAACCGCCCTTGAGTTTGACGGCTCCCATGCTCTTGACGGCTTCGGTCAGCGCTTTCGCAAATCCCGCCGCGTCATTGAACGCAAAGCCAATCGCCGTGCTTTTCTCCAGATAGGCTTCCGGGACCTGATAGCCGGCTTTCTCGAGAGCGAGTTTTGCCAGCGTATTCTTGACGATGTGAAACTCACCACCTGCTTCGCGCAGTTTGGCGCGGATGGTATCCAGTTCCTTCATCGTCAGGCCGGAATACTCAACCAGCACGACCGCCTTGCTCTTGCCAAGCCATTCCACATACTCGGCAAGCATGGCCTCTTTTTGTTGCTTTGATTTTGCCAAAAGAAATCACCTCCTTTCCAATCAAAAAGTCTTTGCCCGAGTTCCAGGCAAAGACTTTTATCCCTTGAAAAGGGATGGTGTTCACACCGGTCTTCACCTGGGCAGGAGATTAAGCCCTTCGCAGGGCGCCTGCTGTCATTGGCGAAGGAATTGTCTCGGGCGGCAGGTAATTCTACCCGCTCACTTCCAGCGATTGAGCCAGGTTCGGGTCAACCTTGATGCCCGGCCCCATCGTCGAAGTCAATGTAATGCGCTTGATGAAATTGCCCTTGGCCGCCGCCGGGCGGGCTTTCTTGATGGCTTCCATCAGCGCGGCAAAATTCTCGTACAGTTTCTGCTCATCAAACGATGTCTTGCCAAGCGGGACATGGATGTTGGCCGTCTTGTCGAGGCGAAACTCCACCCGCCCCGCCTTGGCCTCGGTCACCGCGCGGGCGATATCTTCGGCGTTGACCACCGTCCCGGCCTTGGGGTTCGGCATCAAGCCGCGCGGCCCGAGCACACGGCCCAGGCGGCCGACCTTGCCCATCATGTCAGGGGTAGCGATGGCGACATCGAAGTCCAGCCAGCCGCCCTGAATCTTGCTCAGGGTTTCATCGTCATCAGCAACGACATCCGCGCCGGCGGCGCGGGCATTGGCCGCGCCATCGCCCTGGGCAAAGACCAGCACGCGCACCGTCTTGCCCAGACCGTTCGGCAGGACGACAACATCGCGGATTTGTTGATCGGCCTGACGCGGGTCAAGGCTCGTACGCAGATGCACTTCCACCGTGCCGTCGAACTTGGTGTAAGAAGTTTCCTTGACCAACTTCACCGCTTCGCGCGGTTCGTAATTCTTATTGACGTCAATTTTGGCCAGTGCGGCCAGATATTTCTTTCCGTGTTTAGCCATAGTTCTCCTTCGTGGTGCAAACGGACTGGCTGAGCAGTCCTCCCACCGGGGTTAGTCAACGATAGTGATGCCCATGTTGCGGGCAGTGCCCTCGATTTGCTTCATCGCGCCTTCGATGTCCAGCGCGTTTAAATCTTTCATCTTCAACTGGGCAATTTCGCGCACCTGGGCGCGGGTCACCTTGCCGACCTTCTCGCGGTTCGGAGCGGGCGAGCCTTTTTCCACGCCAGCGGCTTTGCGCAGCAAAACCGCAGCGGGCGGGGTCTTCAGCACAAAGGTGAACGACCCGTCGGTATAGACGCTGATTTCTGCAGGCAGGATTTCGCCCGGACGGTTCGACGTGCGGGCATTGTACTCCTTGCAGAACGCCATGATGTTAATCCCATGACCGGCGAGCGCCGGGCCGATGGGGGGCGCAGGATTGGCCTTACCGGCCTCAATCTGCAGACGAACAATTGCTTTTAACTTTTTTGCCATTGAAACAAACTCCTTTGTGGTTTTAGCGGGTGATTTATGCGGGACACCCTCCCACCAGTTCAGGCCATCGGGCGCGGACCCTCAGCCTGCCACCGTCAAATTTATGCTTTCTCCACTTGGAGAAAGTCCAACTCCACGGGCGTCTCGCGCCCGAAGAAGGACACCATCACGCGCACTTTCGTGTGCTCCATGTCAATATCCGAGACCACGCCGCGGAAATCGTTGAAAGGACCATCTATGATGCGCACGCGGTCGCCGGGCTTGAAGGTGACCTTGATGGAGGGGGCTTCGGCCTCCATGCGCTTCAAAATCTGCGCCACTTCCTCCGGCCGCAGCGGGGTGGGCAGATTGCCCATACCGACAAAGCCGGTCACGCCGGGCGTATTGCGGACGACAAACCACGATTCCTCGGTCAAAATCATGTTCACCAGCACATAACCGGGGAAAATGTGGCGTTCCACCGTGCGCCGCTTGCCGTCGCGGACTTCGATTTCTTCCTGGGTCGGGACAACCACATCAAAAACCTTATCCTTCATGCCCATCGTCTCGATGCGTTGTTCGAGATTATGGCGCACCTTATTTTCGTAACCGGAGTAGCAGTGAATGACATACCACGCCGGGCCCTCTGGCACGGTATCCTGGACTTCTTCCGGGGCGGCTTTTTGGCGGCGGGAAGAAGCCTTTAAAACCGGCTCATCCGAACGAGGCTGTTCCTCTTCGGATTCGAGCGGCTCCTGCTCAAAGATTTCTTCCGGCTCCTGGTTATCCATTCGACCTCACTTGGCTGAACAACGGGGCTTAAGCGCTCACCATCAACTTCAGCAATTCGCGGGCGCCCAAATCCACAAGACCTAAAAAGAGCGCCATGAAAGTCACCACAACAATCACAATCCAAGTCAATCGGCGGGCTTCCGGCCAGGTCGGCCAGGAGACGCGGCGCAACTCAGCCGCCGTTTCACGGAAGAAACGGCTCAGCCCGCTCTCGCGTTTTGCTTTGTTATCTTTACCAGCCACGTCATACTCCTTTGCTTTCTGACGGTGACAACGCCGCCTCACGGGCAGCGGCGTTGTACGTGACAGGCCAGGCAGGATTTGAACCCACAACCGCTCGTTTTGGAGACGAGAGCTCTACCAGTTGAGCTACTGGCCTACAAATTCAGTCGGATAGTCGTTCGTCTCATAGTCGCCAGAAAATCAGACTATTCGACTATCCGACTCAAGACTACTTCGTTTCGCGGTGCAAGGTGTGCTTGCGGCAGCGCGGGCAATACTTGTTGAATTCAAGCCGGTTCGGGTCATTGCGGCGGTTTTTCTCGGTAACGTAGTTACGTTCCTTGCATTCGTTGCACGCCAGGATGAGAACCGGACGAATATCTTTCTTCTTAGAAGCCATAACTTACTCTCGAACTTTCTACGCCAGAATCTTGGTAATGACGCCGGCGCCAACCGTCAGGCCGCCTTCGCGAATGGCGAATTTGGAACCCTGCTCCAGCGCCACCGGCACAATCAACTCTACCGTCAGGGTCACGTTGTCGCCAGGTAGCACCATCTCCACGCCCTCCGGCAAAGTCACGT